>KI259737.1 GCA_000467935.1 Peptostreptococcaceae bacterium oral taxon 113 str. W5053
GTTGCACTTGACTTGTCAATTCAAGTTCTAAAAATTATCTACAAGATTCATTGGCTCGTGTCTCCCTTTTTGGACAATGAGTTGTAGTAGTAAAAACGATCAAAACTTTTATAGTTCTAATTTAATCCCTTTTTTTCGCAAGTTTTCTATACACTCAACTAAATATTCATTATCATGTTCTTTGTAAATTGGGCTATCTATAATTTTTTCTTCAAGATTATAGTAATTTTCTGCTTTCTTTCCCCTATAATTCTTATCTCTCCATTCTTTAGAAAGCTTATACCCTCTTTTTTCCATTTCATCCATAACTAATGAATGATAAATAAATAAGTAATATGGAGAATATAAAAATACATAATCTACTGTTTTATGTTTCTTTTTCCATCCATTTCCCCTAAGCGCACAACATTCTCTATGTTGACCAAGAAGCTGGTTTTTAGGCAATAGATGAATAATTTGTTCATGCCATAGTCTCATCTTTTTCTCCTGTTAATAAAGTAGATTCTTGTAAATATTTATTTGGATATTTCTTTAGTAAAGTATTGATATATTCAATTACTGATTTCTGATTATTTTTCCCTCCTATATATTCTTCCAGTATGTTAAATAATCCTTGTTTTTCCATCTCCGTTGCCTGTTTTTTGAAATATCCCCATAAATGAAGAATGGCATTACTAAAATCTTTTTTACTTTCTTTTATATCCCTTACTTTTTGTATTCTTTCATTAATAAATAAAATATCAACTTCTTTTTCTTTCAAATACTCTCTTATTTCTAAGTATACTTTATGCGATTTGCTTAACACATAATATTTATTTTTTGCCCATAGCTCTTCGCATTCTTTTTTTATATTCTTGTGGTTCACATCAGCCCTTCTTTCAAGATATTCAAATCATCTATCTATGTAATATCTCAGCACTTTATAAAAACTAAAAAAACTTTAAATTTATATTTTTATTATACCATTTATAACCTAATTAATAAACTCATAGACAGTATATTGTAATCTTGTAATTCTATTATTTATCAAGACATATGCTAAACTTTAAGAAAACCTCTGATACAACATGATTTGGACTTTTTGCATTATACTTATAAAAGTAGACACAT
>KI259738.1 GCA_000467935.1 Peptostreptococcaceae bacterium oral taxon 113 str. W5053
TTCATTTGATCTATTTTTATTCTAACACCACTGTTTAGCCTATAACGATAAGGTAAGCAGTGTGGAAAATTTGAAAAAAGGAGATTTTGTTCATGTGTTTGGAAAAGAAAAAATCAGTCAGGGAAAGGACGGAAAAAAATATTTGTCTCTTAAAGTTTATTCCGCAAAGCTGCTAAAAGCCAAAGAACAGGTCAAAACAAATCAAAACACAAAGGAAACAAAGAAACCTTCAGCACTTGGTAAGTTAAAGGAGTATAAGGAAAAGGCAGGCGAAAAACCAAGGGAACAGAGCGGTATCAAAAAAGAGAAAAATGTAGAGAGATAAAATTATAAAGTTTTAAAATAGTGGGTAAACAGCTGATAAGGCTGTTTATCCACTGTTTTTTTGTTTTTTATTAGGAATATATGGAAAATAAAGGTTTGATAAATTAGAACGGGAGCGTTATATTATAAGAAAAAGAAAATTATTCAGATAGGAGGAAAATGATATGATTGGTCTGGTTATCATTTTTATAGCCTTAATTATAATATATTTGGGAGTTATCCTGTTTGCAGGAGCCACATTTGTAAAAATCAGCTTGTTTGCACTGGACAAACTTGTAGTATTTATAGCAAGCTGGTACTATACCCACCATTATTTTTCAGTAAAATTCTCATCCGGATATGCCATGTATTTTTGGGATGTATTGGCAGCAATATTGGCAGTAATAATCTATTCCGCTCTGTTTAAAATGATCCATCGAAAACTTGGATTGCTAGGAAAAATCTTAAACTTCGCCATTTCGTTTTTGAGTTCCATGACAGTTTATTGTATCTTGGTAAATGGCTTTATTACAAAGGGAACAGACTATTTTTTGCCTCTGTTAAATCATGACATAGCAAATCAGGTGGTCAATTATATTATAATCACGATCATAGCTCTTGTGGTATGGAAAAGAAGAGAAGAATTCCTTGAAGAAAAGGAAGAATTCAAGGAATATTATATTGTAGAAAAATCTGATAAATGGCATCATTTAAATTGAAATCAAGTAGGGATAATCCGTTCTATTCAAAATTCGGATAGAAACGATTATCACTTACTTTTTTATTTTTCCAAATGATTATCAAGATACAAATTTGTATTTTTCTTTGCTTGCCCAAGCTTGTGAAGCATAGAGTTTTGAGAGGAATATTCTCCCATAAGTGTAGTTTTTTCTTGTTCTAAAAGCATATATTTATCAGATAAATTTTGAATGCTTAATGTTTGATATTTGAAATTTTTGATCCCTTTCATAGCTGTTTCATAGGCAATGATTTGCGATTTATATTCTTCATAAAATGCTTTGTTTTCCTTATTTTTCATATACATATCATAAATCAGTTGATTTTCAGAGATCGTATTTTTATTTTCTATTACAGAATAAATGGACTTCATTTCTTTTTCTATGTGTTTTATCTTATCTAATAATTGTTGTCTGTCTGATGCCACTTTCTTTAATTTTAAATCTAATTCCTCGTAGGAACTAATACCTGATTTTCTTATTTCATTTAAGGCGGATGCCATAGTTCTCATATTATGTTTGCCTGCCCATACTTCATAGCCTTTAGAGGATTTTACCTTTTCATTGTTTTTCATATCTACAATAGTATCCGGTTTCTTGTAGGAGCGTTTTTCATAATGATATTCCTGATTAGCATAAATATGATGTTTATTTGGATCTTTGATTCGTTCCTTGATTCTCTCTTTTGTATAATCTTCCCCTAAAGTAGATGCTTTTGCTCTGGTAAATCTTCCGTTATCCCTTTTATCTTTATGTCGGAAGGAAAGGTACTTTCCAATCTTGATTTCATAACCGAAATTTTCCATAGTCTTTAGAAATTCCTCGTAGGTTTTGGATTTTAAAACAGCTTTATCAATCGCAATCTGAAGCTTGTTTTTCCAAGAAGCTCCCCTCTTAAATTCGGTATATTCCATATAGCTTTTGCCATTTGTAGAGTATCTGTTCTTAAACCTTTTGTAGTTTTCATCAATAACGGATAAGTCGTTTTCTTTACATAAATCATCGCTGACAGTTCTAATTTGATGATAACTTCTCTTATTACTTTTATATGCCTTTCCTGTTTCAAAGCTGACATTGTTAAACAGAATATGATTGTGTAAATGCCCTTTGTCAATATGCGTAGTAAGGACATATTCATATTTCCCTTGCAAGACTCTCTCACATAACTCCAGTCCGATTTGGTGTGCCTGCTCAGGTGTAGTTTCTCCCGGAGCAAATGCTTGAATTAGATGTCTTGCTAAAATTTTTGCTTTGGAATTACATTCTCTTTTTGTCTGTTCAAATTCAAGATGAGCTGTTTTAGGATTGCAGCCAAAAGAAGAAATAAGGATTTTTCCATCGGTTTTATCTTCATTCATAATATAGTCTAAGGCTAAATAAAGTGTTTTTTCTATCGGATGAATTTTTGTAACTGCCATTAGATTTCCTCCGTATCTGTTGTTCCTAAATTCCCTAATTCATATAGTTTCTTACGAAGAAAGTAGATATCTTTTCCTTGTTTTTCCAAGAGTTTTTTCAAGTCATTGATATCATCTTTGTAGATGATGCTTGTTGAATTTACTCTCTTTGCAATCTGATTGATGCTGCCTGTAATTCTTCCGATATTTGTAGACATCTCCTTAAACACTTTCATATCCAGTACAAAAATATCTTTTTCCAATATACATTTCATCACAAACTGGCGAAGGGTTTTACAACCGGACAGTTCATATTTTTTGTTTAAAATTTCAAGTTCATCATCGGAAAGCATAAGGTATATTCCGTTGTTTCTTGTTCTGTTTGCCATAGTATAACCTCCAAATTCATATAGAAAAACAAAATTTTATAAAAGAAAAAACCTGTAAAATCAAGCACTAACTTGAGTTACAGGTTTCATTTGTTTTTATATTTCTTTGTCAAGAAATCTCCTGTTAAGAGACAAAATTCTTATTTAAATTACAAAAATAGTATATCATTTTTTGAAGAAAAATTCAACGAAAGATAGGCAACATACAGATAAATTTATGAGAAAAATGTTAGATAACCACTACAAGGAAGATTGCCTGCACAGGGGTTTGGGGATTTCCCCAACAAGCTAAAATTGACGAAAATATTCCGATGTAAATGCGAAGCTCGAGTCAATTTTTTCGTAAGTGCATATGCACTTACTGTGCTTGCTAAAAATGAGAAGAATAGATATAATAAAGTGAACATAAAAGAAATTAGATGGAATGTGAGAGGGTAGGAATGCATAAAAATTATTTAGAAGAAAATTATTTAGAGAATATTTATATGTTATCTTTAGAAAAAGAAAAGGTGAAACATAAAGACATAATGGAAAAGATGAAGCGGGCAAAGTCGGTGGTTACTAAAGCTATTCATATCCTTGTTGAGAAGAGGTATTTAACATATGGTGAAGATAAGATTGTACGCTTAACAGATGAGGGGCTACATATAGCAGAAAAAGTTTATCAGAAGCATGTGTATTTAAAGGAACTTTTACTAAAAGTTGGAATTGATACTGATACAGCTGAAAAAGAAGCTTGTGATATTGAGCATGTTTTGTCAGATGACAGTTTTGAAAAAATAAAAAATTATATTAAAAAATAGTTTAAATAGTTATGAATGAGATATGAGCTTATTCATAACTATTTTTTGTTTTATAAAAAATAGTTATGATATTGACATTTGGTATCATTTAGTAGTAGAATATAAAAAGTTCTATAAGGAGAACAAAATGCATATTAATAAAACATGGTGAAAATAAAATATATATCATCAAATTAAGGGGGAAGGTAATAGAAATGGATAATATGCTGTTTTTTCAAAAATTAGAAAACTATAAAGAATATATTATAGACACATTAGAAAGAAATTTGGATAAGTACATAGTAACTGTTAATATTGTAAAAAGTTTTTTAAAACAACATAATGATTCGTATATCATATATGAAAACAAACATAAAGATGAACTTTCGTTAGGGATAGGTAATTATATAAGGTTTTCATTTTTTGCGGATAAGATTCAAGTTGTAAGAAATGAAAGGATGGAAGAATTTATTATTACTGATTTAAATAACGATATTTTTAATATATTTAAAAAAGTAGAAATGAAAGGATGGAAAGCATATGGGATTGTAAATTTCAGCTACGCTAAAAATTCCTTTTTAGATGAAAAAATCAACGAGAAATTAATGGACTTATTTATTCCTAACATAGATATCAGAGTTGAAAAAAATAGAATTTTAATTAGATATATGGAAGAATTTGAGTGTATAGTTTCTATGGTTGAAGATTGTTTATCAAATTTGAAAGAATTAAAAGAAATTATAACGGAAAATGATAAATCAAAATTAGAACTCATTAAATCTGTAGATGAAAATTACTACAAAAATATTGTATCAAAAGCAACAGAAGAAATTAAAAATAATAAATATGAAAAAGTTATTTTATCCAGAAAGATAAATTTAGAAAAAAGAATTTCATTCATGGATAGTTACTTGGAAGGAAGGAAGTATAACAATCCGGCTAGATCATATTGTATGAAAATAGATGATTTGGAAGTGGTCGGATTTAGTCCGGAAACGGTAGTTGAGGTTGATAGAGATAAAACCGTATATACTTTTCCGTTAGCCGGAACAAGAGCATTAACGGAAGATAAAGAGCTTAATAAAAAATTAAAAGATGAACTTTTAAAAGATCCAAAAGAAATTGCGGAACATGCTGTTTCAGTAAAATTAGCATATGAAGAACTAGAAAAAGTTTGCGATAAGGATAGTGTTTCGGTAATTCAGTTTATGGATGTTTTAGAAAGAGGAACAGTTCAACATTTAGCCTCAAGATTAAGAGGAAAAATTAAAGACGAATTCAATGAATGGCATGCTTTTACAGCATTATTCCCGGCAGTAACTGCATCGGGAATACCTAAAAAAGAATGTATAGAAGCTATTGATAGATTAGAGAAAGATGAAAGAGGCTTATACAGCGGTGGGGTATTGACTTATGATAAAGATGGCACATTAGATGTAGCTTTGGTGTTAAGAACAGCTTTTCAGAATGAAAAAGAAACTTGGGTTAGAGTTGGTGCTGGCATTGTAAAACTATCTAATCCGGAAAGAGAATTAGAAGAAACAAAAGAGAAAGTTGGAAGCATTATAAATAGGCTTGTGTATATAGAGGATTGAAAATGAGAAAATTTGATCTGTCATCAAATTTAGAATATGAGATATCTCTTGTAGATAATATACAAGAAGAGTTACAATCTTTTATTGATATTAATTATTCTTATCGAAAAAAAGTTTTTATTACTGATGAAATAGTTGATTTTCTATATCCCGAATTCACTTTTTTACCTAAAAAAGATTCTTATAGGTGTGTTATAAAACCAGGAGAGCAGTCTAAAAGTATAGAAACATACTATCAAATTATTCGATTTTTAACATCGATTAATGTAGATAGACATGACTTAATTATTGCTTTTGGTGGTGGTGTAGTTGGAGATTTGGTAGGATTTGTAGCTTCTACATATATGAGAGGTATTGATTATATTCAAGTTCCGACAACACTTTTATCTATGGTAGATTCCTCTATTGGCTCAAAGACTGCAATAAATACTGAAGATGGAAAAAACTTAATAGGCACCTTTTATAATCCTAAGGCAGTATTTATCTACTTGAAATTTTTAGATACTCTTTCTGATAAAGAATTTAGAAATGGATTGGCTGAAGTTATTAAAAGTGCAATTATAAGAGATAAGGAATTATCTGATTTACTTATGTCAAAAAATGTATACGAAAAAGATATATTAGAAATTGTCATCAGAAAAAGTATAAGTATCAAAAAGAAGATTGTTGGATGTGATTTAAGAGAATCAGGTGAGAGACAATTACTAAATTTTGGACATACAATCGGTCATGCAATAGAGAAACTAAGTGATTTTTCTGTATCTCATGGATATGCTGTTGCTATTGGTATGGCGATGATCAGTAAAGCATATTATAAATTGGGTGCTATTTCTAAAGAAACACACTTGCGAATAATCAATATATTAAAAAAATATCAATTACCAGTGAGTTGTGAATATAATGAGGAACAAATATACCAAGAAGTGTTAAAAGATAAAAAGAATAATGGTGATAAAATAAATTTGGTTTATCCAAAAGAAATTGGTTGCGCTGTGATTGATTGTGTAAGTAGGAAAGACTTGAAAAATATTATAAGTGTTGCATGTAGATAAGGTGGAGATTATGGACATAAAAATTATACCTAACGAGTTATTTGGAGAAGTAAAGGCTATTCCCTCTAAATCTGTGTTACATAGGGCTTTGATTGTAAGCTCTATTTCGCAAAAACAAAATATAAAACTATCTAATGTAGATATGATTTCGGATGATGTTCTTGCAACTATAAATTGTCTTCAAGCGTTAGGTGCAAAAATAGAAACAGAAAGTAATAATATTTATGTTCGTTCCATTGAGAATATCTCTGATGAGACTTATATTGATTGTAAAGAGAGCGGAACAACTTTAAGGTTGTTATTGCCGCTACTTAGTATGTTTTCAAAAAGCACAATAGTAGATTGTAAAGAGAGCTTAAGGGATAGACCGATTATAGAGTTAATAGAAACACTAAAAAATTCCGGAGTATGTTTTGAAAGTGAAGTATTTCCGATAAGGGTCTTCGGAAATGCAACAGGAACTCTTTTTAAGATAAAAGGAGATATTAGTTCTCAATATATTAGTGGATTGCTGTTGTTATCGGCACTAATGGAGCAGGAAACTACTGTTTTTTTGACAACTCCTTTAGAGTCTGGAAATTACGTTGATATGACAATAGATATTTTAAAGGATTTTGGAATAACTGTTAAAGAGAAAGAGAATAGTTTTGTAGTTTTTGGAGGTAGAAGATTGATTAAATCGCCCAATAAATATGTTGTTGAGGGGGATTGGTCAAATGCTGCCTTTTTTATTGTAGCAGGATGTTTGGGTAGGACTTTAAAAATAAATGGATTGAATTTTGATTCTATTCAAGGAGACAAGCAAATCATAGATATATTAAAAAAAATAGGGGGAAATTTAGAACTTTCAGGAGATTGTGTTTTTGCCTCAAAAAGTAATCTCGTTTCTTTTAATCTTGATTTTACCGATATACCGGATTTATTCCCTGTATTATCCGTTGTTGCGGCATTATCGAGAGGAACAAGTATATTAAGTGGTGGTAAAAGATTAAAATATAAAGAGAGTAATCGGATAGACTCTACGTTTCAGATGTTAAAAAACTTAGGTGCAAAAGTTGAGAAAATAGATTGTGGCTTAAAAATTACAGGTCAAGAGTTTTTAAACGGAGGCATAGTAAATTCTTTTAATGATCATAGAATAGTAATGGCTGCAACTATTGCATCGATAAGATGTAAAAAAACTGTTTCAGTGATAAATGCAGAAACTGTTAATAAATCATATCCAAGGTTTATACAAGATTTTGAAAAGGTAGGTGGAAATGTAAATGTCGTCGATTAGTATAGGGAAAAATATAAGGTTAAGTATTTTTGGAGAATCACATGGAAAATGTATTGGCGGGGTAGCAGATGGGTTTCCATATGGAATGAATATAGATTTAGAAAAGTTGAAAAAATTTATGAAAAGACGAACTCCTGGAAACAATGAATTTGTTACACAAAGGACAGAAGAAGATCAAATAAAGTTTTTATCTGGAATAAGGAATAATACTATTATGGGAGATCCATTATCTCTGATTATTGAAAATAAAAATGCAAATTCAACAGAATATAAGGAGATAGTTGGAATACCAAGACCTTCTCATATTGATTTTTCCGCTATAAAGAAATATGGAGAACATATTCAATTGGAAGGCGGTGGACATTTTTCAGGAAGATTAACAGCAGTCATTACAGCTTTCGGGGGGATAGCGAAACAATTATTAGAAACTAACAACATACATGTTTTAGCTCATCTTTATAGAATAAGAAATATTTTAGATACAGAACATAATCTTGAAGAAGATATGATAAATAAATACAGGGCATCTGAAGAAAATAGGTATTCGGTAATTAATGAAGAGAATATAGAAATAATAGATCAAATAATATCTGAATTAAAACAAAAAGGAGATTCAACCGGAGGAGTTGTGGAATGTTCTGTATTTGGATTAGATGCAGGTATAGGAGAGCCGATTTTTGACGGTATTGAGAATAATATTTCTAAAATGATATTTTCTATTCCTGGAATAAAAGGAATTGAGTTCGGCTCAGGTTTTGATGGAGCTGTGAAATTAGGTTCAGAAAATAATGATGAGTTTTATATTGATGAGAATAAGCAGATAAAGACACGAACAAACCATTCAGGTGGTATTTTGGGAGGGATAAGTAATGGCATGCCCATTACTTTCAAAGTTGCGTTTAAACCTACCCCATCTATAAAAAAAGAACAAAACACCATAGATTTATATAAGAATGAGGAAACAAGTATAAAGATAAATGGTAGACATGATCCTTGTATAGCAATAAGAGGAGTTCCTGTCGTGGAAGCGGTTACGGCTATAGTGATATTGGATTATTTAGTGGGAAAATATAGTGTTAGGACTTGATTATTATGGAATATGGATTACTTGGTGAAAGATTAGTTCATAGCTTTTCTCCGATGATACATGAAGAATTTGGAGATTATAGCTATGAATTAATAGAAAAAAATAAGGGAGAAATAAATAGTTTTTTTAAAGAAAGAAATTTTAAGGGATTAAATGTTACCAATCCATATAAAAGGATTGCAAAGCAATACTGTGATTATTTAGATGAAGTTTCCAAGAAAACAGGCTGTGTAAATACGATAGTAAATAAAAATGGAAAGTTGTACGGATATAATACCGATTATTACGGTTTCTTATTTATGTTAAATAGAATGAAAATAAGAATCAAAGATCCTTTATTTTTAATTGTTGGTAATGGAGCTACTTCAGTAATGGCGAAGACGGTATTATTTGACTTAGGATATAAAAATATAAAGATTGTTTCAAGAAGAGGAGAGCGAAATTTTAAAGATCTGGATTATATGTCGAATATAGATATATTAATTAACTGTACACCATTAGGAACATACCCCCATGAAAATGACGATTATCCTATTGATATAAGAAAGTTAAAAGAATTAAAGGCTGTAATTGATCTTAATTATAATCCGATAAGAACAAAATTACTGTTAGATGCTCAAAGGATCGGTTGTGAAGTTCATTCGGGACTTTTGATGTTGATTGCTCAGGCGAAAAAATCTGCTGAATTATTTGGAATAGGTTTAAATCAAAAAACTGCTATTGAGGAGATATACTGTCGATTAAGAAGAAAACTGCTAAATATCGTTTTCATAGGAATGCCTGGAAGCGGAAAAACAGTTGTGGGACAAAAAATTGCGAAAAAGATGAATAGGTTTTTTGTTGATATAGATGAAGAAATACAAAAGGAACAAGGCATGATAGCCGAAGAGATTATTTTAGAAAAAGGAATTGAATATTTCCGTAGAATAGAAAAGCAGATAGTTAAAAATCAACTTCTTACTTTCTCGAAAATAATATCTACCGGTGGTGGAGTCATAGAAAGTGAAGAAAATATAAACTACTTAAAATACAATTCTGTTGTAATTTTTTTAAATAGAGATTTGAACAAGTTAGAAACTATAGGAAGACCTCTTTCACAAGGAGGCTTAAAAGGATTAACAAAATTATATAATAAAAGAAATCCTATCTATCTTCAAGAAAGTGATATTGTTATTAATAACAATGATGAGATAGAATCTGCTATTAACGAGGTGTTGAGCATGTATGAAAAAATTATTGATAATTAATGGACCTAACATCAATTTACTTGGACTTAGAGAGCCAAAAATATATGGTTTTAAGACCTATGATGATTTATGTAGAATGATAGAAGATTATGCAATGATATTAGGTATCATTGTAGAAATATATCAATCAAATCATGAGGGGGAAATCATAGGTAAAATTCAGGCTGCGTATGGAAAATATGATGGAATCATTATTAATGCGGGAGCATATACTCATACAAGTATTGCAATCTTAGATGCATTAAAAGCGGTTAATATAAGAACAGTGGAGGTTCATTTAACGGATATATCCAAGAGAGAATTTTATAGAAAAAAATCTTTTATATCTGAGTTTGCAGAAAAGACAATTTTAGGAAAAGGGTTTGATGGCTATAGCGAGGCGATGAAGTGGATTGTTTCAAACTAAAGGATGGTGATGTGAAATGCACTATGTATTCAACAATAAAGATTGTTATAAAAAATGTAGAAATTATTTAATTTCAAGAGGAATAGAACATGATGTATATGATGTCAAAAAATATTATATTATAAATGTATTTAATAATAGCTTAAAAGAAAAGATTGAAAGTGAAGAAAGAGCTTTTTTAGAAATGGAAAATTTATCTTTAGAAAATGGATATTTAGCAACTAAACAGTATAAAGATAAAACCATAATTTCTATAAAAGAATTAGAAATAGGTGGAAATAAATCGGTAGTCATATCCGGTCCATGTTCGATTGAATCAGAAGATATATTGAGAAAAATTGCTTTGGATATGAAAGAGATAGGGGTCGATATTTTACGAGGAGGAGCATTTAAACCACGTACTTCACCATATGATTTTCAAGGATTAGGAAGAGCAGGTATTGATATTCTTTGTAAAATTGGAAATGAGATGGACATGCCGGTTATAACAGAGATTATGGATGTTAGAGAACTGGAATATATGATAGATAAGGTTGATATATTACAGGTCGGTTCAAGAAATATGTACAATTATCCATTGCTCAAAGAACTTGGGAGAATAGATAAACCCGTACTATTAAAAAGAGGACTAAGTGCAACGATAAAAGAATTTTTGTTAAGTGCGGAATATATCATGCTTGAAGGGAATGAAAAAGTAATTCTTTGTGAAAGAGGGATAAGAACATATGAGAATTACATGAGAAATACCATGGACATTGCCTCAATTGCTCTTTTAAAAGAGATGACACATTTACCGATTATTGCTGATCCTAGTCATGCTACAGGGAAAAGATCATTAATAGAACCATTATCAAGAGCTGCTGTTGTTGCCGGAGCGGATGGAATATTAATTGAGGCACATATTAAGCCGGATTTGGCATGGAGTGATGGAAAACAAACAATTAACATTCCTATATTAAGGAATATAATAAGAAAGTTGTATGATACTAATGAAGTTCTGAATAATATAACACCTCAATAGATATTGAAAATAGTTATCAAAAAGTGTTATTATAAGTTGGGTAAAGCTAATTGTTGAAAAAGGTTAAAAAATGTGAATGGAGGGGATAATTTGAATAGATATTTTGTATCAGGGAATGATTTGGAAGTTAATGAGAGTAAAGGCGTTATATTCATGTTTCCTTATGCAGGAGGCGGTGTATCTTCTTTTAAAAATTGGGGAGAGCAGTTTATGTTTAATAAAGTTTATTTTGCTCAATATCCGGGAAGAGAAAACAGGTTTTCCGAAAAAGCAATTAGCAACATAAAAGAACTTGTAGAAGAAATATTTGAAGATATGAAAATGGTTTTTGATTTCAAATTACCCTATTATTTTTTCGGACATAGTATGGGAACTAAGATAGTTTATGAACTGGCACTGAAACTAAAAGAGAGTGGGTTTCCAATCCCTGCGGGTTTAATTATTTCAGCAGGTAGGGCACCTTGTTATAAAGAACCAAACCCCATTTACCATTTAGACGATGAAGGATTTATTGAGGGATTAAGAAGATATGACGGAACTCCTAATGAGATATTAGACAACAAGGATTTAATCAGTATATTTTTGCCAACGCTGAGAGCCGATTTTATGATTGATGAAGATTATCAAGATATAGAGGGCAAGAAACTAGAGAGTAAGATTTTAGGTTTGATGGGTGATATTGATGAAGAAATGGAGCTCGAAGAACTTTTAAAATGGCAAGATTACACAACAAAAGACTTTTCTTACAAATATATCGAAGGCAAGCATATGTTTGTAAATACATCTTCTGAGAGTGTAATAAAGGCAATTAAAGAATTTGTTTGTTCAGATGAAGATATATAGATTGGAGATTTCAAACATAAAAGAGTTTCAAAATCTCACGGCAATAAGTGAGATACTTAATTTTTTTGATGTGGGGTTAGTGTTAACTAACACAAGTGCATTTATGATAAAAGATTTAGAAAACTTTTTAAAGTATGAGGAAATAGAAAAACTTACTGCATATAAATCGGAAGTTTCAAAGATAAATTTTGCAGTTTCGAGAAGCATTTTAAATAAAGGTTTTGAAACAATATTAGATATTCCTTTTTCAGATGTAATTGTTTTGAGGGATAAATATTACAAGCCATATATTAAAAACCAAAATGAGATTAAATTCAATATTTCACATACAGATGGATATGTAGTGATTGGTTTTTCAAAGAGAGAACTTGGGATAGACATTGAGAAAGTGAATGATGATTTTGCGTTTGAAGATATACTTGAAAATTGCTTTACATTCAGAGAAATTGATAATATAGGATTGAATGCACCTATGTTTTATAAATATTGGACAGCAAAAGAGGCTTACTTAAAATATGAAGGTTATGGACTTATAAGAAGTCCGAAAGAGATAGAAGTCATTCATATTGATGATCAGATAATAAAAATTGAAGATAAGATAAAGAGAACAAATAAGGATTTGATAGCGTTAAATTTATCGTCAGGCAAGTATTTTGGAGCGATTTGCATATAGGAGGAAGTATGAATATAGAAATAAAAGAAAAATTGGAAAAATTTTATGATGAAAATGTTTGGGAACATATTACATTAGGAGAGTTTATTACTAATTGTGCTAAAACTTATAAAGATAAAACAGCGATTGTAGATGGGGATACGAGGTTGTCATATAACGATCTTGATGAACTTTCTAATAAATATGCCAATGGACTACTTAAAGCAGGTTTCAAAAAGGGAGATAAGATTGTATTACAACTTCCAAATTGCTATGAATTTATCGTAATATCTTTTGCAATGTTTAAAACAGGCATTATTCCGATTATGAGTTTGCCTGCACATAGAAAAAATGAACTAAAAGGAATTATAGAAAAATCTGAGGCGGTAGCATATATTTCAAAGGATAAATATTTAGGTTTTTCATACGTGGACATGATTCGTGATATAAAATCTGAATTAAACAAACAGTTAGAGGTTTATATTCTTGGAGAAAATCAAGAATATAAAAGATTTTCAAATATTATTGAGAATAATAATCAATATAAATATTCTGATGTTGATTATAAAGAAATTGGATTATTGTTATTGTCCGGTGGTACAACAGGGATACCAAAACTGATTCCAAGAAGACATTGTGATTATATCTATGTTGCAAATAAAACAGGAGAACGATGTGATTTAAATCAAAAAACTGTATATCTTGCCTCTTTGCCTATAGCACATAATTTTCCTTTAGGTTGTCCCGGAATAGTAGGAACTTTTGCAAAAGGTGGGAAAGTGGTTTTGTGTAATGTAACAAGTCCTGATGAAATTTTGCCTTTAATAGAAGATGAGAAAGTTACTATAACGGGATTTGTTCCTGCGATTGCTAATATTTGTATGGATTACCTTCAATACGAAGATTATGATCTTTCATCTTTAAAAGTTTTGCAAGTTGGAGGTTCAGTTTTGGAACCTTGGTTAGCAGAAAAAATTGAAAAAATTTTTGATGTTAAATTACAACAAATCTTTGGGATAGCTGAAGGGTTGATTTTGACAACAAATAGAGAGGATGATGACAAAACAAGATGGCAAACACAAGGCAAACCGATAAGTGAGCATGATGAAATACTAATTGTGGATGATCAAGGGAAAGAAGTAAGAGATGAAGAATATGGAGAGCTTATAACTAGAGGTGCTTATACAATCTATGGTTATTACAACCTTCCCGAAGTAAATGAAATATGTATAACACAAGATTGTTATTTTAAAACAGGAGATAAAGCAAGGAAACTAAAAAATGGAAATTATCAAATTGTAGGAAGAATTAAAGAAATCATCAATAGAGCGGGTGAGAAAATAACACCATTGGAATTGGAAGAAATTTTACTTACTCACGAACATATAAATTCGGTACAAGTTGTAGGTGTACCCGATAGCTTACAAGGAGAAGCAATTGCTGTATTTATTTTAAATGGAAATAAGGAACTTACACTTGAAGAGGTTAGAAAATTCTTGATTTCTAACAATGTAGCAGACTTCAAATTACCTGATATTGTTAAATATATAGATGCTTGGCCGTTAACGGCTTTAGGGAAAATAGATAGAAATAAATTAAAAGAAAATTTTTAGAGGAGTATTTGCAATGGAACTTAATAATATAAAGGAAAATGCTAAATTATTAGTAAAAGATTGGTTAGAAAATATATTTGCAAAAATGGAAATTTTAGAAAATGAAAATTTAGTAGAAAAAGGCTTAAGCTCCATTCAGGTTATGCAACTATCTGGGAAATTGAAGAAAGCAGGAGTAAAAATTTCATTTGCAAAACTTATGGAGGATCCAAATCTATCCAATTGGTATCAGTTTATAGATGAATCTAAAATAAAAATTAAGAAAGATGCAGATAACTTAATTAGTAAAAGTGATAGCAAGCAATTTGTTTTAACGGATGTTCAATATTCTTATCTGATAGGAAGAGAAAATGATCAGATTTTGGGTGGTGTGGGTTGTCATGCTTATCTTGAAATAGACGGAGAAAACATTGAAGCTGATAGATTAAAAGCTTCTTGGAATAAGCTTCAATACAGGCATCCTATGCTTAGAGCAAAATTTACAAAAGATGGCTATCAAGAAATATTGGATAAACCATACAGTGAAGAAATAGAAGTTTTTGATTTATCTGCTCTTGATGAAGAAACTTTATATTCAAGATTGATAGAAATCAGAGAACAAATATCTCATAGAAAATTAAATGTAAATGAAGGTCAAGTTGCGGGATTATCATTGGCAAAATTTTCAGATAAGAAGTCAAGGATATTTTTTGATATAGATTTGCTTGTGTCGGATGTAATGAGTATGAGTATTATCATCAAAGAATTAGCTGAACTGTATTCAGGAGTTGAACTGGATCGTCTAAATGTATACACATTTAAAGAATATATGCAGAATATAGCAAATAATCCGGATAATGAAGAGGATAAAGCTTTTTGGGAACAAAAAATAAATTCATTTGAAATAGAAAGACCGAATTTACCATTAAAGAAACAACCGGAACAAATTAAGGAAACAAAATTTACAAGAAGAAAGAGAATTATTAAAAAGGATGAATGGGAAGCTATAAAAGATATAGCAGCATCGTATCAAAGTACACCATCTATGGTTCTTTTGACTGCTTATGCACTTGTTCTTGAAAGATGGTGTAACCAAGAGAAATTCTTTATAAATATACCGTTGTTTAATAGAGATTTAGAAAATAAATATTTAAAGGATATGGTGTCTGATTTTACGAATATTTTATTGGTAGAGCATGAGGTAACAGATGATTCACGTTTTTTAGATACTTTAAGAAGAATAAACAAGACGTTTTTGGAAAATGTATCTCACAGTGCGTATAGTGGAGTTCAGGTTCAAAGGGATATATCAAAAAATCAAGGTACAAGTGTGAATATAGCACCTGTAGTTTTTGCATGCAACATAGATTATCCATTAGAAACTGAAATATCAAGGAAGAATTTGGGGAAAGTATCTTATATGATTTCCCAAACACCTGGAGTTTGGCTTGATTTTCAAACATACATCATGGATGGGAATTTAATTCTTTGTTGGGATGGTGTAGATGAACTTTTTCCAAAATACTTATTAGATGATATGATGGATTCCTTATATGGATTACTTGAATCTTTAAGACAAAAAATAAACTGGGAAAAGAAAGTAGATGTTTTACCTGAAAATCAAAAATCTATTAGGAAACAGGATGTTGAGGAAATTTTACCTCTTCAATACCCTGACGAAACATTATATGACGGATTTATCAAAAATGTAAAATTAAATCCCGATAAAGTTGCGATCATAGATTCTGAAACGAAAGAACAGATAACATATTATAAACTTTATGAGATTTCTTTAAAAGTTGCAGGTTATTTAAGTAAGAATGGTATTGAAAAAGGAAACTATGTAGGGATAACACTTCCAAGAGGCAGCAGACAGCTCTATGCTATTTTTGGAATATTATTTGTTGGAGCAACATACGTATCAATAGGTATTGCTCAACCAAATGACAGAAGAAGTAAAATTTATAATCAAATAGGGATAAAGCATATTATAAGTGATGAAAAAACAATAAAAGATTGTATTTTAAGTAAAGATGAAGTTAAAATTATTGATTTAGATGAGGCTATGGCAAATGAATCTAAATTAGAACAACCGGTTGAGATTAGTCCTTATGACAGTGCGTATATCATTATGACATCCGGAACAACCGGTATCCCTAAAGGGGTTGAGATTATGCATACAAGTGCTATCAATACTTGTATTGATTTAAACGAGAAGTATAAAGTAAGTGCTGATGATACAATTCTTATGGTATCTGCAATAGACTTTGATTTATCTGTTTATGATATTTTTGCAATACTTAGTGCCGGAGGAACAATAGTTACAACAAGTGAAGATAATTATAGAAATCCTGATGAATGGTTAAAATTGGTAGATGAATATAATGTCACGATATGGGATTCTGTACCGATTTTATTTGATATGATTGTGACTATGGCTGAGGGCAAAGATAGAAAATTACCATTTAGGCTTGTTATGCTTTCAGGTGATTGGATCGCTATAAATTTACCGGAAAGATTCTATTGTATTAGTGAAAATGATGATTCGGTTGTTGTAGCTATGGGTGGAGCTACGGAGGCATCTATTTGGTCAAACTATTTGAATGTACCAAGAGAAATACCGAAAGATTGGATTTCTATTCCGTATGGTAGACCTTTAAAAAATCAAGTATATAGGGTTGTTGATGATTTTGGAAGAATTTGTCCTAATTATGTCGAAGGGGAACTTCTTATCGGAGGAGTAGGTGTCGCTAAATGTTATCGTGGTGATGAAGAATTGACAGATAAAAAATATTTTGAACGAGATGGGATAAGGTGGTACAGGACTGGGGATAATGGGAGAACATGGAATGATGGAACTATTGAATTTTTAGGAAGACTTGATAATCAAGTAAAAGTTAAAGGACATAGAATTGAACTTGGCGAAATTGAAGATGCTTTGCTTGAACATCCTAAAGTTAATAAGGCTGTAGCTGAAGTCGTTAGAATCGGAACAAACAATCAGATCATTGTTTTTACAGAAAGTGTTGTGGATAAAGAACAAAATATATTAGAATTACATCAAAAATTGAGTATAGAAATTAGTCACATGAATATTGATCGTGGAGAATGTGCAGAAAATAGGGATAGACAAAATTCTCTAGTTTTACAAGTAATTGTGTCATTACTAGAGAGTATAGGACTTCAAAAAGGGAAGAAATATTCGATGGAGTCAATAATAAATCTAGGTCAAATAGATAATGAATACAAAGAATTGATAATGAGGTGGATAAGATTACTAGAAAAACATAAATTCATAGAAATAGAAGAAGACAAATATAGTTTTATTGAAAGTGATAGATTACTCCCTGAATTAACATTGAATTATAGAGAGTTAAAAGATAGAGTGATTGACATTTTACAGGGAAGAATGAATGCTTTTGATGTTTTTTATAACAATGAATATCAATTGAGTCCCACAGATTTTTTGAGAAAGACATATAATTATAATGGAAATATAAATAGAATAGTAGAAATTATAACAGCTATATCCAGATTGAAAGAACGTAAATTAAATATATTAGAAATTGGAGGGAGAGACAGCAATTTGACAACATCTATTTTTGAGTATTTAGAAGATAGAATAGAGGAATATATTTATATTGATAATTCATTGTTTTTTAGAGATGTTTTTGATAATGTCTATAATAGATATGAGAGTTTCAAGTTTATAAAAAGTGATAATACTAAAAAAATATCTGAAATAGTTAAATCAAGAGAATTTGATGTTGTTATTTTTTACAATTCACTACATCGTTTGGATGATGTTGGTCAACAATTGCTGGATATAAAACTTGTTTTAAGTAACCTTGGAATTATATTAGGAACAGAAATTAATGATAAATGCCTGCTTCCTGAGATAAGTGCAGCTATACTTGAAAAAGGGTTCAAAAATTTTAGACTACTGAACGAATCAGGAACAATTATTCCTAATGATAAAGATATAAATAAGGTTATTGATGATTGTGAATATGAAAGAATTTATTTATCAAATAGCGAAGAAATTCAAATGACAGGGCATATGTTATTTGTTCTTGGAGTTTCCAAAAGCAAAATAAATTCAGAAGAATTGGTAGAATTTTTGAAAGATAAAATTCCGAATTATATGATTCCTTTCAAGTTTGTAGCAATGGAACAATTTCCGTTAAATAAAAACGGAAAAATAGACAGAAAAAAATTAAGAAGATCAATAGAAAATACTGAAAAAATTGATGTTATCACTGTATCTAAAGACGAAATATGGAATAACATAACTGATGAAACAGTGATGAAGCTTATGAATATTTATAGAGATATCTTTAGAGTAGATGACATCACATTCAATTCAAATTACTTTTATTTAGGAGGAGATTCTCTTATAGCTACTAAAATTGTGTCAAAAATAAAGGATATATTTAGAGTTGAAATTTCTGTTGGTGATGTTTTTAATAATCCTGTTATAGAAAATTTAGCTAAATTCATAAAAAATTGTAAAGGGTTTGACATAAAGGACAACAATATAATTCAACCTAGTCCTGAATATATAGATGTTCCATTTAACTTGACGGATGTACAGTTTGCATATTGGATGGGAAGAAATGGAATGTACTCTTTAGGTTCCGTAGCAACACATTGTTATTTTGAATTAGATTGTTTAAATGTTGAAATAAATAGACTTCAAAAAGTCATAAATGATATGATCAAGCACCATTCTATGTTAAGAGCGGTTATTTTAAGCAATGGAAAGCAACAGATATTAAAAAAAGTTCCGCCATTTATATTAGATATTAACGATTTTTCTTATTTTAGTAAAATAGAACAAGAAGAAGCTTTAAAGGCAACTAGAAACATTATGTCTCACGAAATGTTGAAGATAGACAAATGGCCAGTGTTTAATTTCAAAATTAGTATTTTAAGTGCAACTAAATCAAGACTTCATATTAGTTTGGATAATATCATTTTAGATGGTTGGAGCATGTTTCATATTTTAAGTGAGTTAAAAACAAGGTATGATGATATACATTTTTGTATGGAGATACCAGATGTTTCGTTTAGAGATTATGTTTTAGCACTAGAAGAAATTAAAAAGACATCTAAATATCAGAGAGATAAAAAATATTGGATGGATAGATTAGATAGTTTTTTAGAAGCTCCTAAGTTTGAAACAATAAAATTGGAAAGTGAAATAGAAGAACAAATTTTTAATAGAAGAGAAAAAATTATTTCCTCTAGTGGATTGAATAGACTAAAGGAAATTGCAAGAGAAAATAATATAACATTAACAATTCTGTTAATAACATTATTTTCTGAAACACTTAGAAGACACACCTTAAATGACGAATTTACATTAAATGTTACACGGTTTAATAAAGAACAAATTCATCCGGATATAAATAAGATTGTAGGGGATTTTACTACTTTAACTTATCTTGAGATCAGGAAAAGTGCTGAAAACACATTGTTGGAGAAAGCTAAAATGTTGCAGAAACAATTGGCGGAAGATACAAAACATAATTTATACAGTGCTATAGAATTTGGAAGAGAATTGAGAATTAAATACAATAACGATAGAGAAACATTAATGCCTATAGTATTTACGAGTGGGTTAGGATTGTCTGAAGGTAGAAAAGATGTCTGGATGGGAGAACTTGTTTATAGCATTTCACAAACGCCACAAGTTTGGCTCGATCATCAAGTTATGGAAATGGATGGCAAATTGAGAATAATATGGGATTCGATTGATGAAATATTTACGACTCAGTTGTTAGATGAAATGTTTAAAGTATATGGAGATTTATTGGATGCTGTAATCAAAGATATAAATGTGTTGTTCACTAAAGTTAATTATAAAGAAAATAAAGATACTGCAATTGACGTACAGAAGAGAGGAGTTTTATTGAGTTATCAACATGATATGGTTGATAAGAATGTTCAAGAAATATACAAGAAAACAGAAGAAAAACTGGACAGTGGTCTTCTTGATTCTATATTAGAAATTTGGAAAGAAATTTTAAAAGTTGAAGAAGTAAGAAAAGAAGATAATTTCTTTGAGTTGGGGGGAAATTCTTTAAATATGATACAACTATCAAATATATTAATGGAACGGTATAGTTTTTATTTAGAATTGGAAAAATTTATGGAGACTCCTTATGTAGATAGTTTAGTAATAAATTTGATGAATTTTCTTAGAACAATATAGCAGAAGAGAGGGATATTATGATAAAAGCAATAGTTTGTGGGACGACTTTTGGTCAATCTTATATAAATGCGATTAAAAAAATGGACGATATTGAATTGGTAGGCATTTTAGCTTTCGGAAGTAGTCGTTCTGAGAAATGTGCTAAAGAACATAATGTTCCTCTATACATTGATGTAAATTCTATTCCAAAAAACATCGATGTTGCATTTGTTGTAGTAAAATCTTCTGTATTAGGAGGTAAAGGAACTGAATTAGCAGAGAATCTTTTAAAAAAAGGAATTCATGTGATGCAGGAGCATCCGATTCATTATAAAGAGATAGAGAGTTGCATAAAAGTTGCTCGTAAATTTAATGTATGCTATATGGTAGGGAATTTGTATAATTCTCTAAAGAATATTGAGAAATTTATAGAGACGGCAAAATATTTAAATGAAAAAGATGTTCTTCAGTATATAGATATTATGACTTCTTCACAACTTCTTTATTCATTGATTGGTATTTTGAATGAAGCCTTGCCATTATTTAGGAGTTTGAATGTAGTTTCAAGCCTTACAGAGAGAAGATATCCTTTTAATCGTGTTGTTTTATCAAATGGACAATTAGACATAAATTTACAAATTCATAATGAGGTTTCTGATGTGGATGGAAATAATCATATGCACATTCTTCATAAAATCACTTTTTTTTATAACAGTGGAAGATTAGAGCTTGAAGATACATTTGGCTCTGTAATATGGAGGAATAGAATGAGTATATCTGACGGCATTGTGTTAGATTCAAAAAAAAACGAAAATGGTTATTTAGATAAGTTAATGCAACTTGTATTGAAAGAGTATAATAGTTTGACATACGCATTTTTACTTTATGAAACTTTCCCAAATGGTATAAAGAAAGAAATAGAGAAATTTATTGAAAACATTAAACAAAAAAGAATTGATAGCACAAGAACGCAAAAGGAAATATTGGTTGCAAAGAAATGGGGGAGGATAATGGAAGAAATAGGATTTCCTCAAAATGTCAAATTTGAGGAAACATATTTTGATCATATACCGGTTTTGAAGAAACTGAGGAGTGAGATATGAGGTTAAAAAAAGATAGTACAGAGTTGGAATTATTTGATTATGTAAATGAACTCAAAAAACAGAAAATTTTTTTGTTTGTAGAAGATAAGAAGTTGAAGTATAGGATGAAAAAAGAATTATATGGTGAAGAGCTAATCAATGAAATTAAAGTTAATAAAGAATATTTGCTCAGATATTTATCAAAAATACAGGAGAACACTTTGGAGTTGAGTTCGCTACAATTGGCTTATATGACTGGGCAAATAGACGGGGAAATTTTAAATAAAGTCAATGCTCATTATTATATTGAATTTGAAAAGCAAGATTTGGATATTGATTATCTTGAGGAAAATATTAATTTGTTGATTAGAAAAAATGATATATTAAGACTGGTTTTATTATCAGAAGGCAAGGGGATTATACTAGAAGACCTTCCCAAATATAAAGTTTCTCAATATACGTATGAGACTCAAGAAGATAGATATGAAATGAGAAGGATGTTATCGCATATGATATATAATGCTGAGACATGGCCTATGTTTAATTTTGTTGTTGGAAAGAAAAAGATTGAAGAAAATAAAAATGATGTGCTTCATATAAGTTTTGATTGTTCTATATTAGATGCATGGAGTGCAGGTAAAATGATATATCAGTTATTTGCATTATATGAAGGGGAAAAAATAATTTTTTCAGACATATCCTATAAGGAATATGTATCATATTTAAAAAAATATAAAGAACTTGAGTTCAATAAGAAACTTTTAATTGATGCTGAAAAATATTGGAATTCTAGAATAATGACATTGCCTAAAACACCAGATTTAAGAATGAAAGTAGCTATTGAAAGTTTAGAAGAATATAAGTTTGAAAGAAAAGAATATTGGCTTTCTAAAGAGCAAACAGATAATTTAATATATTATTCAAAACAAAAATATGTAACATTGTCAGCCGTAGTAATAACTATTTATATGAAGGTATTATCTATCTTAACTGATACTAATGAATTAACAATAACGACAACATTATTTGGCAAGTTACCTGTTGTTAAAAATATAGATGAATTGTTGGGGGAATTTACAAATATAGGGTTACTTAGTTATAAAGATGATCATAAATCTATATTATATTCTATTAAGGAAACTCAAACGCAGATATTCAAATTATTGGAATATAGGTGTTTTGATGGGGTTAATATTATAAATAAGATTAGACAAGAAAGTGCTAAAAATACATCATTTCCAATAGTGGTTACTTGTATGCTTGGTGAGAATTATAGTAGCTATAAAAATGGTTTTAGAGAAATTTGTTCATTAAGTCAAACTCCACAAGTTTATTTAGATCACCATATAAGGATGATTGATGGAAGGATAGTAATTACTTTTGATTATGTAGATGAATTACTCTATAAAGAAGATGTTAATTGGATTGTGGATAAATATATTGACTTAGTGAATGAAATTGGCTCTAATTGCTTATAAATTAGTTATGGAGGAAAAATATGCAAAGAAAACAGTATAGCATAGAGTATATGAAAAGAAATTACAGAGGAAAATATCAGACAACAATTTTACAAGATGATATTAAAATGCTTCTAATTGAACCTGAACTTGAAGAACTTGAATCGAAATTTAATGTAAATTATATTAATAATATTAATCCAGACTTTGGAGTAAAAAAAAGAGAGTATTATATCAAAAAAATTTTATCGAAATTATTGAATGAAGTTAATGTTCAAAAAACAAAAATAGATGATAAAAACGAAAAAATTATTAAATATTGGTTAAAATATGTAAAGGATTTTAAAGTAGATGAATTGTATGAGAGGGAAATCATAGAGGATTCTCTTTATAAGAAATTACAGTGTAAGCAAAATTTATTTATAGACATCATTGAAGACAATAATAAAAAGGAGTTGTTACTTTTAGATAAAGAAATATCCCCAGAAAAGCTTGGTTTTAGAAGTGAGTTCACTAAGCTTTTATTAGAGCAATTAGTTGAAAATATTAATAATAAAAGTAAGGATAACGATAGATTAATAATAGCTATTGTAAATGATACACAAGGTTCTATAAAAGATAACTTAGTCAGCAAGATTAAGAATGTAGAAAGGATAATTTTACTAGATGATTATTATAATAATGAAATTATAAAGGAAGAACTTTTAGGAAAATTCGATCATATTATTTCTGTTAATTTTTTACATCGTATTGAAAAGGTTGAAACTTTTTTTAAATCTTCAAAACTAATGTTAAAAAAGAATGGGAAATTACATGTTATTGATTTTGGCAAAATGGATCCGGTTTCTATACTGATAGCTATCTTTTTTCAAGAAAAATATCTTGATATAGAAACTGAAAAACGTAAGCAATTTTTTTACAGTATAAATTATATTAAAAAATTAGCTGAAACTTATTTTCCTCTAAATACATTATTTTCAATAGAGAATGATATCGCTTATTATTTTGAATCAGAAAGCTATACAAACTATCTTGAATTGATAAAAAACTTAGCAAACGATATTGGGGCTAATTGTGCTGAGAAGAGTGTTTTGCTTTCGTCAGAATACTTAGATTCAGATAATTGTAGAGGTGGAATAATAAAAGCTCATATTAATAATTATAATGAGAATATGGAGGAGGTTTTGAAAACAATATGGATGCAAAATTTGGAGGTTGATAATATAGAGAGAAATTCTAATTATTTTAAACTTGGAGGGAATAGTTTATCTGCAACAAAACTTCTAGTGGAGATAGAAAAAAGATTGAAATGCAAACTTATGTTAAATGAAATTTTTGTGAATCCTGAATTTGAAAGCCTCCTAAATTTAATAGATGCAAAACAGAAAAATACTGAGATAGTAGAAGGTGAAATATGATAGGAATAGTTGGAGCTACTGGAGATATTGGCTTGGAATGCGCCAAAATCTTGAATGATTATGGAATTCAATCTTTAAAATTAGGATATAGAAAAAAAGAAAAGGTTGTTAAGAGTAAAAATATTTTTAAATTTGTAAACTTGGAGGATATAAATTCTTGTGTTGAGTTTATTGAGGGATGTGACTGTATTATAAATTGTTCAAGGTATTCAGATTCAGCAATATTTAATTTGATAGATACAGTTAATAAAAATAGGTGTATTCTTATAGACTTAAGTTATTATGATTTTTATGAGAAGATTGCTTTTGGAGGAGGAACTATATACCATGGCGTTGGTTCATCACCGGGATTGATGGAATCATTGCCAATCATTATTTCTAAGATTTTTGATAAAACTCATAGTTTTCAAATATATTATGCATCTATTGGAAAATTTACTTGTAATGCGGCCAAAGAGTACTTGAGATATTTAAATGAGGATAGCTTTTATGCAACATCAATCTTAAATTCAGGAAATATAGAGCCTTATTTGGAGAGAAATAAAACAATAACATTGCCAATAAGTAGCGAAAAATGGATGTTATTTCCATATATTGATAAGAGAACACTTAAAGTTTGTAGAGAAATAGATGTGGAAAATGCCATGTTTAATATGTGCATAAATGATGGATATATTTACAATTTTCTAAAGAATATTCGTTCTAACAGTGTGGGAAACATAAATAAAATGGCACGAAAATTAGTAGATATATCTCATTTAGATAATATTGGAAAAACAGAATTTTGTGGTTTTGTCTTAGAAGCAATTGGAATTAAAGATGAAAACATGATAGAAGCCAAGCTAATTATAAAAAGTACGTCACCGACTAGATTAACAGCTTTAACAGCAGCGGCTGTCTCTCTTTTAGCTTTGGAACATGATAATAAATCTGAAGTCAAAGATATGAGTGAATTTCCTTGGTTGAATAATCTACTTGATAAGATGATGGATATGGATAGCACATTTTATTACAGATCGAGCAAAGGATCAAATATAGTATTGGACAATATCTTTGAAGGAGAAGTATAAATGAAAAAAAGATTGAAAACCGTAGTTTGTGGAACAACTTTTGGAGAGTTCTATTTAAAAGCATTAGAGGAGGCAGAGTTAGACTTTCAAATTGTAGGGATCATTGGAAGAGGAAGTGAAAGAACATTGAATTTTTCAAAAAAATACAATGTTCCATTATATTTAAATATTGGAGAGTTGCCCCTAGATGTAGATTTAGCTTGTGTTATTGTTAGGAGCGAGGGAACGGGTGGAGATGGCACAGAATTATGTGCTGCTTTATTAAACAGAGGAATACATGTGATCCAAGAACAACCTGTTTATCAAAAACATTTATATAGGTGTTATAAAATAGCAAGAGAAAAAAAACTTATTTATTTGACAGCAAATTTATATTCAAATCTATCGAATATGGAGAGTTTTGCGATGTATGCAAAAAAATTAAATGAACTTTCTAAATTAGAGTATATAAGTGCTTCATTTTCAACACAATTATCATACATAGCTTTGGATTTATTAGCTATATGTGGTATATCAGGTGATTTGAAATTAGACAACGGTGTTATAAAAGGATTAGGACCATTTGATATATTGTGTGGGAAGATAAGATCTATACCTATTTTAATAGAATTTAATAATCAATTGAACCCACAATTTCCTGATTACAATATGCACTTGATGTATAGTTTTAAATTTTATTATGAAGATGGGGTACTATTGATAAGTGATGCATATGGAGATGTTATATGGCGTCCACGGACATACATAAAAGAGGCTAAAGCTGATGTGGATATAGGTAAAGAAACAATTTATGAAGTTTTGAATTCTTTAAAAAAAACAAGCATTTCAGATTTTTTTCAAACACATTGGATTGATTCAATAAAGGCAGAATTAATTAAGATGAAAAAGTATATAGCTGATGGGAACCTTGATGTTCAAAGAGTAAACAGAGAATTATCGACATCAAAAAAGTGGGAAATTTTACAAAAAAAGGCAGGATATGCAAAGTTTATAGAGACTAATAAAAATAAGTTGCTTTTCTTGGATGATATTAAAAATTTCAAAGGTTAATTTTGGAGGTAAAGATAATGGAAAATATTTTTAAGGAAATAGTTGAAAAGTGTTCTAAGCAAGGCATTGATCTATATGTTGATGGTGAAAAATTAAAATATAAATCCATAAGCGGTAATTTAGCTGAGGATATTTTGATGGAGCTTAAATTAAATAAAGAAGGACTTACAAAGTATATTAAGAAAATTCAAGATAAATATGATGACAGAGACAATTATGCACCATTTCCATTATCAGCAGTTCAAACATCGTATTTATTTGGTAGAGGAGACTTACATTCCTATGGGAATGTATCTTGTCATATTTATCAAGAATTTTTATATGAAGATTTAAATATTTCAAAAGTGCAAGAATCTTGGAATTATTTAATAAATAAACATGATATGTTAAGAGCGGTTATTTTTCAAGAAGGATATCAAAAAATATTACCAAAAGTTCCGAAATACGAAATTATTACTGGAGACAGGATATCTATTAGAGAGCAGTTAGAGAATAAGATATATCAATTAGAAAAATGGCCGATGTTTGATATTGGCATATCAAATTGTGATGGAAAATCAATTTTACATTTTTCAATGGATTTTATGATATGCGATTGGTCAAGTATATGGCAACTTTTATTAGAGTTTGAAATGAAATATTTTAATGAAATAGAAACTGAAAAACAATCTGAAATATCATTCAGAAATTATATAATAGATGAAGAAAGGGCGAAAGAGAAATCGGAATACAAGAAAGCGAAAATGTATTGGAGTCAAAAGATTAAGGAACTTAAAACAGCTCCAGTGCTTCCCTTAAAAACTCTAAAAGAAACAGATAATTATAAATTTAAAAGAATGTCTTTAACCTTAAATCGAAGTATGTGGGATAAATTTAAAAATTTGTCTCAAACTCATGCTTTAACACCAACAGCATCAGTATTGACTGTATATAGTGAAGTTTTAAAAAAGTGGAGTTTAGAAAAGGAATTCCTTATAAATTTGACGTTATTTAACAAGAAAAATTTAGGGGGAAATATAGAATATTTAATAGGCGACTTCACAAATACTTCTATTATTTCAATCAAGAATACAAGAGAATCTTTTGTAGGAATGGCTAGGAAGGTAAATGAAGAATTGTTCAATTCCATAGACAATAGTTTGTATTCCGGTGTTGATATATTGAGAGATATTTCTAAATTAAATAGCTCCAAAAATTTTTTAGCACCATATGTTTTTACAAGTGCAATAGGATTAATTAAAGAAAGCCTGCTTGGGAGATATGTGTATGGAATATCTCAAACACCTCAAGTATTTATTGACTGCCAAGTGATGGATACTGATTTAGGTTTACAGATTAATTGGGATGTACGTGAAGGAATATTTGAAGATGATATGCTACAAGATATGTTTAGGGTGTTTGAGAAGATTTTAATAAATTTATCAAACAATGAAGCTGCATGGGGAAAGCAATTTGAAGTTGATATTCCTAGATGGCAACATGAAAGTAGAAAAAAGGCAAATAATACAAATAAAATATTTGAAAATAAGACACTAATAGATGATTTTTTGGAGAAAGTAAAATCCTATCCAGATAAAACTGCTGTTATAGATTCCATGGGGAAAATATCTTATAAAGAACTATACAATAAGTCAGTATCCATAGCTTTAGCACTAAAAGAAAATAATGTAAAAAAAGGTGAACATGTAATTGTAAAGCTACCACATAATAAGAGCCAGATCTATAGTGTTTTGGGAATACTTATGTTAGGAGCGATATATGTTCCGGTTGATGTCAATATAGGAGAAAAAAGATTTGAAAGTATATTAGAACAATGTAATTGTAAAGTTATTTTGACAAATGGTAGAGGTAGCAGTAGGAGACATGAAACTTTTATGAACATTCATGATATAATTTACAGCTCAGATTTGATTGATAGATTTGAAATGGAGCATATTAGTTCAGATGATATAGCATATATCATATTTACATCGGGGACTACTGGAATTCCCAAAGGTGTTGTAATGAGTCATAGTGCAGCATTTAATACTATATATGATATAAATCAAAAATTTGGAGTATCTGAGAGAGATTGTTTGTTAGGGATATCAAAATTAAACTTTGATTTATCCGTTTATGATATATTTGGTTTATTGTCAGTTGGGGGAACCATAGTATATCCAGATGAAAGTGAATATTTAAATCCAGCTCATTGGGATGAATTAGTTAAAAGGAATTCTGTGACTATATGGAATACAGTACCAGCATTAATGGAACTTTATTTGAGTTACTTAGAAAGTATATCAGAAGAACAAAATTCTGTTGAACTTATTCTATTATCGGGGGATTGGATTCCTTTAAATATGCCTGATTCATTGCAAAAATCTTTTGTTAAATCCAAAGTAATAGCATTGGGAGGTGCGACGGAAGCTGCTATTTGGTCGAACTATCATGAATATAAAGGCCTCGAAAAAGGATGGCTTAGTATTCCATATGGAAAACCACTAAGTAATCAACAGTTTTTTGTACTAGATGAAAATTTAGAAGATTGTCCGGTATATTGTGAAGGAAGTTTATATATAGCTGGTAGGGGATTGGCATGTGGATATTTAGGAGACAAACAATTAACAGAAGAAAAGTTTTTTATTCATCCCAAAAAACAAATTAGGCTTTATTCTACTGGAGATTCAGGACGTTACTTATCGAACGGAGAAATAGAGTTCCTTGGCAGAAAGGATAATCAGGTAAAGATAAGAGGCCATAGAATAGAGCTTGGGGAAGTAAAAAATGCTTTAATAGAGCAACAAGGGATTGATGATGTGATTGTTAGAGTTAACTATGATAAGGATGATATGCCAATTGAAGTTATTGCTAAAATAGAAAGAGATAATCATATAGTTGATGAAATAGTTACTGAACAGGAGGATGAATATCTTGGTGGATTTGAAATGATAGAAGACAGTATTAGTCGGAAAATGGATTTTGAGCTTTATCGACACATATGCAAGCAAAGAGATATAGTGTGTTTATATTCAATGTTAAATGCACTAATAGATTTAGAAGCATTAAAAAAGATTGATTCAGATTTATATGTATATGATAAATCTTTATCCAAGATAGATTTAAAATATCATAAAATTGTAGATAAATGGCTAAACCAACTTGAAATAAATGGCATTGTTTATCCAAAAGGAGACGTATATATAGTTTCTAAAAGAATAAACAAAGAATCACTGGACACTATATGGAATGATTGCATTTTAATGTGGAATAGTAAATTCGGTGATATCAATATGATGTATTATATTAGGGAAAATATTGAAAATTTAAAAGAAATTCTAAAAAACAAAGTGGATCCTAGAGGAATCCTTTATCCTAACGGATCAAAGAAATATACGGAATCTCTTTATGAAAAAAGTATATTTTCTGTTTTGATTAATGACTATTACTGCAAGTTTTTAGAGAATTATTTGAAGGATAATAAAAAAAGAAAGTTAAGAATTTTAGAAATTGGTGCAGGAACTGGTGCAACAACAAAAAAGTTGTTAAAAATACTTGAAGGTAATGATTATGAATATCATTTTACAGATTTACAAAAATATTTCTTACCACATTCCAAAGAGGTTTTTAAAGATAACAGAAATATATTAGTTTATCAACTAGATATAAATGAAGATCCAATAGAAAAAGGATTGCAACCTAATTATTTTGACATTATTATAGGAGCTTATGTCTTAGAAAATGTAAAAGATATTGCTAAGAGTATATCTTATATTAGGGATTTATTAGCTCCCCAAGGATATTTGTTGTTTTCTGAACCTATTAGAAATGAACCATGGTTATTAGTGTCTCAAGCACTTATGATGGAAGAACCTACTGATAGTACAAGAAAAGAAAGTGTATTTATGGATTCATCAGCCTGGAAAAATATATTACTTGCAGTTGACAATAGTTATAAAACTTTTAATTTCCCGAATGAGAATAATCCATTAAGTATTTTTGGAGCAACTCTTTTTATCAAAAAATTTAAAAAGAATTTTATGAAAATAGATAGAGAAAAAATATATGAAGGAATTAAAAAGTATTTACCCAGCTATATGCTTCCATCTAAAATTTACTATCTGGAGTCTATGTTATTGACTAGCAATGGGAAAATTGATTTAAAAAATAATTTTAATATAATGAATATAGAAAATGATAGAGAACTAATTAATAAGATTGATAATGAGATGATATCTGAAACTGAAAAAGAAATCATAAAAATTTGTGAAAAGTTATTAGAAACTGAAAATTTGAAGTTAGAGTCAAACTTTTATGATTTTGGTGCGGATTCATTAATTATTGCGAAGATAGCAACAGAAATAAAGAACACGTTTAACAAAGCTGTTTCATTTGAAGCGTTACTGAGAGAAATAATCAATAACCCTTGTGCATCCGGAATTTCTACTTTTATGAAAAAAAATAGTGATGAGGTTGTAGAAAAGGATTCTGATGCTGAGGAAGTGGTGTATACTAAAATCTACAAGACATCAGATAGGGCGAATATTTCTAAGTTAAGAGTGCTTGTACATGGGGCTTTTGGTAGTTGGGAAAACTTTGAATATTTAGCGACAGAGCTATCTCAACAGAATGTAGGAGATGTGTTGATATTAGGCGTTTCAAATACCGAAAAATATTTAGAATTTGATATCAAAACATTGGTACCTGTGTTGGCAGATATGTATTGTAAAAAAATAATAGAATTAAATGCCAAAGAGGTTCAGTTGATAGGATATAGCTTTAGTGGAGTTGTCGCATTGGAAGTGGCTAGGAGACTTTTAGAATTGGGAATCAATGTTGTTAATTTATCTATAATTGAAGGGGGAACAATTCCAGAGAATAGTTTTGATGAATTGCCACTTGAACTAATATTTATATATGCATTTGATGTAAATTTAGAGGATTTAGGTATTGAAAAAATTGATATATTTGATGATATTTATTCATCAATTGATATTAATAGAAATATATTAACACTATCAAATATTTTAAATCAATTTAACACAGAAGAAGATAAACATATAATTATAGAATTAAGCAACATGTCACAACAGGATAGGTTTAAGAAATATCATTCTATTATTAACAGAAAGCAAGAACAAACATTGTCTATTAATTCTTTGTTTGAGTTATATAAAGTATTTGAACATTCAATAGAGGCTCAAAAATATAATCCGGATCTTTTCTTTGGGGATATTGATTATTATATTGCTAAGGGCAATAAAGGCGCATATAAATATATTGAACTTTTAGTTGAAAGATGGAAAGATGTAATTATCGGTGATATAAATAAAGTGTATATAGAGGGCGATCATTATAGTTGTGTACAAAATAAAAATAATGCAAAACAATTAGCAATGTTAATGAAAAGATAAATATATAAAGGAGATGCCATGGAAGAAACTAATGTTTTAATATGTGGTAATTTAAAAGAAGGTTATTTATTGAAAGAGAAGGTCAAGCTTTGCATATTGGATACTGAAGAAGAAGTAGCACAAAAAAACGCATATTTTAAAAATCTTAAATTATATAATTCTATTTCTCAGTTACCAAGCAGTATTAAATTGGCATATATTCCTAAAACATCTTTGATAGCTGCTAATAATTCTTGTTTGAGGCAAGAATTATTAGCAGCAGGAATTTCTGTGTTTGATGAACTCCCTAAGGATTTAAATCAAATAAAAAATTGTTTGCAAATTGCTAACAATAGAAAGGTTTACTACATTCCTGAATTACCTGGCTTAAATGATGATTTTTTTATCAAATGTGTAAATATATTACATGTAGAGTTTAATAAAAATAATATTTTATATATAGATGGTATATTTTCTAATGTATCGCTGTATTATGTTTTAAAAATCATTAAAGAAGGATTGCAAACAAATCAAAAAATACAAGTGACAAATTATTATAGTCATTCGGTAATTTTGACGCTACTGGGTTATATTTTAAGTATTCCATTTTGTGCTCAAATATATCAGGTAAACATTACTAAAGAATACAATTATACTGAGTTTAGTGATGAATTAAAAATATTTACAAGAGATGGATGTATAACAATGGATTGCATCAACAGAAAAGTATCATATAATAGCAAAAAATTAAAAGAATCAATATCTATTGATGATCAGGAGTTTAAAATAAAGAAGTGTAACAAATTAAATATAAGTAAAATTATTAATTTTGATATAGATTTAATTTATTACCGTTCACGAATTCAAGAGATATTAAATGACTTTGTATTCATGGAAGAATTTAATAAAGTGTTGTTTTGTAATAAAATTGAAATAGAATGCAATGAGATTCAAAGTCTTAAGTCATCGCATTATATAACATTTAAAGATAAATCAAACTGTAGGTATTTATCTGATATAGACAAAGAAATTATTGAGATAGAGGAAAATTATTCGCATATACCAGATGATTATTTGCTAAAATACAAAAAGACAATACATGATTATATTTTAGAAGAGTTGTTTGATTTTTTTGTAGAAAATGAAGTTTTTGTCAGGAAAAACGTCGTTTATACCGATGATTTTATTATCAATCATTCTTTTAAGAATAGGAATACAAGAATTATAAAAAGATGGTTAATGAAACTCATATCAGGAAATTTTATAAAATATGAGAATGGAAATTATTGGTCTGTTAGGGATTCTCAAAAAGATGATATTGAGCAACTTTTTTATGAACTTCGCAAATTATGGGATTGGAAATTAGGTAGTCCATATTCAATGGACTATATAAGAGAAAATATAAAAAAATTAAAAGAGTTGTTTGATGGGAAAATAGATTGTAATACTATATTATTTCCAGAAAGTGATATTAGATATGCTACTGCTTTGTATAAAGATAATATAATCTACAGATTTTTAAATGAAATAATTGGAATACAAGTTGTTAATTATGTAAATGAACATTTTGATAAAAAGTGTGGTAAAATAACTATACTTGAATTAGGTGCAGGTATAGGGGCGACAACAGATAACATAATTAAAAAATTGAAGGAGTATAACTTGTTTCAAAAAGTAAATTATCTATATACGGATATTTCAAAGTTTTTTTTAGATATTGGAAAAGAGAAGTACAAAGATAATTCGATAGTCCGTTATTTGAAACTTAATATAGATGATTTAAAGGAGTTAGAATCTTTGGAAGATATAGATATTATTGTTGCTGCGGGAGTTTTAAACAATTCCAAGAATCTTGAGGAAGTGATGAAAGAACTTTTAAAAAAGATAAAACTAGATGGATTGATGTTGATCACAGAACCTATGGATGAACCAATTGAAATGTTAGTGTCACAAGTATTTATGATGGAGGAACCTAATGATGTGAGAAGTGATAAAAATAGTACCTTTTTGGGAGTGAATGATTGGTTAAATATTATTAAGAAGTACGGCAGTTTTGAAGTAAGTATTTTTCCTAAGGAAAATCATAGTTTGAGTGTATTCGGACAAAAATTGTTTATAATTAAAAATGAAAGGTAAATAAATATATGAATATGACAAAAGATATTATATTTATATGTGGAACTGAACATTCCGAGTGGTGTTGGAACGAAAATTTTATTGGTTATTTTAAAGGGAAAGGGTATAATACGCATATACATGTATTATCTAATGGACATACTGATGTTGATGAATCATTAAAAAGATTAAAAAACATTATTGTGAATATTGATTCAAAATTTATACTTGTTACTCATTCGATGGGGAACTTAATTGTAAATGAGTTTTTAAATAGAAATCAATTATTTCCAAGTGCTTTAATCTTACTTTCTCCTTATCCGACAAATCATAGAATTTTAAGTGCAATAAGAATTGCTTATAATTATTATACTATTTCAAAGGAAGAGTTGTTGTTTTCGAACAGAATAAACAATTGTGAAAAATATATAAAATTACTATCTAAGGAGTCTCCAAATATAAGGAAACTTACATTGACATATTCAAAACCTAATGTTTTAAAGTTTGCTATACCGACCTATATTATGGGGTCGGATAATGATAAATGTATACCAGTAAAATCTTTAGTTAACACAATGAAATTTTATGGGGCAACATTGAAAATTTATAGAGATATATGTCATGATAGTATGTTGGATCCAGATTGGGAAAAAATTGCATTCGATATATATAGATATTTAGAAAATAAATGAGATTCTTGAGTATTGATTTTTTAATAGAAAATATTAAAATGCCAAAACTCAAAGGAAAATGAGGTTGAAAAAAAAACAATAGTGTGATAGTATAGAAATAACAAAGTTATCAAGTGGAGGGGGATAGAATGTCTAATTTGACCGGCTATGAATTAACGCATAAAAATATCATAGATAGTGGCAAAAAGCATTTCTTAAAGTATGGATATGAGCGTTCTAATTTGAGAAAAATATGTAAAGATGCTGGCGTTACAACCGGTGCATTTTATCGCCATTTTCAGGATAAAGAAGATTTATTTGTTTCGTTGGTACAACCTTTGGCTGAGGAGATATTAAGTTTTTATGCGAAATTTGAAAAGAAGTCTTTTGAAAGTTTGGATAAAAATCATACAGAAAAATTAGCTGAAATAAACGTTAATGGATCGATTGAATCTGCTTTGTATATGTTTCAACGGAAAGAGATATTTGAACTGTTACTATATAAAGCATATGGGACAAAGTATGACAATTTTATTGAAAAATTAGTTGAGTTAGAAGATAAAAATAGAAAGAAAGCGATGCAAGTTTTCTCTGATAAAAAAGGAGAATATATTAATATCCCAGATGAAACAATACATCTTCTTGACCATTCATATATAAATGCTTTGTGTGAGATTGTGGTTCATTCCAAGTCGGAAAATGAGGTGAGAACGAATGCAAATATTGTAGCAAGATTCTTTAATGAAGGATGGAGAAAACTTCGTGGGTTTTGAGAATAAATCTCTATTTTTTTGGAACATAGATAACTTGGTTAGCTAATATAGTTATCAGGCTATCAGGAAGTTAAGGAGGTATAGTATGAAAAAAATTGTCATCAAAGTATGATAGAGTGGTTTGAAATTTTATCCACACCTATAAAAAATCAATTAAAAACTATTATGGAGGAATGAAAAATGAAATTAAAAGATGTAGTTCAAATTGCAGTATTAACAGTGATTGGATTTGCTATTGGAATGGCTGTTTCA
>KI259739.1 GCA_000467935.1 Peptostreptococcaceae bacterium oral taxon 113 str. W5053
TTCCAAACAACATGATAAACAATTTAAGCTTGATGTCGTAAAATACCGAAAAGAGCACCCAGAGCTCACTCTTGAACAATGTGCCAAAAATCTCGGAATCGGTGTAAGTACTCTCTCCAAATGGTTAAAACAGTTTCGAGATCATGAGGGAGATATTCCTGTTCGTGGATCCGGAAATTATGCTTCTGACGAACAGAAAGAAATTGCTCGTCTGAAGCGAGAACTCCGTGATGCTCAAGATGCACTCGATGTATTAAAAAAAGCTATCAGCATTCTGGGGCAAGACTGACAGAGGCAATCTACATTGAGCTCTCTGCTAAAGTGGAAACATCCCAAGTAATCGGACACCGTGTTTCCACTTCCGGAATGCTGAAGTATCTTGGTGTCTCTCGTAGCGGCTACCGTTCGTTTCTTCAACGAAAGCCTTCTCAAATGCAGCAGCGGAAAGAAAATTTAAAACAAGACATTCGACAAATCTATGAGCAATTCAAGCAAAACTATGGCGCACCAAAAATTGCAGAAGAACTGCGAAAGGAGGGAACTTGTATTACAACACGAACCGTCGGCAAATATATGAAAGAAATGGGCATCCGAACTCAATGGGTCAAGCCTTGGATCGCGACGACCAAAGATTCTGACTTTAGCAAACAACTCCATAATGTTTTAGAACAACGCTTTCATCCTAACTCGCCAAATGCGGTTTGGTGCACAGATATTACCTATCTATGGACATTCGAAGGATTTGTCTATTTAACAACGATCATGGATCTTTATGCTCGTAAAATCATTGCTTGGACACTTTCACGCTCCCTTGATGTTTCTTGTGTCTTGGAGACCATTGATAAAGCAAAAGCCCGAAGAGATACAAGCAATCCCTTGATCCTACACTCTGATCGTGGCAGTCAGTATGTTTCTAAAGCATACCGCGAAGCTACAAAAAACTTTCAACTTAGTTACAGTCGCAAAGCAACACCTTATGACAATGCATGTGTGGAGTCTTTTCACGCTCTTTTGAAGCGTGAATGGATTCATCGTTTTAAAATTCGTGATTATGATCATGCATATCAACTGGTCTTTGAGTATATTGAAACTTTTTACAATACCGTTCGAAGTCATAGTTATTGCGGATATTTGTCGCCCAATGAATTTGAAAAATTATATCTTGCAAGCCAATCCAATGAAAAAGAAGTTCGTGCCGGATAATAAAATTTTCTCTTTTTATCTTGTACTATTTCTTGACATAAGACCA
>KI259740.1 GCA_000467935.1 Peptostreptococcaceae bacterium oral taxon 113 str. W5053
TTGACAAGAATTTTAAACGGATTGATTCCGCATCATTATGGCGGAATTTTTAATGGAGAAGTAAAATTATTTGATAAAAATCTGATGGACTATAAAAAAGGCGAGCTTGCAAAATATATCGGCAATGTATTTCAAAATCCATCGGATCAGTTTTTTGCTACCATTGCGGAAGAAGAAGTCGCCTTTGTCGGAGAAAACTTAGGAATGCCCCTTGAGGAATTAAAGCAAAAAACAAAAGAAGCCTTTGAGAAAATGGGGATTAGCGACTTGATGGATAAGAAACTTTCGGAACTTTCCGGCGGACAAAAACAAAAAGTAGCAATTGCTTCCACTTTGCTATATGATACCCAAATTGTTTTCTTTGATGAGCCTTCTTCCAATTTGGATTATCAAGGGATTGTCCAGTTTAGAGATATTGTTTGCACTTTAAGAGAGATGGGAAAGACGGTTATTATTGCGGAACATCGATTGTTCTTTTTAAATGATTTATATGACCGCTTAATCTATATGAAAGACGGGACGATCGAGAGGGTGTTTTCTCAAGGAGAACTCACAGAGAATGACTGCAAAAAATATGGATTGCGAGCAATCAGTTATAGGTCCCTGAAAGCACAAAACTTGGGTGCGGAACAAGAGAAGGCTGCGAGTATCGTGGATTTAAGTATCAATATCGGAAAACAGGAACTCATAAAGAATCTTTCCTTTGATCTTCATTATGGAGAAATCATGGCAATCATCGGGAAAAATGGAATCGGGAAAACAACATTAGGAAGAACTTTAGCGGGCTTAATTAAAAATAAAGGGAAAATAAGCTATGGAAAAACAACGAAAGAAAGATTGAAGCAATCATACTATATGATGCAGGATGTGGATTATCAAATTTTCTTTGATACGGTGGAAAATGAACTGATCCCTAAAAATAAAGTGAAAGATAGTGAATATCTGAAAGAAGTCACCTCCTACATTAGGGCGATTGATTTGTGGGATAAAAAAATGGATCATCCGCAAGAGCTTTCCGGTGGGCAAAAGCAAAGGCTTGCACTTGCCACTGCCTTTTTAAGTGAAAGGAAAATCATTATATTGGACGAGCCGACTTCAGGGCTTGATTACAAAAGAATGAAAGAAATAGGAGCTATGATAAGGAAGTATGCCGCTAAGAGACCGGTGATTATTATTACCCATGATTTAGAACTTCTCTTTGAGGTGTGTAATACGGTGCTGATGATTGATGACAAGACTTATAAAAAAATACCTGTAAAAGAGAATGAAGTTGAAATATCGGATTTTTTATTTACATCGATTAAAACGATGTTTTAATTAGGAGAGAGAAATGGCTTTATGGGTTGAAGCAGCAAAAGAAAATATTCTTCTCTCCGCAAAAAAGGAGTTTATGGAAAAAGGTTTTTTAGAATCTTCCATAAGAACTATTGCAGAGCAGGCACAGACGAGTCCCGGTTCAATTTATGTTCGTTTCGGTAATAAAGAGAAACTATTTGCATATTTTGTTGAACGGCATTCAAGTCATATAATAGACAAAATGAAAAACTATCTCGAACAATTTTCGAACAAGGATAAGTCAAGACAAATAACAGAAAGAAAAACAACAAGTCCTAAGTTTGCAATAGAATTATTGGAATATATTTATAAATATCAAGACGAATTTTACCTTTTAATTTGTTGTTCAAAAGGCACAAAATATGAGCAATTTATAGAAGAGTTGTCGGATTTAGAAAGTGAATATACTTTTAAATATTTAAGGGTCATTGATGATGAGATCAAGAATAAACCTAAAGTAACAGCTGATTTTCTTCATATGGTTAACAGAGCTTTTTTTGATGGTTTTTTTGAAGTTGTCAGACATCGCTTTGACAAGGAAAAAGCCATAGAACACATAGAGAAACTAATGCTTTTCTATAATGCGGGATGGGAAAAGTTCTTGGTATAAGAGGAGGATTTAAATTATGAATTTAATCAAACAGTATGTAAAAGAATATAAGAACACTTACATTCAATCCGTTCTATTGGCAGTTTTAGGAGTGGTATCCGGTCTTGCCGCATATATCGTATTAGCAAAAATGATTGTAGGACTGATTGGAAAAAACACAGAATTCGGGTTTTATTTGAAATACGGTCTTATGGTATTAGCCGCAATGGTCTTGAAGGAAATCTTTGCGGCGGCTTCCACTTCCATATCGCATCAGGCAACTTTTTATTCTTTAAAAAGAATAAGGGAAGAAATTTCTAAAAAACTGTTTCGGATGCCCCTTGGAAAGGTTATGAATATTTCTTCCGGTAAGCTCAAGAATATTATTGTGGATCAGGTCGATTCCATGGAAACAACCTTAGCACATATTATTCCTGAGATGACTGCCAATATCATCGGTCCGATTCTCTTGCTGATCTATATGTTTATTTTGGATTGGAGATTGGCACTTGTTTCCCTGATTCCTCTTGTGATTGGAATGTTCTGTATGAAATCGGTGATGAGTTCTTATGGAAAAAAGTATCAGCAATCGGTAGAAATCAATCAAAGAATGAATAATGCAGTAGTTGAATATATCGGTGGAATTGAGGTCATCAAGATGTTCAATCAAAGCGAAACTTCCTATCAGAAATACAGTGGTGCAGTCCATGAAAATGCCTCGTTTTACTATCATTGGATGAAGGAAGCGATGATCGGTGTGTCTGCATACAGAAAAATTTCACCTATGTCCCTGCTCACAATCCTGCCGTTAGGAATTTATTTTTATTTAAATGGCTCTTTAACAATAGCGACCTTTATAACCATTATTATACTTTCCTTCGGAACGGTGGAAAATATATTGACGGCGACCAATTATATGGACGATCTGTCCAGAATAGGAACGATTACCAAAGAAATTGGATTGATTTTGGATGCCCCTGATCTTGAGCATGGTAAAGTGAATGTTTCGTTATTCGGTAGTGCTATTGAACTGAAAAATGTGGATTTTTCCTATGTGGAAGATAAGAAGATATTAGAAGGAGTCAGCTTATCTATTGGAGAAAATCAGGTAACCGCATTTGTCGGTCCGTCAGGAGGCGGAAAATCGACCATTACAAAACTGATTGCAGGTTTTTGGAATGCAGATGCCGGAGAAGTAAGTATCGGAGGAAAAAACATCAAAGAGATTCCGCTGGAACAGTTATCCGAAACCATTTCTTATGTATCGCAGGACAACTATCTATTCGATATGTCTGTCAGAGAAAATATAAGAATCGGAAAGCCGTCGGCAAGTGATAAAGAAGTAGAAGAAATAGCAAAATTATCCGGCTGTGATGAATTTATTAGAGGATTATCAAATGGCTATGATACGGTTGCGGGTGAAGGCGGAGGGCATTTGTCCGGAGGAGAAAAGCAAAGAATTTCTATCGCAAGAGCCATGCTGAAAAATGCACCAATCGTCATTTTAGATGAAGCAACCTCCTATATGGATACCGAAAATGAGAGCATCGTTCAGGAAGCCATCAGCAATTTGGTGAAAGGAAAAACATTGATTTTAATTGCACATAGGCTTAGAACCGTTGTTAATGCAGATAAAATATTTGTGGTCGAAAACGGGAAGATTGAAAGCTGTGGACAGCATGAGGAGCTTTTAGAAACATCAAAAGTCTATTCCTCTTTGTGGAAAGCTGCGGGAAAGGAGGAGCGTTATGATTACAGTATTTAAGAAAATATGGAACTTTGCGGAAAAGGAACAATCGAATATACGAAAGTCCATTATTGTCGGCTTCCTTTGTGCGGCGTTTAACGCAATGCAAATGGGCGGTGTGTATTATGTTCTCGTTAAAATATTTGACGAAACTCTTTCCGTGAAGGATATAGCCGTTGTCTTAGGGATTCTTCTTGTCAGCTTAGTCGGAAAGATTATCACGCAATATGTTTCTCAGTTGGAACAAACGCATGCCGGCTATTTTATGGCAGCGGATAAAAGAATTCGTATCGGAAACAAGCTGAAAAAAGTACCGATGGGATTTTTCAGTGAATTCAGCTTAGGAAAGATTACAACAATGAGTACCACCACTCTCAGCCAGATTGAAATGCAGGTACCGATGTTGCTTGTGCTTGTTTTAGGCGGATTACTCAATACTTTTGTTTTTGCCTTAGCCTTGTTTTATTTGCATATAATGGTGGGAATCACCGCAGTTTTAGGAATCCTTGCATTTTTTATTGTCACTTATTTTATGGAGAAAAAGTCAAGAGAAAATGCAAGTGAAATTGGTATCGCTCAAACACATTTGACAAAACAGGTACTGGAAACTGTACAGGGAATGCAGGTGATTAAATCGTACAATTTAGGCGGCAAGAATAATAAAGAACTTAGCAATGCGTTTGAAGAAAACTGCAATATTACAATGAAACTTGAAAAAACCATGACTCCATATATCGCCTTGCAGAGAATTGTCCTTGGAATCAGTATTGCTGCTATTATTATTTTATCTGTCAAGTATTACATGGAGGGAAATATGATTTTGGCAGATGCAATTATGTCAATGATTGCCGGTTTTATTATCTTTGAGGGAATCAAGGCGGCAGGAAGTTCTATGGCAATACTGAGAATTGCGGAAAACTCCATCGACAGCTTGAAATATTTGGAACAGATTCCTGAAATAAAAGAAGGACAGGAAACAAGTCCAATCCGTCACCCTAATATTGAATTTAAAGATGTTTCTTTCGCTTATGATGAAAAGACGATTTTAGATCATATTTCCTGTGAGATGAAGAAAAACACCATTACTGCCATTGTCGGTCCGTCCGGAAGCGGAAAGACGACTTTTTGCAATCTGATTGCAAGATTTTGGGATGTGAATACAGGAGAAATCTTAATAGGTGGGAAGAACATTAAAGAGTATACTCTGCCCCATCTGATGAGTCATATCGCTATGGTATTTCAGAGTGTCTATCTCTTTGAAGATACGATTGAAAATAATATCAAGTTCGGTGTGCCGAATGCGACAAGAGAAGAAGTCATAGACGCTGCTAAAAAGGCGATGTGCCATGATTTTATAGAAGCCTTGCCGAATGGGTACGATACATTGATTGGTGAAGGTGGAGCCACTCTTTCCGGTGGAGAAAAGCAGAGGATTTCCGTTGCCAGAGCTATGTTGAAAGATGCCCCGATTGTCATTTTTGACGAAGCCACAGCAAATATTGATCCGGAAAATGAAGATAAGCTAAAGGCTGCTATTGAAGAACTGACAAAGAACAAAACCATTATTATGATTGCTCACAGGCTTTCTACGATACGAAACGCCGATCAGATTTTAGTTTTAAATAACGGAAAAATAGAACAACGAGGAAATCATGAAGAACTGATGAAGCAAGGCGGTTTATATAAAACATTGATCAATATGAAAAATAAAGCAACAGTTTGGAAGATTGC
>KI259741.1 GCA_000467935.1 Peptostreptococcaceae bacterium oral taxon 113 str. W5053
TCATTTGATCTATTTTTATTCTAACACCAATCTCTTACGAAAGAAACAAGAGATAGAGCAGGAATTAGAAAAAGAGAGTATTTTTGAATCTACAAACGAGATTCCTGATCTATTCGACAATGGTAAAATTACCAAAGAGATTGTAGATACTATGGTGGAGAAGATTGTGGTATCAAGATACGGAAGTATAGAAATACACTTAAGAAAATAGTTATAAAGTATAAATTACGTGAAGTATAGTGAATATATTTTGATTGATATAAAACTCGCCAAACATAAAATTACTACGCCAAAACGAAAATAATAGCGAAGAAAAAATGAAACCATCTGGAAAATCACTTATATTTCTAGGTTATTGAAAATATTATAATTCCCTCGATTTCGAGGGAATTATAATTTAAAACAGAATTAAAAAGTATAGTTTATGATAAAAAAGTTTACTTAGGAAAACAACGAATACTATAAGTAAGAAAAATAATTGAAAATTTTACTTAAAGCTGATATACTTGAGCTAAGTAAAATAAATTTAACTTAAAGGATTAGAATTATGAAATTAGAAACGGATAGAGCAGGTATTTTGAAGAGGATGCAAAGTAATTATGAATGTTTTGTTCCTCATGATTTAAAATATTTGAAATTTAACATAGATGAAGAATTTCAGAATTTAATAAATAGGGCTTATCTTCTTTTAGGAAGATTAGACGGTATGGCAACTACATTACCGGATATTAATCTGTTTGTATCTATGTATGTGCAAAAAGAAGCAGTTATTAGTTCACAAATAGAAGGGACACAGGCTTCACTGATTGATGTTTTACAAAAAGATAGAAAAAATGAAAAAATAAAAGATACCGAAGAAATTGTCAATTATATAAAAGCAACAAATTATGCGTTTAAAAGATTAGAAGAGTTACCCTTATGTATGAGGTTGATTAAAGAAACACATTCCATTTTATTATCAGGTGTTAGAGGCAATGAAAAATCACCCGGAGAGTTTAGGAAATCTCAAAATTGGATTGGATATGCAGGATGCAAATTAAATACAGCAAGTTTTGTTCCTCCTGCTCCTGGCGAAATGGAAAAGTCCTTAACTGATTTAGAGAAATATATACATGAAGATAGCTTTATTCCAAATCTGATAAAAATTGCTTTGATTCACTATCAATTTGAAACAATACATCCTTTTTTGGATGGTAACGGGAGAATGGGAAGATTACTTATTGTATTGTTTTTAAAAGAGCGAGGGCTGATTGAATATCCCGTTCTGTATTTAAGTTACTTTTTCAAAAAAAATAGAAACAGGTATTATGAATTATTGAATAATGTTCGTGTAAAGGGAGAATTTGAAGAATGGATTAAATTTTTCATAAAAGGTATATGTGAAATATCCGAAGATGCAATTTTATCTATTCAAAAAATTATAGAGTTAAAAAAAGCTGATATTGAAAAAATTCGTAATATACCAAAGGGCAATATTTCAAATCTTCTTTTGATATATGATTACCTGTTAAGGCATCCATTCTTAGAAACGGAAGATATCAGACGCTTGTCGGATTTAAGCAAACCAACGGTAAATAAATTACTTGAAACATTGATAGAACTTGAAATATTGGAACTTGTAGAAGAGAAGAAACGATATAAACAGTATGTATATAGAAAGTACGTCGATATTCTTTCAGAAGGAACAACATTATAAAGAATGATTAGAAGAATCACTTAAAGAAATTTAGGTGATTTTTTATATCATATACTTGACATTGTAGGGAAAAACGACTTTGACAAGAATTTTAAACGGATTGATTCCG
>KI259742.1 GCA_000467935.1 Peptostreptococcaceae bacterium oral taxon 113 str. W5053
AATACAAAAACTTGAAAACTCTATTGCACAGATAAGCTCCATTGCCAATAAGCATAACTGTAAGATAAAAAGGCTTGACCACACGCAGGAACAGGGACCTGTAAGTGTACTTCCTCTTGGAGTAAATAAACTTGAGATTAACAGAGGACTTACTTCCTCATCAACAGCAGTATTTATGCCCTTTACAACGGAAGAACTTTTCATCAACTCAAGCAACAGTTTGTATTACGGATTAAATGCCCTCAGTCATAACCTGATTATGGCAGACAGAAAAAGGCTTAAAAACCCGAACGGTTTGATACTTGGTACACCGGGTAGCGGTAAATCATTTTCAGCAAAAAGAGAAATGGCAAATGCTATTATTGTGACCGATGATGATGTCATTATCTGCGATCCCGAAGGAGAATACGGAAATCTTGTAAGACAGTTTGATGGGGAAGTTATTAAAGTCAGCAGTAAGTCAAAGGACTATCTCAATCCGCTTGATATAAATATGAACTACGGAGATGGGGACGCACCGCTTAAAGATAAGGCAAACTTCATAATGAGTATGCTTGAGCTTGTAGTAGGCGGTAGTGGTCTTACAGCAGAAGAAAAATCTGTTATAGACAGGTGTTTGCCTAAGATTTATGAGAAGTATTTTGACAATCCGATAAAAGAAAATATGCCGATACTTCAGGATTTATACGATATGCTGAAAAATCAGGAAGAAAAAGTCGGCAAGAAACTGGCAACAGAGATGGAGATTTATGTAACAGGTTCTCTTAATGTATTTAACCATCAGTCAAATGTGGATTTGAATAAGAAACTGCTTTGCTTTGACATCAAAGAGCTTGGAAGTCAGTTAAAGAAAATAGGCATGCTTGTGATACAGGATCAGGTGTGGAATAAGGTGTCTTTAAACAGAGGGAATAAGGCGACAAGATACTATATAGACGAGTTCCACCTACTTTTAAAAGATGAGCAGACCGCCTCTTACTCCGTAGAAATATGGAAGCGTTTCAGAAAATGGGGAGGAATTCCGACAGGCATTACACAGAATGTCAAAGACCTACTGATGAGTAAGGAAATAGAAAATATCTTTGATAATACTGACTTTGTACTAATGCTTAATCAGGCATCCGGCGATAGAGAAATACTTGCAAGAAAGCTTAAAATCTCAAAACCTCAGCTTAAATATGTTACCAACTCCAATGAGGGCGAGGGACTGCTGTTCTTTGGAAATACCATAGTTCCATTTATCGACAAGTTCCCCAAAGACACCATTTTATATAAGAAGATGACAACGAAACCCGAAGAAGTGAGGTAGGCTTATGAATAAAAAACTGAAAAAAGATTTTGCCGAAAGACAAAAAATAAAGGAAGAAGCAAAACTTTTAGGGAAAGATAGTTTTAATATTGACGAAAGTAGTAAGCTAAAGCATGGGGATGATTATAGAGGAAAGATTATTCATGACAAAGACAGATTTCAGGATAAGATACACGAAAAGATAAGCAAGAGAATTTCTAAGAATGAGCTTACTCAGGGAAGTTCCAAGAAAAATGCAAGGCATAGAAAATCTGTTAAGATAAATAACAGTCAAGGAAATGACAACAAAGGAAATGCCGAAATAAAGTCAGACTATAATACCGATGTGAAAGACGGACGAATCTACGATCCTTTAGGCAAAGACCTTGATAATGACGG
>KI259743.1 GCA_000467935.1 Peptostreptococcaceae bacterium oral taxon 113 str. W5053
CTTGTAATTCTTATCTCTTAAAGTAACTATACTTTCTTTCAGTTCAGATAAGGAAATAATGTTTTTCTCTTTTAAGAATTGATAGCTTTCGATGTATTTTTCTAAATCTGTATTATGGTTATCTGCATTTTTACGGATAAGATTTTCAAAAACGGATAGCAAATTTTCTTTGGGTGGGAGGGTGGATTTGAGTTTATCAGTTTCTGCTTTTTCTTCTTTTCCAATTCCCCTTATCCATCTCATTAAGGCTTTTATTCTTAACTTGATTTCTTGTAATAGCCTATTCTGTTTTCTGATTTCCCGATTGATATTTCCTCTGTCGGTGGCTATACCTTTCTTCTCCATTTGACTTGCTGATACTCCTAAATGAATGGTCGGTATTTCTTCTATGCCCTGTCTTTGATAGGAACGATGGTCTACTTTTTCCTGTATGCTATTTTCTTCAAGATATTTGTTTGTAATATCTGCCCATGTCTTTCGCCACTCTTCCGCTTTGTCTTGCTCGTTCCAATCGACTGTATTTATTTTCCTTGTTTTGTAATTGCCATTTTTGAGTTTTACTTTTTCTCCGTTTTCA
>KI259744.1 GCA_000467935.1 Peptostreptococcaceae bacterium oral taxon 113 str. W5053
TTCATTTGTTGCACTTAGATTGTAAATTCAATGTTTAAAAACGAAAAGGAGGACTTCTGCACTTGGCACAGGAGGTCCTCTAAAATAAGAAACTATGTTAGGTTTATAATTACAATTTTTGCTTATATAAAAGGGAGGGTTATTATTTGAATAATATCCTTTTTTATTTGTATTGAACGAAAAAATTCTCATAATTATATTTTTACAACTGCATAATAATTTCACTTTTTCAATGGTAGCTTTTATTACCATGCAATTTAATTTCATAGTGTTGTTTTTCCCTTTGAAAATTACATCTTCAAATCTCCTTTGTTATATTTTTATGATATTGAACCTTTCCGTTCCTGATATACAAAACCGTATCGGCGACTTCCCATGTAAACTCTTGATCATGTGTAATAATGATAACCGTCTTACCTTTCGACGATAAATACTTAACTAAATCTGAAACAATTCTCATATGAAACGCATCCAGCCCGCTTGTCGGCTCATCCAAAACAATGATATCCCTATCACTCAGATAAGCGATTCCTATCAGTAATCTTTGCTTTTGTCCCCCTGAAAGAACTTGCGGATTTGTATCAAGAGAAACTTTTAAATTTATCTCATCTAGGCAATCTTCTATTTTTTTATCATCAAGACTTCTATTTCCAATCTGAAATTCATTTTTTATGGAATAGCCATATAATTGATAATCAACATCTTGTCCTACAAAAAATGTCCTTTTTAATCGTTCTTTCCTCTTTACTAATAGTCCATCAATATAAACATTCCCCGTTGTTTGTTTATACAAACCGGTAATAATTTTACAAATACTGCTCTTTCCCGCTCCATTTTCTCCAACAATAACATGAACTTTTCCGCTTTCAAAATTCAAATCCACATCATCTAATATAAGGTAGGATCCCTTTACACACGACACTCCTTTACAAGCAAGAAATGTACTTTCCCCATTCACATTTCCTGTGATATTTAATTCAGGAGTATTAAATCTTCTAAGACCTAATTTTTTTAATTTTGAATCACATAAAGATTTTATTTCATCCCTTGATAAATCTTCAATGATAAATCCATCTTTCATTATGATTAACCTGTCCATCAAGTCTACTAAATAATGTAGGCGATGTTCTGAAATAACTACAGTATGTCCTTTTTCTTTTACCTGTTTTAAAAAATCTGCCAACCCTCTTGTTGCTGCATTGTCTAAATTTGCAGAAGGCTCGTCTAATACAAAACCTTTGGGATAAGTACAAAATACTGAGCCTATAGCAACTTTTTGTTTTTCACCGCTTGATAAAAACATCATCTCTCTGTCTAAAAGATTTTCTATGTCTAAACTATCTGCTGTTTTTTTCAATCTTTCCTGCATCACAAATCTATCTTCACAGGCATTTTCCATTGCAATAACCAATTCATCTCTAACTCTTTTTGCCAAAAACTGACTTCTGGGATCTTGAAATACACTTCCCCAATACCTTGAAAGCTCGCTGATGCTCATATTTTTGGCATCACTGTCGTATAATCTGTAATCGCCTTCGGCTTCTCCTTGATAGAAATTTGGGCAAAGCCCATTTAAAACTCGTGTAAGCGTTGTCTTTCCACATCCTGAAAGACCTGTGACAGCAACAAATTCACCCTGTTTTATTTTCAAATTTATATTATTCAGAATTTGTTTTTTGCCATCATATGAAAACGAATAATTTTTCAATTCTATCAAAACTGCCACCCCCATTTGATTTCAATAATTTTCAAAGATGAAATCACTATACTAAAAACAATTAGAAAAACAGTGTTTTTATTTGTCCACTTAACCTCTGAAAAGCTGACAATATCCCTGTCGAGATCAATCCCTCGAGTAAGTGCCACTGTTGTTATTTCATCAGAAATACGCACTGTTCTAATAAGTAAAGGTATCAAGGTTAAATAAAAATTTTTTGGCAGATGAAATAGTGTACTAAATAGAGATATCCCTATCCCTCTGAATTTTAATGCTCCTCTTATGGTATTTAGTTCATATTTAATAGTTGGGAAAAACCTCATTAAAACAATTGCGGAAACGCCAAAACTCTTAGGTAAATGTAATCTATGGCAAACTTCAAGCAGTTCCCCTATACTTCTTTCCGATATTCCTTGTAAAAAAGAAAGGGGTATTAACAGATGTCTTGCAATTGTAGTAAATAGCCATAATGTCGCCAGCCCGCTCTTTCCTGCCATAAGTATTGACAGTATAAACAATATCACGAAAGCAGATGCAAAATTCAAAGCTTTCCTGTATTGTCCCTGGAACAAGATAAATACTATTGAAACTGTAAAAGCTATAGCAAAAGTAATTTCTTTCTTGTAAATCAAAATGGCTATACTACTTATAATCGCAAGAATTACATTCACTCTAATATCCGTAATAAACTTATTCTCCCTTACCATTTTCTATTTTTCTACCATTCCGCCTGATATGAAATATCTGTTTAATATTCTGTAACCTATCGATATTCCCGCAACCGCACCGATTATCGTTAAAACGATTCCAATGCCTATATTCTTAGCACTGTAAACTGCAAAAATTGAATCAATATACTCCTGCGTCATTCCATTCGCCAATAATCCCGCAATCATAGCATCTTTTTGCAAAAATATGAGAACAATAGGAGCCATCATTATCGTTAATCCAAATATCACGTAGGCAATCGTAGCTCTTATTTTATTTTTATATCCGCCTTTCATCATAATAAGTTCCATAATTATCCCTGCCGCCGCTATCATTGCACTGATTATGATCATACTGTTGGTGAAAAAATAATATATTGCAAATATAAACGAGAATATAAATGCAGTTCCGGTTTTAGGAGCTTTTGCAATCATTAGACAATAAATAATTCCGCATAAAAACCAATCAATTCCACCAACAAACCAAAGCACGAACTTAAGATTGGCTACAAAGGGTATCAAAACAATCGTCTGTATTCCAATCATAATTGCTGTTAACAATGTAATAAGTACAACATCTTTTAATCCAATTTTTTTACTGTTCATTCTTTTTTCCTCCTGACGAAATTTTCCACTCTTTTGATTTGTTTTGTAAGTTCCAAAGTTTCTGATAAAGCCCTTTTTTCTTTAATAACTCTTCGTGATTTCCTTCTTCCGCAATTCTTCCTTGATCTAAAACAATAATATGGTCCGCATTTTTGATTGTCTTTAATCGATGCGCAATCATAATTACCGTTTTATTTTTTACCAAATTTGATATTGCTTTCTGAACCGATACTTCGTTCTTTGCATCTAAACTGGAAGTCGGTTCATCTAAAAGTAAAATCGGTGCATTTTTAAGAATGGCTCTGGCAATGGATATTCTTTGTTTTTCACCTCCTGATAAGGTTGAACCTCCTTCTCCTACCATCGTTTCATAACCTTCTGGCAGCTTCTCAATAAACTCATGACAGCCTGCCAACTTTGCAGCACGAATCATATCTTCTTCACTTGCATTTTCATTTCCAAAAATGATATTTTCTCTTATGGTTTCATGAAAAAGATACACATCCTGCAAAACCATAGAAATTTGTTCCAACCAATTATCCGGATGGACTTCATTTAAAGGTATGTTGCCTATTTTTATATTGCCTTCATCAACATCCCAAAACCTTGCAATCAGTTTCAGCATGGTTGATTTCCCTCCACCGCTTGGACCTACAATTGCCGTAAGAGAATTTTTCTTAAACGAGCAAGAGATGTCATGAAGGATCTTTTGAGCTTTTAAATACGAAAAACTGACATTTTCAAAGCGAATATCGTCTGTACCTTCTATTTTTTTTGTTCCGAACAACTCTTTCGTTTTCATCACATTGTCAATTCTGCTTGCGCTTACATAGTGTGTCCTGAGCACCGCAGTGTACCTGATCCAAGTCAGAAGAGGACTTATAATTTTAGTACCGATGATGATAATACTCAAAAACGAAGTTAAGCCTATTTCACCGCCAAGCAATAGATAAGAGCCGACAAAACACATGAGCGGAAGTCCTGCCCTTGCAAATGTCAACGCCAAACCTAAAAGAGCGCCTCCTACCGTTTCTCCTTTTATACTGATCTCCATTAAATGTCTGTACGCTGTTTGGAGTTTCGAAAAACCTTCTCCTATTTGATTGTAGCTTCTTAAGGTTTTCATCCCCGAAAGATATTCGTTTAATCCCTCTGCGGTATCATCTTTCGCAGATCGGAGCCGGGTGCTCATATGTCCGAATACTTTCATTGATATCATGATGACGATCCCCGAAACAGGTATTGTAATATAAAAAGCAAGAGCCATCTTCGAGTTAAAATAAAACATGAATACGGAAGTGACTATACAGGAGAAAACAACCCCGAAAAGACCGGTAAAGGTTGCTACCATGCTTTGTTCAATCGCTAAAAAATCTCCCGTAAACGTATTGATAAGTTCGCCCGAACGTGTTTTAGAGAAAAAACCGAGAGGAAATCTTTTGATTTTCCCGATAAATTCTTTTTTATTCTCCGTAGAATGGATTGCCCCTGGAAGAAACAGTCTTAAAAAGGTAAGTGTACTGACAAGCAGTTGTAATAAGAATAAACCTGACATCCATAAGGCAATATTCCAGTATCCGTTTTCAAAAATCCTGCCCGGATTTTCAAAGTGTTCTATAAACAGATTGATGGCAAAGTAAACGGCAACAGCGGGAAAAGTCATCGTAAACCCTTCCAAAAAATGCCATATCGCCGGTTCGATCACCTGTTTGGGATGACCCATCGTAAATTTTCTTATGAGCTCTCTCACTACCGCTCACCCGCCTTTCTCTCAATTTCCCAACTTTCCGCTTCAAACTGTAAGTTCCATAAACTCTTATACTCTCCGTCTTTTTCTAAAAGCTTTTCATGAGTGCCTTCTTCTATAATTTTTCCTTCTTTTAAAACAATAATGTTATCCGCCTCCATAATGCTCTTTAATCTATGGGCAATCACTATAACCGTCTTATCCCTGATTAAATTTTTAATGGCTTCCTGAATCAAATTTTCATTCTCTGCATCGGTATAAGCTAAAGCTTCATCTAAGATTACAATTTCGGAGTCTTTTAAAAATGTTCTGGCAATGGATATCCTCTGGGCCTCTCCACCGGACAGTTTTATATTACCGCTGCCGATTACCGTGTCATAACCATTCGGAAGATTCATTATAAACTCATGACATCTTGCTTTTTTTGCCGCTTCTATTATTTCTTTCTCCGAAACATCTCTATTCATTGAAATATTGTTCTTTACCGTATCAGAAAAAATATGAGTATCTTGAAAAACAAAAGCAATTTTTTCCATTAAATCTTTTGTGTCTATCGCCCTTATATCCTTCCCGCCGATTTTTATACTTCCTTCATCTACATCCCAAAAACGTAAGATCAGCTGTCCTATGGTAGACTTTCCACTTCCCGATTCCCCGACCAAGGCTGTCATTTCCTTCTCTCTACATACGAGAGAAACTTTGTTAAGAGCAAGTTTTCTCAAAGGATCGGCTTCACTTTCATAAGAAAAGGAAACCTTATCAAATAAGACATCATTTCCATTTATTTCATCGAAACTATCTTTAATTGCAAAAGCGGTTTCATTTATAATATTTTCAATTTGAAAAAGTCCTGCCTTGGCAAGATTTATTTGAGTAGAATAATCAACACAAGTTAAAAGGGGTTCGTATAGAGCCGGTGCAATAATAAGAGCCATAATAACGGCTAATACGGTAGACTCCGTCGGATTATTCCATATCAATAAGCCTCCTACCGGAACTACAAAAGTTAAAAGAGATAGAATCATACTTTTGTACATGCTCATTGGAAAAGATGCCTTCTTGTAATTTGTAATTTCCCAGCGAAGGCTTTCATCGAGATGATTCTCTAAACTTTTTAACATACTTCCTGATTTACCAAAAAGTTTTACTTCAGCCATTCCTTTTACATATTCGGAAAAACTACTTGTAATATTGGTTGATGCCTGCATATAACTCGCATATCTCCCCTTTGCTTTTTCACTTCCGAATATCATATATTGAAAACAAAATGCAATAATAACAGATATAAGAACGGTAATTGCCATGATGATATTTAGATAACCGATACCTATAAAAAGAAATAGTAAGACAACAAAGGAACCCATTAGGTCCGGCATCATATGAGCGATGATTCCTTCCATTTTTTCAATATTTTCATTCATAATTTTTTGAATACTTCCGCTTGTATTTTTTGAAAAAAATCCTATCGAAAGCTTTCCTAAATGCTCCATAAGTTTCATTCTGTAAAGATATAATGTTTTGAAAGCCATTTTATGACAACCCAAACCACCGAGAAAAGTAAAAATCAAATGAAGCAAAATAGCAATCCCTGCAATCACGATCCATAATATAATCGTTTCTTTATTTTCCCCTTTGGATGTCAAAAAAACTTTGCTAATAAAATATACCGATAAATAGGGCACAACATTACATATCATCCCTATGACAGACAAACAAATGCTGAGTATGAGAAATGTTTTCCCTTCATTGGAATAGTAAAAAATATGTTCCAATATCCCTTTTGATTTTTTATTCAAAAGAACAACCCCTTTCATTTAAAATATAATTAGAAGGAACTAACCCCAGTTTAACTGATTTGAGATCTCTTATCAACACAGAAAATCTTTAAATACAACAGTGTATTTTTAATATTCCTTGAATTATAGGAGATTATATGATATAATTATTTTTAAATACAACAGAAAAAACTTCAAAAAAAGAAGGTGTGCTGATGAGAACTCTCGAAGATTACTGGAAGGATTTTGAAAATTTCGGTTTTATAAAACACTCTAAAGTAGGAAGAACCGATTTTATCTTGTCCGATGAAAAAGGTGAAGGCGGTTTTTCTCTTTTAGGAGATCCTTCATCATCTATGGCAACCATTAGCGATTGTACACTTTATACTCCTTTTGTAATCAAAGAATATGTTAGCGAACGAATCATTGAAATCGGACAGTATTATGCAGGCGCTGCGTCATACTATCAAAAAAAAGACAGGATATTTGAATTTGAATATGGACTGAATGCTTATGTAAACAACAACACTTACTGTGGATATAAGAGAATTGAACCGGATGTGCGACTTCTCAACATCAGCTTTGCCTTCAGGGAACAGTTTTTCTCTTCACTGCCTATAAAATTAGACGATAATTTCTTTGAAAGAGCGGCTATGCTGCTTAATCCCGAACCAATTTCCATACCGAAAATAACCGCCATTTGTAACAGCATTAAAGATTGCGTTTTGGAAGGGAGTGCCTTGAGTCTTTATATTCACGGCAAATCATTGGAAGTCTTTTCGCTCCTTTATGATTACATTTATAAAGAAACACCGAAATCCACCGTTCATCTTTCCGCTAAAGATAAGATCATTCTCAATGATGTGAAATCATTTATAGAAAATAATTATGCAGATCACTTTACGATTGCCGAACTTACCAAAATTTTTGCTATCAATCAGCAGAAACTGTTATCGGGTTTTAAATCTTCTTTTAATGCAACAATAAACGAGTATACAAAAAAAATACGAATGACTAAGGCTCTTGAATTTCTTTATGATGACGAATTGTCCGTTGTAGAGATCGCTAAGTCCGTTGGTTACTATGGAGACGGCTACTTTCAAAAAGTGTTCAGGGAGACTTATGGAGTCACACCAAGTCAAATGAGAAAAGACTTGTAATTAAAGTATAACGCCATAATAATAAACAATATGAGTAAAACAATATAAACAAGCACAATAAGTGTACGGACACTTACGGAAAAATTGATGAAGCAGCCCTTCGGGATCTGCTTCTTTTTTTATCAATTTTTAGCTTGTTAGGGAGACCCTAAAACCCCGAAATACATCTAAAAGAGGAACTATCTATGGCAAACAGGATACGAAATGAACGACTTGAAATTAAATTGACCAAAGAAGAAAAAGCTCTTTTTGAGGAGAAAAGAAAACTTGCGAAGTGCAGAAATATGAGCCACTTTATCCGCAAATGTGTTTTGGAAAAGGAAATTTATCAGGTAGATTTAGAGCCTTTCCGAGATTTACAAGGCTTGCTTTCCAATGCTACAAACAACATCAATCAGATTGCAAAGCGGGTAAATTCGACCGGTGTTATCTACAAAGAGGACATAGGCGATATGAAAAAAGAGATTGAACATTTTTCAAAAGAACTGTGGCAAATACATTCCTTGCTTCTAAACAGGACTTCCGGAGGTGATTAAAATTTATGGCGATTACAAAAATACACCCTATAAAATCAACCCTTTATTTATTTGTTGCACTTGCATTGTATATATTCAAGGCATAAAAAGAGGAAGTATAGGCCATTTGCTTTTACTTCCGGATAGCTCTTTACTTAAAATCAAATTACTTTGGCTAAATGAAATTATTTGATATTATTTGCTAAGTTTATTCACTCTACTAACCTATTAGTTTTATTTAATCAATGTCTCTCTTAACAAAATACTCAATAATTTTTCTGTAATCACTCTTCATCTATATTCATTTTACTTCTCTATCGGATCCAAGAATTCTACTAATTCTTTTAAGTATTCCTTTGGCTGTTCAACATGAATATTGTGCATAGAATTAAATCCTTCAACTAAAATACTCCCATGAATCAATTCTTTGACAAGTTGTGCATCTTTTTCGTCCATCGCAGAAATCAGAACACCTTCTGCCGTGTAATAAGAAGGCGCGGTATCTTTGGGCGGCTTTACATGAAAGATACAAGTCGGAACGCTGATTTGACGCAACAGTTCCTTTTGTCTTATCCCGTTAAAAAAACTGAAATCATAGAATGCATTCGCAAACCTTAAGTCATAATCCCCTGTTCCATCTTGTAAATTCGCTGTCAATTGAAGTAAGGTATTCACACCCAACTCCGGAGGATAGTACCAGATAATCGGTATCTTTGTCATATCCTTCCGAAATCGTTTCATTGCAGGTTCCGCCACAATTTTACTCCAATTATCTTTTCCATCCTTATTAAACAATATACGCATTGGATCATTGTTTAAGTAGTGTTCAAAGTAAGTGATGTTCGGTTTTTCACTCAAATAGTTGTGGATACTTTGAAAGGTTTTATAAGAAAATGTGCTTTCCGCACGCCCCTGTTCCGTTGCAAAAAACGGTCCATCCTCCAGAATAACTGCTTTTACATTTTCCGGATATTTAGCGGCAATATAAGCAGCAATCAACGCCCCGGACGAATGTCCCGAAATAATAGCACTAGAGCCCACCTGTTCTTGTAAAAACAACGCGATATCAGACCCAATACGATCAATATTGTATAAAGCAGGATTCTTGCTTGACTTTCCATGCCCGTAATAATCAAGTGCAAAGACATGAAAGCTTTTTACCAGTTCAGGCAAGACAGTGCGGTAATCTTTCCAATCTACCATTTGCCCATGCAACAATACGATATCCGGACCATTGTCCGGACCTTCCGCATAGTTTATGACACTTCCATCCTTCAAATGAAACTGTTTTTCTTCTAAACCCAACCTCAAAGAGCCGTTTTTTACAAACTTCTCTCCAGAATAATCGTAGTTTAAATTCCGAAGTACATAGAATACAACCAAAATAATAAGAATTAAAAGCAATATAACGACAAATTTCAGCATGCTAGTTTTCATCTTCCAAATCTCCTTGGATACTCATCAAAACCTTTGTTGCCACATCGCCATTCATAATCGCCAACCCCCTTCTTTCATCTCCAAGTATGAGTAAGTTATCTCCCGGTTCGATAGAAAAAATCTCTCTGGCCTCTTTTGGAATAACAATTTGTCCCTTAGTACCTACTTTTGCAGTCCATGCATGGAGTTTTCCATCTTTTTTACTTCGCATTTGATACCTCCCGAAATAGTATGACAAGTATGTAAAATCATACTTATGATACCATATTGGAACTTATAACACAAAATGCCATTGTTTATCATCCAATTTGTCGTTTATAATAATCAAGCATATACGTTTAAAAAGAGTTTTGTATATACGTTATCTTAACCATAAGTTGATATTCTCATACTACCTCGTTTGGACTTTTAAAATTCAATACCATGCAACATATGTTGTCTGTTCTTATTGCATATCTGCGCATATACAGCCCCTTTTTTATATAATCCAGAAAAATATCCTCCGGCTACAATGTAGCCGGAGGATATTTTCAACCGATCAGACTCTTATTCCTATTTATTTTTTCTGCTCTGTTTGATCTTTCCATATTTATAGAGAGCAATCATCGCATTTACAGACTGTTCTGCCGTCGGATATGCCGGAATACCGTGATCCCTCAGCTTTATAATCGCCTGTTGACACTCCTCTCCGCCCTGGCATTCCATAATAAACGGTTTTTCCAAATGCTTATAAATTTCGTGCAGCTCAATGACCACATCCACCACGGCATCTACATCTGTCACCGCTGTCGGACAAATTGATCCGAGAATTCCGTTTACCTTAGGATCCCTGATTGCCTGACGGAAAGCTCCCTTATACTGAATCGGTGAAGCGGTTCCCGAAATATCGACGGGATTCAGCGGTGAGCCGAACATAGGCATATATGCACGAATTCGTCCCGGAAGCCCCGGAGAAATTTCCTTCAATTCATGAAGCGGCAGTCCCATTCTTTCAAAATGATCGCAACTCAGCAATCCGGAACCTCCTCCATTGGTAATCATCACAATCTTATCATCATACAGCGGAGGTTGCATTCCCAAGGCTAATGACACATCCAAAAATTCCTGCCATGTTGTGGCACGGATTGCGCCTGCCTTTTGAAATACCTCATCATAATAAGCATCACTTGTTCCTTCATTTTCTGAAGCAGTATGTGCGAAAGCGGCCTTGACGCCGATTTTTGAACCACCGACCTTAATCGTAACAATCGGCTTGTCAACCCTTTGACATGCTTCCACAAAGCCCTCCGGACTATCTAAACCTTCAATGTAAATTGCAAGACATTTGGTGTCATTATCAATACCTGCGTAAGCAATAAACTCGCAAAAATCTACATCCGCTTTATTCCCAAGCCCCACAAAGAAACTCATGCCAAAGTGATCTTTTTGCGAAGTTCCAAGTGCCGCCAACAAATTTGCTCCCGATTGAGAAATCATAGCCACCGGTCCCTCCATTGGCAAGTAAGGAATAAACCCGCAATTAAAATTCAGATACGGACTTCCCATTCCGACCAAATTCGGTCCTATTAGCGGTAACTCATTTTCACGGCAATACTGCGTCAATTCATTCTGCAACTGTCCGCGTCCAATTTCTTTAAATGCACTTGTTGCAATCACAACAATATTTACCTTTTTTGCAACGCAGTCCTCCAAAACTGACTTGACAATATGCGCCGGCACTGCAACAAAAACCAAGTCCACATCATATGGAATATCCTTTACCGTAGGGTATGCTTTCAATCCGTGCACCTGATCCGATCTCGGGTTAACCGGATAAATCTCTCCCTTGTAGCCCCAAGTTCTTAACCCCTCAATGACCTTGTACCCTACCTTCGTTTCATAACGACTTGCACCAACCACGGCAATGGATTTCGGATTCAGAGCATACTGCAGGCGTTTGACGACATAATCGCGAACATGAAGAACTTTCATTTTATTTTACCTCCTTATTCACGGAAAAACAGCATTTTACACCATTGCTCATCGTACGATCCTGAAGAAAATCATCCGTAAATACGCACTCTTCCCAGTATCCATTCTGATCATCAAGCCTACAAACCCATCTTCTGAACTGCTTTGGAGAACTTGCAATCTTTACTTCCTCAACTTCACCATAACGTTCAATTTTATTACGCAAATCTTTCCAATCTGTCAATTCTTCAAAGGAGCTAAGCATAATATCATAGAAGGAATCGCTAAATTCCCAGATATTGTTGAATTCCGACATATCGGATAATTCATCTGTAATTTGAGATTTTCGGTAACTCGGCACGTTCTGGAACATACGAACCAAATACATCTTCATTGTCAAACCGAGCTTCATATGATTCAAATAAATCATCGGTACCGCATAACGTCCGACATCACATATCTGCATAAAATCTTTCTTCATCTGATCTCCGCTCAATCCGGAAAGTTCTTCCAAAACGGTATAATCAAACATATCTCCCACAGATTTCGTATTATTGATTGCATCAATAATTCCAAAGTCAACCGCATCTATCTTATCCTGTACTTTCAGCAACTTTTTGACCTGCTCTTTTCCCCATACAAACTTGCGATATCCGTCTCCATGCGCATCCCACATATTGACATTCGACTCTCTCACGTCGCGGCGAATCGGGCACAAATGTACGTATTCCAACTCCGGCATATCGCGCCACGGTCCAATGACGTCTGATAGAAGATTGTCCAGCACTCTCATATGGTTTCCGTTGAAGAAATCAAAATCTCCCTCTGTCTGATATCCGGTACAGATGTCGTCCTTATTTTGGAACCACTCAGCCAACTGTTGCTTTATTTCCTTCGGTGTATCCTTTTTCAATTTAACCACCCAGTAGTAAAGCCCCCATCCGTACACTGCCACTGCCGGATTGTATACGAGCATAATAATACGCTCATCATACAAACGTTTCAGTCTTTTTCGAACCTCTCCCCTGTCCACCTTGACTTTTGAGGCAATATAATCCAAGTTAAATACCTCGGGATAATTTTGATAAAATGATTTTGCCACATTGTAAGCGCTAAATTCCGCACTGTCAGTAGCAACCGTTCCAGGTTCAGTAAAACCGATTCCGCGCGGAGCAAAAAAATACTCTTTCATCCATTCCTGCTGCTCCTCCGTTCCTAACAAATACTTTTTCTCTTCCATGATTCATAACCTCCTTTCATAAAACAATCTTGTTTGCTATCAGATGAACTTTTTCATTAAATATCATTTTTTCACATTGCACTGCCAGCATATTCATCTTTTAGCATTTTGCGATTCCATTACAAAAGCAATTATTACACCACTCCTTTAATTATATACTACCCAAGAGCTGGAATGATTAAACATTTGTGCTATACACCCTTTTAAAATGAGAGATATATTATAGTTTGCCCATTTTCTTGAATAAAATTTTTGCTTAAACGGAACTGCCTTTTCAAGAAGATCGAAACTCTGAAAAAGTCTATCCTTAAACTTTGAATTTGCAATACAAAAATCTCTTCACCATCTAAAAATGTTAAGTGTTGGCTCTTTTAGAAGGTTGGTATTGATGTTAATCATTTTTTCTTGTCCATTTCTTCCTCCTTCATTTTTGGCACAAAAAAAGGAAGTTTCGGCGATTTGCTTTGACTTCCTCTTAATGATTTATTTAGTTGTGTGTTACTTAGACAATCCGGGATTTGTTACTCCCCAAGATATTTAACATATATTTGGCACGGATTCCATTCATCCCATAAAGTAGGAAAACATTCTAATTCCTTATATCCCATCGCCATATAAAAATTATTGGTAATATCATACTCCTTATAATGTCCCATCTTTACCGTTTTTACCTGCGAGTATGTGTATCCAAGTTTTTTAGCCATAGTTTCAAATGCATCATTCAATTTTGAGCCGATGCCCATTCGGTGAAATTTTTTCTTAACACCCATTACGAAAATATCTGCACAATCCTTGCTCGTAGCATTTAAAACAACATAACCCGCAACTTCATCATTCACATAACAAGCTAAAAAAGGTTTATCTTGTGAATCTATAATATAATTTTCTGTGCTCTCAGGCAATCCGAACCATTCCGGAAGATCATTGAGTATTTCCCTTGATATTGCTTCCTTTTCTTTTTTATCTACAACTTCTTTAACCTTCATTTCCATCTATTCCTCCTACAAATTCTAATTATCCGACTTCTTTTCTCTTCTTGCAAGGGCGACTTCACTCGCAAAGCACTTTGTATTTTCCGTATCCCTTGGCATCCATCTCCTCATAGGGGATGAATTCCAAGCTGGCGCCGTTAATACAATACCGAAGCCCTCCTTTGTCTTTGGGACCGTCTGTAAATACATGCCCCAAATGGATATCCGAATTTTTGCTTCGCACCTCAGTTCGAAGCATCCCGTGACTTTGATCGATTTTTTCCTTCACCTTGTCACTTAAAATCGGTTTTGAAAAGCTGGGCCATCCGCAACCGGCATCGAATTTATCCTTAGAGGCAAATAAGGGCTCTCCAGTGAGTTTATCTACATAAATCCCTTTACGATACTCCTGATTTAACGGACTGGTAAAAGGACGTTCCGTTTCTGAATCAAACATGACCGATCGAGAAAGCTCGTCCAAGTCCTTGCTCGTTTTCTTTTGGATGTTTTTTAAATCCTCCTCTATCAAAGGTTGTTTTGCCAAGTTTAAATTTACATGGCAGTATCCATTGGGATTTTTCTCCAAATAATCCTGATGATATTCCTCCGCCGATATAAAATGCTTTAATTTTTGAGTCTCTACCGCAAGATTTCCATGTTTTTTTCTTTCATAATCCATAATTTTTTCAATAATCTTCACATCTTCATCTTTTTCATAATAGATTCCGGTGCGATATTGACGCCCTATATCATTCCCCTGTTGATTGACCGAAGTGGGATCGATAATCCGAAAATAATGAAGCAAAATTTCCTCCAAAGAAATCTTGGAACGGTCATATTCCACTTTTACCGTCTCCGCATGATCCGTGGTCTTAATATGCTCATAATCCGTATCTTGCGTCTTCCCATTGGCATATCCGGTTTGGGTGTTGACCACGCCTGGAATCCTTTGAAAGTATCCTTCCACACCCCAAAAACAACCTCCTGCCAAATAAATCGTCTTTTTATTCCCCGGTAAAACTTTCATCTCTTTTTCTTCTTGCGTATTTCCCATAATTTCCTCCCCGTTCTTGCTACAAGCTGTTGCTGCAAATACAACACATATTAAAATCAATAAAAGGAATCTTTTCATCCTCTGTCTCCTTTCTTTAAAAGCTTAAAACAAAAAACTTCTTTGTTTTTTTAAAATACCCAATTTCAGTATAGTTAAGCGAATTTTTTAAAACACCATAAAAAAAGTCTTTCAGTATTTACAGTGAAATACCAAAAGACCTGAAATGCTAAGCTTCTTCCGTAAAGGTAAATTCTTTTTCCTTTGTATTAAAACCGACCGTATATTTTTTCTTCGGTTCAACCTCCACTTCTATTTTAACCGGTCCGAAAACTTCCGTCACGGATTTGTGCACGACACCCGGACGTGTCGTTGAAGCCTCCACTTCTAATATATGGGTACCCGGATTAACTATATATACTGCTTTAAGTCCTGTTGTAAAAACTTCTTTGTGAATTTTTCCGTCAATCTTCTGAATCGTTACATTCATAGACTTTACTCCCTTTATTCCCATCATCGGACTGATTTGTGCCGCATTCGGATTTTTTTCCAAATAATTCTCTTTTCTATTCTTATTTTTCTTTAAGTATATGCTAATCGCCACAAAATAAAGTATTATTACCACGGGAATAATCCATACCCATGTTGGTAAAGTTTTTAAAAAATCCATTCCTATTCTCCTTCGTATTTTGTTTTTATTTTTATAACTTCCTGTCCATCCCCAATCAATTTTAAATCCTCTAAAAATTCCAAATATTGATTATAACCGATAAAAGAGCAATCATACTGTCTGCAAATTTTATCTCCTTGACAAATTATTAAATGATACTTTGTGTTATTGGTAATTTTTGACTTCAATTGATAGGATTCTAAATCATATCGGCTCACTTTTTTACCTTCTACAAAGGTAAGTGTTTTTTCATCAACCACAATTTTCATCTTCGATTGAAAAACGGTATAAGCCGTAATCCATAAAAATAAAAGACCGGCAATTCCGACGAGTATCGTGGAATTATGAATAAAACGAGAAATGATAAAAAGCAAAGTAAAAATTCCAATGAGATAGAATAGATAATGATAAAGTAAAATTGGAATTTTTCGCCGATAAATTTTCTTCATACTCCTATTTCCTCCTTTCCAGCTCTTATTATAACAAAAAAAGAAATATTTATGTACACTTTCGATGTTTAACTCAAAGATAACAAAGATAAAAAAACAGAGACACTTTGCTTGATTCTAAAATGTCTCCGTCCAAAAATATAAATTTTAAATTTGCTCTTTTAACCGCTTATTTTTTTATTTTTCATCATCGTCCACGACTTCATAGTCCGCATCAACCACATCGTCGTTATTTGCTCCACCGGCGGAAGCTTGAGGGTCTTGTCCCGCCTCCGGTCCTTGCTGTTGATATAGTTTTTGGCTGATCGCATAGAAGTCTTGCGTCAATGCATCCGTTTTGGTTTTGATTTCCTGAACATCGTCGCTTTCCAAAGCTTTTTTTACATCGGCAATTTTTGTTTCGATATTGCTCTTTTCCTCGGCACTTACCTTATCACCCAAATCTTTTAATGCTTTTTCCGTTTGATAGATCATGGATTCGCCGTTATTCCTTGCTTCAATTAACTCTTTCTTCTTCTTATCTTCTTCCGCATACATTTCCGCTTCTTTGACTTTGCGTTCGATTTCTTCATCCGTCATGGTATTGGAAGCGGTAATGGTAATTTTTTGTTCTTTCCCCGTGCCTTTATCCTTCGCGCTAACATTAACAATCCCGTTGGCATCAATATCGAAAGTAACTTCGATTTGAGGAATTCCTCTTGGAGCCGGTGCAATACCGTCCAATTGGAAACGTCCTAAGGTCACATTATCCGAAGCCATTTCACGTTCTCCTTGCAATACGTGAATATCTACGGAAGTTTGTCCGTCGGCAGCCGTGGTGAAAATTTGAGATTTCTTTGTAGGAATCGTTGTATTCCGTTCGATTAAACGAGTGGTTACACCGCCTAAAGTCTCCAAACCTAAGGACAAAGGAGTGACATCCAGCAATAACAAATCTTTGACTTCGCCCGCCAATACACCGCCTTGAATTGCAGCACCCATGGCTACGCATTCATCCGGATTAATGTCTTTTTGAGCTTCTTTGCCGATTAATTTTTTCACTTCATCTTGCACCGCCGGAATACGAGTGGAACCGCCTACCAATAATACTTTGTCGATTTCGGATGCCTTTAAGCCCGCATCCGCCAAAGCTTGATGAACCGGTTCAATGGTTTTTTGTACCAAGTCGGCTGTTAAATCTTCAAATTTGGAACGTGTAATATCCATATTCAAGTGAACCGGATTTCCTGCTACTGCAGTGATGAAAGGTAAATTCACATTGGAAGTCATCGTAGAGGAAAGTTCTTTTTTCGCTTTTTCCGCTGCGTCTTTCAAACGTTGTAATGCCGTGGAATCGGTTCTTAAATCCACACCGTTTTCCTTTTTAAATTCATCTGCAATATAGTTCATCAATTTTTCGTCGAAATCATCGCCGCCCAAACGGTTGTTTCCTCTGGTTGCCAATACTTCAAAGACACCGTCGCCTACTTCCAAAATGGATACGTCGAAAGTACCGCCACCTAAGTCAAAGACCATAATCTTGGATTGACTTTGTTCTTTATCCATCCCATAAGCCAATGCCGCCGCAGTCGGCTCGTTGATAATACGTTTAACTTCAAGACCTGCAATCTTTCCCGCATCCTTCGTTGCTTGACGTTGTGCGTCCGTAAAATATGCAGGTACGGTAATAACCGCCTCCGTAATACTTTCTCCTAAATAACTTTCCACATCACTCTTTAATTTAGCCAAAATCATTGCGGAAATTTCTTCCGGAGAATAATCTTTGCCGTCAATATTTTTCTTATATTTGGACCCCATCTCTCTTTTAATAGAGCTGATTGTACGATCCGGATTGGTAATCGCTTGACGCTTTGCCGTTTCCCCTACAATACGTTCACCGCTTTTTGTAAATGCCACAATGGACGGCGTGGTACGATTACCCTCTGCATTTGCAATAATTGTTGCTTTTCCACCTTCCATAACCGCTACTGCGGAGTTTGTTGTTCCCAAATCAATACCGATAATTTTTCCCATAATAATTCTCCTCCTTATAATTTATCTAAATTTAATTATTTGCTTACTTTTACCATAGCCGGTCGAATAACACGCTCATGCAGGCAATACCCTTTTTGCAAAACCTCCAATATCCGATCCGGTTCTACGCCCTCTTTTTCTTCTGCGAACACCGCATGATGTAAATTTGGATCAAAAACGCCGTCCGCCTCTACTTCCGACAGACCCGCTTCCGTTAAAATTTTCATCATTTCATCATAAATCATCTTTACACCCTGACAAAAAGCATCTTCCGAATTTCCCTTCTCCAAAGCTCGTTCAAGATTGTCTACCACACTTAAAAGCTTCACAATCAAACCCTCATTGGCATATTTAATCGTGGATAGTCTCTCCTTTTCTTTTCGATTCCTGAAATTTTCAAAATCTGCCTGCAGGCGAAGAAGTTGATCTTTTAAGATTTGCTTTTCATCCGTCGGATTTTTCTCCGGAATCTCTTCCGAAATTTCTTCCTCCTGTTCTATATTTTCATGTTCGATTTCCGTTTCTTCGAAATCCGTTTCTTCCGAATTCACTTTTTCTTGTTTCACATCATCCACAAAATCCTCTCCTCTCATTCATCAAATAACTTCCCAAGTTCTCTATTTAAAGTCCACATGATCGCCAATACGCTCTTATAATCCATACGCATGGGACCGATAATTCCGATATGCCCCAAGATTTCATCCCCCTCATGCAAAGTGGATAAAACCACGGAACTGTTCGACAGTGCCACAGGAATATTTTCTTTCCCGATACGAATAATCAAATCACCATCCGAATCCTCCAACATGCTGTAGATATTTTCTTTATTCTCCAGAAAATTTACAAAGTCTCTGGCCTTCTCGATATCGTTAAACTCCGGATAATTAAAAATATTCCCTACGCCCTGAAGATTGACTTCCATCTGTGCGTTTTCCCTGGCAATATTATCTAAAAGAGGAATAATCTCTTCCAAAACCCTCTGTTGTTCCTTCATTTCCCCCAACAAAGCGCTTCGAATCAGCTCTCCCGCCTTGTCCACAGGCTGCCTGAACAGCATGCGACTTAGTTTAACGGAAAGCTCGTTTAATTCTTCTTCACTGATATCATGAGGCATCGGCACCAGAAAATTATCCGCTTCGTTGGTCTCAAAGACTAAAAGACATAAAATCATATGTTCTTCCACTTTCAGCAATTGAACACGTTTTAATTTTTTATGCCGCCCCTGAGGACTAATCCCGATTGCCGTATATTTAGTCAAAGCGCTTAGAACCTTTGTCGCCGATTCAATCATCCGATTGGTATCGGAAAGTTCCGCCTGCACCAAATCTTTCATCCTTTTATTTTGTTCCTTAATCAAATGGAGATGGTCACTTAACAGATCATTGACATAATAGCGATATGCCAATTCCGAGGGAACTCTGCCGGATGACGTATGAGGTTTGCTCAGATAACCTAAATCCTCCAAATCACTCATTTCATTGCGAATGGTTGCGGAACTTACGCCCAAACCGAAATTCTTTGAAATGGTTCTGGATCCGATCGGCTCGGCACTGAAAATATAGCTGTTAATAATCGCATAAAGCACTTGCAGTTTTCGTTCATCCAACATGCTTTCACCCCATTTCTTCGTTATTAGCACTCACCGCCTCCGAGTGCTAACATTATGATACAACCTTTTATACCCTTTGTCAAGATAAACCCAACACCATTTCAAAAATTTTTTCAAAAAAAGCAACCGATTTACACTTCGGTCGCTTTTAAAAAATTTTACCTATTCCATTACGATTTCTCCTTCTTTCGTTAAGAAAAACTCTTTGGGTTTGTCCAAAGATGCAAATTGCATCGGTGTCAATGCTGCGGCGTAGCTGCCGGCGTTATGCATAATCACAAGATCCCCTTCTTCCATTTTCGGGAGGGTGATTTCCCTTGCCACCACATCGGTACCGGTGCAAAGGTTCCCGAAAAGATTCACTGTTTCTTCTTCCTTGCTTTTACTGAGGACTTCAAAACCGAAAGCGTCTTTTTGAGTAAACAAAGGTTCATTGGCTTTAGCCCGATCTCCTCCATATCCGGTGACCAGCATAGCCAAAGAAGGACGGATAAATCCGTTTAAAGTGTTGTTCAAAATCACATAAGTCTTTCCGTAGGAAACTTTTTTGTCAATCACCTTAGTCACATAGATGCCCGCTTGACCTACCGCAAAACGTCCCGTTTCAATATAGACTTTGACTTTTGGCATCTTGGTGCGAAGTTTTTTCAAAAGTTCGCCGGTTCTCGCCCCCAAATCCTCCAAATCCAAAGGCAAGTCCTCTTTGCCGTAAGCGATACCGATACCGCCGCCCAAGTTGATAAATTCCAACGGAGAACCTGAGACTTCTTGCACACGTACAGCCAAGTCAAACATCAAACGATAGTATCTTCCCAAAACTTCCGCTTTTAACTCCTGACTTCTGGAATGCACATGAATCCCGATAAAATCCAAATATTCCGAATCTTTTCGTTCTTTTAACGCTTCAAAAAACAAAGCCTCATCAATCCCGAATTTACCGCTTAATCCTTGATCCCCATCCATGGAAAAATCCGGATTGATACGAGCTCCCATCTTAATGCGTTGATGGTTTCTCTTGGCGATTTTTTCCAAACGAGCCCATTCTCCTAAACTGTCCACGATAATGACTGCACGGTCAATGGCTTGTTCCAAATCTTTGTCTGTCTTTCCCGGAGAAGAATAGAGAATCTCCTCTTTCTTTAATCCCTGTTGCTCGCCAATTCTTACTTCGCCGAAACTGGCTGCATCCAAGCCGAAACCGGAAGACAATACCGCCTTTGTCACCAAGGGATGAGGATTGGTCTTTACCGAATATAAAAAAGCAATTTCCGGAAAAGCCCTTTTTAATGCCTCGGTATGCTCCAAAATTTTCTGTTCATTGTAAAGATAAAAACTGTCTTCTTTCTCCGCCAAACGAAGAATCCATTCTTTGTCCATGAAAAACATCTCCCCTTCTTATCCTTATTCTTTCTTTTCATACTTACCCATTTCTTACTTTAATAACCGAAAATTCTTTGAAGCTATCCTCTTTTCTGTTATAATCTTAAAGAAAGGAGGACTCCCCATGTTTTACTATTTTCTCACTTTAATTATCGGAGCCTTTATCAGCGTCATGTTGACTGTCAACGGAACACTAACCCTTCACTATGGCGTTTATCTGGCCACGGTGCTTATACATATTGTAGGCTTAATCGCCGTCACAGCTATCATTCTCATCAAAAAAGAACACCCCTTTGCAAAAAGACTGCCCCTAAGCTTTTTTTTAGGCGGTGTCATCGGCGTAATATCCACCATCTTCAATGTAGGTGCCTTCGGTAAAATCAGTTTAACCGCTATCACTGCATTATGTATGCTGGGCATGACCTTAAGCTCCATGTTGATTGACCACTACGGGCTCTATGGAATGACCCGAGTCCCTATCACCGCCCGAAAACTGCCCGGTATCTTCTTTGTCCTCTTCGGTATTTTTATCATGCTTTTGGGCAGCAAATTTGACTTTATCCCCGTAGTTATCTCCTTTTGCTCCGGTGTCACCATCGTCCTGAGCCGTACCTATAATGCAAGACTATCCAAAGCAACCGGTCTTTTTGTCAGCAGTTGGTACAACTATTCCACGGGGCTTGTCAGTGCCCTCATTGCCCTTCTTATCATCGCCCCCCAGGAATTGAATGCTTTGCAGAGCATTCCGCCGGTTTGGTGGGCTTTTACCGGAGGGCTTATGGGATTGGTCACCGTCACTCTAAACAGCGTCGTTGTCGTCAAAATCCCGGCTCTCTATATGACCGTCCTTCTCTTTATCGGACAAGTCTTTTCCAGTATCCTGATTGACAGCTTTCTAAGCGGACACTTTGCTGCGGCAGACGCATTGGGCGGATTGTGCATGATTGCCGGACAAATCCTCCACGTCTATACGGACAATAAAAAACCAAGCCTTCCCTGAATTTAAGGAGAAAAAACATGAACCCCATTCAAATTACTCAATACATTCGTCGTGAACGCCGAAGTTTCAAAGAACTTCCCCTTCATCTCATCGATCTTTTGATCTTTGCTCAAATTGTCTATTGGGATTATTCCGACATACCGGAACAAAAGAAAATCTTCGCCGTCAAAGATCTATTCCATACGGATATGGAAAAATTAGCCCACAAAACCTTTTACCCCGACAAAAATATCCATCTTTTTCGAGTCCTCTACGCCAACCCCCGCTATCGAAACATCCCCATTATCCATAGGGCGGAACGCTTTAGCTCCCAAAGAGAAGAACAGTTTGCAGCCATTGTGATCATTCCCTGCCCGAATACCGCCGTAATCTCCTTCCAAGGCACCGACTCCAGTCTTTTGGGATGGAAAGAAAACTTCAATATGGCTTGTCGCTGTCCCGTACCGGCACAATTGGACGCAAAGAATTTCCTGGAAAAGATACTTCCCAAGTTAAAAGAAGAAAAAATCTATCTTGTCGGTCACTCCAAAGGGGGAAACTTAGCGGAATACGCCGCTATCACCATAGATGACCATCTCGGTCGCCGCATCACCAAAGTCCTCGACTTTGACGGCCCCGGTTTTCGGGAAGAGTTCATACAAGCCAATAGAGATAAAGAAATCTTAAAACGAATCAAAAAATACAGCCCCGCCTCCTCCATTGTCGGCTCCATCATGAAAAGCTTCGTACCTATCCGTCCAATTCAAAGCAGTCAATCTTTTATGCTCCAACACGACCCCTTTACTTGGTTAATTTATCAACAGGGACTTCTCCGTGCAACGGAACTGTCCCGCTTCACAAAGTTTTTTCATGAAAGCCACATCAACTGGCTAAACGATATCTCTGATAAAGATCGACAAATCTTCGTAGACGCCAGCTACAAAATGATCTCCGCATTGGATGCACAAACCGTCGCCGAGCTGCAAACCGATCGAATTCGTAAACTAAGAGAACTCTATGAAGAATTTCAAACCCTGGAACCTGCACTTCGAGACAAACTCCTCTTTATGTTCGCCGACTTTCTTCGCAGCGTAAAAGATGATTTTATCTCCAATCGCAAGGAGGACGTTAAAAGTGTTCTCCAAGATTTCAAAAATCATCTTCCGAATATCACAAGAATGCATTGAAAAAGTTCCAAACCTCCTGTAAAAATTGCCTCTTCTTTCTAAAAACGATGAAAACGGATGCAAAAAAACAAAACCTTCCATCCGACATCTCCATTTATTCATCCCCCTCACATAAAAAACAGTCTTTTTAAAATGATACTTTACCTTACCAATGATAAAAAAGTATCCTCAAAAAGACTGTTTTTTAGTTTTTCGTATTGATATTCGCTTTTTGGGCTTGGGGCATTTGAAATATTCGAGGAATGCGATAAATTCTCCCGCCTTTGCGAAAAAGGGCGCCGGTTTGCTTGAAGGTGAAGGGGACTTGACAGCTTATGCATTGCTCTCGTGCTTGAAGTATCCAATCATAGTCGCAAAGTCTTGCCCCAAGTCCCGATTCCCCACCGCAGGTGACGTGTTCGATTTTTCCGCTCTGAAGATAGATTCCGATTTCAACGGCTCCCAACATGGGCTCGTGAATGACTTCTCTATGACGAATAGGAGCGCTTAACAACAAAGGAATTCGTTCATCCGCCCGCTGTTGATTTTCACAGGTCACAGCCACGGTGACATTGGGATATCCCTCATCCCAATCCGAAGGAAGACCCACTTCAAAGCGTCCAATGCGTTTGGTGATGATGTAGAAATGGACATCCTGACGCTGTTGAATCATTTGCCAAGCCTCTAATCGCCAAGGGTCCGCTTCTTCCACCCAAAAATCCGAAGTCAGGCAGGTGTAGAGGATAGTGCCTCCGGGAACTTTATAATTCCCGTCCCGCTTCTTTTTAACGGGTTCGTTGAAAGCTTGCGTTTGACGAACCCTTCTACTGTCTTTTTCGTAGCAGGCATCCCGTTGAAACATATAGCAATGCGCACAGCCTTCACTGATTTTACGACATCCGTGCCACGGGTTCCACATTCTCATGTTTCTCGTTCCCTCCCAACAACTTGAACCGCACCCCCGGTTCTTTTCCGATTTTTTTCTCCAATGGATTTTATACGCCCAAGATAGAACAGACGCTGCCGTTCTGATTTGATATCCCCGGTTTATAAGACTGCCGTCATAGGTTTCACCGTCAAAATCGCATGAATTTTCCCCGCTCCTCGACGGGCTTTGAAGGTTCCAAAAGTGCAAACAGATCTTCAATATCGATCTGATAGAAATCCAATGCCTTTTCCAAAATCTTTGTCCGCTCCAGTTTTAATTGATCCCTTTCTTCCTTTAACTCCTTTTCCTTCTCCGAAATCATCTCTTCCCAGGCATTTACTTTTTCCTGAAACTTTTCTTCCTTCCTCTTTAACGCTTCCAGTTTTTTATCAATCGTTTCTCTTTTCATCAGTCTTTCTCCTTATAGTCGTTCTTATTGACGATTGTTTCAAAGTCAATAAACGTATCTTCTCCTTTCCAAGGATAATCTTCCCTATATTTTTTAAGCAGTTCCTTTCCCCGTTCCGTTTTTTGAAGTTTTCTTTCCAGTTCTCTTTCTCTGTCGCAGAGAGATTCATATTGAGGACGAAAATATCGTGCCGCCTCTTTATCATATTCCGCCAAATCGACAATCCTACTTGACAGAGGTTTCATTTCAGGGTATTCCAATTCCGGAATCTCTTTTTGAAGATATGCTTCCAAAAGTTCATTGTCTTTTAAAAACTGTTCATAATTCTTATTTAGAATCTCCTGTAACAGTTTTTGAAAAAATTGAATTTTTTCCACTCGGGCTTTTTCCAGACATAAAAAGGTATTCGGTTCTCCAGGAAACAAAGTATCTATCCGGGAAAAATCCGTTTTTTTCATATCGTTTTGAAGCCGTTCCAGATTCCGGAGTTGTCTTTCCGCTTCCTTAAGATGTTCCGGAAGAATCTTTTCCCCTTCCAAAATCTCATCCTTTAAACGACAAACTCCGCTCAGTAATCCCTGATACAACCGCTCTTCCAAAGTATGAGTAGATAAAATAAGACGAAGAGGAATATATTCTTCAAAGAGTTTTTCTTCTTCCGTTTTGCTTTCTTCTGTTATCGGCAACTCCTCTTTTTGGATTTGTGCTTCCGTTTGTTCCGGGCTTTGAGAAATCCCTTGATTGCAGGAACACAGAAGAAAGGCGAAGAGCAAGATGAACACAAGGAAAGACCGTTGAATCCGTTTCGTTTGTTTGGTTCGTTTCATAATTTTTCTCCTCCTTTTGATATCAATCTTTTCCGTTGCCGTTTAAAATATAGGCGAAAGTGGCTTGATCAACTATTCATTTTTCGGTTATTGATTTCAATTTCGTTTATGCTTTTATCCAAATCGGAAAAAAGTTTATATTTTTCATCAACCAAGGCAATCTCTTTTCCTTCTCCGACATAAACCTTGTTATTATCCAGCTTATAGATTTTGATTCCTCTGTATTCCATAATTTCTTCTTCCGGCTTTATTTTTCTTATCACCGCCAGAACCATTCTTTTTGCTTCTTCTCTTTTTGTAAAGATATGATTTTGAATTTGACATCTCCAGACATTTTTTTTAGGAACTTCTTTGCTGTTTCCAAGATCTTTTTCCAAGTTTTCGATTCTTTCTTTAAGTTCTTCGATTTCTTCCGGGAAAAATTTAACCCTGTATCCGCTTTCTGTATTTCCTACCATGTTTCACCTCAACTATTTTCTATATCGGCTTCATCCAATTCCTGTCCACATTTCGGACATCGTTCGAAATCCTCTTCATACACAATTCCGCAACGATAACAAATTTTTTTCTTTATTATATTTTCTTCCCTTTCATCGTAAGATAAGAAATCCATTTCTTCATCAGTTCTTTCATTTGTTGTGTTTTTTATTCTTTCTTTGACCATTGCAAGTGTTGTTTCCTGAATTTCATCCATTGTTTTTTCTTTGATGGTTATTTCGTCCATCTTAAACGCTCTACTTATATTTTTTAAAGTAAATTCGATTTCTCCTTTTTCCCCTTCTTTCCATTCCGCTATGTAATCAATATCCTCTTTTTCCTTCGCCAATAAATGTATGATTTTCGCTTTTTCTCCCCAACATCTTAATTCTTTCTTTCCAAAATATTCCATCCAGACTATCAACGAAAGAAAGAGATTTTTATTTTTCGTTTGTTTGATTTCTCCAATTTTTATGATTTTCGCTGTACCGGTTATAAGATTCATTTTTACTCCTTATCTTGAAAAACTTCTTCTTTTTTCATTTTTTCTTTATTTTTGAAATGCAATTCCATCGATACATTTTTCATAAGTAAAGTTTTTAATTTTTTGCATATTCCCACTTTCGTAAAAATCAATTAGCAAACTTGTAAAATTTCTTTGGTATTCAATCGGAATGGTTATTATACCTGCTCCGTTTGCAATCATAATCTGATTTGCAGCCAGCATGGAGGTTCTTTTATTTCCATCAAAAAACATTTGTTTTCTCATGCAGTAAAACATTATAGTAAGGGCTTTATCCGTTGCATTTTTAATTTTCAAAATATCCGCTAATTGTTCTTTAATTTGAGATTCTATCGGCATTTCCAGACACCATTTTGTACCACCTATTGTAACAGGTGCATTACGTACAAATCCGGCTCTTTGGATAAGATTGTCACCACCTACGTTTCGATTAATTTCACAAATAAGCGGATAATCAATAGGATAATCAATATTTTCCAAGACAAATCTCCATGCATGCTTTAAGTTGTTTATCGCAATAATATCATCAACTTTCATTTCCGGAACGCTTAATCCGTTGTAAATAGCTTCCGTATCAGGATAGGTAACAGCAATTCCTTCTAAATTTGCACTTTTCCATATGTAGTCAACAATATTTCTTTTTGCGACAAAAATATTTTCTTCAACAGTCATTTCAAATTTATTTTTTAAATTATTTATAGACATTTTTTCTCCTTTTTCACCTTCTTTCCATTCCGCTATGTAGTCGATACTCTCTTTTTCTTTTGCATTGAAACCTTTCTCTTTCTTATTTTGAAGACTCTTTTTCCAAATAGGCCAAATACTTTTCTTTATCCATGAACCGATGACAAGCTTGGATTTCTCTTAAAAGTTTTTTATCGGTAAATAAATCCGCCACCGTTCCGCAAACAATTTTTGCCGGTTCCAAATAAGCTTTGTTTTCGTCTATAATTTCAAAGTCGGCTCCATGGAGCACTCCTTTAAATCCGGTATAGCCGAATTGAGTCGTGGGATAAAATAGAGACACATCTCCGATATCGCCGCCGGCAATGCTCTCTTCGTCCGCTAAAATTTGACTTTCATCTACAAAATTAAGCATATTTTGATGAGTGATTTCGCTTAAAACCTTATTGGGTTTAAAAGGCATTATAGCCTGCCATATCCTCAAAGACGACATCGCCTCCCAAAGCTTTGGCGCAGTGAATAGCCATATTGCTTATTCTTTTGTCCAACTCCAAAAGCTTATTGTCATTGACGCTGCGAATATAGCATTCATAGACGACTTCCGAGGGAATACTGTTGATGGTGTCGCCGCCTTTAGTCACAAGACCGTGAACGCGAACTCTGTCCTTCTCCTCAAAGGTCTCTCGAAGCATTCCCAAAGCGCTGTTAAAGAGGGTAAACTCATTTAAAGCATTCACACCTAAATGAGGTAAAACGCCGGCATGAGCAGCTTTCCCTTTAAAGATAATTTTCTTATATTTAAATCCCGCCAAACTGATATTATAGCCATAAGCATATGTGTCGGACATGGCATGAAGATGAATCAGACAATCCGCCCCTTCAAAAATATCTCCAAGGAGCATATTGACTTTGCCGCCAACGGCTTTGATTTTCCCCTCCGCCATCAATTTTCGTCGATAATCCAAGTCCGTATATTCCTCTGCCGGTGTGAAAAACAAAGTCACTTTCCCCATTTTTTCAAAGACGCCTGTCTCTTTCATGGCAATCAAAGCTGCCAGCATAATGGTCACTTGAGAACTGTGACCGCAAGCATGAGCCGCATGATCCGCCGGATTGGCACAAGGATGAGTCTCTACGGGAATGGCATCCAGCTCCGCCAGCAGTCCGATATGAGGTTTCCCCGAACCGATACTCACCTGAAAGCCCGTTTCAAAATACTCTTTTTCAACCCTTATCCCATGTTTTTTTAAAGTCTCTACAATCATCCTTTTGGTTTTAAATTCTTTATAACCTAACTCCGGATGTATAAATAATTCTCGCCCCAAAGCTTTTATTTCCTCTTGATGTGCATCAATATATCCATTAAGTGTATCTTTCATTTTTTTCTCCTACTGTTCTGTTTTTCCTTTGTTTCATTTTTCTTTTAAATAAGTAAAACAAATTTAAATTTTATTTTATTATATCATATCGACAGTTCTTCTCTATACTTTTTATATCATGACTTCTTGTTCCGAAAGAAATGTTTAAGCTGCTCAGTGAATACATCAAGATAACTTACTATAAGAATGATAACTTAAAAAAATAAAATTTCAGGTTGACAACAAAACATTTATACCGTATACTATATATACAGTAAAGAAGGTGTCTCGCTACCTATATCCCAAAGGCGAAAGAGTAAAGAAGGTGTCTCGCTACCTATGTCCCAAAGGCGGAACTTTAAAGAAGGTGTCCCGCTACCTATGTCCCAAAGGCGGAACTTTAAAGAAATCGGAGAGGAAAAACTCTCCGTTTTTTTATCCTAAAAGGAGGAATACAATGGATAATACACCAAGAACAGTTGAGAATTTAGTCTACGATTTTAAAATAATTGCAAAACTTAGAAAAGATTTGTCGAATAAAGAAAAAGAAAAAATTTTAAAAGAAATCAAACGTTTGAAAAATATCTTGGGTGTCTATCAAGTGGATGACAGCATGTATATAAGAATCAGAAAAAACAATAGAGATTTAGGAGCAGCTTGTCTATTTTATCTTGAACTCAAAGATGAAAAACAATATTTTTCAAAACTGGAATATTACGATTATATTGACGGAGAAACGGAGATTGCCGTATGAAAAAAGGTTCATCACTTTTGGAGACTGTGAATTTTTTTCTGCAAAATATTTCTTTTGACGTCTAATCTTTGATGAAAATTCTGAAGGTTTTCGATTTTCCTATAATTCTTATCTTATCTTTTCTTTGATTGAGTTTTTACTCAATTGATATTTATCCTCTTTTTTAAACCTTGAATTTACAATCTAAGTGCAACAATTAAATAATGACTCATACCTAACGCTTTATGAGGCTTATTATTCAACCTCGTTGCACTTGACTTGACAATTCAAGACATCAAAAAAACGAGGAGTTTTTTATTCTCCTCGTTCTATTTCATGGACTGTCATCAGTCTCTTATTTTATCTATTTTCTACAGGACAAACCATAGGATCTGCATTCATCTCATTTAGAACAGTTCTACGTTTTGTCTGAGTTTTCTTAAAATCGGTTCATTCTTTTCATGGGCCTTTTCTATAATCCCATAGAGAACGTCCAACTTTGCATTTAAGTCTTTTGCTTCTTCCTCTGCTTTCTTGTTCAACATCTCTAACTCTTCTTTGGATAGCTTATCTTCGTCATAACCTCTAAAGACTTTTTCATAAATCGCACTGACTTTATCCTCCAAAGCTTCAATTTCTTTCCATGTCGGGTCCAACTCTTTTTCCATCTGAATCAATTGTTCTTTTTCTTCATCATTTAACTCCTTCAAACTTCGAATAACCTCTTCAAAGTTTTGCATTTTCTGTTGTTCTTCCATTTGAGGCGATGGCTCCTGTCTTACAGCCTGTTGTGCCAATGCAGGAATAACACTTGGCATTACCGAACTTATTAAAACTGCTCCTGCTATTAAAATCGCTTTTGTTTTTTTCATTTTCTTCACTCCGTTTCTTTTTATTTTCGATAGAATGTTTATTTCTTCTATCTGGCTTTATTGTATCGAAAATATTTAGGATAAATCTCCTTAAAATTGGGTGAATTTTTCATTCTTTTTGTGGCAAAATTGCGGCAAACTTATTTTTTATGCTTAAAAGGGAAATGTTAATATAAATTTTGTTTCTCCCGGTTTGGAATCCACTTTTATCTTTCCTTGATGTTTTTTTACAATCTCTTGAACTAAGGATAATCCGATGCCGAAGTTTCCTCCTTCTCCCTTGTAAAAGCGTTCAAAAATATACGGCAAATCTTTTGAATGAATCCCTTGCCCGTCATCGGCAATGCTCACAGTCAATTGTTTTTCTTCTTGCCGGACTTGAATATCAATTCTGCTTTTTGCGTATCGATAGGCATTGGACAAAAGATTTTCAAAAACTTTCTCCATCAAATCTTCATCGCAATAAAATAAAAGCTTTTTCGGCATATCCCAACAAAATTCAATCTGTTTTTTATCTATGGTGTAAATCCTGTCGGCACAAGCATATAACAGCGAAACAATATCCGTATCTTCTCGATTTAAATCCTCATTTTCAAACTTGGATAAAAAAAGAATTTGATTGACCAATTTCGCCATTTTGTCACTCTGCGTTCGAATCACGTGTAATCCTTCTTTTTGATCAATAATTCCTTCACTGATTCCTTCCGCATAACCTTGAATGGACATCAAAGGCGTACGTAACTCATGGGAAGCATTTTGAAAAAACTTCTTCCCGCTTTCTTCTGAAGCATCAATTAAAGCATCCATATGCTCTACCGTTCGTACCGCTTCGTCAAATTCTTTGTACTCTATCTTCGGACTTATAACCTCCTTCTCCCTTTTTCCTATCGTAACTAAATAGCGATTAAAAATGCTGAATGCATCGGAAATCTTTCTTAATTCCCACAGGATAACAAAAAACATCAGGCTGCCAAATACGCCAAAAAGAATCCGTATCCATTGATTCACCGTAGACACCATTCTCTCTATGGATGTGGTATTGACATAGACATAAAGTTTGTATTCCCTTTTTTCTGCGGAAGGGGATTCCGGATCGATAAAATAGCCGTCAAACTTTCCGATATAAGTTCTTTTTTCCACAAAATACGTTTTATCCTGAATCTTTACAGAAAAGCTCTTTTTCGGTTCCGCTTTGTCCGTCCCTTCTTCCTGTTTGAGAATCTCCTGTGCCGTGTAACGTTCTTTCTCTCTGTACCAATCCCCGACGAGATGCATTCCACTCTCATCCGAAAAAGTCACAAAAACATATACCGGAAAAAACACTTCATTTTCTATCTTACTCTCCAACTCCAGAATTTCCTTTTCTTCGGAAATCACCCGACTGTTAAATTCTTCGTCCATCGATTTTTTTGTAATACGCCGTGTGTAATCGGTCACAATCAAATGAACCGCAATATTGACAACAACAAAGATGCCCAACATCCACGCACCGGCAATATAAAGGAGTTTGGTTCGTAAATATTTTTTTTTCATACTCTTCTACTCCTCCTTTATCTCTAAACGAAAGCCGAAACCCCAAACCGTTTCTATCATCACATTGCTACCCGCCAAGGATAATTTTTTTCGCAAACGTTTTACCGTATCGTCGGTCACTCTGGTTTCCACCTCTGCACTATAGCCCCATATCGCATCTAAAAGCTCCTCTCGAGATACGGCTTCCGCCTTTCTCTCCAGCATATAATAAATCAAGTCCCACTCCATTCGTGTCAGCCGAACTTCTTTTCCTTCAATTTCACATTTTTTTGCAGAAATATCCATCACTAAATTTCCATAAACAAGCCCTTCTCCTCCTTGATTATTTTCCATTTTTGCACGCTTTAAAATGGCATTGATTCTCATCATCAATTTAATGGGAGAAAAAGGCTTCGCAAAATAATCGTCACAACCGGAGGTAAATCCGATAATATAATCCGTATCCGTATCTTTTGCCGTTAGAAGCACAATCGGCACATTGGATAATTCTCTTAATTCTCGACAAATGACAAAACCGTCTTTCCCCGGCATCATCACATCCAAAATCACCAAATCCGAATTTTTTTCTTTAAATCGCTTCAACAAAACTTCTCCATTTTCAAAAACTTCCACCTTATGACCGGCTTCTTCCAAAAATTTTTGAATTAACTCTCGAATCTCTTTTTCATCATCCGCAATATAAATTAAACCTGTTTGATTCATCATAAAATTCAACTCCAATTGATAAAGTATTTTTTAAATAGCATATCAATGAAAGTAAATTTTGACAAATTAAATTTTTTCATTGTATCTTCTATAAGAAAATAAATTGTTCGCACCTTCTTTCGTCATTTTTTATGAAGTTTTTTTTCTTCTCCTTGCATCCCTGATAAGAAAACATCTGTCAAAAAGTATCGGAGGGAATCTTTATTCCCCCCGATTGTTATAATTTTCTTTCATTTCTTTGTTCCAATCCTCGGATATTTTCGATGAACATCGATAATTCTCCACCGTTTCGCTTATTACTTCAAAATTGGTTCGTACGCCTCCGGCATCCGCATGATAATTTTGAGCGCGGTTTTCGGCAATTCCAAAATGTTTTGCCGCTTCTACCGCATCGATATTGGCGCCTAAAAAGATAAACTCCCATCCATATTTCCGGTTTTGACTGCGAATTGTTCGTCTAATTTCCTCCCTACTGTATTTGCAACTTGAGTTTTCCTCTCCGTCGGTAATGATGATAAAAAGCACCTTTTCCGCTTGGTGTTCCGATGAAGTATATCTTTGTACCTGAATCATCTTCTCAACGGTTTTTCCGATTGCGTCCAATAAAGCGGTGGAACCTCCGACTTGATAATCTTTCTCTCTCATCGGCAGCATAGCTTTTAAGTCAATTCGGTCGTGAATGAATTCATAATCTTGATTGAAAAGCACTGTCGTCACTTTACATTCCCCTTCCACTTCTCTTTGCTTTTTCATCATGGCATTATACCCGCCGATAGTATCCGATTCCAATCCGGCCATAGAACCGCTTTTGTCCAGTATGAATACCAATTCCGTCAATCCGTTTTTCATTGTCATGTCCTCCTTTGTCTTTGTTGCCTTTAGGATACCATGTCAAAAAAAGATCCGGGTCTCTTTTAAAGCGACATTTTTTCTTATCCTTTAACTTCCCAAAAGAGCCTGATCGTATTTGAACAATACCTCATTGATTTCATAGATATTATACTTTCCGTGAAGGATAAAATATTCTACGATGACATCAAAGATTTTGCTATTTGACAAAGCATAACCGGCTCGTTTCAGCAAATCTTTCGTTTCCTCCAAATTCAGTTCCAAGGCTACAGCCAAAGCCAAAATAGTACGTTTACCGGGCATATAGCCTTTCCCCGTTCGAATTTTGGAAAAAAGTTTCCGATCGATATTGGCCTTTTTGTAAACTTCCACATCCGTTTTTCCCTTCATGTCAATCAAACGCAATAATGTGACGGAAAACGGTTCATCCAAATTGTTGACCACATCTTCCAGTGTATCTTTAAACTCCGAAACCGTGTCTGCGGATTTTCCATGTTCAAAAGGCATAGTCGCACTGTCCGACAACACTTTTTCGTTGAATTCAAGGAATGTTCTGTCTCGATGACTTTGGACATAGTGTTCGTCAATATAGTTTTTTACCTCTCCAAACAGCTTTTCGCTGATGGCGAAAGCTGCCTTGTCAAAAATAGTCAATACCACGTCCAGTTCATGTTCTTCCAAAAAATCGGCGATGACTTCCGTTGCCACTTTAAGAGCTTCGGTTTTGGGATAACCGTAAATTCCTCCGGATATCAATGGAAAAGCAATGCTCTTGCAATGATATTCCACTGCCAATTTCAAGGCGTTTGCATAAGCTAAACGTAAAAGCCTTTCACTTTCTCCAGGCGTATAATCATCATAAACCGGACCCGCTACATGAATAATATATTTGGCAGACAAATCAAAACCGGGGGTCAACACCGCTTCACCGGTCTGAATCGGAGAAAGCTTATCGCAAGCCTCCTGCAATTTGTGTGCACCCGCTTCTTTGAAAATAGCGCCGCAAACGCCTCCGCCCATTCGAAGCTTTCTGTTGGCTGCATTAACAACGGCATCGACCTTAACTCGTGTTATACTCTGTCTGACAATGGTAAACGGCATTAGCCCACCTCCTGCGTTTTTTATTTCATTATACCATTTTCATCAAAGAAAAAAGGATGCACCGACTGCTTTCGTGAATCCTTTGTCTCTTTGTTGTCTCGATGTTTTTATTTTTCTTTCACCACGGGAACCCACAATTCCATTTCATAGTCCGGGCTGTCCATGTCCGCCTCACTATACACTTCAAAATCCGGATTCCCCGAATGGATATAGCCTTGCTCCGGGAAAAATACTTCCATGATATATTTCCATCCCTCATGAATACATTGAGGCACAGCCCCTTTCAATTTTAAAATTGCATACTCTCCTTCCGGAATCTCCATCACTTCCAGACCCATCGCCTGAGCTTTATCGGTGTCGTCCACGTCATAACAAGCCATATAATTGATCTTGTCACAGTTTTTTACATCAAAACACATCCCGTAACTTTGTCCTTTGCCTATCTTAGATAATTCTTCAGGGCTGAACTTGGAATAAAGTTTGTTCCACGCTGTGGCACATAATGAAGAGTCGATATTTTCCAATTTGATGCCTGCAACCTTAAAGTTTTCCTTTTTTTGAATTTGAATATCCATCTTTGTCCCTCCTCGAACAGTTAAGCTTAATTGAACTTTGGAAACAATTTTAAATTGTTTTCCCTTGCGAACATCCAAAGGAGTACACTGATGAAATTTTTTGAAAGCGTTCGTAAAGGAATCGGCGGATTCATACCCGTATTTCAAGGCGATGTCGATGACTTTTTCTTTTGTAGCTCTTAAATCCTCCGCAGCTTGGGTTAATTTCCGATGCCTTACATATTCCGCCAAAGTATTTCCCGTGAGAATAGAAAAAACACGACTGAACATGGCATAGGAATAACCGGAAAGAAAGGCGACTTTCTTTTCATCTACAATTTTATCTAAAGTCGTTTCCAAATAATCCATGGTTCTGTTAAATGATTCCATCATATTCACCCTATCATCCTCCTTTGATTGAAAGTATACCCCTTTTCCTATGCTTAAGCCCCATTTGTTTTGTACAAAAAAAGTAGAACAAAACTCTTGACAAATGACACCGTGTCGTTATAATAATGACATGGTGTCATTTGTCGAAAGGAGAAAATTATGCCGAAAACTACTTTTCATCATTTAAGTGAAGAAAAACGCCAAGCTGTTGTCGCTGTATTGATTCATGAATTTGAAAGCTATCCCTTGCCGGACGCCACGGTAAAACATATCGTGGATGCATTGGGTATTGCTCGGGGAAGTTTTTATCAATACTTCGACAGTTTAACCGAGAGCTATTTTTATGTCTTGGAGAGGGAAGTGATTGAAACTCACAGTCTGTTTTTAAAATTATTTCATCAATGTCATCGGGATACGATGCAAGCTTTGGAAATTTACGGGGAAGTCCTTGCCAAAGAAATCTTTCAGGGAAAGCACTATGCCCTGTACAAAAATCGTTATCTCTATTGGAATGCCAGTCTGGAACGGGATTGGCGCAACTATCTTGCCGAAAATCAAAAAGATTCCTCCCCTATGGAGTCCATGAATGAAAATGAGCCCATTCGTTTTGTCAAAGCGGTAATTCATGCACTTATGCAGCGACTTTTCATGGAAAATTGGGACAGAGAAACTTTTTTGAAGCGCTATCATCAACATATTCAATGGATAAAAGGAGGTCTTACAAATGTTTCACCTGATTGAACCGCTCTTTGACATCGCCTATTTAGGACTTGTCATCGCTCTGGGCATTCGCCTATTTTTAGAAAAAAATAAATCCGCCAAACGCTTTTCACTGATGACGCTTCTCTTAGGTCTCGGTGATGCTTTCCACCTGATTCCCCGTGTGATTTCCCATCTTTCCCCCGGAGGATTTGAAGCTCATATTTCTCTGCTCTCTTGGGGAGAACTGATGACAGGCATCACTATGACTCTGTTCTATCTTTTGTTTTACTATTATTACAGAGAACTTAGCAAAGACGACAATCGAAATAAGACATTGGTCGTTTACGCTTTGGTCGCTCTTCGTATCGCCCTTCTGTTGCTGCCTCAAAATGAATGGGGTACAAAGGGTAACTATACTTTTGGATTGATTCGCAACATTCCATTTGCCATACTTGGAATTCTGCTCATCCTCTGGACTTGGAAATATCGCAAAACCCCGGGACTTCAATACACCTCCTCTCTGATTTTCGCCAGCTTTTTATTTTATCTTCCCGTGGTCATCGGCGCAAGATTTATCCCTGCTTTAGGTGCCCTGATGATTCCCAAAACCGTTGCCTATGTGCTTTTGGTGGTTGTCGGCTATAAACACTTTCTCCAAAAATTTGAACCGGGCAATCTTTTCAAACTGGCTCTCACCTTCGCTATCATGGGTTTGATTGGCGGTGTTTTTTATCGGGAATTTACCAAAGCCTATCACTGGACCGATGTGACCCGTCTCAGTTTTGTACACCTGCACCTGATTACTTTAGGCTTTTTATGGCTTATAATTGTGTATCTTTTTTTCCGAAAAAAAGTGCATACAAAGGATCTCTTCAAACAACCGATTACCCTCTATGTGACCGGACTGATCTGGACTGTTGTCGCCTTTACGGTTCGAGGAATTTATGAAATTATCGGTCAAGGGCAAAAAATTTTCCCGGACGCCGCGCTCTCGGGCATCGCCGGCATAGGACATATTCTTTTAAGTATAGGTCTGATATGGATGATGAGCCAAACAATTCAAATAGAAAGACAATAAAACGAATTTAATTTTAAAAAATACCGACTCTAAAGATTGCCATATAAAGTCGGTATTTTTGTATTAAAAAATTTTTCACATTGATAGCCGAAGATTTTTCTTCCAAAAAAGAGTTTTTATCTTATCTGCTCTTTTGGTATCAGATTATAATCAAACATAACCTCTGAATTGTTTTTTACAATTAAATCCTTTGCTACAATTTGATCGCTTTTATCCAAAGTAATTTTATAAATCATTGATTTCCTGTAATATTTTCCGTCAACTTGTTCATATCGTAAGTCTTCTTCAAGAATATCGTAATGATAGTCCAATTCTTTTTGTGCTCTAAGTTCCCCGTATGAGTATGTATCATCAAGATATAATTTCAATTGAAAATCCTGATCCGTATTATTCGTAAATCTATAATCCAAATAATTATATAAAATAGATGTTCCGTTAGCCAAAGGAACCCTTTTACCCGCATCCGGAGATAATGCATCTGTATGCATGTGAAATTCGGTAATGTTTAGAGGACTATGCAAAATTAATAAATTAATTGTATTTGCCAGATTGCAGAGTCCTCCCCCATAACCTTCGATAACTTTTCCTCGCTCAATTAATCTGCCTTTTTTATAGCCGTTTTTACTATTTGTTTTCCCCACCAAACTCCACCAAGAGAATTCTTCTCCGGGCTTAATGATAATTCCATCTATTTTTTCGGATGCTATCTTAATATTGTCCACTTTATTATATTGCAAAACCGGGTCTACCCCCGGACCGGTTTTAATCAATTTTGAAGAAACCTTATAAATTAGATCGGGAAGAGACACTTTGGATTTTTCATTTGAAAAGGGCTTTTTACGCTTAAAATTTTTAATTTTTCTCATAAGTATCTGTTTTTGTTCGGAAAGATAATAAAAAAATGGATTGATTTCACAAAATAGTCTTCTTTGCTTAGCCACAATCTTTCTCCTTTGAAATATATGCTTTATTTAAACGCTCACGTTTAGATATAGAAAAAATCATTAACAAAATTTTTTCTATATATCTTTTTTTCCCAATCTTGGTTACCCCGGGAACTCTTATAAAATCCACGAGAATTCCTCTTATGCCCGCCCTGTTCGCTCCTAAAATATCCAAAAAAATCTGATCTCCTATATAAAATACTTCAGATTGATTAAGTTTCAATATTTCTAAAGCCTTATGAAAGGATTCAAAATGAGGTTTCCCGGCTTCATAAATATACGGGCAATCAATATTTCTTGCAAATCTTTCCACTCGTTCTTTTGAATTATCCGATATCAGCATCGTTTTATATCCGATTTTTTGTAAATACCTAAAAAATTCATCCACCCTTTCATTGGAATCCTCTCCATGATGAACCAGAGTATTGTCGATATCAAATAGAAACCCTCTAATTCCTTTTTTGTATAATTTTTCATAATCAATACAATATACATCTCTTATATGAGCAAATGGTCTTAAATTTTTAAACATAGTCTTCCCTTTTCTATACATTTTCATGTTATTATTCTATAATAAAAGTATGAAAAAAGAAATACAAATTTTATTCATCGGAGGGTAATATGTGTCCAAATTTAATTGTTATGTTAACGCATAATGATTGTACTGTAGATAATGCGGCGGAAATATTTGAACTTTACAAAAAATCAAAAGCTCAATTTTGGGGTTTTAAAGAAAAAAATTTACCTTTTAAACAAATGAAAGTTCTCTTTTCCTATATGAAAAGCCTTGGCAAAACCACTGTGTTGGAAGTTGTGGATTACGATGAAATCGGAGGTTTAAATGGCGCGAAAATAGCCTTTAAATGTGGATGTGATATCTTAATGGGAACCAATTATTATGACTCCATTAACGACTACTGTAAAAATCACCATATAAAATATATGCCCTTTATCGGCAAAGTTACAAAGCGACCTTCCATCTTAAGCGGATCGATCGATGAGATAATTGATGAAGCAAAATTATATTTGTCAAAAGGGGTTTACGGCTTAGATCTCTTGGGTTACAGATATGACGGAGATGCTAATTTGTTAATGAAAAGGCTGTTAGAAGCTGTTCAAGCTCCCATATGTATCGCCGGAAGCATAGACAATTATAAAAAACTAAACTTTCTAAAAAATGTCCATCCTTGGGCCTTCACCATCGGGAGTGCCTTTTTTGACAATAAATTTAATGGAAACTTTGATGAACAAATCGATAAAGTCTGCAACTTTATGGAAAAATAATGCCTCACACAAATAGCTTACGCTCTTCTTCTTACGGTAAAATATCATAACAGGTGCAACAAAAGAGGAAGACTATATAAGATATGATCCGATAAAAACCCATAAAAAAGGCGAAAAAAATATTATAGGAAAAGTAAATTGAATAAAAAAATCAGCTTGTAGAACTTGTTTTTTTAATTCTATTGTATATGGCAAGGCACAAGTGAAAACGGCAACGGATGGGTGAGAGAATTTGAGCCGAAAGAAATAAATTGACTAGGCGTTGATTTCCATGAACGAAATCCCAATCTTGAATGGATGAATCGTAGACTCAGAAAACACATCCAATAAAAAAACACCTAAAGAAGAATTTTTAGACAACTTACAATAGGTGTTCCACTTGATTTGACCATTCATCGCTTAAAAAAAGCCACTCCTAAAGCGCCCGGTCCGGCATGCGTTCCGATTACACTTCCCAAACAGACATAATCGGGTTTTTCCATATTATTTTCCCAAATATTTTTTGCATCCAATATATACTTCTTAATTGTCTCATCATCTGTCCCTGTGTATCCGGTCAAAAGCGGCATATTAAAGTCTACCCCTCCCACCTTCTCAATCTCCTGAGTCAATAAGTTGTTTCCATTTTTAATTCCTCTTGCCTTCCCAAGTGGAATGATTTCTCCATCTTTTATCGTCAGAACTACTTTGATGGACAAAATTTTTCCAATCGTTGCGGAAGTCTTTGAAATTCGTCCTCCTCGAAGCAGATATTCCAGGGTATCCAATAAAGCAACTACAACAACACTTTCTCTTTTTTTCTCTAAAATTTCCACAATTTTTTCTGCACTTGTTCCTTCATCCGCCAGTCTTAAAGCAAGTTCACACAAAATTCCTTCTCCTATGGATGCGGTCTTACTGTCAATGACAAAAACTTTATCTTCCAATCCTTTTGCTCCCATCACTGCACTCTGATAAGTCCCGGAGAATTCAGAAGAGATGGTAATGACCACAGCACTATCTCCATTCTTTACAACCTCCTCATATTTCTCTCGAAACGCCATAGGAGACGGTTGACTTGTTGTAGGCGAAATTAGGCTATTTTCCAATTTTGTATAAAATTCATCATGGGTAATCGTTACACCATCCATAAATTCCTCATCTCCGAAATGTACGCTTAGCGGAACAACAATCAATCGTTCCTTCACCTTTTTGGGTACATCCGCTGTTGAACCGACGATAATTTTCACTGCCATATGTTATTTACCTTCCCTTTCTTTTTCTTCAATCGACAATCCCCTTTCCACAATTTTTGTCATATTGTCGATAAATATTTCCAACACCTCATAAAAAACGACTCGCTTTTCTTCAGAGAGATTTTCGTTCGCCATTTTTACGGCAAAATTTACTTTTTTGATAATCTCATAAGCTACTTTTTTCCCCTCGTCCGTTAACAAAAAAATACCGGCATATCCTTTTTGATGAACGCTATGCTTCTCCACCAAATTACTTTTCATCATTGCATTTAAACTTCTTGAAACATCCGATTTGTCTTTATCGCTGATTTTTGATAACATAGCCGACGTCAATCCTTCCGGATACTTATATAAAGCCACGATATAACTGACATGGGAAGCATTTAAACCGAAATGAGCCATTTCCTCTCCGGCAATTTGATGCCATATTTTTGAAAGTTTAAAAATTCGGCTGCTAAATCGCTCAAATCTGTCTAACATATTTTCTCCTTCTTTCTGTTTCATCTTATTTTGTTTTTAAGTTTTCTCAAGAGATGTTGAGCCGTCAACAAGTAGTATACTTGAAAGATGTTGAGCCGTCAACTTCTTTTATCTAGACCTTTTTATCCTAAACACTATTTTAAGATTAGGAGGAAATAAAGTAATAGATATAACTAAAAAGCTTGATATAGCAGCTTCTACCATTTGTTTTTCGGAAAAGAAATATGATAAAGAATGTATAAATGCACATTTAAATAGATGAATTTCAAATAATATTGCGACACCCTATAGCATATTTAGTTCATGTAGAAATACTTCAAAAGGAGTTTGAAAATTTATCAAAAGAATATGAAGATAGGATACTGTTCGTTTGTGATGGAGCAGTATGGCACAAATCAAAAAGACTAAAATATCTGATCGCATAAAGATGACACATATATCACCATATACACTTAAGATGAATCCCATAGATCAAATCCGGAGACAAATTCATTCTATGGGATTCAAACACTGAATGATGTAGTAAACAGATTATCGGATTCTATAAAATGACTGACCAAAGATATGGTAAAAAGTATTACTCATAAAAAACGGATCTTATTATAGTTTTAATTCGTTGTTAATATAAAATCCAAGATTCATCGCCTTAACATAAAAACGATATCCGTAAAAAAACACCGCAGAAAATCTCTGCGGCGCATAATATCCTTGAAAAAACAATCTCTCTTTTGATTTTTTCACTCCTGTAATCGCTTTAACGGATGTCCTTCTTTGAATATTTCAAATAGGCGATAAAAATACCTATAACACCTGACATGATGCCGATGGCAACCATAGTTCCATCTAAACTCCCGTTGGTTACTATATCCGCTCCATTGCAATACCCGAAAGGAGTAATATACTTCAAATTGTTTACTCCTTCCGCTATATTTGAAATCAAATTCAAAAAATACATGATCGCGGCAATTCCAAGGCCTACGCCTATACTTCCTTTTCTCATAAAAGCAGATATGCCAAAGCAAATGCCCGCAAGTTCCATTTGCAAAATCAAGTATGCCAAGTGAAGCAGATTCAGCTCTTTCCACGGGATCTCTTCACCGATTATACCCATAGAACAAGCTGAAAGAACATAGATAATCAGATTCATTATCGCGATTTGAATCAGTACGGCAATCAACTTTTCTGTGATAATACGCACTCGACTTACAGGATGTGTCAACAGAAATTCTGCCGTCCTATCCTTTTCTTCTTTGCTAAGGATCCCAACGGCACATAGAGCAGCATAAAAGGCTCCGCCAAGACCTAATACATTCCCGCATTCGATAGCATAATATCCAGTCAGTGTTCCAAAGTTTAGTCTGTCCATACCAAACGCAGCGCTAAATGAACCCATAGATGAAAACATCCCGCTGATTTTATCCATCTCTCCCTTCATTTCAGGAAAAAGGAAGATACACACTGTCAGCAAAAAACCGACCGAACCGGTCCATATCAAAAAAGGCATTTTCCCCTGTCTAAGTTCGTGCTTTATGATTGTCATGCTCTGTCACCTTCCTTTTCATAATAATGCAAAAAAACTTCTTCAAAATCCGGTTCAGAAATATTTAAATCAAAAATATTTCCTTCAGAAAGTCTATGAAGCAGACGATTTATATCTCCATTATAAAGAAAGTTTGCCGCTTTATCACTCATTTTAATATCCTTGATTCCATCCAGACCGTTCAGGTCAACACTGCCATATATGGAAATTCGTTTGGCATTGCTCTTTGCCAAAGCCTCAACGCTGTCACAAGCAACCATTTCGCCTTCTCTGATTATTGCTGCCCGAGTGCAGTTATGCTGAATCTCCGAAAGTACATGACTGGAAAGAAAGATTGTCACACCTTCCCGGTTTCGTTCTCTAAGAATATCAAAGAAGTTACGCTGCATGAGAGGATCCAGTCCTCCGGTTGGCTCATCAAGAATGATAAGCGACGGGTTGCTTTGAAGTGCACACACAATTGCAACTTTCTTACGATTCCCGAAAGAAAGTTCATCCACTTTTCTGGATATATCAAGTTGCAGACGATCACAAAGTTTTTTCGCCTCCTCCGCACAATCCTTTTTTCTCATATCAGCCGATAATTTCAATATATCTCTGACTTTCATGCCGGAATAAAATAATGCTTCAGAAGGCAGATAGCCGATTCCCTTAAGAATGTTTTCTTTCTCCTTCACAATATTTTTTCCAAATATTTGCACATTGCCCGAAGTCGGCGAAATCAGTCCCAACAGAATACGAATGGTTGTGGATTTTCCCGCACCGTTCGGACCGATAAAACCGAAGTATTCGCCCTTTTCAATGGACAGGTTCAGTCCTATAATTCCTCTAGCTTTCCCATAGTACTTTGTAAGATTGTTTGTTTTAATGATATCCATAACATTACTCCTTGCGAAGATATATACTTTTCCAAAATGCAATTAACTTTGTAAGGTCTTTCTCCATTTGTTCGATATTCACATTCCCCCGTTGCGCTATCTCCCAGAAATATCCCTCTGTTGCCCAATACATTTCGCGGTACATCATAGCAATATCAATTCCGGGAATGAATTGATCGGGATCAAAATTCAATCGCATCTGATCCGCTTTTAATTTATGATAACTCTCTTGAATGGCGGCACAAATCTCAGGCTCCTTTTCGTAAAATGCCTTAATTGTAAAGTTGCCCATATCCGGGTAAAGGCGAATAATCTCCATTTTCGCCTGCATCCCCCGTTCCATACTCTCAAACAGCCCCATCTGACTATAGCATTCATATCTGGTCAGAAATTCTATGGTTATCTTGGCACACTTATTCCAAAGAAACAGATATAATTCCTTTTTGTTATGAAAATAATGAAATAACAGTGATTTGCTGATTCCTGCCGCATCAGCAATCTCCCGCATTGGACTGTTCTTATATGAATTCTGTGAAAAAACCCGATAACCGGCATTTATAATGGTTTGCTGCTTTTCCTTTGATAGAGAAAAGAATTTTTTGTTCATAATAATCCCCCCATTAACCGAAGCAGTTAATACTATAATAAAGCTATTGACCGTTTTTGAGAAGGCTGTCTATAAAAAATACAAGGCACTTTCCATGTATAAATCAATTCATAACTTACACTCACCCCGTATCCTTGTTTATGACACGCATAGCATTTGATTTTATGCTTTAAGTAATAATCTTCTTACGCTCTCTCATTTACTTTATCCGTACAAACATTCGTTTTCTCTATGGATAGTGAACGTTAACGACTCGGTTTCCTATCTTTTACTATAAGCATTCCAAAACCCACTTATCTTTTCTATTATTGAGATTTCTTCCATTCTTTTTTTGTTTCGAACCACTATTTTCTGTCATCATTTGAATGAAGGTAAAATGAAAAGTTCAGTCATTCTTATATAATAACATTGATACCTCTAATCTCTATAATACACGCGAACGCAAGTTCATTGAAACTACGAAATGGATGCAATGTCACAATAAAATTTACAAACGCATCCCCTATTTAACAAAAAAAGGAGATGAACTTATCCACCTCCCATAAATTCCATATATCATTTTTATCCGACAAACTACTATTTATCAAACTCTAATCAGAATACAAATTTCAACCATTGAACCCTCTCTGTCCCAATGAAATCTATCATCATTGTTTTCAAAATGCAAATAATTATTTTACAGCAATGTATATCCAATATTCGATATTATTTCTTTATAATATATAAGTTTAGATATCTTATACCTTTTAAAAATCCTGCCCAATCCCTATATCCAAGTCCTATATTTTTTAATGCTTTCTTGTTATAGAAACAATTTATAGCCATCACAATTGCAATAACAAAAATATTCGAATATAAGCCATAACTTATGAGTAATATTTCATTCTCTTCGTCATACACAAAGGTCATAAACAAAATACCACTGACAAACTTAAATACTATTATTGATAACATTATTAACAATATGGATTTCAGCTTATGTTTACCTTTTTCATTATTATTTTTATTATACCTAAACATAATATATTACTATTTTCTTATTTCATTACATCGTCATTTTTAATCATATCTATTAAAATTTTAAACAACATATAGGCAACACCGAATATAATTATATTTACAATCACTATTATGCCAATATGTAATACATAAGAATGTGCAACAACATTTCCAATACACACAATCAAAAGTACTGTTGTAACTAATGATATATTAATAGACTGATATTTTATTCCAACAATAATTGAACACAATAGAATAATCACACTTACCAGTACCGTTAATATTGAAATGTTACATACACACAATATATCAGTAAAAAAATGTACAGGGCTACTAAATACTTTTGTACCTTCAAATAAAAAAATATATCCTATATTTAACAAACATATCAAAAATAAAAATATTGATGCATACCTATATATCAGTGCTAGTAACTTTTCTTTAAAGATATTTTCTCTTCCTGAAGGGTATATATAAGATTTTTCTCTAAAATTCCCTATGTATCGGGTAATTAATTTTCGATTGATAACATATATTCCATATATAGTTAATACGCTTAATGTTACGGTTGATGATAATACAGCTATTCCTTCTCCACTTTTCAAAATAAAATCTGAATCTATTTTTTCAAACTTACCTATCATTGAAAAGAAAATCAAAGAAAAAATATGAACAACTATAATCCATAACACTATATTTTTTAAGTTTGTTTTTGCCATATGTTTTTCATAGCTATTTATCATTCTTATCCCTTCCTTTCATCATTTCAACATATTCCTCTAAACTATTTATACCTTTCTGATGAAATAAAGATACATCTTCTAACCCTATTATTTTTCCATCTTCCAATGCAATAACCTCATCAATAATATCTTCCAATTCTCTAAAAGAATGACTTGATATGATTACTATCTTATTATTTTCTTTAAAATCTTTCATTATACCTTTTAAATTATATATCCCAGTTCTATCTAATCCATTAAAAGGTTCATCGAGTAACAATAGATCCGGACTATGAGATAAAGCAATTGCTATATTTAATTTTTGCTTCATCCCAAGTGATAGGTCAGATATTTTGGTATTAGTATGTGTATTTAATCCTACCCTACTAATAAATTTACTTATATTATTAATTTCTGGAATGCCCATATAAAACAAATGTTCTTCAAATATCTCTTGTATAGTGAACTTTTCGTAATTTTCAGGGAAAGGCATAACAACACCCACATGTTTAAAAAAATCATCAGTTCTATGGTCTTTTTCTTCAGCTCCATCAATATTAAACTGACCACTATATTTAGTTAATCCTAAAATTGTTCTAAAAAAAGTCGTTTTACCAGCCCCATTATCTCCAACAATACCATATATTTTATTTGGCTTGAAATTTAAGCTAATATCCTCTAAAATAGCCTTACCTTTTATGTTTTTGTTTAATTCAGTTACTCTTAATTCCATAATCTATTTCCTCCTTGTTAACACATACATTGAAGATAAAAAAGAAATAAATCCCCAAAATAAAATCACAATATAATTCATGATGTTAAAATTATCTAATCCAAACAAACTGAATCTTATAATATTGCTTACCGGAACAAAAGGAAGATAATTATATATATGTGCCATCCACAAAGGTAATCTATCTTTTGAATAAACTATTGGTGAAAACAGCAGCCCACCTATCATAACAACTTGAGTTATCAATGCCATAATATTAGATGGAAATAGGTATGCAATTGAAAAACCAAAGAAAGTTAATGCCGTAATTATAAAAATCAAACTCAAGCAACTAACAATATTTATTTGTACATTCATATTGAAATTTATTGTCCCAACTATCATAGAAACACAAATACCCGGAAGAGAAGTTACTCCCCATATTAATAAATCCGACATTATAATACCAATCCGTGATATTGGTAGAGTTTTTTGATAATCTAACACCCCATTTTGTTTTGCTTCACTGACAATCTGTGGAGATAGAACACAAGTAACTGCTATAATATTCATAGTTATTGCACCTGTACAAAGGAATGTCCTTGATATATTATCAACAGCATTTGTAATAAAAGAAAAGCCATATATTACTGCAACAGATAATAATATCTGAACTATAACAAATGCAGGTATATAAAATTTATGTCTAATTAGGCTCCATTTGATTAATCCAATAGAGCTGTTATATCTATTTTTAATCATTTCTACCTACCATCTCCTCATAACTCTCATACAAAGAGCCAATCTTCATATCATAATTTGTTGCTTTTTTTTCTTTTAATATCATTAAAAGTAAGTCTACCGCTTTTATAACTTCTTTATCTTCTAAAGCTATAATCATTTTTCTTTCTTCATTATAATATTTCATATTTGAAAAGCATGAGAATAATTCAGTATCATTTTTTTCTATTCCCAAGATACTGAGTAAATGCCTACTACTTGAAGATTTATTATCTATTTTTACATCAGCTTTAACACAGCCTTTATCAAGCAAAATATATCTATTTGCATACTTTTCAACTTCTAAAAGATTATGTGTTACTATTATAATTATTGTTCCATTATCAGCAAGTTTTCTTAAATATTTCCACATAAGAAGCCTTCTGATAGGATCCACATCATTTGTGGGTTCATCCAAAACTATTATTGGAGAGTCAGATGTAACACTCATTGCAAAAGACGTAAGCCTTTGCAAACCTCCCGATAATTTTTCTCCTGATACATTTTGCCATTGATTTATTTGCAAAAAATCAATTATATCTTCTGCTTTTTTTCTCGAAATTTTTTTTGAAAATCCTTTAATTCTTAAAACGCTTTCAATAGATTGAAAAACAGAAACTCCTTTAAGCGGAAGTTGAAATTGTGGCATTGATGACACTAATCTCCTTGCAATTGAAGGTTTGTTTGTTACTTCCATTTGATTAATTAAAACACTTCCGCTTGTGGGTTTTATAAGCCCTATTATCTGATTTAACAAGGTCGTTTTCCCTGCACCATTATGTCCTATCAGTGCTGTTATTTCTCCAACGTTAAATTCCAATGTTATATTATTATTGGCTTTTATACTGTTTTTATAATATTTGTTTAAATTTTTAACACATAAGATTGTGGAATTCATACTATTCCTCCCATCCACATAATTAGCTTATATAAAATAGGAACTATCCAAAAAGCCAATAAATATATATCGACTGTTATCCCAATAGCTGTCATAACTCTCCAAATATAACATTCTTTTTCAGTTAATAGCTCTTTATTGTTTTTATAGTCTATATCTATCATCGGGTTATCTAATAACATCATTACAAAATATCTACCATCTGTTTTTCTATGAAATCTAAACTGCCATATTATTCTCAAAAACATAATTGCTGAAAACAAAAGCAAAATCTCGTTATTATAAAATTTTCTCAATATCAACACAATAGCAAGTATTATAGTATCTGACATTACCCCCACAGCTACTGCCATTAGTCTTGAAAGTAATGACCATGTCCATACATGTGTCAGCGAAACAAAAGCTACTGATTTTTTTATCGATACACTCAATATATTTTTTAAGTTGCTTATGTTATTAGAAAATACTACATGCATAAACTCATGTAATATAGTCGTACATATTGAAAAGGCGATACCTGTAAAAATCAAAACAAAAATATTTGTTTTAAAAGAAGTTAAATTTATACCACTCAAAATCAGCTCACCGCTACTGTTTAAAATAATAATACCTACTGAAAGTAAGTATAAAAATAGTAATAATTTTCTTATAGCAGAAAATGCTTTTTTTGTAGGCTCTTTAGGCAATCTTCCAGTTATTTCTCCTTCATTAATTATGAATTTATTAGCTTGTAGCACTTCAAACAAATCATAATTCTCTTTTATTCCTGATTTTCTATTACATAAAATAGCATCAGCCACATCCTCTTCTACTAATATCAATTCAGATTTGTCAGCATACAGTATATATGAGCCATTTACAGTCTTGCGATATGAAATATCTTTAATATTGACTTTGTCGAAAGTTCTATTTTTTATCATAATATCTAAATATTTCCCACTTATCAGTTTTACCGTTTCCACAAGTTGGGCAATCCTTCTCATATCTTGACCATGATGGATGAGTAAAAGAAGAACCATCCTCATAATTTATTTCATATTGAGTGCCTAAACTTCTTGCTTCCATATAGCCTGTTATAATTCTTACAGCTTCATCTACAATAGCGGCTGTTAATTGATACATTGCTGGGGCATAGGCGACAGTTGGCGGATTAAAACTTATATTTCTAAAACCTACAAACTGCTCAACAAACTTATCGTCATGAAGTGTATAATGTATATTCAAACAGTCAAAACACCCCGTTATATTCGGAATAACTGAAAACACTCTTCCACGACTAACTTGAGATGCTCCAAATACACATGGAACTTTAGCCTCTACAATCGCTTTATTTACTGTCTTTTGTGCAATGAATGGTGGTTCATCTATAACACAAATTACTAAATCTACTCCGTCAGTATATTTTAATACATCGTCTGAAGTTTCTATTTTTTGATTATATCCTTCTACTTCAATTGTAGAATTCATCTCTTTCAGTGCATTCACCGCCACCTTTACTTTTAACTTCCCTAAATCCGATTCTTTATAGATTAGTTGCCTTCCAAGATTACTTTTTTCAACTTTATCATAATCGACAATTTTTATTTTTTTAGGACCCAATCCTGATAATAATGTTAGAATGTTTGATCCTCCTCCACCTAAACCCAACAATAAAATTGTACTGTCATTTATTTTCTTTTGAATATCATACGCATTCATCCCATATTTCATAAATCTACTAAAATAACTTATATTAGGTAGGTATCTATCATCAATATCATATTTACTATAATCTTCATATTCTTCAATTAAATCTTCATTGCATAGAATTTCAAGTCCCTCAAAAATATCTTCATCCGTCAAATCAGCAAATTTCTTTTTCATGGCTACTATTATCTCATTCAGTTCTCTACCATCTAAAAGAGAAACAAGCTCATACAACTTGCCTTCAGGATCTTCAAATTCAGTTGTTAGCCCTAATTGTGCTCCAACACGAAATAACAAATCATTTAATTTATATACTGGATATATAGGTTTAATCCTAGGTCTTATATATTTATTATTCATAAATCTTCGTACGATTTGATTATCTAAATACAAATCATATTCTCCTTTCGATTTTTCTTAACTTAAAAAACTAAATGGCAGGTCTAAACATACGAATAGACCTGCCACTTAATCTGATTCAGTGGTTTCGACTATTCTTACCACTTTCTACTACGCTTTCAATTCTTATTCAAAATTAAACACAATTCCAACTAAATAACGTTATTTACTTTGAAATTCTCAAAAGTGTAATATTTTAATTTCTTAGTGAATAATTAAATTACAATCCACCATGCTGTTGCATTTGCACTTTCTGCTTTACGCACTTTAATGTTTTTCATGCTAACAATCTCCTTCCTTAAAAATTTTCAATTGATTAATCAACCTACAGAGTAGTTCTACTCTGCACATACCATCGGTATGTACCTATATATTAACATACCTTCGGTATGTTTGTCAACATTTTAATAACAATTTCATAATAAGGAATATCAAACTGTTATTTCAATAAAAAAACGCATAATGGATATACTTAACCTCCAATCATGCGTTATAGTTGCATATTATTAGACTATTGATTTTCTATTTTGCTAATCAATTCCTCATCAAATAACTTCACACCAAATTTTTCTAACATCATATTAACTATTTTCATTTTATTTGATAGTTTTATTTGCTCACTTTGAAATATTAGTGGATTTAACCATAAATTCAACAAAACAGCTATCATTTCTGATGTTTCATTTGGATATTTAGTTTTTATACTGCCATCTGCTATACCTTCATTTATTATAGGTTGAATATATTGAGGAATTGTTATATCCCTTATTTCAATGATAAATGCTGAAAGTAATTTGGGATTATCCAACAAATTAGGAGACATATACGTGATAGTTTCCATATTTTCATTGCCAAAACTTGATTTTACAATTTTTATTAGTTTTTCAACTCCGTTCAAACTTTTATCTCGTTTTATTTCATCAAAGATCTGTATATTTTTGTTTCCTATCTCATTAACTACCGAATTAAAAATGTCTTCCTTTGACTCGAAATAATGGTATATTGCCCCCTTGGTTAACCCATCAAGTCTATTTATAATATCTGAAATTCTCGTTTCTTCATAACCTTTTGTTAAAAACAATTCACACGCCACATTTATAATTTTATTTCTAGTATTTTCTTTATTATCCATAAATCAATAACCTTTCTATTTTAAACTTGTTTTTTTATAATATTACTCATAAAAATCATCAAAAGAGAACACATCATTAGGTGTACAATCAAGTGCTTTGCATACTTTCTCTAAATTTTTAAATGTAATAGGTTTATCTTTCCCCATTTGTGCCATTACATTAGTTGTCAATCCTGCCATATCTATAACATCAGTTTTCTTTAAGCCTTTTTTTGCAAGTAGTATCCACAAGGGTTTATAGTTTAGTGACATATTAATCTCTCTTTTCTTTGTAATATAATTTTCTTTATTATATCATATTTATTGGATACAGTCAATCTTTTATTGTTTAAACCTTGATTTTAGTTCTCTAGGATTGTCAAACATATGTGACAAA
>KI259745.1 GCA_000467935.1 Peptostreptococcaceae bacterium oral taxon 113 str. W5053
ATATTTTTATATTCTCCATAGGTTTTTGAATTGGGGGGCGGGGTACTTTCTTCTCTCCCCTTATCTATACTAACCTTATCTAATCTACCCTTATCTATACTGGGTTGACCACTTGTCAACCGCTCCGCAACCAAATGACAACCAACCTCTTTGATATACATTCCGTTTTTAGTTTGGGATAGGCTCTGCACCTCATTTTCATAAAGGGTCGGTTTATATCTGTCTTTACGGATAAAGTTGTTGATTTTCCAATGGGTAATGACAATAATCCCTTGTTCAAAGACAATCACAAAGCCTTTGGCAATAAGTATTTTCAGGTCATCTTCATTCGCTCCGATAATTTTGATGATTTTCTTGGGGTTATTTACAAAGCCGTCGTCATCTGCTCGCATTGATAGATGGAAATACAGGCATTGGCTACTTAGTGGCATATCTAAAAATAAATCGCTATCTACTATCTTTAGTGAAAACATTCTTTTATCTGCCATTTTTCTCTCCTTTCGTTCCTCTTATGCACCGAAACAGTGCGTCTGCTTATCTTATTTATGATGTTATCCCATTTTGGGACTTCATCTTTCCTCTTTTCTGTAATAGTTCTTTGTCTTTTCCTTTCGTTTTTCATAAGCTTCTAGTTGCTCTTGATACTTCTTAATCTGTGCAATGACACTTGGTTTTTCTCCTCTCTTGATTGCCTTGTCAATCTCAATAGATAAGTCTATACCATAATCTTCATTGACTGTTTTTACGGCATACTTGATATGGTTAATACTTTCGTATTCTTCTTTGACTTTTTGAGATTGTCTGTTGAGTTTTGATATTTCACTTTCAAGGCTTTGGATTTCTTTCTTCCAATCTTTAGACTTAATCGCCGATGAGCCTGTTATCTTTTCAAGGATTGCCCTTGCTCTTTTATATTTATCTATCTCATCTTTATGTGAATTGTAAAAGCTGTCTTTGAATAGGGATTTACTGTTCCATTCCTCAAAGACTTGTTTGTTATCTTTGATGATGTCCGCATAGGTAAAACATTTATTTAAGCTTTCTATCCTTGCGGTTTTAGTCTTAATGTCTTGACTGATTTTCTTATTCTTGGATTGTAAGGTACTTATTTTCTCTTGTAGGTCTGCTATGGTTTTAAGATTATTGTCCTTTAGATATATCCTTGCTTTTGAAAATCGTCTTAGGTCTGCTCCTATCTTTTTGTTGCTTGCATAGGGGTTTAACTTTCTTGCTTTTTCTCCCTGTAAATCATAGTAAATGCTGATGTACTCATAGAGATTAAAGAGTTCCGCTTTGTTCTCATATTCTTCTTTTTTCTCTTGTTTGTATTCATCATATTTTACTTGCAGACTTCCAAGTAACGAGCCTATCCAAGATGTAAGTTTTGATAGTTCTGCTTTTAACTTCTTAAATTCTAAATTCAAGGCAATGATTTTTCTGTTTTGATTTCCTCTTTCTGTCTGTATGCCTTTTTTCTCCATTTGGTAGCTGCTTGTTCCTAAATGGATTTGCGGGAGTTCTTCTCTGCCTTGTTCTTCAAAGGTGCGTGGATCTATCCTTTTATCTATGTTATTCCTTGCTAAATATTCGTTTGCTTTCTTTGAAAAGTTTTCTCTCCACTCTTTTGCTTTGTCAGGTTCGTTCCAATCATTCAGATTTACTTTTCTTGATTTGTAGTTTCCGCTTTTCAGCTTTATCTTTTCTCCATTTTCATCAAGGATATATTCTTTTCTGCATTTCGGTTTCCATTTTCCCTCACTATCCATTTCTCTTAGAGTAAGTAAGATATGTGCGTGTGGTTGTTCTTCATGATCGCTTGCCATAGGATTATGAATACTACAGTCTGCTATCATACCTTTAGAAGTAAAGTTTTCTTCTATAAA
>KI259746.1 GCA_000467935.1 Peptostreptococcaceae bacterium oral taxon 113 str. W5053
AACCACTAGTTTCACTAGTGGTTTTTATTTTTTTAACCTTAATCATATTATATTTAGGTGTTATCCTGTTTGCAGGAGCGACATTTGTAAAAATTAGCCTGTTTGCACTTGATAAACTTGTAATATTTATAGCGAGCTGGTACTATGCCCATCATTGTTTCTCTGTTCGATTCTCGTCCGGTAAGGCAGTTTATTTTTGGAATGTGTTAGCCGGTATATTGGCAGTCGTGATATATTCCGCTCTATTTAAATTTATCCATCGAAAACTTGGATTGATAGGAAAAATCCTAAACTTCGCCATTTCGTTTTTGAGTTCCATGACGGTCTATTGTATCTTGGTAAACGGTTTTGTTACAAAGGAAAAATCCTATTTTTTGCCTTTGTTAAATTATGATATAGCAAATCAGGTGGTAAATTATATTATAATCACGATCATAGCTCTTGTGGTATGGAAAAGAAGAGAAGAATTCCTTGAAGAAAAGGAAGAATCCAAAGAATATTATATTGTAGAAAAATCTGATGAATGACATCATTTAAATTGGAATCAAGTAGGGATAATCAGTTCTATTCAAAATGAGAGTATAAGATTTTTTCTGTAATTAAG
>KI259747.1:0-200 GCA_000467935.1 Peptostreptococcaceae bacterium oral taxon 113 str. W5053
CATAAACTTTGCCTTATCTTGCACTTTGAACAAGCCTTTCATGTCCTTTAATATTTTATCTATCACGAGTCTTTTCACCTCCAATCAAAAGTAATAGGTAGTGCCTGCCTTTTTGTGTTACAAAGGTCTGTATCCCGACCGCTTCACTTCCTTCTTTGCACCATTCCTTTACCTCAAAATATCCCTTATTGTTCTTGGCA
>KI259747.1:300-1146 GCA_000467935.1 Peptostreptococcaceae bacterium oral taxon 113 str. W5053
ATTTTTCTTATCCCGATAAATAAGTTCCTTGTCTATGAGGAATTGAATGAATACTTTTTGCGGGATATGAAGCTCTTTTGCTGTATTTCTGAAATTGGTAAGCAGATGGTTATTCACCAATTCATCAAAATACTTAGCTTTCGGCTCTAAATCTTCAATCACTTTTTCTTTTTCAGCAATGAGATTATTGGCAAGAAGCACCGCATTGGCGAGTATCTCTTCTTTCGATAAATTCTCTTGATTTCTTATATATCCGCCATTTTTGCGAATGCTCGGAAGCACATCTTTTGTAACCCAACGCTTAAACTCTTTTGCCTGTGGCAGCTTGGAAGATAGGATAAGAGAGTAAAGACCGGACTCGTTGATTAAGGTTACTTCCCTCATTTGACCTGCGTACCCAATTTGGGAACGCAGCTTATCTTCTTCATCTACATGAACCATAACTGCTTTTCTATAATTGCTGTACCCAAGCAATTCTGCGATTTCATTTCCGATAAAGAAAAACTCACCGTCTTTTTCAATTACAGTGAGTTTTCCAAATTCCATATTTTCAAATGTTATCAAGCTGCTCATAGGCTCTGCTCCTTTTGTTTATTCTTAACTTTATCCTTAGAAACGGTATTTTTTGCCATCTCTTTAAACTTCTCGATATTTTTACGAATGGATTCTTTCCGTTCCGTTTTTCTTTCTGATCTTGCAAGAGCATTTTTAAAGGCTTTCTCCATCATTTTCATATCTTTGGCTTGAAAAAATACGGCGTATTTGCCTGTTTCCTTATCTTTCATCACCGAAAACTTAACCCCGTATTTGTTCAATTCTTTTTTCAGTTCTTTCAGTTCCGCTTCT
>KI259747.1:1246-3580 GCA_000467935.1 Peptostreptococcaceae bacterium oral taxon 113 str. W5053
TTTAACGAGTTTTTCAAGTCCTCCCAGTTTTTTTGCTTCTTTCATCAGTTTTTTCAGCAGGGCTAAAAGAAGTTTTCCGGTTACTTTGGCAGCCTTAATCTCAAGGCTTAGTGTCTTTCTTGCAATTTCTTCGTTAATCAACTTCTATCACCTCCGTTTAGTAATCGTTCTTTATTTCGGTTTAACTTCTCTTTTTGAATTTTCTTCCTGTGATCTTCTCCGACAACCATCACCGGAATACACATCTCTATGATCCTTGAGTAGATACGCTGATATTCCACACTTTCTGTGCAGTTTGAAATGGTGTCGTAGGAAAGATTGGTTGTAAATATGGTCGGTTTTTGTTTCAGGTATCTGTTATTGACAATGTTATAGACCTGTTCTTTGGCATAGCTGGTATCTCTTTCTATTCCCAAATCATCTAAGATGAGAACGGAAGTATTTACAAGCGATTCGATATACTCATTTTTATCAAAATCAAATCCGCTTTTTTGCAAATTGTTGATTATCTGAGCAAAGTTTCTTATCTTTACACTTATCTGATACTGCTCTATGAGTGCATTGGCAATGGAGCAGGCAAGATATGTTTTTCCGCTTCCGACTGAACCATAGAATAACAGTCCGATATTTTCTTTTTTCATCTCCTCATACTCTTTTACAAAGTTTTTTGCAATGGTAAGACTCTGATTTTCTTCTCCCTGATAGTTTTCAAAGGTGTATGTCCACTGAATAAGGGAGGCAAAACAACTTCTTTTTAATCGCTCAATCTCCATCTGCTTTTCTCTTGCCTTTTGTTTGGCTTCTCTGTCTCTGTCGCACTTGCAGGAAACTTTGTAGATTCTCTTTTTACCAAGCATCTCTAAGGCTTTTCCGTCTTTTCTTTCATGACAGTTCTTGCAATAGGCATGTCCGTCTTTGATATATTCTCTTTCCGGATCGTAGGAATACTCAGTATCCTCAATCATTATTTTTTCCATCTCACTCATCATAAATGCTCTCCTTTGTCATATTCTTCCCATGTCGGGATATTTGATGGCTTATCCGCTTTCTTAGTTCCCTGATCCTTATAAAACCATGAAAGGATTGTTGCCTTATGGTCTTTATAGGTCTTTCCGGTACTTTGAATATAGGCTGACAGGCGTTGAATGTAGTTGTCAAATTGATAGCCTAATATCTCCTTTAGTTCTTTTGTTTCTTTTTCTGTGAGAAATACATTTTGAAATGTTCCAAGTCCGGTTTGTCCCTTACTAAAATAAGTATTACTATAATCAGGTTTATTTATATTAGTATTACTACTGTGTAGATTCTTCGCTTCTTGAAGTGTAATTTCTACATTTCTGGAGTGTAAATTCTTCACTTCTGAAGTGTATTTTTTACACTCGGAGCGAAACACACTCATAAAGTCTTTCACATAAATAATGTTCGGCTTTCCAAGTCCCTGTCTTTTTCTCTCAATCAGTCCGATTCCCTTTGTATTGGCATCAAGCTCATTTAGAATCTTTACCGCTGTTTTATTCGACTTGTTTAACATCTTCATGATTTCTTCGACGGTAAACACGATGTAAACTCTACCTTGCTCGTCAATCCAATCATTTTTGAATGACAGACTTGAACGCTCTAATAAGCAGGCATAGAGTATTTTGGCATCGGAAGATAAATTTTTATATAAATCTTCGGTTACCAAAACCTTGGGTAACATATAAAAGCTAAATCTCTCCGTATCCCGATTATAGAAATAATCAAAGTTCATCTTTCACCTCCCTCCATTCTTTAAAATTTGCACGAAAAAAGACGATAGTTTTTTCTATCGCCTTTGGTAACCATTTTTATGAAATTTTTTAGATTGATTTTATGGCTTCATTGATTCCTTGTATAAAAGCTATGATTACAGCTCCAATCATCGGTATTCCGTAAGGACTTAGCAGAAATCCAAGGATAAGTGCTTCTATTGCTGCTTTTGTATCGTGTAGCATAAAGAACGAGCCTATGGCAACAAATACACACATCAGCATAAGCAAATATAGGATTGCTGTTCCTACGCTAAGCAAGAATGTCAGAAAGGCAGTCAAAATGCTTAACAGCAAACTGATTGGGAACAAGATTATTTTTATTATCCATCTCATAAAACTCCCACCTTCCTTGTATCGGAAAGGCTGATGTAATGGCTTGAAATATTTTTACATACCATAAATGCCTCCTTTTAGACCTGATTGTTTGATTTTTACAATTTTAAAAATAAGGATACAGTGCTGAAAGCTCCTATTTATCTGGCTTTTCTCTCTGTATCCCTATTATATCTCAAGCCCATTTGGTATGTGCTAAACTGTTATTGAC
>KI259748.1 GCA_000467935.1 Peptostreptococcaceae bacterium oral taxon 113 str. W5053
AAAGGAGGACTTCTACACTTTGGCGTAAAAAATCCTCTTGAATAATTTTCTGTTTTATATCTATGTTTTATTTTTTGAGTTTCAAATATAATAATGGAGATGGCAATTTTGACATCTCCGTAAATTATAAATAATATTTCTTATTCTTCATTTAGGCTAACGAGAAAATGTTTAAATTGTTCTTCATCGTTATCTAACTTTCCAAAAAAAAATTCATCAATTTGCTCAATTAGCGGAACAGCTTTTTGTAATATTTCTTCTCCCTTTTTATTCAAAGTAACAGCTTTTGCTCTTGTATCCCTTGAATGTTCTTTTCTTTTCACAAAGTTATGTTTTTCCAATAAACTCAATATTTGAGATACGGTCATAACATCTATCCCTGAGAGTTTTGAAATCATAACCTGTGTAACTTCATTTCCATTTTGCGATAGATACGCAAGAGAAGCTAAAACAACAAATTGAGGGTGTGTCAAATTCATTTTCTTTAACTCCTGTTTTATCATAAGATGCCATTTATTGTACACCCTCATGAATAACAATCCTGTTGATTTTTCTGAATTATTTTTATATTTTGATGTAAACAAACAGCAATCACCTTATCTTTCCAAGCAATTTTTCAGAATGAATATAGAATGAGGAACATCGGAAAAAACTTGGCTCAAAAATTCCAAATGTTGCTTGTCTTCACTATCTAAAGCTGCAATATGTTTTATATTTACGCTTCCGTCATTGTTATCAATTATTTGATGACCAAAAAGAATATCTCCAAACGGAGTTTCTGTTTTATCCCAAAATTCTTCAAAAGGTTTTACAAGAGTAAGCTGATATTCCATAGGGGGCATTCCTTCAAGTTCCATAGTTCCATATGAACCTGTCTTAAACCCCTCTTTTAATGTAATATTTTTTAAATCTTTTTCCCAGTCATACCATTTTTCAATATTTGCATAGTATTCCCACACATCTTCTTTTGCCGCTTTGATTTTCAAACTAAAACTAAATTCCATAGTACTTCCTCCTTTTATTATATGTGTACTTATTATAAATTATTTTATAATATTTGTCAACAAGATTTTTACTTGTAGCTAAATGACAGAATAATTTTTCTCAACCTTTTCATATTCGCTTACCGGTATCCCTGTTCTTTTCAAAACTTTTAACTTATCCTGTTTTTTCTTTTCTCTCCTTGCCTTATATCTGTCCTCATATTCTTTTTGCTTGCCGTTTGCT
>KI259749.1 GCA_000467935.1 Peptostreptococcaceae bacterium oral taxon 113 str. W5053
GTTATCTGTCTGTATTGTTTTTATCTTAAACTTTAATAACTAACCCTCAAACCCCTTGAAATACAAGGAAATTTGCAAGAGTACAAGTTGAATTTACTACCAATTTACTACTTTTGAGGAAAGAGTCTTGATGTGCTGTAAAACTCTTGCAGATAGGAACATTCTACCACAGATAGCACAAAGCATGTTGTGAGGATCAAAACTAAATAGGAAATCGTAAAAGCGGTGTTCTTTCGCTTCTGTTAAAGGAAGCATAGGATGCCGCTTTTTTCATGCCCATGTTACGAAGTAGAGGTAAATAAGGGCTTGAAATACAAGGCTTTCAGAGGGCGGTTTTGAAAAAGTAAGGGAAATATACCTTTTCTTTCAAAATTGCCCTTTTACTGCGTAACAAATAAAAAACGAAAGGAGTATCCGCATGGCAGTTTTCAGAGTAGAGAAAAACAAAGGCTATACCGTCATGAGCAATCATCATCTGCGAAACAAAGAGCTAACGCTAAAAGCAAAGGGCTTGCTCTCACAGATGCTTTCACTTCCGGAAAACTGGGACTATACCCTTGCCGGACTTTCCCATATCAACAAAGAAAGTATCGATGCCATTCGTACCGCTGTCTTGGAGCTTGAAAAGACAGGATATATCGAAAGGTCGCAAGGCAGGGATGAGAAAGGAAAAATGACAGCTATTACCTATACCATTTATGAGCAGCCGCAAAATCCGGTATTGGAAAATCCAACATCGGATAAGCCGGTATTGGAAAATCCGACAACGGATAATCCGACGTCGGAAAATCCAATGCAATTAAATAAAGATATACAAAAAACTGATCTATCAAAAAAAGAAGAAATAAATAAAGATGGATTAAGTACCGATTCCATTCCTATCCTTTCCCCTAACCCCTCTCCTTTGAGAGAGCCGCCTTTATCAGAAAAGAACGGAAAGGAAGAAAAAGACGCATACAAAATCTATGAGGAACTCATCAAGGACAATATCGAGTATGAACACCTCATAAATGCAAAACGTCTTGACCGTGATCGCATTGATGAAATTCTTGACCTCATTCTTGAAACCGTATGCAGCAAAAGAAAAAGAATCTTAATTGCAGGCGACGAATACCCGGCAGAGCTTGTGAAGGCAAAATTCATGAAGCTTAACAGCGAACATATTGAATTTGTCCTTAACTGTATGCAGGAAAACACAACGAAAGTCAGAAACATCAAACAGTATCTAAAGGCGGCACTTTTTAATGCTCCGTCCACAATAGGAAACTATTACACCTCACTTGTAAATCACGATATGTACGGAAGAAACGACTTCTAAAGGAGAAATCACTATGAAACAGGGAGCCCTTATCTTTGACGAATACCGCGACCTTTATGAGATCCGTTTTGACTTGAAAGACTACTTAGGAGGTCTTTATCCCGGAGATCAGTTTGAAGTCTTTGCCTATGGAAAGTGGAAGCCCACCGAGATAGATATAGACAAAAACGATGAATGGTACCTGAAAGGAATACGGGGAAATATAAACGGGCTTCGGGTAAGAGTTAAGGAATAAAAAAATTTCAGAGAACAGGAAAGGAGGATGACAGTTGCAGGATGAAATAAACGAAAAAGTAATTGCCCTGTATATTAAGGGTGGAAAAATTACAGCAAGGTTGTTGCAAAAGGCAATAAAGATTTTTCTTGCCGAAATTAAAAAACAATCTTCAAAACAGCAGCTTCCCCACGGGAAACAAAGTCTGGAACAGCTTATGAAGCAAAATACAGGTATTTCCAATATCGAAATCACGGATAAAAACATCAAAGCCTTTGAAGCGACGGCAAAGAAATACGGAATCGACTTTGCACTGAAAAAAGACAGCAGCACTTCGCCGCCCCGGCACCTTGTATTTTTTAAGGGTCGGGATGCGGATGTTCTAAAGGCGGCATTTACCGAGTTTTCACAAAAGAAATTGTCAAGGGAAAAGCTGCCCTCTATAAGAAAAGTGCTTTCCGCCTTTAAGGAGCAGGCGAAGGCAATCAACAAAGGACGAGATATCGTAAAACATAAGGACAGGGGGATTGAGAGATGACGGAAGAAACAAAGAAACAAATTTTACTGCATCTGCCTTATCTGTTCTTTGTCTATCTCTTTGACAAGATAGCACAAGGCTTTCGTCTATCATACGGAATAGATATGGGAATAAAGCTTCTCCATTTTCCTGAAGGACTTACAGAAGCCTTTTCTTCTCCCCTTATCAGCTTTCACTTATCCGATCTTTTTATCGGAATTATAGCAGCGGCAATCGTTCGCCTTGCCATTTATGTGAAAGGAAAAAATGCAAAAAAATACAGGAAAGGTACAGAGTACGGCTCCGCCCGTTTTGGAAATAAAAAAGACATAAAACCATATACGGATCCCGTCTTTAGAAATAACATTCCTCTCACAAAAACGGAGTGCATTACCATGAACAGCCGTCCGAAAAATCCGAAGTATGCAAGAAACAAAAACATTCTTGTGGTCGGAGGCTCAGGAAGCGGAAAGACGAGATTTTTCGTCAAGCCGTCCCTTATGCAAATGCACAGCTCCTATGTTGTTACCGACCCGAAAGGCGAACTGCTTCTTTCCTGCGGACAGCTCCTTAAGCGAGGCGGATATAAAATCAAGGTGCTTAATACCATCAATTTCAAAAAGTCCATGAGGTATAACCCCTTTGCATATATCAGAAGCGAAAAGGACATTTTGAAGCTGGTAAATACCATTATCATGAATACCAAAGGAGACGGCGAAAAATCCGGTGAGGATTTCTGGACGAAATCGGAACGACTTTTCTACTGTGCCCTGATCGGATATATCTTTTATGAAGCACCGGAGGAGGAAAAGAATTTTACCACGCTTCTTGAAATGATAAACGCATCGGAGGCAAGGGAGGACGATCCGGAATTTCAAAGTCCAGTGGATCTCATGTTTCAGAGGTTAGAGGAAAAAGACCCGGAGCATTTTGCGGTAAGGCAGTATAAAAAGTTTCTCCTTTCCGCCGGCAAAACAAGATCCTCAATCCTCATTTCCTGCGGCGCCCGCCTTGCACCATTTGACATAAGAGAGCTTCGGGAGCTACTGGAAAAGGACGAAATGGAGCTTGATGCCATAGGCGATCGCAAAATGGCACTGTTTGTTATCATTTCCGATACTGACGATACTTTCAACTTTGTCGTATCCATTCTTTACACACAGCTTTTTAACCTGCTCTGTGATAAGGCGGATGACGTGTACGGCGGAAGGCTCCCCGTTCATGTGCGCTGCCTTTTGGACGAGTTTGCAAATATCGGGCAGATTCCAAAATTTGAAAAACTCATTGCTACCATCCGAAGCCGTGAAATATCGGCTTCTATTATTTTGCAGTCGCAGTCCCAGCTTAAAGCAATCTATAAAGACAATGCGGACACCATCACGGGAAATTGCGACAGCTTCCTTTTTCTTGGCGGAAAGGAAAAAACAACCCTGAAAGAAGTATCGGAAATACTTGGAAAGGAAACCATAGACAGCTTCAATACTTCCGAAACAAGAGGACGGGAACTATCCCACGGATTGAACTATCAAAAGCTCGGCAAAGAACTTATGACACAGGATGAAATCGCAGTAATGGACGGCGGTAAATGCATCCTGCAGATAAGAGGCGTAAGATCTTTCTTTTCGGATAAGTATGATATTACAAAGCATCCCAACTACAAATATCTTTCCGATTTTGATAAGAAAAATACCTTTGACACGGAAAGGTATATCAAACGCCGTCCAGCCGTCGTAAAGCAAAATGAAGTCTTTGACTACTACGAAATTGATGCAGAAGAACTGACGGAAGAATAAATGAAGGAGGAATAGCCTGATATATAAAGCAGCAGTATATAGAGCGCGGGCACCTGATGCCTGAATGCTTATCCGCCTATACGGAGGTTTTTTTATTAGGAAATCAAACACACAAAATTATGTTTAGCCGAAATAACGGCAGAAAGGATGATTCTATGGCATTTTTTAATTCAGCAGTCGGAGTATTACAAACACTTGTTATCGCACTTGGCGCAGGACTTGGAATCTGGGGCATTGTAAACCTTTTGGAAGGATATGGGAACGACAACCCCGGCGCAAAATCACAGGGTATTAAGCAGCTTATGGCAGGCGGAGGTGTTGCTCTTATCGGTACAACCCTTGTTCCGCTTCTTCGCGGACTTTTCGGATAAGGAGGTAACACGTGCAGAGCATACTTGATGCAATCAATGAATGGATTAAGGAAATTTTAATCGGATCCATTCAGGGAAATCTTGAAGCTCTGTTCGGAGATGTCAACGAAAAGGTAGGAACCATAGCGGCAGAGGTAGGCAAGACCCCGCAAGTCTGGAACGGCAGTGTATTTTCCATGATAAAAACCTTATCTGAAAATGTCATTGTTCCTATTGCGGGGCTTGTCATTACCTATGTGCTTTGCTACGAGCTTATCAGCATGATTATTGACAAAAATAACCTGCACGAGCTTGACACATTTATGTTTTTCAAGTGGTTTTTCAAGGCGTGGGTAGCGGTATTTATCGTTACCCATACCTTTGATATTACTATGGCGGTATTTGAGCTGGCACAGCATGTGGTATCGGGCGCAGCCGGCGTTATCAGTTCAGATACAAGCATTGATGTGGCATCCTCTCTTACCTCGCTTCAGGAAAAGCTTAAGGATATGGAAATACCGGAGCTTTTACAGCTTTCCATAGAAACCGGACTTGTCAGTCTTTCTATGAAGCTCATGTCCGTTTTTATTACCGTTGTCATCTACGGCAGAATGGTAGAAATTTATTTGGTTTGCTCCGTCGCCCCGATTCCGTTTGCCACTATGACAAACAGAGAATGGGGACAGATTGGAAACAACTACCTGAAAAGTTTATTTGCACTTGGTTTTCAGGGTTTTCTTATCATGGTATGTGTCGGAATCTATGCCGTCTTGGTAAAGGCGATGACCGTATCAGATAACCTGCATACTGCGATATTTTCCCTTGCGGCATATACCGTGCTGCTTTGCTTTATGCTTCTAAAATCAAGTGCTATTTCAAAATCTATTTTTGGAGCACATTAGCTCTGTAACTTAAAAGGAGGTATCAAAACAATCAATAAAAAATACAGCATTATCTATGCCGATCCGCCGTGGAAGTATGAAAGAAACAAGGTACAAGGTGCAGCGGAACATCACTACTCCACGATGGGCATAGAGGAACTTTGTGCGCTTCCTGTTTCTGAAATTACAGAAAAGGACTGCGTACTTTTTTTGTGGGCTACTTTCCCGCAGCTTAAAGAAGCCCTGCAGCTTATTAAAGCGTGGGGATTTACCTATAAAACGGTCGCTTTTGTATGGCTGAAAACAAATAAAAAAGCTCTCACATGGTTTTACGGACTTGGCTTTTGGACGAGAGGAAATGCGGAAATCTGCCTTCTTGCAACAAAAGGACATCCCAAAAGGCAGGCGAAAAATATTCACCAGCTTATCATAAGCCCCATAGAAGAACACAGCAAAAAACCGGAGGAAGCAAGAAAAAAGATTGTCGCTCTTATGGGAGATATTCCGCGAATCGAGCTTTTTGCAAGAAAAGAAAGTCCCGGCTGGGATATATGGGGAAATGAAGTAAAAAGCAATATTACGCTTTGATGGAAAGGAGGTTTTTATGGCGTATGTACCCGTACCGAAGGATCTGACAAAGGTTAAAACGAAGGTTGCCTTTAACCTGACAAAAAGACAGATCCTTTGTTTTACGGCAGCTCTCATTTTAGGGCTGCCTGTTTTCTTTCTCTTAAAGGGAAGCGCAGGCACAAGCCTTGCGTCTTTTTTCATGATTTTAGTTATGCTTCCCTTTTTCCTCTTTGCCATGTACGAAAAACACGGACAGCCCCTTGAGGTCATTCTAAAACATATCGTGCAGACAAAGTTTATCAGAAAGAAGGAGCGTCCCTACAGGACGAGAAACTATTATGCCGTTCTCATAAGGCAGAGAAAACTTGAAAAGGAGGTATTTCATATTGTTAAAGGACAAAACAAAGGGAAAAAACAGCATAAGAACTAAACGAAAGCTGACAAGAAGCGAGAAAAAGCAGATTGCGGAGCTGATTAGAAAAGCAAACCCGGATAAAAAGGCTTCTTCCGCACAGGAGAGCATCCCCTACCTTTCCATGTATCCGGACGGAATCTGTAAAGTAACGGAAAACAGATACAGTAGGTGCATTGCCTTTTCCGACATCAACTATCAGCTTGCAGGAGCAGATGAGAAAACCGCAATCTTTGAAAACTGGTGCGACTTTCTTAATTACTTTGATTCCTCTGTGGATGTGCAGCTTTCCTTTATCAATCAGGGAAGCCGCGGAGAAGCAAAAGAAGCGATTGAAATTCCAAAGCGGGATGATGACTTTAATTCCATAAGAACGGAATATCAGAAAATGCTTTCCGAGCAGCTTTCCAAAGGAAACAACGGACTTGTGAAGCTGAAATTCGTAACATTCAGTATAGAAGCGGACAGCTTAAGTGCTGCAAAGGCAAGGCTAAACCGCATTGAAACGGATATGCTGAACAATTTCAAGGTGCTTGGTGTAAGTGCTCATTCTATGAACGGATATGAGAGGTTAAAAACTTTACACGGTATTTTTCATCCGGAGGGAGAACCGTTTTTCTTTTCTTGGGACTATCTTGTTCCGTCAGGACTGTCAACCAAAGATTTTATCGCACCGTCCTCTTTTTACTTCGGGGAAGGCAGAACCTTTCGCATAGGCGGTAAACTTGGTGCGGTAAGCTTTCTTGAAATCTTGGCTCCGGAATTAAACGACCGCATATTATCCGATCTTTTAGATCTTGAAACGGGAATGATTGTAAACCTGCATATCAAAAGCATCGATCAGGCGGAGGTAATCAAAACAATCAAAAGAAAAATCACAGACCTTGACAAAATGAAGATTGACGAGCAGAAAAAAGCCGTCCGATCCGGCTATGACATGGACATTATCCCGTCCGATCTTGCCACCTATGGCGGCGAAGCAAAAAATCTTTTGCAGGATCTTCAAAGCAGAAACGAAAGAATGTTTCTTGTTACTTTTTTAGTCGTGAACATGGCAGGCAGCAAAAGAAAGCTGGATAATGACATCTTTGCCGCCGCGGGAATTGCACAGAAATATAACTGTGCGCTTACCCGCCTTGACTTTCAGCAGGAGGAAGGATTGATGTCAAGCATTCCTATTGGAAGAAATGAAATTGAAATTCAAAGAGGACTTACCACCTCAAGCACTGCCGTATTCATTCCCTTTATTACGCAGGAGCTTTTTCAGGGCGGCGAAGCTCTCTATTATGGGCTTAATGCTCTTTCAAACAACATGATTTTATGCGACAGAAAGCAGCTGAAAAATCCGAACGGCTTGATTCTCGGAACACCGGGTTCAGGTAAATCCTTTGCGGCAAAGCGTGAAATTACAAACGCCTTTTTAATTACGAATGATGACATTTATATATCAGATCCGGAATCGGAATATTCCCCCTTGGTAAACAGCCTTTTGGGACAGGTCATCCGTATCTCTCCCACAAGCAAAGAGTATATCAATCCTATGGATATAAACCTTAATTACAGCGAGGATGATAATCCCCTTGCCTTAAAATCGGATTTTATCCTTTCTCTTTGCGAGCTTGTAGTAGGCGGAAAAGAAGGACTTGCCCCCGTGGAAAAAACGGTCATCGATCGCTCGGTAAGAAATATTTACAGAGAGTTTCTTGCAGATCCGGCAACGGAAAAGATGCCGATTTTAGGAGACCTTTACGATGAGCTTTTAAGACAGCCTGAGCCGGAGGCTGCACGAGTTGCGGCAGCACTTGAACTTTATGTAACGGGCTCTCTCAATGTATTTAATCACAGAACCAATGTAGAGCTTACGAACCGCCTTGTATGCTTTGACATTAAAAGCCTCGGAAAGCAGCTTAAAAAGCTGGGAATGTTAATTGTTCAGGATCAGATCTGGAACCGTGTCACCATCAACAGAGCGCAAAGTAAAGCAACCCGCTACTACATGGATGAATTTCATTTGCTACTTCGTGAAGAGCAGACAGCCGCATATTCCGTTGAAATCTGGAAACGTTTCAGAAAATGGTCGGGCATCCCGACAGGAATCACTCAAAATGTAAAGGATCTTTTATCAAGCAGGGAGGTTGAAAACATTTTTGAAAACAGCGATTTTGTTCTGATGTTAAATCAGGCGGTAAGCGACAGAAATATCCTTGCAAAACAGCTTAATATTTCTCCGCAGCAGATGAAGTATGTAACGCATACGGAAGCCGGAGAAGGACTGCTCTTTTACGGAAATGTTATCCTGCCTTTTGTGGATCACTTCCCGAAAGATACAAAACTTTACAAGGTGATGACGACAAAGCCGGAGGAAGTGAGCGGCGAATGAAGAAACTAACGCATTTCAGCCTGTTTACCGGAATCGGAGGAATCGATCTTGCGGCGGAAGCCGCAGGCTTTTCTACCGTTTGTCAGTGTGAATGGGCGGACTTTCCAAACTCCGTACTAAAAAAACACTGGCCGGATGTTCCGCGTTTTCAGGATATTACTACCGTTACAAAGGAGGCATTTATTGAAAAAACAGGACAAGATACCGTCACCCTCATATCTGGAGGTTTCCCGTGCCAGCCATTTTCCGCAATCGGAGCAAAAAAGGGTTTTACAGACCCCCGTTACCTCTGGCCGCAGATGTGCAGAGTTATTAAAGAGCTCAAGCCCCGGTTCGTGCTTGGCGAAAATGTTGCTAACTTCGTCAATATGGGGCTCAACAAAACGATCATTGACTTGGGAAAAGCGGGATATGCCGTTTGGACATTTTTACTTACTGCTTGCAGCGTCGGCGCATGGCATGAACGCAAGCGAACTTTTATCGTGGGGGCAGATGTTTCCAACGCCCCTTGCATCCGACACGGGAACAAGACCGGCAGTGCCGCAGGTAATCCTATCTCCTGCGGGCTCTTTTCGCAGGAAGAAGAAAACGGGACACTGGTCGGCAAATCTGTCGGAGGCGATCTACTATCTGGAGAAAAATGCAGATCCAAAACTTCGCTTCAATCCGGAGTGGGTGGAGTGGCTGATGGGATTCCCGCGAGCGTGGACGGACGTTTCCTCTGGATAACGGAGCCTACGGATATTCCGAGGCTTACAGAGGATAAAAAAGACCGGGTAAAGCGATTAAAGGCACTGGGCAATGCCGTTGTTCCCGCGCAGGTTTACCCGATTCTGAAATACATTGCAGATATTGAACTTGGGCGCTGCAAAAACTCTTGCGTCTTTTCAGGAAAGGAAGGTGATGCACTTTGAAAGAACCTCTAAAGCCCCGTGATAAGTTCAGGCAGAAAATGAGCCGGGACGGACTTGTCAGAGAAAATATGACAACAGGAGAAACGGAAAATATATCGAGCAGAGTAAACGAAAATTCCGTTCAGGATGTTCCCGAAAGCCTGATACAAGGTAAAGAAATCTCTAACAAAAAATCCTCAAGGCTTACCTTTACCGAAGAAGAAAGAAATATTCCGGAGCTTCAAAAGTATATTAAAAAATCGGATCAGGCGGCAGACCGACTTGACGAGGCAAGGGATAAAATTCCAAAGAAAAAAGTTCTTTCCTTTGACCGTGAGTTTGACGAAAAAACAGGAAAAGGAAAAACGAGACTTCACTTTGAAGAAAAAGAAAAGCCGATCGGAACGGGAAAAGGTATAGACCCTATTTCCCCCGCACTGAATGAAGCCGGCGCCTTTGTGCATAAGAAAATCCATGAGGCGGAGCATGACAATGCAGGTGTTGAAGCGGCACACAAAACCGAAAAGGCTGCTGAAACACTTGGAAGATTCAGCGTAAGAAAAGCAAGACAAAATTACAGAAATCAAAAACTAAAGCCTTACCGCACCGCAAGAAAAGCGGAGAAAGCCGCAGAAAAGGCAAATGCAAGGTATTTTTACAAAAAGGCAATGTATGAAAATCCGAATCTGTCATCTGCAAATCCTTTTAGTCGTATGTGGCAGAAAAGACGCCTTAAAAGAAAGTATGCCGCAGAGCTTCGTAAGAAAGGACAAAAAGCGGCAAAGGCGGCAAAGAAGTCTGCGAAAAAAACAAAACAGGCAGGCTCCTTTATTATACGGCACAGACGAGGGATTGCGATTCTGATTGCTCTCTCTTTAATATTCATTTTGATTTTTACCGGTTTATCATCCTGCTCCTCTCTTTTATCCGGAGGCTTTAACGGCGTTTTAGGAACAAGCTATACATCAGAGGACAGCGATCTTGTGGCGGTGGAAAATGCCTATGCAGCTATGGAAAATGAGCTGCAGGGAAAAATAGACAATGTGGAAAAGGATTATCCCGGCTATGACGAGTACAAATATGAGCTTGACGGTATCGGGCACAATCCTCATGAACTTGCTTCCATTCTTACGGCAAAGCACCAAAGCTACACCCTTTCCAAAGTGCAAGCAGACCTACAGAAAATTTTTGGAAAGCAGTATTCTCTCACCTTAAAAGAAGAAGTTGAGGTGCGCTACAAAACGGAAACACATACCGATCCCGATACGGGAGAAACCACAAAGGAAGAAGTCCCATATAACTATTACATTCTTCATATCAGGCTGAAAACGACACCACTTTCTGATATTGCAAGAGAAATCCTAAATGAAGATGAGCTGAAAATGTACCGTGTCTATCTTGAAACCAGCGGAAACAAGCCCCTTGTATTCGGCGGCGGTTCTCCTGACGGAAGTGCTTCGGAGGATTTAAGCGGTGTTCATTTTGTAAATGGCACCCGTCCCGGAAATCCGGAGCTTGTAAATCTTGCAAAGAAACAGGTCGGAAATGTGGGAGGCTATCCTTACTGGAGCTGGTACGGCTTTAATGGACGTGTGGAATGGTGCGCCTGCTTTGTATCGTGGTGCTACCACAAGGCAGGAAAAAGCGAACCGCGCTTTGCGGGCTGTCAGTCGCAGGGAGTACCATGGTTTACCTCGCGCGGACAATGGGGAGCAAGAGGCTACAAGAATATCGCTCCGGGAGATGCCATTTTCTTTGACTGGGACGGCGACGGCGGAGCCGATCATGTGGGAATTGTAATCGGAACGGATGGAAGCCGTGTTTATACCGTTGAAGGAAATTCCGGTGATGCCTGCAAGATTAAAAGCTATGACATAAATTCCGGCTATATCAAAGGCTACGGTCTGATGAACTGGAATTAAAAATCGAAAGGAGAAAATATTTATGGCAAACAAAAGAATCTTAAAAATCGAAAAGGAAATTCAAAAAACCCGTGAGAAAATCACGGAACAACAGAACAAATTAAAAGAACTTGAAGTGCAGAAAACGGAGGCGGAAAATCTTGAAATCGTACAGATGGTAAGGTCGCTTCACATGACCCCTGCCGAGCTTTCCGAATTTTTAGCAAAGGGTGTAATTCCCGACAATGAATCTATTACAGAAAATGAGTATATGGAGGATATGGAAAATGAAGAATAAAATCATAATGAGAATAACGACTGCTCTCTTTGCCGCCCTGATCCTTATGGGCGGCTTTTCAATTCCCGCTTATGCCGGCGGAGGCGGTGATGCCACGAATGACAGTAATGTAAAAACAGAGGAAAAGAAAGAAGAAAAAAAGCCCCTTACTCCGGACGGCAACATGAGCCTTATAGATAATATCAAGGGCGATGCCGCAAAGGATAAGGAATTTATCATTGTAAAAAGCAGGGGCGGAAATTACTTCTATATCGTGATCGACCATGCTGCGCAGGGAGAAAACACCGTTCATTTCTTAAATCAGGTGGACGAAAAGGATCTGCTTTCCATTATTGATGAAAAAGACATCCTGACCGCAAAACCGGAGCTTCCGAAGCAGGAACAGCCGAAACAGGAAACGGAAAACCCTAAGCCCGAAGAAAAACCGGAGAAAAAGAATCCTGCAGGAATGATTGCGCTATCCCTTATTCTCATTCTCGGACTTGCCGGCGGAGCGTTTTATTATTTTAAGTTCCTAAAGCCGAAGCAGAATGTAAAAGGAACAACTGACCTTGACGAGTTCGACTTTGAGGATTACGAGGACGATTTTACAGAAGATGGCGACGAGGACGGCGAAGAAATTTCAGAGGAAACAGAGCCGGATGAAACAGTATGACATGGTTTACAGACAGTATTTATGAGCGACTGATGACGGAAAAACCGAAATGCGGGCGGTTCGAAAAAGAGCCGCCTGCTTCTTTTTCCTCAAAATGCGAGGGCTGCCCTTACAGGGGAAAGACCCTCTGCATCGGGTACTGTATCAGGAAAATAAAAGAAAAAGACCACTGCCTATAAAGCAGTAGTCATAATTTCTAATATTCTTCCGGAATTGTTTTGTGGAAAGTTAAATCATATCTCAATGAAAGTGTGCTGATATTATCACGAAAAACTGTTCTGAATTTTTTCATTGACGAAGAAAATGTAGCGTTTTCCCAATCGCCATTGTGATTTTTATAGATGATTCCTGTTTGCTCCACTTTACTTACATCATCCAAAAAGTCATTACATGCAGCTATCATTGCACGCAAAGAATTTTTTGTATCATCGGAAAATTTATTCTTTGCAAGAATGGAAACAATTCCATTTTTTATTTCAAGAGCCGACTGTTCACACCATGATTTAACTTCCATTTCAATGGGATTTACCAACAGCCTTTTAGATTCAAGAAAGAAGAATATTTCTTGAATGCTATTTTTTTCTGCTTCGGTATATTCACACGATATGCCACCTAAAGGTGTATCAATGCCAGTGATTCTAACTCCCATTTCATCACCACCTATTACGATATATTTTGTTTTTTATTATACCACGAAGGAGGTATTTTATGCGGTTAATTATATGTGAAAAACCGAGTGTCGGAATGACAATAGCGTCCGCACTTGGAATAGAAACGAAAAAGGACGGATACATGGAGGGAAAAAACTTTCTTGTATCTTGGTGCATTGGACACCTTGCGGAGCTATCCGAGCCGTCCGCATACGGAAACAAGTACGAAAAATGGAGCCTTGAAGCCTTGCCTGTTCTTCCTGAAAACTGGCAGCTTACCGTATCAAAGGATAAGGAAAAGCAGTTTAATGTTCTAAAAAAACTTCTTTTCAGAAAGGATGTTACAGAGGTTATCAACGGGTGCGACGCAGGACGCGAGGGAGAACTTATTTTTCGCTTTGTTATGGAAAAGGCAGGTTGTGAAAAACCTGTAAAAAGACTTTGGATTTCTTCTATGGAAGAATCCGCAATAAAGAAAGGGTTTAACAATCTAAAGGACGGAAAAGACTATGACAATCTCTATTTTTCCGCCCTGTGCAGAGCAAAGGCAGATTGGCTTATCGGAATCAATGCGAGCCGCCTGTTTTCTCTTATATATAACCATACCATAAATGTGGGACGGGTGCAGAGCCCGACCTTAAAAATGCTGACGGATCGAAATGATGCGATTACCAATTTCAAGAAAGAAAAGTATTACCATGTGCGCCTTACCTCAGGAGACGCAGAAGCAGTCAGCGAAAAGTTTTCAAGCAAGAAAGAGGCGGAAGAAAGCGCCGAAGCCTGCAAAGAAAAAAGTGCAGTCTGCACTTCCGTTACCCATGAAAAAAAGGAAATACTGCCGCCGAAGTTATTTGACCTTACCGCACTCCAAAAGGAAGCAAACCGCATTTTCGGTTATACGGCAAAGCAGACCCTTGACCTTGCACAGAGCCTTTATGAAAAGAAGCTTCTGACCTATCCGAGAACGGATAGTAGTTACCTGACGGACGATATGGAGGAAACGGCGGAGACGGTTATTCGCGTACTTCTTTCAAAACTTCCATTTATGAAAGGTGCTTCCTTTATCCCTAAAGTAACGTCCGTTCTTAACAGCAAAAAGGTGTCGGATCACCATGCCGTTATTCCCACAACGGAGCTTGAAAAGACGGATCTTTTCATGCTTCCAGAAAGTGAACGAAACATCCTCTTTCTTGTAGGTACAAGGCTTCTCATAGCAACCGCTTCTTCTCATGTATATGAAACGGTTACTGCGATATTTAATTGCACAGAGCTTACTTTTACGGCAAAGGGAAAAACCGTGTTATCTTCCGGATGGAAAGAAACGGAACAGCTTTTTCTAATGAGCCTAAAGGAAAAACCGGACAGTAAAGTTCAGGAAGAAAAAGAACTCCCTGTGTTTAGGAAAGGACAGCATTTTGAAAACTTCCCTGTAAATGTTACAGAGCATGACACATTTCCCCCAAAGCCATATACGGAAAGTACACTGCTATCTTCAATGGAGCACGCAGGAAATAAGGAAACTACAAAGGACGCAGAGCGTAAAGGCTTAGGTACTCCCGCAACCCGTGCAGCCATTATTGAAAAAATCATCAAGGCAGGCTTTGTTACAAGAAAGGGAAAGCAGCTCATCCCTACCAAAGACGGAATGAATCTGATTTCTGTACTTCCTGAAACGCTTACCTCTCCGCTTCTTACAGCCGAGTGGGAAAATGAACTTTCAAGGATTGCAAAGGGTGAAGCAAATGCAGACGACTTTATGCAAAAAATCGAAATGCTGACAAAAGACCTTATCGAAAATATAAATGCCGAAAAAGTGAAAACGGGCTTATTCAAGGAGGAAAAAACGATAATCGGCGTATGCCCGCGTTGTCAAAATCCCGTCTATGAGGGAAAGAAAAACTATTATTGCAGTAACAGGGATTGCCGCTTTTCCATGTGGAAGAATGACCGCTTCTTTACGGACAGGAAAATCACCTTTACGCCCAAACTTGCAAGGGAACTTCTGAAAGATAAGACAGCTAAAGTAAAGAATATCTACTCTCCCAAAACAGGCAAAACCTATGACGGCAATGTGGTTTTTTCCGATACCGGAGAGAAGTATGTAAACTATCGTATTGAGATTCCAAAGAAGAAAAAGTTGAATAGCAAGCATAGGAAAGGGGTACCCTTTCCGTAAAAAACTCCGTTTTCCAAAGATACGAAAGCGGAGATTTTTGCTTGCTGGGATAGTCCCAGACCCTTAAAAAATGAAAGGAGAACAAACCATGCCATATATGGAAAAAACGGAAGAAACAAAAGAGGTTCAGCCGATTATCCTTACCTCTGAAAATCAAAAGGACAGGCTTAAGGAAATTACGGATCGTTTGGAGCAAGGTATTTTAGAAGTTTTTGAAAGTGAAAGGTACAAGGAATATCTTCGCATCATGTCAAAATTTCATCATTATAGCTTCAATAATACTATGCTGATTGCCCTGCAAAAGCCGGACGCTTCCCTGATTGCAGGCTTTGGTGCATGGAAAAACAATCACGGAAGAACTGTCAAAAAAGGAGAAAAAGGAATCCGCATTATTGCACCTGCTCCCTTTAAGGTAAAGCAGGAAATGGAAAGGCTTGATCCGAAAACCAATATGCCTGTCATCGGAGCAGACGGAAATGCACTGACCGAAGAAAAAGAAATCACGATTCCCGCCTACAAGGTGGTGTCCGTTTTTGATGTATCGCAGACGGAAGGAAGAGAGCTTCCCTCTATCGGAGTAAATGAGCTGACAGGCAATGTGTCGCAGTATGAGGACTTTTTTGCAGCACTGAAAAAGGCTTCTCCCGTTCCGATTGCCCTTGAACATATCGAGGGAAGCGCTCACGGCTACTATCACCTTGCAGAAAAAAGAATTGCCATTGACGATGATATGAGTGAGCTGCAAACACTAAAAACTGCTATTCACGAGATCGCCCATGCAAAGCTGCACGATATTGACCTAAATGCTCCAAAAGAGGAAAAGAAAAAAAGACCTGATCAGCGTACCCGCGAGGTTGAAGCGGAAAGCGTCGCCTATACCGTATGCCAGCACTATGGGCTTGATACTTCCGACTATTCTTTCGGATATGTCGCCGGCTGGAGTAGCGGCAAGGAGCTTACCGAGCTGAAAGGCTCTCTTGAAACCGTCCGCCTTGCCGCTTCGGAGCTAATTGACAGCATAGATGAGCATTTTCAGGAGCTTCAAAAGGCAAGAGAAAATGAGCTTTCAGAAAATAAAGCGGAGCCTTTCCTGCAGGAAGAAAAACAGGAAGCCGCTTACCATCTTGAAAGCGGAAATTATCTCTATATCCAAGTTTCTGAAACAGGCTATGACTATACACTGTATCAGCCGGATTTTACAGACCTTGACGGCGGACAGCTTGATACCCCGGAAATCTCCATTGAAAAAGCCCGTGATGAAATTCTGAAAATGCACGAACTTTCAGGAAAAGAATCAGAAGAAATCTCTGTAAATGACTTTGAACAGATGCAGGAAGCTATTTCACAGGAAAGGCAGACAAGAGAAAAAGTAAGATACTATCCTATCAATGAAGCAGCGGCAAAAAGGGCAAAGGAAATGAACAGTTTTTCCGACTATACGCTGGGAAGCGCAACTCTTGAATACAAAAGTCTTGTGGATCAGGCGACGGAAATTGCTAAAAGCCAGAAAGAAAAAGTTGATCCGTCCTTTCACGATAAAATCGATGCCTTGCTTGATACCTATGCGAAAAGACTTGCAGCAAATATGAATAACGGCTTTGCCATTGACGCACGCGTTCCCTCTGTACTGATTGCGGGAGGTTCCAATTTCCCTGTGCGAAAGAAGGAAAAGCAAAACGCCGCCCGTGATAAGAACTTTAGTGAATGGAAAGAGATTCAGGGACTTCTTGAAAAAATCAGAAGCACCGGAATGGGCGGAATCAGTGCAGATGATCCGGACGCCGTAAAAAAACTGAATGCAAAGCTTGAAAAGCTGACAAAGGCACAGGAAACCATGAAAGCGGTCAATGCTTACTACCGAAAACATAAAAGCCTTGATGGCTGCCCGGAGCTTGACAGGGAAGCAATCGAAAAGCTAAAGGCAAGAATGGAAATCCGAGGCATACAGGATAAGCCCTATCCGTCATGGGCTCTTTCCAATAACAATGCGGAAATCCGAAGAATTAAAACCCGTATTCAAAGCCTTTCTGTAAATAAGGAAACGCTTTATACAAGCTGGGACTTTGCGGGAGGAAAGGCGGAAATCAATATAAAGGATAACCGTCTGCAGCTTTTCTTTGAAGAAAAGCCGGATAGTAAAATTCGTGATGAATTAAAGGCAAACGGCTTTCGCTGGTCGCCGAAAGCTTCCGCATGGCAAAGACAGCTAAACAGCAATGCGATGTATGCGGCGGATAGTATCAGCAGCATAAAGCCCCTTACGGGAGAACGTGTTACAGAGCTTCAAAGAAAGTTCAGAATGAAAGGTAAAAAAGAAGCTGCCCATGAATATATCTATAAAATCAGAGAAGATCCGGAAAAGGAAGATAAAAAAGAAAGTTGCCGCCTTGAAGCCTATCTTGTAAAGGAAGACGGTAAGACAAGCTGTGAGATCTTATATTCCGGCACAAAGGAATGCTGCACAGAGCTTTTGGATGAGGTGCATTCCGGGAAGCTGACAAGGGAGCAAGTCAAAGAGCTTTATGCAAAGACCGAAAATACCGAGCCTGAAAAAGATACTTTTAGAATTTATCAGCTGAAACGCGGTGAAAAAACAAGAGAGCTTCAATTTGAATCCTACGAGTGCCTGAAAGAATCGGGACAGGTTCTTAACCCGGAGAACTATGTCAAGGTATATGAGGCGGAGCTTACGAAAGGACTTTCTCTTGAAGATATTTACACCCGCTTTAATGTGGATCATCCAAAGGATTTTTACGGGCACAGTCTTTCCGTTTCCGATGTGGTCGTACTTCATAAGGACGGCAAGGACAGCGCTCACTATGTAGACCGCTTCGGTTACAGGGAAGCACCGGAATTTCTAAAACCGGAGAACTACCTGAAAGCTGCAGAGCAATCCACAGAACAAAACTACAATATGATTGACGGAATTGTGAATAATACTCCGCCTGCGCCAACCGTAGATGAGCTTGAGCAGAAAGTAAAGGCAGGAGAATCCATTTCCCTTACCGAGCTTGCAAAAGCAGTGAAAACAGAGAATCGCAGTTCTGATGAACCGGAGGAAAAACCGTCTATCAGAGCGCAACTAAATGAAGCACAGAAAAATCCTGCACAGAAAAAACACAACACGAAAACAAAAAATCATGAATTGGAGGTATGAAAATGAATCCTTTTACAGTAGAAGAAATGAATTTACTTGCTATTTACAAGGGAGAATCCAAAGAGGAAGTAACGGAGAAAATAGCATTCGCACTTTCTTTTATGGACAGCGATATGCGGGAGCTTGCAAAGCGCACAGTCAAAAAGGTAAACAGCTTATCCGATAAGGAATTTGCCACGCTCTCCATTGAACCCGCCGATGAAATATGAGAAAAGCAAAATCGCTTTCCCCTAAACAGGTAAAGCGTGTCCATCGTCTTGTAAGAAAAGAATGCTGTAACTTTGATAACGGAAACTGCATTTTACTTGATGACGGAGAGCCTTGCCCCTGCCCGCAGCTGATTTCCTGTTCGCTTCTTTGCAGGTGGTTTTCTGATGCGGTTCTTCCGCTTGACAGGGAACTATTTGCAGAGCTTTATGCCCCGGAAGAAAAACGCCGCTGCACAGTATGCGGCTCCCCTTTTGCTTCAAAATCCAATCATGCGAAATATTGTCCTGATTGCAGAAAGAAAATCACAAGAAAGCAGGCGGCGGAGCGTATGAGGAAAAAGCGTAGCCTTGTTACGAAATAGAGAGTGTAAATACCTTGCACAATCTTGTTTTTTAGGAGCTTTTCAGCTTAAGACAGGGATTGATACCTATACCCTTAAAAATGAGGTTTTACTGCGTAACATAAAGAAAATCTATCCAAAGAAAAATGGACACGACAGCTATGAACTTGTGGTTGCCGTGTCCGCTATTTTTATTTCATAGATAAAATAATTTTAACCTTTTCAATCTCATAAAAATTTGCAGTGAAGTGAATAAAAGCTAAACATTTTCTCTCGGATTTCTCTATTAAGGACTTTAGTAGTGATATATTTTCTCTCTGCATATCATTTAGTCTTATAGTTTCGTTTATAATTTCCGAGTTGCTTTTAGAATTTGCATATAGAAACAATTTTCCTAAAAGACCAATAATGACATCAGATAATTGAATCCATTGATTGCTTTCAGATTTAACGAAAACGTAATTGCGAAGTATTTGATTATCAATGCTAATAGGAAAAGCCTTTAATTTATTTATTATCTCTACTTCTTCATCAAAAATATGTTGTGAATATGGGAACATATAAATAGGCTCAATATATAGGCTTTCATATCCATCCATTAAAATCAAATCTTCATTGTTGCTTAAAAAGCAAAGATTTTCCTTTTTCTGAGAGGCTTTTAATAACTGACGAACTGATTCTAATCCAAAATCTTCTTGTTCATTTTCAACATTTATGTTTTCTATCCAAGCAATGAAGTCTTCACAAAATGGCTGCACATTATCAGACTGTATATTCGGATAATTATATTTCAGAAAAACAGAATGAATATAATCAATATCTGCATTGATATATTTATATAAAGTGTTTTTCATGAGATTGATGTAATCAGGTGGAAGCATAGAAAACTTTGTATCATCAACTAATGAATCAATTATATCTACAATACCGAAATATAAATTATTCATTGCCATAAAATGTACATATACTTCATTTTCAATAATCCATTTTAGTAAAAGTTGTAATTTAGGTGATTTTACACATTCAAGGAAAGTTTTACCGGGTGCGATATGTTGACGTTTGATCTCTTTTACATTGGATTGCAATTTGAACGACTGAAATAATTTGTCAAGGCTAAACTGTCTGTTTTCACCTTCATAAACAAGCCCACCTATAACAAAATCTTCATCTTTTGATGAGTTGAAATCTTTTTCAGTAATTCTAAACTTTCGAGAATTATTAGTTTCATCATAATAGAATGTATAGGTATCATCCATTCCTGATAAACCTGAAAATTCTATTGCTAATTTACGGATGTCAGTATAGTCCATAAAAACACCTTTCTGAAATTTATTCTTTTACAAGCCTGTATATCGTAAGAGGAATATACCACGCTGCAACAAGAAGCTGCCATACAATCACGATACAGCCGATCAGTCCACCTACAATGATATTTACGGCAAATATTCCTACGGTTGCGGTGAAGTCATGATTTACAGGAATCAGCCATAAAAACATTCTTCTAATGCCGAATGGAACGCCGCAAAACAACCATATATAGAAATAGTTTGTTTCTCCGTTTTGAGTAAATATATTTTTCCCAAAATAAAAGAGGATGGCTATCAGAATAACAGGTATTATTACCTTCTTAAAAAAATCTTTCCATATTTCTCCACGTGTCATAATATCAGCTCCTTTTTCTGCGGGAACTGTTTTCTGTCCTTAAATGTATTGTCTATCCCGTTTCTTTAGTTAGTCTTATCATACCATGAAATATATATCCCATCCACAGAAAGAATCATTCAAGGCTCTTTGTAAGTTCTCTGCCTGTATCTTCTCTTTGAATAATCCGGTCAACATTCTGCTTGATCCGCTGATATTCTTTGACTTTCTTTTTCAGCTTTCCGTATTCGGAATACAAGGTTTCTTTTTTCTTTTGCAGGGAAGTATATTCTTTCTGCAAAGCGGAAAGATCCGGAAGTTTTGTAATTCCTGCTTTCTTTAATGCCTTTGCCGCAGCTTCATAAAGAATCAGGTTGCTTTCGTGCTTCTTCCTATATGCTTCCTTATCCTTTGCCTTGATATATCCTCTGTAAACATTCTTTGTTTTTTGATAAGTAGAAAGGTGTTTTATCATAACAGCCATATCGAAAAGCTTCTTTTCCGCCTGCTTTAAGCTGTCTGCTGTCTGTTCACTGTCAAGAACCATTTCGTCTATACGCGTTATTAAATCCTCATACTGCATAATGTTATTTTCTGTAAGGAAATTCATTGTCTTTGCCGCCTGTTTCAGATTGTGGATCTTCGCCCAATGCTCATATCCCGTCGATTGCTGTGCCTTGATATTGTTTTCCATGTCAATCAACAGAGATATTCCGTTCTCCTGTGTCAGTTTCTTTCCGGTGTGGTTCTTAATTCCTGCAATGCGTTTTCTGATTGCTTCTTCCGTATAATCTGCTCCGAGCGTTTTCAGTCTTGTAAATCGTTCTTGTCCGGGTGCTCTGCAGGAAACATATTTACCGCGTTTGATTTCATAGCCGGAAGCTTGAAGCTTATGTAAAAGCTCTTCAAAATCCGTTACCTGAGGAATAAGGAGATTGACCGTTTCTTTAAGCTTTCCTTTCCAGTTTGTACCTGTCTTTGCCGTTTGATACTCAATATAGCTTTTTCCTTTTCGTCCTTTTTCCGGAGTGATAACCGATAAGCCGTTTTCATAGCATAGACGGTCGCTGATATTTCTTATTCCGTAATAGCTTCTTTTATTGGAATTATATTTGTGATAGTCCACGAAATTTACGGCACAAAAAATAATGTGATTATGGACATGACCTTTATCAATATGGGTGGTAAGAACATACTCATACCGACCTTTTGTTACGGCGTCTGCAAGCTGTTTTCCAATCTCATGGGCTTTCTCAAAACTGACTTCTCCCGGCTCAAAGGACTGTATCAGGTGATGGGCTAAATTGTTTCCTTTATCAAGTGCCTGTGAAAGCGTAAATGCAAATTCAATATCTGCGGTTTCATAGCTGCAGCCGAAAGATGATACAAGCATTTTATCATCAGTTTTATCGGGGTTTTGGATATATTCAAGAGCTTTTTTCAGTGTGCTTTTAATAGGCTTAATCTTTGTAACCGCCATATCTCTTTTAATGCTCCTTTGATTTCTTCTATATCTTCCGGATACACGTTCCCCGTTGTATTTGTTCTCCTTGCAATCTGATTGATATTAACCCCGATTTTTTGAAGCTCTGCTGTCATTTTCTTTATATCGCTGTGGTCGATTTGAATGATATATCCGTCTATTGCCATTTTCCGAAGGTACGCTTCCATGTTGCTTGTAGGCACCTGTTTCATCTTTTCTTCTATCAAAGTGCGTTCTTCTTCCGTAACACGGAATTTAATCTGTATATTTCTTTTTCTATTTTCCATAGGCAAAATTCCTTTCCGTTTTCATAGAGGGTTTGGGATACTTCCCAACAAGCAAAATCTCTATCTCCGGAACTGCGGAAAAAAGAGATTTTTTACGGAAAGGGTACCCCTTTCCTATGCTTGCTATTCCACTTATTCCTTAATCTCTACAACAATGGAAAGTTGCTTTTTGCCAAAAATTCAAAAATCCAAATTTCTTGAAAAAACTTCAAAAGGTAGGTATGGAGAAATAAAATTTCATAGAGAGTTGGGATGATAATCAAACTTGATTTTCGTGCAAAGATTTTTATGATGATAGTTTTCATTGATAAAGTTTGTAGGTTTGTCAAATAAAAATAACACTGCTATCTTGACAAGGGTGTAAATTTAGGTATAATAAAAATAGCACCGCTATTTTTATAAAAAGGAGTTCATAATGAGTAAAAGCGACGATACAAAACAATTGATTTTGGATACGGCAAAAATCGAGTTCATGGATAAGGGTTATAGTGATGCTTCGGTTCGTAACATTGCAAAACAAGCCGGACTGACCACCGGAGCAATCTTTCGATATTTTGCTGATAAGGAAAGTTTGTTTGCGTCACTTGTTTCACCTGTAGCAGACCATATGTTGGAGTTATATCGCAAAGGTGAAAAAAGAGGATTTGATTCTCTAACAGATGGATGCCCTGAAAACATGTGGAACATTTCGGAAGAGGTCATTTCTATGCTGGTGGAATACATTTTTGCTAACAATGATGCATTCTATCTGCTCATCAGCAAATCAGCGGGAAGTGCTTACGAAAACTTTGTAGATCAGCTTGTTGCGGAAAGAGAAAAGCAAACTTATGAATTTCAGCAGGAGATGATCCGGCGTGGTTACCCTTGCCGTGCGTTAACTCCGGATGAAATCCACGTTCTACTTAGTGCACAGTATTATGCGATCTTTGAGATTGTACGTCATAAGCTGGAAAAAGAGGAGGCACTTGACAGAATACGCCTCATTGCGGATTTTTTTGGCAGTGCATGGAAATTGTACTTTGCGTAAGGAGGTGTTTTTTTGTACGTTAGTTAGCCTAATCTAACTTATCGCTTTGTGTATCCTACAGATCTATTTTTTGAAAGGAGTTATCTATATGAATACTACGACTGAAAAGAAAAAATTTGTTACACGAGATGTGATGGTGATTGCAGCCATGATGGTCTTGACCTTTGCAGTATACGGAGCCGTTGGCACGCTGACACTACCGTTTCCATTTTTCTACCTCTACCTTGCTGCCGGCATTCAGGAGTTTTTCTGCGCAACATTTTACCTCGTTGTTGCCAACCGTCTGAACAAACATGGGATTTTGCTGATTTGGAGTACTGTGTTTGGCATCATCAGCACTCTCGGAGGTTATGTGTTCCTGCTTCCTTATTTCTTGCTGGTAGGCGTTCTTTGCGAGCTTGTTATGCTTGGTAAGGACAGTTATCGGAAACCTTTGCGCAACGCTATTGGTTGGTCTTGCTACGGGCTTGGTATGATTATCGGAAACGCTGTTCCAATTTGGGCAGCATGGGAAAGCTATGTGGCGAAGGCATCTACGGAGGGATTTTCAAAGGAAGTATTTGATATGCAACTGGGTATGCTCTCCAATCCGTGGCACATGATTGGAGCCTGCGCTATCACGGTGGTTCTTGCCTTACTCGGTTGCCTCTTCGGACAGCGGATTTTGAAACGCCATTTTCAAAAAGCCGGGATCGTGAAGTAATGGGGGAAATAATAAACAACGGAAAAATAATTCGCCGTGTCAATATTTTTACATTGCTGATACTGTCCATCTGTGTTTGTACCGTAGCCTTTTTCTGCAAAAATATGTGGCTGCATATTGCTTATACGACTGCGTTGTTTTTGGTGATGGCGATATTCGGATGCTTAAAAACGGGATTAAAGTTTTTAATCTCTTTTCTCATCAGCTACGGATGGCTCATTTTCAATGTGCGATATGGGATCAATATACCCTCTCCAATGCTCTTTACCTTTCTGATTGAGTTGATTCCCGTTTTTATGGCGGTCTACCTGCTTTCACAGGCACCGTCTGGCAAACTCACAACAGCGCTTCGGCAACTGCCGTTGCTATCCTCTATAAGGTTGACGGTGATTGTTATCTTGCGTTTTATTCCTACGGTCGCTTCGGAGTTTTCCGATGTGCTGGACGCTATGAAAACACGAGGACTTATGCGTTCTCCTTTTCAAGTCATCTTACATCCTCTTAATACCTTTGAGTATGTGATTGTACCTATGGTCTTTCGTTCGCTAAAAATTGCGGACGAACTTGCCGCATCCAGTGTTGTCCGTGGGATTGAGAGCCCATATAAGAAAAAGGGTTACTATCTGAATAAAATGGCTGTAAGCGACGGCATTATGATCGTTTTGTTTGTATCAACAGCGATAATATGTATCTTATTGTGAGGTGAGAAATTGAATCCGACAATTGAAATAAAAAATCTCAGCTTTTCTTATACAAGCACAGATGACCAGTTAAAAAATATCAATCTCAACATAAGACCGGGAGAGGTCATTGTACTTACAGGTCCATCCGGCAGTGGGAAGAGTACGCTAACCCGCGTAATAAATGGTTTGATTCCATATTTTTTTACAGGAGAATTGAGTGGCGAAGTCAAACTTTTCGGAAAAAACATGAATGAAATTCCCTCTTGGGAACGCGGCAAATATGTGGGGAATGTATTTCAAGATCCACGCAGTCAATTCTTTGCCAATGAGGTGGCCGGAGAAATTGCTTTCGGCTGTGAAAATTACGGTATCTCCCATGATGAAATTGTAAAAAGAGTTCAGGGTGCAGCGGAGACGCTGAGTATTACAAACCTGTTAGAACAAAAGGTCAGGTATCTTTCCTACGGTATGCGTCAGCGTGTAGCAATCGCCTCCGCCGAGGCCATTGACCCAGATATTTATGTTATGGACGAACCCTCTGGCAATCTGGACATGGGAGCCACGGAGGATTTTGCTGCATTTGTACGTCTTTTGAAAAAGCAAGGAAAAACGATTCTGATTGCGGAGCACAGACTCTACTATCTTCGTGATATTGCGGATAGGTTTGTCTATATGAATAATGGCGAAATTATCAGCATAATGACTCCGCAGGAAATGAAGGAATTATCCTACGAACAGATTTCGGAGTGGGGGCTTCGCGGTATGGAGCTTTTACGTTTGCCGATTTCTGCACAGATCTATAAAGAAACTGCATCCGGTCCGGTACTGAAAGTGGAGAATCTGTGCAAGCATTTTGGAACTCAATCGGTCTTGTCGAATGTTTCGTTTTCCTGTGCACCGGGAGAGATCGTTGCAATAATCGGTCCAAACGCTGCGGGAAAAAGTACGCTTGGGAAACTGCTGTCCGGACTTTTACAGGAGGATGCAGGTATGATTCGTTTCGCGGAAAAACCGATGAAAAAGAACAAGCGACGCGGACTAATCTGGTATATCATGCAGGATTTGGACAGTCAGCTGTTTGGAGAAAGTCTGACCGATGAGCTTTTGATCGGCAAAAAGGAGACATCCGCTTTGATGCAGCGGGCGAATAAGCTGTTGGCGCTCCTGAATTTAGATGAATTCTCAGAGCGTCACCCGGCTACCCTATCAGGTGGACAAAAACAGCGTCTTGCCTTGGCGATCGCGCTTTTGAATGAAGCTCCGGTGATTGTTTTGGATGAACCTACCAGCGGTCTGGATGGTCGCAATATGCACGCTGTAAGTGAGCAGCTTCACGCACTTGCGGCAAAGGGACACATCATCCTTATGATTACCCACGATCTGGAATGTGCTCTTGCCACTTGTAGCAGGGCTCTGGTGATCCGTAATGGTACTTTAATTGATGATTTTCAAATTGAGGAGGCGGCGAAGCTAATGGCTGCCATGCGGGAATAACAGGAGGAAATATGGAAAAGAAAAGAAAATCCGGCGCTGCTTACCTAATGCAACTGGCCGGGAAATACAAATTACATCTATTTGTATCTGCGTTGTTTGGAATAGCCAGTGCATTATGTACATTTTTGCCTTATGTTATGGTGTACCGAAGTATTCTGGTTTTGCTGGGTGGTGAAGGAAATGCCCTGCACTATGGTCTGATTGCCACAGTATCGATCCTTGGGAAGTTTATTTTCTCCATCATTTCGGGAACATTTTCTCACGTTGGAGCTTTTAATACGCTTTACAATGTTCGCGTGCAAATTAGCCGTCATATTGCGAAGATAAACTTGGGATTCTTTACAGATCATGCTTCGGGAGAAATCAAAAAAGTCATCATTGAGGATGTGGAACGGATTGAAAAATTCTTGGCTCATCAGATTCCGGATGTGACCGCAGCCATCTGCGTGCCGATCATTGTCTTTATTCACCTGCTGACAATCAATATCCCGATGTCCTTATCTCTTCTGGTTCCGGTGATATTGGGGCTCATCATCCAAGGCACGGCTATGGCGATTACCGGCAAGCAAATGCCGACCTATCATCGTCTGTTGGAAAAATTGAACACGGCAATCATGCAGTTTATCAACGGAATGCCTGTTATGAAAGCCTATAATATGACGGCAGAGAGCTATCGTGATTATGCAAGCACCGTAGATGAATACAACGCCTTTTGGAAGCAATGCACCAAGAGTCAGGGCTATACCTATGGACTTTTCGTCGCTCTCGTAGAAAGCGGAATCCTATTTGCACTGCCATTGGGCGGTATGCTCTACTTCCGTGGAACACTACCTAAGCAAGATTACCTTTACTTTATGATTATGAGCATAGTATTTCTCTCCGGCTTGCTGAATTTGTTAAACCTCGCCATGATGTTCAGTCAGATCATGAGCGGCGTGGGACGGATACAGGACATCATGGAGTTGCCTTGCACGACCGAGGGAGACAGTACACTAGACCGCACACAGCCTCATGGCGTAAGCTTTGAGAATGTTACTTTCCGCTATGATAAGTCCGACGTGCTAAAAAATATCAACCTCACCATGCCTGCGGGCAGTCTAACCGCTTTTGTGGGAGCTTCCGGAGCAGGAAAAACGACCGCCGCACAGCTGATTCCCAAATTTTGGGAAGTCACCGACGGAAAAATTTGCATCGACGGCAAGAATATTTTGGATCTGAAAAATGAAAATCTGATGGACTTGGTATCCTTCGTCTTTCAGGAAACCTTTACTTTGCACGACAGCATTCATGAGAATATCGCCATAGGAAACAAAAATGCTACTCGCCAACAAGTGGAGGATGCCGCTAAGGCTGCGCAAATCCATGATTTTATTATGAGTCTTCCAAACGGCTACCAAACCAAGCTGGGCGAGGACGGAGTGAAATTATCCGGAGGTGAGAAGCAGCGTATCTGTATTGCACGAGCAATCTTAAAGGATTCGCCCATCATTATCTTTGATGAGGCAACAAGCTTTGCAGATTTGGAAAATGAGCATAAGATCCAGCTTGCCCTGTCACACTTGTTGAAGGGGAAAACAACCATTATGATCGCTCATCGGCTTCATACAATTACCGGGGCGGATCAGATTTGCGTATTCCACGAAGGACAGCTTTCAGAAAAAGGAAAGCATGATGAGCTCCTGTCCGAAAACGGGCGATATGCTGATATGTGGAAAAGCTATACTCAGGAGGTAGCCATATGATGTATATATTCAAAATGATTCAACAGGTCGCCGGCAAAAACAGCAGATCTTTGTATTTACCGGTTGCATTGTCCTGCGTGGACGCTTTGCTTCACATGGGGATGTTCAGCACGATGATATTGACGATTATTGAACTGATCGGCGGCATCTTTACAGTGGAAAAACTGACTTTATACAGCATTGTCCTCGGGATTCTGTTTTTGGTGCGTGCGATCCTCTTTTCTATAAACTATACACAAGTTCAATATCGGGGTGCGGATATTTCGGCACAACAGCGTCTTTTCCTCGGAGACCATATCCGCAGCTTAAATCTCGGATATTTCAACAAGAACAGCATTGGACGACTGATGAGCACATTGACAACCGATATTACGGACTTTGAACAGATCTTAACCCATTCTTTGGCAAGCTTAATTAAAGTGCTGTTTTTCAGTGCTTTGACGCTCTTGTTTGCCTTCATGGTTTCGTGGCAATTCGGATTGACTGCTACCGTGCTGATTCTAATTGCTTTTCCCTTGATGCAGCTCAGCGGAAAAATGTCTCAGAAGTACGGCGGCAATCAGCGCACGAGTATCAACCGAGTGATTTCTCGAATCGTGGAATACATTAACGGGATCAAGACATTTAGGCTCTATAATTTGACCGGAGAAAAATTTGAACGATTGGATGACAGCTTTACCACCTTAAAAAGAGATTCTGTAAAATTGGAGCTTGCGATTATGCCGTTCTCCGTTTCCTTTGGCTTTGTGACATCGTTGATTCTTCCTGCCGCATTGATTTTGGCTCCCGGTTTGTATCAATCGGGAGTGATTGACACAAACCGGATGGTCGCTCTTCTGATGATCGGCGTTTCTCTCTCCAGCATGATGGCGACACTGGGCAGTCTGTACCCGGAATTAAAATATTTGAGTAAGGCGGCAGAAAATATCTTGGCGGCTCGTCAGGAGGAGCCCCTATCGTATCGTGACGATGCGGTACAGCTCAAAGCATTTGACATCAGTTTTTCTCATGTAGATTTTTCATACGAGAAAAATGTTCCTGTGCTACATGATGTCTCTTTTTCTGTAAAACCCGGAACGACCACGGCTTTGGTCGGTCCGTCCGGCAGCGGTAAAACCACAATTATCAGTCTGATTTCACGGTTTTGGGATGTGACGAAGGGCACGATTACCATCGGAGGCTGCGATATTCGAGAACAATCGCCGGATACACTCGCTGAGAATATCGCTATTGTCTTTCAGGATGTATATCTTCTACACGATACCATTGCAAACAATATCCGCGTCGGAAAGCCGAACGCTACGATGAAGGAAATTGTCGAAGCGGCAAAGGCGGCACAGTGTCACGAATTTATTTCCGCACTGCCGGACGGCTACGATACGATGGTGGGTGAAGGCGGCAATACACTTTCCGGAGGGGAAAAACAAAGGATTTCCATCGCCCGCGCTTTGATTAAAAATGCACCCGTCGTTTTACTTGACGAAACCACTTCCAGTCTGGATGCGGACAACGAAAAAGAAATTCACAAGGCATTGGACGCGCTGATGAAAGACAAAACGGTAATCGTCATCGCTCACCGTCTGAACACGATTATCGGCGCCGACCAAATCCTTGTGCTGGACAAGGGGAGAATCCGTGAACAGGGAAATCATGAGCAACTGTTAGCACAAAATGGCTGGTATGCTCGCATGATTGCGGAGCAAGCCAAGGCACGAAACTGGAGTATCGAATGAGTACAAAAAATATACAATGCAAAAAGAGAAAAATTGTTGTATGGATTATTTCTATCGGCATTATCGCGGCATTGTTCTTTGGTATAAGTAAGTTTATCTCATATCGAACGATGCCACCTTTTGCTGCGGAACGGGAAGCTCTTGAAATAGACTATGGTGATTATTTAGAAATCGATGGCTTCAAACTTTGGTTTGAACTTCTGAATGAAGATTCAGATAAAAAGCCAATTATAGTGATTGCCGGAGGCAGTGGTTTATCTTCGGATTACATGGAAGATTCACTTTGATTTCTATCTATTGACCATCCTCTTTTATTTTACGATGCCAGAGGATGCGGGCGTTCACAAATAAAAAAAGAATTATCATATTACAGCACAAGCAAGTTTGCTGACGAGTGCAAGGCAATTAAAGATTACTTTTTCCCCGATAGGAATGTCATTGTTTTAGCACATTCTTTTGGTGGACTTATTGCTATGGAATATGCCGCAAAATACGAAACTTCACTAGAGGGATTGGTTTTAATATCTTCTGTTTATACGGATTATAAACCACAGAACACATTTGCATTTTTGAAAACAGGACTTCCACCAAAAAATCAGATCGATGCAAATAAATGGTATATGGAGAATATAGATGCTTTTCTTGGTGGATATTTTTATAACACTCAAGCAAAAAACATCTTTTCAAATACTTGTAACATCTTATTCGGTGAGTGCTCATGTAGGTGGAGCAAAAAATGATATTTCCACAATGGTACGGGGATTAGATATTCCAACTCTGATTTTGGTTGGTGAAAAAAACGAACATCCTCTTACTACAATTGATACAGCACAAAAGCTCAATCGTTTATTTCTAAACTCAGAATTGCAGCAAATCAAAAATTGTGGACATTTCATGTTTGCTGAAGCTCCCATAGATTTTCAAAATATTGTGCTGAATTGGATTAAGCAATATTGATAGTCACATAAGATGAAGGAGAAGGCAAACTCAAGATAAACAGTTAAACAAAGGAGATTATACAAATGACAGATGTAAGAGAGCGTCTATTGACGGAAAATCCATGGAAGCTAATGATAACATTATCGCTTCCTGCAATTTTGGGACAGTTTGTGGTAGGGCTTTATGCCTTCGTCGATTCAATTTATGTTGGGCAGATGGTGGGAACATCTGCCATGAGTGCAGTTTCGGCTGCATCACCTTTTGTCCTTATCAATAATGGCATTGCCGTTTTGATAGGTATAGGCTCCAGCTCGGTACTTTCCCGTGCCATTGGGAAAAAAGATATGGACACAGTAAACAGAATTATGGGAAATCTTACTTTTCTCGTGCTGTTACTTTCATCTATCAGCATGGTGGCGGGAATTACTTTTGCTCCTATTTTGCTGAGTCTTTCTGGTGCAGAGGGAGCTGTTCTGGAGATGGGTGTGGTATATCTGCGCACCGTATTTTTGGGTTCTATTTTTGTCAACTTCATGCAAAGTGCCAATATGGTTATACGTGGAGAGGGTCGGATGGGTCTTGCCATGGTAATCATGGCCGGTGGCGCGATATTAAATATCGTTTTAGATCCGATCCTTATTATAATTTTTCCTGAAAGGGGACCTCAGGCTGTGGCGATTGCAACAGTTATCTCCCAGTTTTTCCAAGCTACTGTCACCCTTATTTACTTTCTGAAAAAGAGTCCTATCGTTCGTTTTCATGGGGTGCGTCCGGCAAAAGATTTGATTCCTGAAATTCTCTCTGTCGGAGTCAGTGCCATGTTTATGCAGGTCATGATGTTGATACAGATGACAGTGGTGTATAATACAGCGGTAAAATATGGAGGAGAAACGCAAATTGCATTGATGGGTGCCTCTCAGCGTGTTATGCAGCTTGCTTTCGTTCCCATTTGGGGGATGAGTCAAGGTCTGCAGCCTGCTGTCGGCACGAATTACGGGGCAAAAAATTATACGCGAGTAAAACAGCTTACTAACATCTTCATTATTGGCTCTACTGTCCTTTCCGGAATATTCTTTGCCGTAATTGAGCTTTTTCCAAATCAAATATTGTCGGCATTTATTACAGAATCAGATATTGTTGAATCAGGAATTTCATTATACCGTTTGATGTTTTGTGCATTTTTTACTTACGGTCTGCTGATTATGACACTTACCTATTTTCAAGCACTTGGGCGAGCAAAACTGGCCGGTTTCATTGTCGTATTTCGCCAGTTAGTTTTGGTGGTTCCTATGGTTCTTTTGCTTCCTGTCTTGATGAGAGGGAATGTCTTGGGAGTATGGCTTGCTCTTCCGCTGAACGATATAGTTATCCTTTTTATCGCTGTCATCCTGCTTATGCGTGAATACAGACTTCTAAGAAAAATGCAAAGCGAGCTCGTATTGGACACAATGTAATTTATATCATGGCGATGATAAAAATGAATTTATAGATTAATCTAACGATAAGATATATGAGCTTATAAAATGAACGTAGAAGGATTACGCAATGAAGAATAAAAAAGTTAAAAGGCAATGGTTACTCTGCCCTGTTTGCAGAAATAAAACACGATTGCAAATCAGAAGCGATACAGAGTTAAAAAGCTTTCCCTTGTTTTGTCCGAAATGCAAACAAGAATCTTTAATCAATGTCAAACAATTTAATGTATCAGTTATCAAAGAGCCAGATGCAAAGACACAGAGCCGGTGATTTACAGCTACGAAACTGTAATTACCGGCTTATTTTATTTAAGGAGAGAACCATTTATGCAAAAGATAGAATATATAATATTAAACCGCCTATATTATTCTGCTTGAATAAGGGAGTGAAGACTCAAAATCAATCATAACTTACGAAAAAACATGGCGGTATCAAAGGAGGTATCATCGTGTTCATTTTTTATTATGATAAAGCATTATTAAAGGGAATATGTTCTATTTACATGTTTCTATGCTTATATAGATGATCTGTTAAATCATATTTATATAGCTATCTTTTCATGTCCAATCCCGGCTGCCTTATGCAGTCGGGATTTTTTGCGTCTACAAAAACTTTTTTTCAAAAATATTCGCTTTTCTTTGGCAGTTTTCATCTGCCCGTTGTTGAGGGTTTGTGAAAGGGGAAATTCTGCCCGATTTCGCGGCTGCGAAAGGAGGTGAATATCATGAATGAGCCTGAACGGACTGAATGGCAGATACGCTGCGCATTTAACGGTTTTTGTAAACGTGCATTGAAAAACGAAAGTATCAATGCACATAAGGAAATCAAAAGAAGGCAGGCACGAGAAATCAGCTTTTCCGACCTGACACCGAAAGAGGAAAATCAGCTTTATACCCGTGAAGATTTCTTTGTAGGCAGTGAAGAAGAACAAACCTTTTTCGCAGGCGGTAAAGAATGGGATGCAAAGACGATTGCCGATGCGATCCACAGCTTGCCGGAAGAAAAACGCAGAGCCGTCCTGCTCTATTACTTCTTTGATATGAGTGATGCGGAAATTGCGAAGCTCTATCAGATTCCAAGAAGTACAGTGCAGTATCGGCGTACCAGCTCTTTTGAGCTATTAAAACGCTATTTGAGGAACATGCCTATGACTACCCTGACTGGTAAAACAGGAAACGATGAACGCGGCTTGTTGCCTTATCCGGTAATCATAGCCGCAACTAAAGGAGAGCCGCAGGCAATGAATATTGTCTGCCAGCATTACGTAGGCTATATCGCCCACCTTTCTATGAGAAAACTCCGTGATGAACGGGGAAATACCTATTACGGCATAGACGAGGATATACGAGATCGCCTTCGCTCAAAGCTCATGCAGGCTGTCCTGATTTTCAAGATTTAATAATGTAGCTGTCTGCGTTCCCCTTTCCGCAGACAAGGCAGAAAGAAGCTGCCGCCTGTTCTTTGACAAATATACCCGCAAGATAACGGCGGCGTATCATAGGGCAAACCGGATACTTTCCTTTTGTGCTTTAGCTATGCGGAAAATGCGCCATGACACTTCCCTACCCGGAAGCCGAGCGAGAAACATTTTGCCGTAAAGCAAGCGTAGCTGCTTGCGAGCCATGACGGCGCAAAATATATAATGATACTCCCCTATAGCCACAGTCCGAGCGTTCAAAGCGTCGCAGGCAATGGGTAGGGCTGGATGAGATCCATGCAGGGGTGAAATTCCCGTGAGGCTAATGCTTAAAGCCGTCCGGTAGTGCCTTTCTTAAAACATACAAATATCAGAACTTTTACTATACCTATTTTGAGAAAGGGGGCGATGAGATGAATCATACTGATGTGCCTATCTGGGAAAAATATACCCTTACAATAGAAGAAGCGGCAAAGTATTTTCGCATTGGAGAAAATAAGCTGCGAAAGCTGGCAGAAGAAAATCCTAACGCAAATTGGGTGATATTAAACGGCAACCGTATTCAGATCAAGCGCAAGCAGTTTGAAAAAATGATCGATACGGTTGACACAATCTAATGGAGATCGAGCCTTGACGATGTTATAATAGATATAGCATATCAAGGCTCTTTCCGTCTTGGAAAGGAGCATAACATGTCAGAAAAAAGACGGGACAGCAAAAACCGAGTTTTGCGGTCAGGAGAGAGCCAGAGAAAAGACGGGAGATATGCTTACAAATATATAGACACCTTTGGAAAGACGCAGTTTGTGTACGCATGGAAATTAGTTCCAACGGATAAGACCCCGAAAGGAAAACGCGAGGATAAATCCCTGCGGGAAAAGGTCAAGGAGATACAAAAAGACCTTGATGACGGGATTGACCCGGTGGGAAAGAAAATGACCGTCTGCCAGCTTTACGCAAAGCAGATACGAAACCATGCAAATGTAAGACACAGTACAAAGCAAGGCAGAAAACAGCTTATGAGAATCCTTGAGGAAGATACTATAGGCACTTGCAGCATCGAGAATGTAAAAATGTCTGATGCAAAGGAATGGGCTTTACGAATGAAAGAAAAAGGCTATTCTTTCAAAACCATCAGCAATTACAAGCGTTCTCTAAAGGCAGCCTTTTATACCGCCATTCAGGATGACTGTATCAGGAAAAATCCCTTTGACTTTCATATCAACACAGTTATTGAGGATGACACCGAGCCGAAGGTTCCTCTTTCGCCTGCACAAGAAGAAAGTTTACTTTCCTTTGTGAAAAGCGATAAGGTCTATCATAAGTATTATGACGAGCTTATCATTCTGCTTGGAACAGGACTTCGTATTTCAGAGTTTTGCGGATTGACGGAGAGCGATATTGATTTTGAGAATCGGACAATCAATGTGGATCATCAACTTCAATACTCCGGTAAAAAATCGTACCGCATTGAAACACCGAAAACGGAAAACGGTATTCGGAAAATTCCAATGAGCGACCGAGTTCTTGAGGCCTTGCAGAGAGTTGTGCAAAGCCGAAGAAAAAGTAGTTTCGAGGTTGACGGCTACACAGGCTTTCTTTTTCTCACAAGGAACAGAACACCACAGGCTTGTATCAACTATGATGCTATGTTTCGCAGACTTGTAGAAAAGTATAACAAAAATCATGAGGAAGCTTTGCCGGCGGTAACAACGCCCCATACCCTGCGACACACGTTCTGCACCAACATGGCAAATGCGGGAATGAATCCGAAAGCCTTACAGTATCTTATGGGACACGCCAACATTACCATGACACTGAACTATTACGCACACGCCACATTTGACAGCGCACAGGCGGAATTTTTCAGACTGGCGGCTTAAAGGAAAAGAGAGGTTTTACTACTTCTTTACTACCTTTCAAAGCGAAAATACAAGCAGATTTAAGAAAATATGTGAGTATCTCCCGATATACAAAATGCCGAAAATACCTGTAAAGACAGGCTATATCGGCATATAAGAACTTTTGAAAAGATAGTTAAAAATCATATTAGAGTTTAAAATAAATCCAAAGTCTTTTTCTAATGTCTTTA
>KI259750.1 GCA_000467935.1 Peptostreptococcaceae bacterium oral taxon 113 str. W5053
CCCTTCCACTCCGGTCATGCTTATCATATCAAAGAAACTAAAAGGCTTACCCATTGTGACGCTTTAATCGTCCTTATGAGCGGAAATTATGTTCAACGTGGAGAAATCTCTATTTTTAATAAAATGTTAAGGGCAAAGCAAGCAATTTTTGCCGGAGCGGATCTCGTTTTAGAAATACCCTCTCCCTTTGTGCTGCAAAGTGCATCTGTGTTTGCTGCGCAATCCTTAAAAATTTTATCCTCAATTCCCGATTTTCAAATTCTTAGTTTTGGGAGTTCCTTACCCATTGAAAAACTTCAAAGTATTTTAAATTTTGAACAACGATATAATATTCAAGAAAATACATTAAAAAACATCCGCTCCGGCTTTGCGTATCCCAAAGCTTATTCAGAAGCCATGCAACAAATAAACAATCAAATACATTTAATCTCAAATGATTTATTAGCCATAGAATACATGCGTTGGATAAACAAACTAAATTTAGATTGCAAATGTCTAGCCATCCAAAGAATTGGAACTTCTCACGACGAAATGTCAATTAATCCTAAATATTTAAGTGGAAAAAAACTACGGACTTTACTGAAAAATAATGATAAAAAAGCATTAAAATATTTAAACTCAAATTATCCGAAAAATCTATTCAACCAAATTGTTCGTGTAAACAAAACTAAGCTCAATGATTTGTTAACTTATAAATTAT
>KI259751.1 GCA_000467935.1 Peptostreptococcaceae bacterium oral taxon 113 str. W5053
TGAGAGTATAAGATTTTTTCTGTAATTAAGCCTTCTATGGTAATTTTTAAAGAATCTTGTCAAAATCAACTGACTTAATTAATAAACTTAATATAAAATATTAATAAAGTCATGTCAAGGAACGCTCTCTTACTGAGCGGTCCAATTTCATGCTATTGTAACAATTTAAAGTGGAATTCTGCCATCATACATTATGCTAAATTCACCGTATGCCTTACCCCAGTTTCTGATTGGTTGAGTCCATTTTTTCGTAGCTTGAAGTGTAGACAAGTAAAGTGATTTAAGCAGTGCCTTGTCGCTTGGAAACACCGTTCTATGCCTGTTAAGCTTCTTGTATGTGCTATTTAAGCTTTCTATTGCATTCGTTGTATAAATTATCTTTCTAACCTCTGATGAGAATTTAAAGATCGGTGATAAAACATCCCGGTTATTGTGCCGGCTCTTCATAGAATTAGGATACTTAGAATTCCATTTCTCAGTGACCGTATCCAATTGTTCCTTACCTTTTGATTCATCAGCCGCAAGATATATTTTCTTTAAATCTGCTGAAAACTCTTTCATATCCTTGTGTGAAACATATTTCAAAGTATTTCTAACTTCGTGAACAATACACCTTTGATATTCGGTCTTTGGAAAAGCAGCAGCAATTGCTTCTTTCATACCGGTAAGCCCATCTGCACATATGATCATTACATCCTTTACACCTCTATTTTTAAGATTATTAAGAACTCCCGGCCAATATTTACTGCTCTCATTTTCACCAATTTCAAGACTTATTACCTCTTTCATTCCATCACAATTAATTCCCATAATTACATATGCAGCAAGCTTTCTGATTATGTTATCATCTCTAACTGAAAAGTGTACAGCATCAATAAAAAGGATTGGATATATTTCATCAAGAGCTCTATTCTGCCAGTCTTCAATATCCCGTAGGACTTTATCTGTCACATCTGAAATGAAACTTTCGCTACAATCAAAGCCGTATATTTTCTCAATTTGATCTGAAATTTGCCTTGTGGTTAGTCCACGTGCACACATGCTAATAATCTTCTGGTCAATACCGGAAATATCTTTTTGTCTCTTCTTAACAACAGTTGGTTCAAAGCTGCTTTGTCTATCCTGTAGGACATCAAGTTCAAATTCCCCATAATTACTTCGCATTCTTTTTTTCTTAGTTCCATTACGGTAGTTATCATTACTACTACGTTCGTGACTTTCATATCCAAGGTGATTATCCATCTCTGCTTCCATCATAGATTGGATAGTTCCGCCTAGAAGGTCTCTAAGAGCATCCCGGATATCATCTGCTGTTTCAATATCATATTCATCAATTAAAGATGCAATGATATTCTTCTTTCCCTCTGTTAGGGGTTTTACGTGATATACGTCTTTTTTCTTTGCCATAAAAATAGCCTCCTATGATATTTATATTTTACCATAGAAGGCTTAATTTTAATTTACAGACTTTTTCTCACACTCTCA
>KI259752.1 GCA_000467935.1 Peptostreptococcaceae bacterium oral taxon 113 str. W5053
CCACCGGCTATGCCGGTGGATATTTATTATAATCCCAATAATTGTTTGGCGATGGTAAAGTAAATAATCAGCGTGGAGGCATCGACAATGGTTGTGATTAACGGGCTTGCCATGATGGCAGGGTCCACGCCTAATTTATCTGCCAAAATCGGTAAGGAACCGCCTAAGAGTTTAGCGATGACGATGGTTCCCATTAAGGTTAAGGAGACGGTAACGGCAATGCCTATAGATGCTTGATGTAGAAGGAGAATGCGTGCAAGGTTGACTAAGGATAAAGCTATTCCCACAATAAGCGCAACACGAAATTCTTTCCAGACAACTTTAGGTAAATCGGAAAACTCCAAATCTCCGGTAGAGAGTCCGCGGATAATCAATACGGAGCTTTGGCTGCCCGCATTACCGCCGGTGTCCATCAGCATGGGGATAAATAAGGTCAATGTAGTCATTTTTTCCAAGATGTGTTCAAAGCGTCCTAAAATGCTTGCCGAGAGAGTCGCGGAAATCATCAGGATTAAAAGCCATAATACACGGTGTTTGGCTAAGTTGAATACGCTCGCATCCATGTATTTTTCTTCGGTGGGTGTGGTAGCGGCCATAATTTGGAAGTCTTCCGTGGCCTCTTGTTCGATAACGTCCATAATGTCGTCAACGGTGATAATACCAATCATCCGTTTTTCTTTATCGACCACGGGGATGGCGACAAAGTCGTATTTTTGGAAAAGTTGTGCAACGCTTTCCTGGTCATCGCCTGCATGAACATAGAGTACATCCGTTTCCATGATATCTTCAATAAGGGTGTCTTCATCACTTAAGACCAAGCTTCTCAGAGAAACCGTACCTTCCAAAACCCTTTGAGCATTCATCACATAGCTGGTGAAAATGGTTTGTTTATTGACACCGGTATGTTTTAAGTGGGAAAGGGCTTCTTTGGCTGTCATATGTTTTTCAACGCTGGCATATTCGATAGTCATAATGCTGCCGGCGCTATCTTCCGGATACATCAAAAATTGATTGATCAGCTTTCGTTCTTCCGGTGTGGAAGCTTTCAAAATCTTATTCACAATCATGGCAGGCATTTCTTCAATGACGTCGATCATATCATCGAAATACATTTCGCTCATTAACTCATCCACTTCTTTATCCGTACTGGAACGAATAATTTCCTCCTGTTGATCCGAATCAAAACGGGTAAAAACTTCCACAGCTACATCTTTGGGCAAAGTGCGGAATAGGATTGATGTGGTTTTGGGGTCGACTTCATCCAACAGTTCGGCGATTTCGACTTCATTTAAATCCATCAGTTCTTCTTTGATAGCCATTAAATTTTTGTTTTCGATATAGCCGGCAATTCGCTCCTTGGCTAATTTTAAGTCTTTTTTTTCACTCATACTGTTGTCCCCCTTCACCTTATAATTCCTACAATACAAAAAACAGCCCCTTTAAAAATGAATACTCAAAACGGCTGTTTTTTTTTCATTTTGCTTCTATAATTTATTATAGCTAATATGTGCCCGGTCGTAAAGTAAAAAAGAGCTATAAAGCTCTTTCTTTTAAATCTTTCAAAACCTGTGCGGCATGCCCCGAAGGTTTAACGTTTCGATATTCTTTTATTAATATCCCTTTTTCATCAAAAACAAAAGTACTTCTGTCCACACCTAAATATTCTTTGCCATATAGTTTTTTCATCTTCATAACATCAAAAGCGTGATGGATTTTTTCTTTCGGATCGCTTAGAAGTTCTAGGTTCAAATTGTATTTTTCTTTAAAATTGGCGTGCTTCTTTTCCGAATCTCTGCTAATTCCGATGACTTTCGCGCCGAATTTTTCAAATTCGGGCAAAAGTTCATTAAATTCAACGGCTTCCATGGTACATCCGGAAGTATTGTCTTTTGGATAAAAATACAGTACAATCATCTGTCCTTCGGGGAGGGACAAATCGGAATCTTTAAAAAAATCTTGAATCTTCTTCATTTATTCCACCCACTTTACAGTCGCTTCTTTGACCGCTCTTTTTCGTGTATCCTTTTCGTAACCGATGGCTGCGATACCGCCGACATAATGGTCTTCCGGCAATCCCAAAGCTGTTAGCTCCCGACGGACATCCGGTTCGTCACAGATAAGCTTTAATTGATTGATCCAAACGGAGGAGAGTCCTTCCTCGCAGGCTTGCAAAAAAATATTTTCCAAAGCGACAGCGCAGTTCGCCAAATAATGAGGATTCGTTTTTTTGTCGGAAACTAAAAGAATCGCCGGAGCACCATAAAAATCATAGGCTTCACGTTCCAAAGCATTTTGAATGACTTGAGCCAAAGAAATCATGGCGTTCTCATTGGTGATTAGGGTAAATTGCCAAGTGTTTTCGTGCATGGCGTTGGGGGCATAATAGCCGGCTTTGAGAATTCTCTCCAATTTTTCCCGTTCAACTTTTTTCTCCTGAAAGGAACGAGTGCTGTGTCGATTGAAAAGTACTTGATTAAAATCCATAAAAATCCCTCCTTCATATAAAACTATCATATCACGAATTGAACAAAGCACAAAAAAATCATTCCGCTTTGACACGGAATGATTTTTTTATGGACAGATTCGATAAGAAATTTTTTCAGAGAAGATGAAGAGGATAACAGACACCACAAAAGCGCCTAGAAGATAAGGAAGTAGAATTTGCGGATTGAAGAAGTTGGCGATGTTTAAATTTTCCGGTTCATAGGAGCGTAAGATTGCAAATGTCCTCAACAGCAAAAGACCGTAGACAAAAAGAGAAAAGAATTTTGCTTTGGAATATTCATAACGAAAAAGGATGGGATAGGTGATTGCATTTACAAGAATGTTTAAACTGAGAAAAGCGAGAAGAATGCATATACCGATACGGAAATCCATCATTTTTTGGAAGATAGCAATGCCCGCTCCCAAAACAATAAATAGAGCGCTGACAGCCATGAAAAGAATTCCAAAGAGATAACGACTTCGAATCCATTCTTTTTTGGTAAAAGGAAGGCCTAAACAATATTCTTTGGTGTGATTCAAATCATCATAATAGAACGTGTTTTGAGGAATCATAATGAACATCCATGCGATAAAGAAAAAAGCAAAGGTATAATTTTTAATCAAAATCTGCACGACGAAAAAAAAGGCGAATCCGGCAAGGGATTGCTTCCAGTAACTTTGAAAATAAGCGAAATCTTTGATTAACAGAGCTTTCATTTTTGTTCACCTCGAATCATAAATACTAAAATAGAGTCAATATTAGGAGGCTCGAAAATAAAGTCCGGATAGGCATATCGATTGCCGACCAAGACTTCGTAGCCGAAACGATGTTTGCGAAAACCTTTAATATGTTCTTTTTTTATCCGTTGAAAATGTTCTTCGCCACATTTTAAAATACCGTAACAATCCAACAGGGTGTCTTTGTTTTCTTGAAGAAGGATTTTTCCTTTGTGAAGGAAAATAATATAGTCCGCAATCTTATCCAAGTCGGAAGTGATGTGGGTGGATAGAAAAATGCTGTGACTTTCATTTTGGATATAGTCCATGAAAATATCCAAAATTTCATCCCGAATGACCGGATCCAAACCGGAAGTGGGCTCATCGAGAATCAACAATTCCGCATGATGACTTAAGGCGGTAGCCAAAACCAATTTTCGCTGCATTCCTTTGGACATTTTTTCCATGGGCATTTTTCTGTTTAAAGAAAATCGTTTTAAGAAGCGATCAAAAATTTTCGTATCCCAATCGGGATAACTTGCAGCCAAGACTTTTTCAATCTTATCGGCAGTGAATTTTTGGTAGAAAAAAGAGTCATCCAGGACAATCCCTAAATTCTCTTTCATGTCTTTGGTGGATAGGGAAGAATCTTCTCTATAAATAATTTCCCCTTCATTTTTTGCAGTGATCCCCAGAATGGAGCGAATGGTTGTGGTTTTGCCTGAACCGTTTTCGCCTACCAATCCTACAATACTGCCTTGTGGGATGGAAAAATTGATCGGACCTAAATGAAAATCCTTATAGGACTTTTGTAAATTTTTGACTTCCAATAATGTTGTCATTCGTAATCCTCCAATAATACTTTAATGATTTCGTCAATTTCAAAACGTTTCAAACCTCCAAGTTTGGCGAGATGAAAGGCTTCGGAAAGCTTATCTTCTACGAATCGACGTTTGGTTTCTTCCAATAATAAGGAATTTTGAGAATGGACAAAGCTGCCTTTCCCCGGAACGGTTTCGATAAACCCGTCTTTTTGCAGTTCCTCATAAGCTCGTTTAGTTGTGATTACGCTGATTCTAAGCTCTTTTGCCAATTCTCGAATAGAGGGGAGAGCTTCTCCGGATTGTAGACTCCCCTCTAAAATTTTGTCTTTTATCTGTTTGACGATTTGCTCATAGATGGGCGTGCCATCTCGATTGGTGATTAAAATTTCCATGGATACCCCTTAACTGTTCATATATGATATACACAGTATACACGTTCGGATAAAAATATGCAAGCTTTTTTTCCAAATTGTTTTTTTAGCCTTGGAGAATGGTATAATTGAAATGGAAAAATTCTTGAAAGGGGATAAAAATAATGAATAAGGATGAAGGAGGAATGAATCATGAAGTATAAGATCGTAGGGGATAATTTGCCGGCAGTTATTTGTTCTTTGGAAGCGGGTGAAGCTTTAATGTCTCAGGCAGGAGCCATGAGCTGGATGAGCGAAGGAATTCAAATGGAGACCGTGGGCGGTGGCGTAGGGAAGGTATTTGGAAGAATGTTTTCCGGAGAATCTTTATTTTTAAATCGTTATCAGGCTTTACGAAACGGTGAAATTGCATTTGCATCTCATTTTCCGGGGAATATTCGTGCGGTGGAAATTTCTCCGGGAAAGAGCGTTGTCATTCAAAAAAGAGCTTTTTTGGCTTCAACGGAAGGTGTGGAGCTGAGTGTATTTTTTCAAAAGAAATTAGGAGCAGGTTTTTTCGGTGGAGAAGGCTTTATCATGCAAAAACTTTCCGGAAGCGGAATAGCTTTTGTGGAAATCGACGGGGCGGCTGTTGAATATGAGCTTCAAGCAGGGGAAAAATTGGTTTTGGACACAGGTTATCTTTGCATGATGGATGAGACGGTAAGTATGGATATCGTGACAATTAAAGGAGTGAAGAATATTTTCCTTGGCGGAGAAGGTTTGTTTAATACGGTTGTCACCGGTCCGGGAAAGGTTGTAGTACAGACTTTGCCGGCCAATGCCATGGCAAGTAATCTGATGCGATTTTTTCCGTCGAAATAGATAAAGGAGCAAGGTGAATATGGACGCAAAGAAAACGCCTTTATATGAAGAACATCTTCGTTTAGGCGGCAAAATGGTGGAATACGCAGGGTGGAGTATGCCGGTGGAATACGCAGGCGGAGGTTTGGTCAAAGAACATGAAGCAGTACGGAATCAAGCGGGGATCTTCGATGTATCTCATATGGGCGAGATTTTAATTGCCGGGGAAGAAGCGGAAATCTTTACAGATTATTTGGTGACCAATGATGCTTCAAAATTAAAGGACGGACAGGTGTTTTACACTTTCTTTACCAATGAAAAAGGCGGTGTGGTAGATGATTTACTGGTTTATCGCATGGCGAGGGATCGTTTTTATTTGGTAGTTAATGCGGCCAATACGCAAAAGGATGTGGACTGGATTAGAAGGCATCAAGCTCAATTCAAGATTACCGTGGAGGATTTATCTTCCGTGACGGCTCAAATTGCCGTTCAGGGTCCGTTAGCGGAAAAAATTGTGCAGGCTTTGACGGAAGAAGATTTGTCCAAGATTGAATTTTTTCATTTTAAAGAAGATGTAACTATCGCAGGAGTTAACTGCCTGATTTCCAGAACCGGTTATACCGGGGAAGACGGCTTTGAAATTTACACCGCTCCGGATGATGTTGTAAGACTTTGGACGGCGGTTTTAGAGGAAGGCGGGGAAAATATTTTACCTGCAGGTTTGGGTTGTCGTGATACCCTTCGTTTTGAAGCGGCTTTACCCTTATATGGCAATGAGCTCAATGATGATCGTACACCGGTTCAAGCGGGCTTTAAATTTTTTGTCAAATTGGACAAGGAAAGAAACTTTATCGGAAAAGAGGCTTTAATGAAAGAGCAGGAAAATGGTGAGACCTACAGCTTGGCAGGTTTGGAATTTATCGGAAAAGGAATTCCGAGACATGGATATGAAGTCTTTGTAGGCGACGAATCGGTTGGAGAAATCACGACGGGATATTTAGCACCGACCATCGGAAAATCCATAGCCAATGTCCTTATAAAAGTGCCCTATAATAAGCTGGGCACGGAAGTGGAAGTACAAGTACGTAAAAAGCGGGTTCCGGCGAAAATCATCAGTAAATTTTATTTGAGAAATCATAAAAAGAACAAGGAGGGAACAAAGTGAGAATTGAAAAAGGTTTGTATTACACCAAAGAACATGAATGGTTAAAAGTGGAAGACAATGTGGCATGGATTGGCATTTCCGATTATGCACAGGAACATTTAGGCAATGTGGTTTATGTCGAATTGCCGGAAGAAGAGGATGAAGTGGAAAGAGGGGAAACGGTCGCTTCTTTGGAATCCGTTAAAGCGGCTAGCGATATTTATGCTCCGGTAAGCGGAACTGTTGTCGAAATCAATGAAGCTTTGGAAGATGAACCCGGCTTGGTGAACTCCGAACCTTATGAAACTTGGATTGTAAAATTGGAAATGAGTGATGAGGAGGAATTGGGAGACCTTTTTTCTTCCGAAGAATATGAAAAATTCCTGAAAGAGGAGGAGTAAGATGATTTCTTATATTCCTTCAACGGATAAAGAAGTCCGGGAGATGTTGGATTTTATCGGCGTGAAGGATGCGGAGGAGCTGTTTTCCGATATTGCCGATGATTTACGTTTAAAGGGTCCTTTAAATCTTCCCGAAGCGAAAAGCGAACAGGAAGTTTATACTTATATGAAGAAGCTGGCTAAAGAAAATATTTCGGGGGAAGACTATCCCGTCTTTTTCGGCGGCGGAGCTTATGACCATCTAATCCCCTCCGTAATTCCAAGCATTGCGGGAATCAGTGAATTCTATACGTCCTATACCCCCTATCAACCGGAAGTCAGTCAAGGGACACTTCAATATATTTTTGAATATCAAAGTATGCTGAGTGATTTGACGGGTATGGATCTTTCCAATGCTTCTCTTTATGATGGCGGTACAGCTTTAATGGAAGCTGCCTTATTGGCGGTAAATTATTCCAAACGCAAAAAAATTTTGGTATCCGCAACCGTATCCCCCTCCTATCGAACCATTCTAAATACCTATGCTCATGCTCAGGGGATTGAGGTTGTACAAATTCCTTATGTCCATGGAGTAACGGATTTAAAAGCCTTGGAAGAATTGACGGATAAAGATGTCGCCGGGGTTATTGTACAAAGCCCCAACTATTTCGGTTTTATTGAAGATATTGAAAAAGAGGCTGAAATTACGCATCGGGTAAAAAAGGTAAGCTTTATTCAAGCATTGGATCCCCTGTCTTTAGGCATTTTGAAACGTCCGGGAGATATGGGCGTGGATATTGTTGTCGGTGAAGGTCAAACATTGGGTATGCCCATGAATTTTGGCGGTCCCTATTTGGGAATCATGTCGCTTCGCAAGGCGTATATGCGAAAAATGCCCGGACGCATTGTAGGACAGACGACGGATGTCCATGGAAAACGGGCATGGGTATTGACTTTATCGGCAAGAGAACAACATATTCGCCGAGAAAAAGCGACGTCCAATATTTGTTCCAATCAAGGCATCAACACTTTAATTGCCGCATGTTATATGGCTTTGTTGGGGAAAAAAGGGTTTCGTGAAGTCGCTCTTCAATGCGCACAAAAAGCACATTATCTCTATGAAAAAATTTTGGAAATTGACGGCTTTGAGAAAATGTGCGATGCGCCCTTCTGGATGGAATTTCCGGTGCAATCCAAGTATAGCGGAGAAGAAATCCAAAAGGCTTTGTATGAACAGGGAATTCACGGTGGACTTTCTGTCCAAGAAGCTTATCCGGAACTTGGGAACACGGTGCTTTTTGCAATAACGGAAAAAAGAACCAAAGAGGAAATGGATCGATTGATTGAAGTGTTAAGGGAGTTAAAATAATGAGAGAATATACAAAATTGTTATTTGACCTTTCTGTAGAGAATCGAATGGGTTATAGACTTCCAAAACTGGATGTGGAAGAAAAAACTTTGGAAAGTTTGATTCCCAAAGAATTTTTAAACGAAAAGGAATTGATCCTTCCCGAAGTAGGTGAAACGGATTTGGTGCGCCATTATACCAATTTGGCAAATAAAAACTTCGGAGTGGATACGGGCATGTATCCTTTAGGTTCTTGTACCATGAAATACAATCCGAAAATTAACGAAGAAATTGCGGCTTTGGACGGTTTTAAAAATCTCCATCCTTTGCAAAAAGAGGAGAGTGTTCAAGGGGCTTTGCGTTTAATGTATGAATTGGACGAATCTTTGGCTGAAATTGCAGGGATGGATAAAATGACTTTGCAACCGGCAGCCGGTGCTCACGGCGAGATTACAGGGGTTCTTCTGATTCGCGCCTATCACGAAAAAAGAGGAGAAGGACAGAAAAGAAACAAAATCATCATTCCCGATTCCGCTCACGGAACAAATCCGGCTACAACGGCAATGGCAGGCTATCAAGTGGTGGAAATTGCATCAACAAAAGAGGGTTTGGTGGATGTAGAGGCTTTGAAAGAAGCTGTCGGAGAAGATACGGCAGGTTTAATGCTGACCAATCCGAATACTTTGGGCTTATTTGAAAAAGAGATTAAACAAATTGCTCAAATTGTTCATGATGCCGGTGGACTGTTATATTATGACGGGGCCAATGCCAATGCCATTTTGGGGCATGTTCGTCCGGGAGATATGGGATTTGACGTATTGCATTTTAACCTTCACAAGACATTCTCTACGCCTCACGGAGGGGGCGGACCGGGAGCGGGACCCGTTGGAGTCAAAGCCTTTTTGGAAGAGTTTTTACCGACTCCGGTCATAAGAAAGAATGAGGAAGGATATGCTTTGGACTATAGTCTTCCCCACTCTATCGGAAGGGTAAAAGATTTCTACGGACACTTCGGTATTTTGGTTCGAGCCTACGCCTATATATTATCTTTGGGAAGAGAGGGATTATATAAATCCAGTGAAGTGGCGGTTATCAATGCGAATTATCTGCGTAAAAAATTGGAAGATGCCTATGAAATTCCTCATGACACGATCAATAAACATGAAGTGGTATTGGCAGGCTTAAAAGACGCCCCGGAGGGAGTGCGTACTTTGGATGTGGCAAAACGTATGATTGACAAAGGCTATCATCCGCCTACCATTTATTTTCCCTTAATCGTTCATGAAGCGATGATGATTGAACCGGCAGAATCCGAATCGAAAGGGACTTTGGATGAATTTGCGAAAGCGATGCTGGAAGTCGCCGAAGAAGCAAGGAAAAATCCGTCTTTTTTAAAAGAAGCGCCTCAAGAAACACCTATTTGTCGTCCGGATGAAACCAAAGCTGCTTTAGATTTGATTTTGAGATATGAGAAAGAGGTGTAGTATTGCGAATTGGAATTATCGGCGCCGGACCCGGAGGCTACGAAGCTGCAATAGCCGCTGCAAAATCCGGTGCGGAAGTTTATTTATTTGAGAAAGACAAAGTGGGAGGCACCTGTTTGAATAGAGGCTGCATTCCCACCAAGGCTTTTTGGAAAAATGGTGAAGTCGCCAATACGTTGAGGAAAAGTTCCGATTTCGGATTTGAGCTGGAAACATTCCGATTTTCCATGGAAAAAGCACAGAATCGTAAAAATGAAATTGTAAGTCGCTTGGTGGACGGGATTGAACATCTTTTGGCGGCATATCCCAATCTTCATATCCTATGGGGGAACGCTCGGTTGGAAAAGGAAAAGACGATTCAAATTGAGCATGAAAGCTATGTATGCGATGCGATTATCATAGCCACCGGTGCAAAACCTTTTCGCTTGCCGATTCGGGGAGCCAATCTCCCGGAGGTATGGACCAGTGAAGAAGCTTTAAATTTAAGGGAGCTTCCCAAAAGTCTGGTGATTATCGGAGCGGGGGTCATCGGTTTGGAGTTTGCGGCAATCTTTAACGCTTTAGGCGTTAAAGTCACTGTGGTATCCGATTTTCTTTTACCTCCGGCGGATGGGGAAATTCAAAAACGGATCAAAACGACCTTTAAACGCAGCGGTGTAGATATGCAAATCGGATTTTTAGCTCAATCCATCGAAAAAGATGGCGAGAATTTACGCATTGTCTGCAAAAAAATGGGTAAAGAAAAAAGTTTGGAATTGAACGCACAAAATGTGCTGATGGCTACGGGACGTATTCCCGTTGTGGAAGATTTAGGATTGAAAAACTTAGGTCTTGATTTTGATAAGCAAGGAATTGGGGTTGATGAAAACTTTGAAACCAATATTCCCGGTATCTATGCTATCGGCGATGTGGTACGCAAGGGAATTCAATTGGCTCATGTGGCTTCGGCACAAGGTATTTTTGTAGCGGATCGTTTGACGGGAGTAGAAAACAAAACGGATTTTTCCCTCTATCCTGCCTGCTATTTCTTTTATCCGGAGATGGCTCAGGTAGGAGAAACGGAGGAAAGTTTAAAGAAAAAGGGAAAGGAATACCTTGCCTTTAAATTCCAATTTGCAGCCAACGGAAAGGCATTGACTTTAGGAGAAGGAGAAGGTTTTGTAAAGATACTCACTGATACAAATTCGGAAGAAATTTTTGGGGTTCATGTTTGGGGCTCCCATGCCAGTGACATTATTCATGAAGGAGTTATTGCTATGGCACATCACCTTTCGCCGAAGGCTTTGTCGGAAACCATTTTTGCTCATCCGTCTTTAAGTGAAACTTTTTCAGAAACCGTTCATCAGAGTATCGGTCGATCGGTTCATTCCCTATAGAGCAGATAAAATCACAGGAAAGTTCCTGTGATTTTTTTGTTCAAAAAAATTTCAATCTTGATAGTTTTTTCTTTCTATGGGTATATATCGAAAAGTAATAGAAAATATATAAAGAAAGGAGTAGCGTGCATGAACGACGTATTATTAATTCACCGGATAATACCGAAAGAAAATCCGGAAAAGAAACATCCTATGACATTCATCACGGGAGAAATGGAAGAGACGCGTTGGAACGATTTATTAGATTTGTTGAGCCGATTAGAAAGTCTGTCACTTTCCGATGTGATATTAAAATATAATGGATTTACGGTAGAACTTAAAACTGAAGATATTCCCGAGTTGTTAAAGCAGGTATTAATCGGCGGATATCCAATCTACGAAGTTTATGAACTCTACGATCAATAATTTACAGGAGGAAAAAAATGGGAAAGATTTTAGAAAAAATAAACGAACAAATGAATTTTGAATTGGAATCCGGGTATATTTATCTATCCATGGCGGCATATCTTAAGGACAGAGGTTTTGACGGAATGTCCGGTTTTATGCATAAGCAAGCTCATGAAGAATATGAACATGCTATGAAAATGTATGGGTTTTTGACCAGCGTGGGAAAACTTCCCGTCTTTGAAAGCATTAACAAACCGGCAGCAAATTATAAAAGCGAATTAGATGTATTTCAACAAGCTTTACAACATGAAAAAACGGTAACTTCCAGAATTGATGATTTGGTAGACTTAGCCAGAGAAGAAAATGATAAAAGAGCGGAAATATTCCTGCAGTGGTATGTAACGGAACAGGTGGAAGAGGAAGATGTTTTCACAGACTTGGTTTTAAAATTGGAAAGAGCAGACGGAAAATTCAGTGCTTTATATCTATTAGACGGTATAATCGCCGGAAAATAGGATTTCTATTTAAAATCGTTGGAGGCGAAATCTATCGCCTCTCTTTTTTGTTTTCGGGATAGCCTTTTCCCGATATATATGTTATAATCTTAATATGAAAATGATTTATCAAATTTATATAGACACTTTTCTATGATATATTTATAGAGCAGTATATTGAAAGGGAGGTTGTGTAATGCGTGAAGAAAAAGTAATGTTGATTAATGAAATCGGCTTACATTCTCGAAAAGCCAGTCGATTTATCAAAGAAGCTATTAAATTTAAAAGCGATATTTTTGTTTTAAAAGATAATCAGGAATATAACGGAAAAAGCATTATGGGTATTTTGAGCATGGGTGCTTTTAAAGGTGATGAAATCGTCATTCGAGCGGTTGGAGTAGATGAAGAAGAAGCTGTAGAAGCTTTAACTCAATTGATCAAGGACGGATTGGTATAGGAACGGAAAGGCTTTTCTTTTTGGAGGGAAGTCTTTTTTTGCGGTTTTTTTGATAGACGCAGCTTGGAGTTCAAATGCAGGACATAGATTTGATATATATAAGTAATCCTCTATGTTCAAAGCTTGTGAAATGGGGCAATTCTATGTTACAATAATTGAGAGAGAGAAAGAGAGAAGGGGCGGATATGCAACACTTTTTAAATATAATACAAAGCGTATCTTTTCGCGATCTATTGGATATTCTTATCGTAGCTTGTGTTTTTTATCGCGCTTTTTTAATGCTTCGAGAAACCCGTGGAGAACAATTGATGAAAGGTATCATCATTATTTTTGTATTTGCAAAAATTACCGGTTCCGATTGGGTTCGTTTTTATACGATCAATTGGATGTTGGAAGGTTTATTAAATTTGGGAGCAATTGCACTTTTAATTGTTTTTCAACCGGAACTTCGTCGTGCGTTGGAAAATTTAGGAAGAAGCAATGTATTAAAACAGTCGTGGAAAGATATTCATGGAGAAGAAATCAGTCATACGGTGGATGAAATCGTTCGAGCCTGCACCAGTTTGTCCAGACAGAAAATAGGCGCTTTAATTGTCTTTGAACAGTATACGGGACTAACGGAAGTCATTGAAACGGGAACCGTCATTGATGCGAAACTTAGCATGGAGCTGTTAATTAATATTTTTATTCCCAACACACCTTTACATGACGGAGCATTGATTGTAAAAGGCGATAAGATTCGGGCAGCAGCTTGTTTTCTCCCTTTGACGGACAATCAAAATCTGCCCAAAGAATTGGGAACAAGGCATCGGGCGGCTATAGGAATTACGGAGCGGTCCGATGCAATCAGCTTAATCGTCTCCGAGGAAACGGGGGCTATTTCTATTGCGGAAAAAGGGAATATTTCCAGATATTTAGATGAAGAGACATTTAGAAATATGCTCTTGGATATTTATATGAAAGATGACTTAGTGTTGCTTGGCAGCAAGTGGAGGCGAAACAATGAAGACTCTAAAGAATAATTTGAGCTTTAAATTGGCGGCACTGTTGGTGGCTATTGTTGCCTGGTATTATGTGATGGAAGATAAAAATCCGGTGAAAACCCAGGAATATAAAAATATCCCGGTGACAATTTTAAATCAAGAGCGGTTGTCTGAAAAACAATTGATTTTGATGGAACCGAAAAATCCAACGGTGAACATTACCTTGCAAGGAAAACGAAATGAAATGAATCGTATAAATTACAATGAAATTAAAGCAAGTATTGATATCAAAGATTATTTAAGAGAAGGGACTCATTCCATCAAAGTTAATGTGGACAAGCCGAATACCCTTACCGTCATCAAGATGGATAAAGCCGAAGTTTCGGTACGCTTGGAAAATATCATCAAGAAAAATTTGCCCGTGAAGGTAAAAATCATGGACCAACTGGAAAATGATTATATTTTGGAAGAAACTAGCAGTAATCCGGCCGGAGTAACGGTAGAAGGACCGTCTTCCAAGATAGCTCAGATCACTCAAGTCGTCGCACCGGTTTATGTAAAAAATATGGAAAAATCCACCTCTCAAAATGTATCATTGGAACTTTGGGATGATCAGAACCCATTGATTCTGGATGGAGTGAAAATCAATCGGGAATTTGTCAGTGTTAATTTGGGATTGCAATATATTAAAGAGCTTCCTGTAGAAATGGTTAAAGAAGGAGAACTCCCCAAGGGAATCAGTTTAATTACGACAAATATTTCTCCGAAGACGGTAAAGGTAAAAGGAGATAAAGGGGTATTGGATGCATTGGAAAAAATAAAAACAGCTCCGATAAATCTTTCTCAAATTAAGGATGATTCAAAAGTTAAATTGACTTTAAAACTTCCGGACGGTGTGGAGCTTCACGGGAAAAAAAATAATATCTTTTGTAATTTCGTAGTGGACAAGGAGATTGAAAAAGATATTTTGATTCCGCCTACCGGCGTGAGTGTTGAAGGATTAAGGACAGGATTTAAAGTTGAATTTTTGGATAAAGATTTAATTCTCGTAAAAGTAAGCGGCAAACGTTCCGTGGTGGACCATTGGAGCAGCAAAAATATTATTTTGATTGCCAAAACGGATAATTTGGGCAAAGGAATTCACAAAGTGGCTTTAATTCCCAAAGAGATCCCGGATGCCAAATTTATTTCCATCAGCCCGGAAAGTATCCATATTGAAATCAAATAAATAAGCAAAAAGCAAGGCTTAAATTATGAACTGTCCTCCTTCAGTTAGATTCTTTCGGTCTAACTTTTGGGGGCAGTGCAAAGTCCTTGCTTTTTTATTTGGAGCTATTTTCAGACGAACATCACGATTTTAAAAAGTTTTGGATTTTTTCAAGTACAATATCCAATCTGCGCATTAAAGCCTCTTCGGTATAGAAGGCAATATGAGGTGTGAGCAAGACATTGTCCAAAGACAAAAGAGGATGATCTTTTGATAGAGGCGGCTCACTATAGAAAACATCCAGCAATGCTGCCGCAAAGCGACGTTCTTTTAAAGCGTTAACCAAAGCCTCTTCATCTACAATCTTGCCTCGAGCCGCATTGACAAACAAAGCGTGTTTTTGGATAAGCGAGAGTTCTTTTTCTCCGATTAGACCTTGCGTTTCTTTGGTTGAGGGAAGATGCAAGGAGATGATATCGGCTTGAGACAAAACTTCTTCTTTTGTTTTCCATTCTACGCCGGAAATATCTTTGACGGAACGATTCCATGCGATAACCTTGCAACCGAAAGCCAGAGCTAAACGACAAACGGTACTCCCGATAGCCCCGGTCCCCAAAACACCGAAAGTTTTCCCATAAAGTTCTGTGCCCGGCAGACTTTGTTTTTCACCTGCACGGGTAATTTGGTCATTTTGCGGAATTTGTCTTTTCCAAGTCAAAATCAAACCGAAAACCAATTCGGCTACAGCGACATTCGAGTAGCCTGCCGCATTGAGAACCGTGACGCCCCGCTTTTCCAAATATTCCACAGGAATATGATCCAAACCGGTAAAAGCGACGCTTAGAAGTTTGACCTTTTTCCAATGTTCGGCAACCTCTTGGGAAATAGGTTGATTGGCCACGATGATAATGTCAGAATCCTTGCCCCTTTCCTTTAATTCTTCATCATTTCCTCTTTGCTCATAAAAGACCACTTCACTTTCCGGAAAAAAACTGCGGAATTTACTTTCCAAGATTTCCTTTTTGACACCTAAAGATTCGATAACAGTGATTTTCATATTTCCTCCTTTATATTTTCATGATTTTCTAAGACGGTAATAGGGGGTGTGGGGAAAAATAATTTACTGGTGGCCGATACACAAATAATTCCTAGGGCCAAGGCCAAGGCGATAAAGAAAGCCAAAACCCCTTCTTTGAGACCGGCTTCATATTTTCCACTCACCAAGTATTGAATAGTATAATAAATTCCAAACCCGGGTACCAAAGGGAGCATACCGGGGACGATATAAATACTTACCGGATTTTTTTGAATACGAGCTAAAACCTCCGCCACTATGGAGATAACTAGTGCTGCTACAAAATTGGCAAAAATAACATTTAAACCTGCATTGGAAGTCATCCTACAGGCGATCCACCCCAATGCTCCTGCAAAAGAGGCGGAGATGAGTGCAGCTTTTTTGACATTAAAGAACAGGCAAAAACCGAGAGTGGTGATAAAGGAGATAACAAATTGCAAGAGATAGTTCATAAAAAGCCTCCTTGAATCAAATGTAAAATGTTCATGACCAAGCCGACGCCGAAACTTAGAGCTACAATCAACACGACAGATTCCACCATACGGGAAGTTCCGGAAATTAAATCGCCATACATAAAATCCCTGACCCCATTGGTAAACGGAATACCGGGTAAAAAGGGAAGCATGGCACCGATAATAATCATATCCGTATTTTGTCCAAAGCCTATCATAGTGAGCAAATTGCCGAAGATGGCGATTAAAACACCCAAGAGCAAGTGGAGCAAGACGGAAAAGACTTTTTGATCTAAACGAAACATAATAATCATACAAAGAAAAGCCGTAATCATACAAGGCAAAAGGTCTTTGGGACTACTGCCGATCAGAAGTGAGAAAGCGCTGGAGCCGATGCTGCCTCCCAACGCCATGACATAGTTTTTGTATCCGGTGGCATTGACAATGGCATTTAAATCCTTCATAGCTTCATCAAAACTCATAGGAGTTTTCACAAAGCGACGGGAAAAATCATTAATCAGCATAATACGATATAAATCATTGCCTCGTTTTTTAATATTGCAAACATAAGAAGGACCGTTTTCCTCATCATTTCCAATGATAATCACTGTAGGAGAAACAAAAGCAGAGGCTTCAAAAAAACCCCTGGATGCGCAAATTCGATGTATAGTTTCTTCCGTACGCACGACTTCCGCACCGTTACGAATCAGTATTTCGCCGGCGGTCAAGGCAATACGAAAAATTTCTTCTTTTCTGAGTTGAGTACTCATATCTTTTCACCTCAATTCTATTATACCGTGTTCTCAAAGGAAAATAAAATAAAAAAAGAACTTCTTTGAAGAAGAAGTTCTATAGTTCAAAACGATGTTTAAAAAAGTTTTCCGTTAAAAACATTTTTTCCCGAATCACCGCCGTGTCACAAAGCATATCGCTAAGACTTTGATGTTTATCGGAGAAAGGCACAACAAGGTATAAAATCCAGAGAATTTTGTGCAAATACCTTAAACAAGCCTCTCGAATGAGAATCGTCGTCCAAGTTAAATTTTCTTCTTTTAGCGATACGATTCGAAGTCCGCAAATGATTTTACCCAAGCTTTGTCCTTGAGTCCATTTGGCAGCTAAGACAAAATAAGTCAAGAAAATTACCAAACGAAGAAAAGTATAAACGGAAGGGAAGGAAGCGTTCATATCCAAATTCAATACCACCGCAACAGGATTGATAATAATCTTACCAAGCGCATGAGCTATCACCACATCAATGATATAGGCGAGAAAGCGAATCCAAAATCCGGCAAAAAACATTGTGGGATAAGAATTATAATTACGTTTCTCTTCCATGATTACATTCCTCCGTAGTAATACATCAATACAGGAGCGCTTTGAATCGGAAATTTGTTCAAAAGTTCTGTAATTTCAGAAGTTTTTGAACCGAGTGGAAGCTTTTTCAACCATTGATCCAAAAGGGTGCCTGCCGGATTGTATTCAAAGACCTGTGCATTATTTAAAAGAGAATCCGAAGCCTTTAAAGCTGCCAGAGCATCTTCTTTAAACCCCAATTCGTCCACTAAACCGACCTCTTTTGCCTGTGCGCCGTCGTAAATTCGACCGTCCGCCAATTTGCGAAGCTTTTCTTTATCAATACCTCGACCTTTAACGATGACATCCAAGAAACGTTCGTAGGAATTGTCAATCATTTTTTGCATGATTTTTTGTTCTTCCTGTGTCATTTCTCTGGAAGTGGACATTATATCCTTATGAGTTCCGCTTTTAAAGACCATCTCTTTAATCCCGAATTTCTCATAAAGGCCGGACAAATTGGTTCCTTTGATAATCACACCGATGGAACCGGTAATGGTATCCGGAGTGGCAAAAATCTTTTGTGCCGGAGCACTGACATAATATCCGCCGCTGGCTGCCATGTTTTGCATGGAAACATAAAGGGGAATCTCTTTGTCCCGGATAATAGCTTCCAAAGTGCGATGAATTTCGGCACTCTCATAAACACCGCCTCCCGGTGAATTCACTACTAGAAGCACGGCTTGTACGGTAGGATCATTATAAATTTGATGAAGTTCGTTCATAAATAAGTCGTGATTATAGGTACTGCCGCTTAAAATGGAAGTGGAAGACTGAGCGGAGATAACACCGTTTAAATGGATGACGGCAATTCGTACGGAAGGGTTTCCCATTTCCAATACATTTTCATTCATTTTTTCAAATACGGAAGTAAAATTTTTTGTAAAAGAGTTTACAATTTTTTGATCCTGCTCCCGGTTGATTTTGCTTTTCAAGCTTCCCGATCCGAAGGATAAAATCAAAACAACAACAGCTAAAACAACTGCGACCCAACGCTTTGTATTCATAAAAAGATCTCCTTTCTTGATGACTTCACTCATTTTATCATAGTTAGCCTTTGGAGGAAAGAGAATTGACAGTTTAAAAAACTTTTCAGTATACTGATAGTCATAGAAGGAGGCAGCTATGAAAAAAATAATTGCACTGATATTGATATTAATCCTGGCTTCCTGCACTTTTTCAAAGAATGAAAGAATCCCTCTTCAAATGAAAGAAAATTTTCAGAAAGTCGGGGAAGACAGTAGTGCGTGGAAAATTCAGGAACGGGAAAATCTTTTAGAGACGGAGGCTTTGTTGGGCATATTAAAAGACGAAGTCAGCAAAGAACAAAGGGAAGAACTCTACAAATTGGTTCAGGAAAAAAATGCGCAACGAAGGATAAGAGAAAATAAAAAAAGTATGGACGTTTCCAATAAAGAAGATAAAATCACGCAGAAGATTCATGAACTTTTGAATCAATGGACCGATGATATTTTGGGAACTTTACCGCCTCAGTGCTTTATCAATCATTTTGAAACCGGACGTCAAGAAGTTTTAAACCGTGTGAAAGAAAATATATCTCAAAAAGACGGGAAAAAATTGGATAAACTTTTTCATGAATTAAAGGAAATGAGACAGCAGGAAGAATATAATTTTTTGCGAGAAGATGAAATCATGGATGAATTTGTAAAAATTTTGTCATCTTATCCGGAATTGGACGGAGAACAAATTCTATATTCTATTTGGGGAAATGAAGAAACTTTAGCCGTCTTTGACGTGAAAAACGGACAACTTGAAAGAGTGGAAGGCAAGAGGGTTGGCTTGGATTTCGTCGATGAACAAAAACATCAAGAAGCAAAAAAATATTGGGAAAGCGTAAAACAAATTTTACCGGAAAGTGCATGGCAACGTTTTGAACGATTTGTCGTCATGAGTGACGGTCTTTATGGAACCTTTGCCTATGTGGATACCATGGACAAAAAAGGTGTTCACTGGAAATTGGCACTGGACGGAAAAGATTTGGAGGATGAAGCCGAAAGCATCTACACCTTAATTCATGAGTTTGCTCATGTGTTTTCTTTGGATTCCACTCAAGTTGAATATGACTGGGAAGGATTTGCACCGCGAAGTATCTTTTGGGATGATGAAGTAAAAGCTAAACAGGACTCCTATCTTAATGCTTTCTATAAAGCTTTTTGGGAGCGAATCGTTGAAGATAATTTTTATGACGATGAACATTTACGCTTCTATCTGCGTCATCATCATGAATTTGTAACCGCCTATGCGGCTACAAACCCGGCGGAAGACTTTGCTGAAAGCTTTGCCTTTTATGTACTTTCAGGAGAATCGAAACACCCGATGATTCAGAAAAAAATGGACTTTTTTAAAGCCTATTCGGAGCTCGAACGATTAAAAGAAGATATTTTAAAAACCTTAGGGAAAAATCATTTTGTTGTTGAGCATAGAGACTCTGAATTTACATATTGGGAAAGTCTATTGAGTAAAAAATAAATTCTAATCAAAAAAGCCCAAGGCGCTACTGAACTTGTCCGCTTTGTGTTGACAAGTTCAGGGAGACACCTTGAGCTTTTTTTATTGGAAGAAGGTTTCAAACACTTTTTCCATAGATAAAAAATCATCCCCGTGCATCAACTCTCTGCAAGAATGCATAGCCAGCATCGGTGCACCCACATCCACACTGGGAATCATCAGATGACTTGCCGTAATGGGACTGATGGTACCGCCTCCCCGACGATTGGATGCATTATAAAAAACTTGACAGGGAACTTTTGCTTCGTCGCATAAAGTCTTAAAAAAAGCGGAGCTGCCTGCCGTAGTGGTATAGGATTTTCGGGCACTGTGTTTAATCACTGGACCTTGCCCCATTTTGGGACGATAAAGCGGATCTCCAACCTCTTCGTGATTGGGATGATGCCCATGCGCCATATCCGCACTAATTAAAAAAGAATTAGAACACAAAAGGGCGAAAGCTTCTCTGGAATTAAGTTCTTCCGATGAAAGAATTCGCTCCAAAATTTCTTTTAACAACACACTGTCCGCACCGCTTTGCGTGGAACTTCCGATTTCTTCGTGATCCCAAGCAATGATCATACTGTTTTTTTCTATAGAAGCGGTAAGAATTGCCAGCATAGAGGCATAAGCCATAGCCAAATTATCCAAACGGGGAGATTGAAGATATTCTTCTTTTTCGCCCATAAGAACCGGACCTTGAATATCATAAAGGAACAAATCCCCATCCAAAATATGTTGTTCTTCCACCTGTAATTTTCGTGCCAATAAAGTGCGAAGACTTCTATCCTCGGTCAACAGCAGAGGAAGTTCTTTTTGTGGATTGATTTCATAACCTTTATTCACCTCTCGGTTCATATGGATTGCCAAATTGGGAAACAGTGCTAAAGGTTCTTCGAAATGCACAATTTGCTCACGGATTTGACTTTGCTTACAAAGAAACACACGACCGCTCAGAGAAAGGGGACGATCAAACCAAGTGTTTAAGATAGGCCCTCCATAGACTTCCGTATTCAGACGAACATCCTCATCCTTGACAAGAAGCTCCATTCCCTTCACCTGAAAACCGGGACTGTCCGTATGACTTCCGATAATAGAAAAACCCTTGGACAAATCCGCCCCCAGTCGAAAAGCGACAAGTGCCCCCTCATATCGCAACACATAAGCCTTTCCTCTTTGAAGATTCCAAGATTTACGATAATCCAGTTCGACAAAATCCTTTTGAACTAATTCTTTCTTCATATGTTCCGCCGCGGTAAAGGAAGAGCCGCATTGCTTCAAAAAACGGATAAAACTCTTTAACTTCTCACGATTCATCATACATCATCCTTTCCCTGTCATTATAGCACTGAGCCTTTTTCTCTACCAGCCTCTTTGGTTCATATGATATACTATGTACGGAGGGCATTATGAATACATATAAAAATACCTTAAATATTTTTATTTTTACACTATCCGCAGCAGTAATGATGCTGGCGGTCTATTTTGTTGACGGTCCGAAAACGATTTTTCACACCTTGAAAGAAGCGGATTTTCTCTACTTGACATTGGCTCTTAGCTTCGTGTTCATCAGTTGGATCATAGAAAGCTTCGCCTTAAAAGAATTAGTTAACGTCAAGGGACTCCGAATTCCCTTTAAAGAAAGCTTTCACTCCACCATGACCGGCATTCTCTTCAACCAACTGACTCCTTTATCCAGCGGCGGACAACCGATGGAAATCTATCAGCTGACGCAATACGGCATCCCCATCGGAATAGGCTCCAGTGCCATGATGATGCTTTTACTCCTCTATCACATCTTTGCCCTGGCGGGAGGAATTGCCGTATTTATCTATCTCTACTTTTATTCCGATATCTCCACCAAAACCATGGGTCCCTTCCTGTGGTTCGGATTTTTCCTGAATTTTGCAGTAACCTTCGTTTTAGTTGCCGTGATTTATTCGCCGCAAGCAACCAACAAACGTTTGGAAAAATTCATTCGATTCCTCGGGAAGATGCATATCTTAAAAAATTCGGAAAAAAACGTGGAAAAACTGGAAAATGAATTGGCGGCATTTTACGACAGTTTCCACTTTATGCGTCAAGAAGGCTTCGGACGAGTCTTTCGTGCGGGAGGCTACTACCTTTTATCTCTGATTTTCTTATTTGGAGCACCCTATTTTATTTTTTCAGCTTTGGGGCAGAAAATTTCCTTTATCATGGTTCTTTTAGGCATTGCCTGTGTCTCCATAATCAGTTCTTATGTTCCCTTACCCGGAGCCAGCCTTGGAGCGGAAGGCGGATTTTATTTGGTATTCAGCTCTCTCTTGCCGGAAAGCGCAGGTCTTGCTTTGGTCATCATCTTTTGGAGAATATGTACCTTCTATTTTCCCATCATCATGGGAAACTTGGTTCGTATTTTTTTAGAAAAGAAAAAAACTTCGCCAAAAGATTTATGATAGCCAAACATAGGAGAAAAAAGGAAGAACAGACATCTTTTTTACCGAA
>KI259753.1 GCA_000467935.1 Peptostreptococcaceae bacterium oral taxon 113 str. W5053
CTTGTACTATTTCTTGACATAAGACCAATTCCATTGTTCTATCGAATCCACCTTAACTCTGTATATCCGATATATCCCACCTCCCATAGAAACCAAGCAAAGGCGATCCCGCTACTTTTGGATTTCCAAAACTCTCCGTTCTTAGCACAATTTAATCTTTTGGAAAATACATATACTCTCTTTGGAGGATACTTTCTAAATAACTCATATCTTGATTGCCCCTCTAAAAACGCCAAACGAAAGAGCATTGCTATTTTTACACCTTCCCTTGATATTTCAAGTGCGTGTCGTAAAAACTCACTTGCACAAAAATATGGTGGATTGGTTACGATATCCAATATATTTTCTGTTACTGTAAAAAAATCAACTTCTCTTTCTTCTCCATATCCTCTATAGCAAATATCTGTCGCTTTTACCGTATAACCGTGTTCTTCTAAAATTTTTCCGATATGTCCTTCTCCACAAGCAGGCTCGTAAACTAAAGATGTAAACTCTTCTCTTTTCAAAAGTTCACGGGTTGCCCTTTTATCTGTAGCATAAAAATCCAATTTTTCTCTATCTTTACTAAATTTTATTAGCGTATCAAACATGGGCTACTCCTTTTTGTAATGAGATAGTTCATTTCTTATCTCATGTTCTATTGTATTCAAAAATTCTTCCTTTGAAGATTTTCCCTGTGAAATATTCACTAATTCCATTTCCCATTTTGCAGTTGTCTCAGCGGATTTAAAAGTATCTGCTACAATCGTTATAAGGCTGATTCCTTTATTGGTTGCAATTAGATTCTTTTTATCTCTTTCGATAAAACCTTTGAAGATTAAGTTTTCAATAATGCCTGCACGAGTTGCGGGTGTGCCAAGTCCCTTTCGTTCGACTTCCACATTCTTGTCTAAACTGTCA
>KI259754.1 GCA_000467935.1 Peptostreptococcaceae bacterium oral taxon 113 str. W5053
AATGTGTCTACTTTTATAAGTATAATGCAAGACTTTATCGTATGTATGACAAGATTGAAGAATTAGAATCTAAGCTAATTGAAGTAAAAGTAAAGAAGGAAACTATCGAGGCTGAAAAACTTACAGGTGATAACATATATAAGGTTTTGATCTATTTTGACAAGCTGTATAAGGTGATGAACGATGTAGAGCGTAGGCAGTTAATAGAGGCTTTGATAGCTGAAATTCAAATTTATGAAGATAAACAACCTAATGGACAGTGATTAAAATCTATTACTTTCAAGCTTCCTATCATTGATGAAGATTTGAATATAGGTTTGGACAATGGCGAGCAAGTTTAGTGCATAGCGTTGATACAAAGAGTGAAATCGTGAAAATCCTGCATTTAAGCAGTTTTATAAGCATTATGTGTTTGTAGAAGATGGTGAAGGTGGGCGAAAAAAACTCCTAAAAAATTATATTGATGTGAATGTTTTTATCAATATGGTGTGTGGAGATACAAAGAGTGATTTAGAAGGAGAGGAATAAGAAATGATGAGATGGATAATAAAAATAATCTTGTTTCCCAGGTTAATATTGAGTATCTTGACTGCTTTTCTAACATTCTTGCTCGGCATAGGAATAACCATTCTTTACCTGTTGAAGCTGATTAGGCTTATTTATGCAGAAAGAAGTATCACTTGGTATTGAGGCATTGGTATTAGGATTTTTGTTAAATCCTTATGGAATATCGATGGTTGGAGCTGCTGTTATAGCATTCCCTAAAGGTATCAATGAAGCAATAAAATTAATTTAAAAAATTTCATAAAAATGGTTACCAAAGACGATAGAGAGAATGATATGATACTCCATAAGTAGACAATGTAAATAACCAAAACTACTTATGGAGGTTTTTTATGGCAAAATCACCACATACTCCTGAATTTAAAGCTAAAGTATCTCAGGAATATCTTGATAGATTAGGTTCGTTTCCTTTTTTAGCCAATAAATATAGTATTGGTTCGCAAACAATACAGTCATGGGTTTCCAAATATAAACTTTATGGTATTTTAGCTTTTCAGAATAAAGCAGGAAATAAAAAATATACGTCCGAATTTAAAACAATGTGCGTAGAAGCTGTATTATCCGGAGAAGGAAGTATTAATGATATAACAGCAAAATATAATATTTCAAGTCGTTCTGTTTTAAGTAGTTGGATTTCAAGGTATAATGCCAATATAGAACTCAAGGATTATAATCCTAAAGGGGAGGTATATATGGTAAATTCCAGAAGAAAAACAACTATAGAGGAGCGTAAAGAAATAGTTAAATATTGCAGAACACAATCGTAATTACAAAGAAGCAGCAAGCCTTTATGATGTTTCATATAGTCAAGTTTATTCATGGGTAAAGAAATATGATGCAAACGGGGAAGAAGGCTTACTAGATAAACGTGGTCGTCACAAAACAGATAATGAAGTAGATGAACTGGAACGTCTTCGTAGAGAAAACAAGCGCCTAAAATGTCAACTTGAAGAAAACGATAAGTTGGTACAGTTGTTAAAAAAAGTGAAAGAATTCGAAAGGATGTGAGGCTTGGTAAACAACGCTATGAATCAAAATATATGACAATTAAATATTTCTACGAAAACAAAAGTTGGAGCATTAATTGGATGTGTAAACAGTTTTTCGTTTCAAGGGCAGCTTATTATAAGTGGCTACATAGAGAAATGTCGATTCAGGAACAAGAAAATATAGAACTTGCCAATCTTATTAGGGAGTATGACGAACGTTTCAATCATATTTTAGGATATAGAAGAATGACATCTTGGATTAACCATTTCAATCAAACTAATTACAGTAAAAAAAGAGTCCATAGGATTATGCAAAAATTAGGTATTCACTCAGTAATCCGAAAAAAGAAGAATAAATACATTTCAGTTAAGCCTGAAACAATAGCAGAGAACATATTACAAAGAGACTTTTATGCGACAGAACCAAATCAAAAATGGGCAACAGACATTACAGAATTTAAAGTACCAAGAGAAAAGAAAAAGATTTACTTAAGCGCCATACTTGATTTGTATGATAGGTATCCGATAGCCTATGTATTAAGTAGTAGAAACGATAACAAATTAGTATTTAAGACATTTGATAAAGCAATAAAATATAATCCATTAGCAAAACCAATCTTTCATAGCGATAGAGGATTTCAATACACAAGTAAAGTATTTCAAAGAAAACTGAAAGAGCAAGAAATAAAACAATCAATGTCAAGAGTAGGACACTGTATTGATAACGGTCCGGTAGAAGGATTCTGGGGAATCATTAAATCAGAAATGTATCAAATGTATGAAATTACAGATGAAGAGTCTCTAAGATATGCAATTAATGATTACATGCGTTTTTACTCAGAGGAAAGATTACAAGACAGATTTAACTGCAAAACGCCATTAGAAGTTAGGACAGAAGCTTTATCAATTAAAACTCCGATAGAATACCCTATATCTGCGAATAAGAGAATAGAGAAATACAAAGAAAAATGGACAGCATAAAAAACTACCACATAACTTAAATGTCATGTGGTAGTTCATAAAAATTATTTTAGATATTTTACCTGTCTACTTGACAGGGGGCATATCAGAAACTATCGTTTTTTTCTTTGCCAATTTTTAAAGGAGGGAGGTGAAGCGATGAACTTTGACTATTTCTATAACGGGGAAGCAGAGAGATTTAATTTCTTAAAAGTTCCGGAGATATTGGTTGATGGGGAAGAATTTAAGGGATTATCAGCCGAAGCGATTATCCTATATTCCATGCTTCTTAGATGAACAGGAATGCCCCCTTTAAGAATAACTGGATAGACGATAAAGAAGGCAGAGTCTTTATCTATTTTACAATCGAAGAAATTATGAAAAGAAGAAATATCTCAAAGCCAACTGCCATAAAAACTTTGGATGAGTTTGATATGAAAAAAGGAATCGGACTGATTGAAAGGGTAAGGCTTGGATTTGGAAAGTCCAATATTATTTAGGTCAACAGTTCAGTATGCCGGAACTGGAAAATTATAGAAAAAAGAAGAGGTAAAATAGTAGAAATGAAATTGGTCGAAGCGTTTTAACGTGTTGCACGTGTTGCGAGGAGTAAGAGCTATGCCTGTATGTGAAAAACCCGGCGTTTCACGCGGGGATACTTTTTTTGTGGGGAAGGGATTGCTTAAAGGAAAATTTCAATAAAAATAAATTTGATTTTAATAAAATTAAATATTATAATAAAGAAAAGTTAAATAATAATGGAGGTGAAGAATAGAGATGATTCCGTTATGGCTGGAAAATTTGGAAGAAGAAGAGTGGGAATTTATCCGTAAATTTATTTTATCTTCCGGTTCTTTAAAAGAGATGGCGGGTATTTACGGTGTAACTTATCCGACCATGCGTTTGCGTTTGGATCGTTTGATTGAAAAAATTCGTCTTCAGGAGAAGGAGGAATCCGACGATTATGTGCTGTTGATTAAACGTTTGGCATTAAATGATAAATTGGATTTCGATACGGCAAAGATTTTAATTGATAACTATCGCAAGGAAAAATAAGGAGGGACACGATGAGAAATGTTACAATTATGCTTTTTGTGATTTTTTTATTGTTTGGATTGAGTATATGGTTACAGGTGGTCTTATGTAAGAAGGAGTCTAAATACTTAGGATTGATTTTACCGACGATTTCTTTTATAGGAAGTTTGCCCGTTGTTTTTTCTTGGGCATTTATTCCAAATGCGGGAGTGGGGCAATGGATTGGCTTCGTTTATAATTTTTTGGTTGCCAATATTCTGACGATTGTACTTCTTTTGATTTATTTTGGGAGCAAAAGTAGAGAAAAAAAGAACAAAGAGCTTAGAAAATCGAAGATTCAGGATCTATAGGACGAAAGAATTTTTCTTTTAGGGAATGATTTACAAATTGGTATTTTTCAAGGATAATGGGAGGGAGGTGAGTCTATGGCAAAATATCGTGAAGAGGTTTTGGAAGTTGCAGAAGTGAATTTTCCTCAGAAAGGAATCGCTCTACTTGAGGGGGAGAGGGTTCATTTTAAAGGGGGACTTCCGGGTCAATTTTTGCGTTTGGGCATCAAGAAAAAAAGAGGACAATACGAAGGCAAGATTATACAATTGGAAAAAAAATCGCCTTTGGAAACGGAAAAAGGTTGTTCCGCTTTCGGTCGTTGCGGCGGCTGCGTCTATCAGAGCCTACCCTATGAAACTGAAGGAAAATTGATTACTGAGCAATTATTCCGTTTATATAGTGCTGAGTTTCCGAAAATTGAAAATCTTCCCGTAATCTTTCATCCTTCCCCGAAAATTTCCTCTTATCGCAATAAAATGGAATATACTTTCGGTGATGAAGAAAAGGGAGGACCTTTGGTTTTGGGACTTCACGAGAAGAACCGTTTTTATTCGATTTTGGATACCAAGGGTTGTACCATTGCACCGCCGGATTTTGAACGGATTCGTCAAAGCGTATCGGATTATTTTAGAAAGCGGGGCACATCTTTTTATCACAAGATGAGTAAAGAAGGTTATTTACGTCATTTGATGCTTCGTATGGGAGGCAATACGGGAGAAATTTTAGTCAATCTTTATACGACAACACAAGGAGAACTCCAGGAAGAGGAATTTGTACAAATGCTTTTAAATCTGCCTTTGGAAGGGAAAATCACCGGGATTTTACATACCCATTATGACGGCTTAAGCGATAAGACGGCGGCGGATGAGGAAAAAGTACTCTATGGCCGTCGAGAGTTTCAAGATCGTCTTTTGGGTTTGACTTTCAATGTTTCTCCGTACAGTTTTTTTCAAACCAACAGCAAGGCGGCTGAACTGCTCTATTCCCGAGTACTGGACTTTGCCGGTGAGATTCAAGGGGAAAGAGTCTACGATTTATACAGCGGAACGGGAACCATTGCTCAGATTTTCGCTTTGAAAGCGGATTTTGTTCAGGCGGTGGAAATTGTCCCGGAAGCGGTGGAAACGGCTAAAGAAAATGCAAAGCGAAACGGTCTTACAAATATTCAATTCCATACCGGTGATGTGATGGAATTTTTGAAGAGCCTGGAAGGTCAACCGGATGTGGTGATTATCGACCCGCCGCGAGAAGGCATTCATCCCAAATCTATAGAGGGAATTCTAAGCTATGCACCGAAACGTTTTGTCTATGTGTCCTGTAATCCTATAACTCATGTGCGGGATTTGAAAATTTTCAAAATGTGGGGTTATAAAATCGCCCGTTTGGAATTTGTGGATATGTTCCCTCGAACGGCAAATTGTGAAGCGCTGACACTTTTAGTAAAAGAATCTTACGAAGGAAAGGCATTATAAGGAAGAAATTATGATATAATATATAACAAGGTAGATCCTTATCGAATATATAGAACAAAGATTAAGGAGTGAAAAAAAATGAAACGATGGATGGCGTTACTTTTGTGCGTGTTGATGTTGGCTTCCTGTACACCTAAGGCAGAGAATCCAACGGGAGAACAGACCACTGCCGGCGAAACGGCTCAAAAACAAAATCGAAGTGATACTAAAATTCGTAGGACACAGGAAGAAAAAGACAAAGGCTGGAAAATCTTCCCGGATATGGGTGTGAAATATTTAATGGACAGTGCTGTTTGGAAAGCCAACGGAGCATATCTTTACACTGATTTGGTAGGCAACACTTCCGATGAAAAAAGCAAAGTCTACAGCGGGAGCCATTACAATCTCATTACCTCTAAAATGAACGAAGCGTTAAATGCTTTGTATGCGGATAAGAGCCTTTCCGAAAAAGAACTGATTGCTAAAGAAGCGGAAATTCTAAAAGAAATGAAACCGCTTTTCGGTGTATACACTTTGCGCAAAGCTTTGGTGGAAGGAAAAGACTATGGCGAAATCACTCGTTTTCCGGAAAATGAAATACTGTTTGAGGATGAGGAGTACATCACACTGATGGCTACGGCGCCTTATGACGAGAAAGGCTTGGACGGCGAAGAGAAAACCGCTTATAAGACTTTGTGGGAAGATGTCAAAAAGATTCGAAAGAGCATGGTGGTCGAACGTCCTCTGACCTTGGCAGAAACTTTGGGCAGCTTGAATATCGGTGAATTTCGAAGTTTGGACTTAGAAGGCAAAGAAGTTAAATTGGGAGATATTTTCAAAGAAAATAAAGTCACCATGGTCAATATATGGGCGACATTCTGCCCTCCATGCCGTGAGGAACTTCCGGATATTGCCAAATTAGGCAAAGAGATGAAAGAAAAAGGTGTAGCCGTCTTGGGGATTGTAGGGGATACGGAAGAAGGTACGGATGAAAACTTGGAAGAAGCCAAAAAACTTTTAAATGATGCCAAAGCGGAATATGTCAATTTGGTACGCAGTGAAAATATGAACACAATCATCGAATATACAGCTGGGTACCCAACCACATTCTTTGTCAACAGCGAAGGAAAAATCATCGGAGCGGCTTTTGTCGGCGGACAATCGGAAGAAACTTTCAAAAAAGCTATTGAAGCACTGTTAAAATAAGAATGACCCTAAAAAGTTGACGCTAAAGACCAACTTGAGGGGTCAGTTTTTTTATCCCTTGAAACTAAAAGTAAAGATGGAAACCGATACAAAAGGAAATCGTCAAAAGGAAGAAAACGGAATGGACTTTCTCATTTTTATTTGACTTAATTTAGATGAAGATGAACAAATGAGGGTGATGCAGGGATTGCGAGCTTAACCGATCTTTGAATGATATAAGGTTTTCAGCACCCGCCTTGATTTGAAGCAGGGCTTGGCGAATGCGTAAACCCTGTATGTGTATTTGAAAGCTGTACCGTTTAATCCTTTGGGATTGGTTGAAAAATCTGAAATTTTCTAAAACCTTATACAGGGGATTCTTTAAGGAACATTCAGAGACCACGCTTATTGATAGTATCGATGATATTCTTCAGCTCATATAGAGAATGGGCTAAATATGTGGCTGATGAAAGCTCCTCAGGAGTTCCGAAACCGTAGGTACAGCCTATGGATGGAAGTCCGTGACAATTGGCTAAATGAATATCATGAAATCTGTCGCCGATGGCGATAAATCTTAAGCTTGAAGGGTCATCTGTCCCTTCAAGCTTTTTAACATCAGCAAAAATAGTATGAAAAATCTCTTCTTTAGGTACCCATCCAAAGTTTTCGGCACAATAAAACATGTGGAAATAGTCATCTAAAAGAAAGATTTCCTTATGCGTTTCCATATAAGCGATTTTACAGTTGCTTAAAAAGATAAGCCTGTGACCTTGACTACGAAGTTCGGATAAAAGATTTTTTGCGCCGTCATATAGGTGAGCAGCTCCTTCTTTAATTAATCTATACATTTCCTGACCGACCACATTGCTGTAATATAAGCGCTGCTCCGGTTTTAAATCTGGAGCAAAGCTGTTCCACATATCGATGGCGGAATAGCCGAGCCATCGGCTGATTTCTTCACGAGAAAAATTTTTGGGGCTGCGAAGCCCTGCTGAAATCATTTCATGATAGGCTTTTTTGAAAGCAGGTTCATAGATGTCCATTGTATTATGGAGGGTTCCGTCATAGTCGAATATGAGATTGAGCATTTTTTATTATTGCTCCAATCCTTTAATTAAGTTGACCATTTCAATGGCGGAAAGGGCACAGTCATAACCCTTGTTTCCAGCTTTCGTGCCGGCTCTTTCAATGGCTTGCTCTATATTTTCAGTGGTCAAAACACCGAACATAACAGGTAAGCCGTATTTTAGGGATGTAGTTGCAATTCCTTTGGTAACCTCACTGCATACATAGTCGTAATGAGAAGTGTTTCCTCTGATTACAGCACCTAAGCAAATGATGGCGTCATATTTTTTGCTTTCTGCCATTTTTGCTGCAATTAAAGGAATTTCAAAGGCTCCGGGAACCCAAGCGATTTCTATATTTTCTTCCTTTACATCGTGACGCAACAAACAGTCAATGGCGCCACTGAGTAATTTGGATGTAATGAATTCGTTAAATCGACCTGCGACAATACCGATTTTAATGTCTGTTGTTACTAATTTTCCTTCAAATGTTTTCATGTTTTTATTTGGCATTGGTGCCTCTCCTTTATATCATATTTTTAATAGTTTAATAGATGTCCCATTTTCTTTTGCTTTGTTTGTAGGTAAAAGAGGTCATGGGCATTCGCCTTTATTTTAATTGGAACTCTCTCTGTAATACTTAGACCGAAGTCGGATAACTGGTATACTTTATCGGGATTATTGGTGAGCAGTCTCATGCTTTTTACACCTAAATCCTGTAGGATTTGAGCACCGATATAGTATTCCCGTTCATCGCCTTCAAAACCTAAAGCCAGATTTGCCTCCAGAGTATCCATGCCTTTCTCCTGTAACTCATAGGCTTTAAGTTTGTTAATTAGCCCAATTCCACGACCTTCCTGTCTCATATACAAGAGGATTCCACGGCCTTCAGCTTCAATTTGAGTCATTGCGGCTGCAAACTGATCTCCACAGTCACATCGGAGAGAACCGAATGTATCTCCTGTTAAGCATTCCGAATGGACTCTGCAAAGGACATTTTCGCCATCTCCGACATCCCCTTTCACAAGAGCCACATGATGTTCGCCGTTGAGCCTGTTCACAAAGCCATAAGCCTTGAACTGACCATATTTTGTCGGCATTTCATTTTCGGTAACTCGATCGATTAGCTTGTCGAACTTCTTTCGATATTCTTGAAGCGCCTTAATGTTTATGAATTTAATATTCCATTTTTCCGCCAACTGAAATAATTCAGGAGTTCTCATCATGGTTCCGTCGTCTTTCATTATTTCACAGCACAGACCCATTTCTTTAAGACCCGCCAATTTCATCAAATCCACAGTGGCTTCCGTATGGCCGTTTCTCTCCAGTACACCGTTTTTCTTTGCAAGGAGAGGAAACATATGCCCCGGTCTTCTGAAATCTTCAGGGCGAGCATCTTCTTCAACGGCTTTCATCGCTGTAATTGAACGTTCAGCTGCTGAAATACCGGTTGTAGTATCTACATGGTCAATGGAAACGGTAAAGGCTGTGTTGTGATTGTCTGTGTTATTGGATACCATTTGAGGGAGCATAAGCTTTTCTGCATAATGTCTGGACATGGGCATACAAATAAGTCCTTTGCCATGAATTGCCATGAAGTTGATGTTCTCTTTTGTTGCAAATTCAGCGGCACAGATGAAATCTCCTTCATTTTCCCTGTCGGGGTCATCTGTTACTAAAATTATTTTTCCTTGCCTTAAATCTTCTAAGGCTTCTTCAATAGTGTTAAATTTAAGCATTCTTTTCCTCCAATCAAAATCCATTTTCTGATAAAAATTCCATAGTGATATTTGATTTAATTATTGGCTTCTTATAACTCATGAGTTTTTCAACATATTTACCGATGATATCCACTTCCAGATTTACCAAATCCCCAGGTTTTTTGTCCTTTAATATGGTCATTTTAACGGTATGAGGTATGGCTGAAATGGCGAAATCCTTGGCGCTTACCTTGGCAACAGTAAGGCTTATGCCGTCAATGGTAATGGAACCTTTTTCTACAATATATCTCAAAACATTTGACTCAGGGCTTATTGTGAACCATATGGCATTGTCATCCTTTTGGATAGTTTTGATTACGCCGGTAGTGTCAACATGTCCCGATACAATATGTCCGCCGAATCTTCCCGATAAAGACATGGCTCGTTCTAAATTGACCTTGCTGCCAATTTTTAAATTTTTTAAAGAAGATCTGTTTAAAGTTTCGTGCATAACATCAGCATGAAATGTGTTTTTACTAAAATGAGTAACGGTCAGACAAATGCCGTTTACGGCAATGCTATCCCCAAGATGCATATCACTGAAAATTTTATCCGCCTTGATGACTAAAATCGCTGAGTCGGCTCCTTTGTTAACGGAGACGATTTCACCGATTTCTTCAACGATTCCTGTGAACATTAGAGACTCCTTTCATGAAATATATCCGCCTCGATTAAAATATCGTTTTGGAAACGTTCCACATTTTTTATTTCCACATGAGGACCGTTATCGACGTTTGTAAATCCCAGCCCGGCAATAGGAGATTTGGACAGGCTGCCACCTAAAATTTTTGACCCCATATAACACTTTATGTGATTTACAAGCCCGACCTCCATAAGCGCCCAATTTAGCGTACCGCCACCTTCTACCAGAATGCTGTCAATGGACATTTTTCCCAGCTTATCAATCAATTGCCTAAGATCTATGTGCTCATCGTGATTTGCCAGCCTAAGAACTTGACAACCCGCATCCTGAAGTTCGCTTATTTTTTTCATATGGTCAGAACAGGTGGCTATGATGGTTGAAATTGAATTTGCAGTTTTTACCAAATTGGAATCCATAGGTATTCTAAGCCTGCTGTCACAAACGATGCGAATCGGATTAACCCCGCCCTCCGGCAGCCTGCAATTTAGCATGGGATTATCGGACAAAACAGTTTCGCTGCCTACCATAATGGCTGTATAGTCATTTCGCATTTTATGAACATGTGCTCTTGCTAAAGAACCTGTAATCCATTGAGAATTGCCTGTATATGTGGCTATCTTTCCATCCAGTGACATGGCATATTTTAAACTTATATAGGGCTTCTTTGTTTTGATATAGTGAAAGAATATTTCATTCAGTTCATCACACCTGCTTTTCAGAAAGTGAGGGATAATCTCTATGCCGGCCTCCTTGAGCATGGCCATTCCTTTGCCGGAAACTTTAGGATTTGGGTCGTCTGAGCCGATATATACGGTTTTTATGCCTGCTTCAATGATCGCTAAGGCACAAGGCGGTTGTTTACCGAAATGACTGCAAGGTTCGAGAGTCACATACATGGTACTGTCCATGGGATTTTTATGGCAATTTTCAAGGGCAGCTTTTTCAGCATGGAGACCACCGTACTTTTCATGATACCCTTGCCCAATGACTTCGCCATCCTTTACAATTACTGCACCGACAAGAGGGTTTGGCGATACATGCCCTGCACCTTTGGCTGCCAGTTCTATGGCAAGTTGCATATATTCTTCGTGCTTCATATGTCCTCCTAAAATAAAATGCCGTCAAGATCATTCTTCACGGCATTCAATGAGCATGTATTTAAAATAATGATATATGCGTAATGGAATAAAAAAAACCTTGGAAAGAGGATTCCAAGGCTAAGCATATCAAAATCTATAAATATCTTTTGCATCTTCTTTCATCCAGACTATACTGTCGGCCTCGGAATTCAACCGAGTCATGCCTTGCGGCTCGTGGGCTATACCACCGGTAGGGACTTACACCCTGCCCTGAAGAATATATTAAATTTTACAAGGACATTATAGCACTGTTTTAGAACGATGGCAATAGTTTTTTGTTCTAGGATTGTCAAACATTCTTAACTGTCAAGACATATGTTACACTTTGAGAAGTATTCCGATACAACCTGATTTGGGTTCTTGAAGTTAAGAGCTGTCTTAGCTATTTTGTTATATCCGGTTTCATGCTTTGCTACTTGCTCTATCCGCTCTTTCTCGCTTGTAAAAACCTTTTTGGCATACAGAATCTTTCCGTCTTCTCTATGGCTTTGTTCGACTTTCCCGTTTTGTTCGCCTATCCTTTACAAACTTGCTTCCATTGTCGACTTGGATCATTCGAATCGAAAATATCATTTTACTCTCCAGTTCTTTTAGGTATATGCCGGCTTTCTGCTGTATTCTGATCATATCTGTTCATAGCAAGGAAATTGAATACACTCGTCCAGAATATATTTTATATCTATCTGTACTTTTTTATTTGCGTGAATTCCAAGGTTGACAAAAAAATGGGGGGGTATACTAGAAGCAGAGCTATAATTTCAATCATCTGAGATACGGAGGGTAGTAATGAAAAAAGAAAGACTAAAAAAATCACTACTTGCGTTTTTTTGTGGTGCTATTGTTATTTTCCTTGGTGGCGTGTAGTGACGAGGATGACGATTCATTATCAAGCTCAAAGGAGCAGAAAACGAAGTTTTCGAAGAAGAAGCAGAAGACAGAGTTTTCGCAAGATGAAGCAGCGGTGTTTAAAGATGGCCGATATTCAATTACGGGGATAGAAAAATCTCAGAGTACAGAGTATGATAGCCCCGAGGCGGACAAAGAGTTTATAATTATTTCCCTAAAATATAGAGAACAATTCGGATAAAAAATATCGTACAATGAGTGGGATTGGAAAATGGAAAATAGCAATGGACAGGAGGAAGATGTTGCATTTACAATTGATGTTGACGCTTCTTTAAATTCCGGTAATTTGACGCCAGGCGGTATGGCAGAAGGAAGGGTTGTATTTGAAGAGCCTGTCGGAGATACTGGACTAAAATTACATTATTACGATAATATGTTTAATGATAAAGCATCGTTCATTTTTATAATTAAGTAAAGGAGTAAAAATGAAAACTTGGAAACTTGTTTCGGGGATATTGTCGATTGTATTTTTTGTAATTATAACTTTTCAATCGTGTGCAGCCGGAATTGTTGAGGCTATAGAAGATACAGGCGGTATTTCAGGTTCGACCGGAATCCTTTGCGGCTTTCTTATACTTGCCGGCGGTATAGTTTCTGTTGCAACAAGGAAATCAAGCGGTAAGGGCGGCAATATCGCAATTATTATATTGTTTGGTCTATCTGCAATTATTGGGTTGACCTTACGTGGAATATATGAAGATTTAGTAGTATGGTCTATATGGTGTGTAGTTAATGTTGTGGTTGCAATTATTTTTATGCTGAAAAACAAAGGAAATAATAAAGCAGTTTAGTAGAATATAAAAGTTTAATTATCGCTCAAGAGCAGTTAGGAGAAATCTTAGCTGCTTTTTCGATTATTTTATTGTTGCAGGTTTCTGTAGTTTATGAGAAAAAGTCTGTAAAATATACGTTAAGTCCCCTCTTTTGGTAGAGGATGATTATTCTTAAAGAAGGCTGTTTTTATGGCAAAAAGAAAAGACAGGTCATAAAAGGCAGCAATGCGAGTAATTCTGCGTGATTATTTGAAAAATAATGATATCAACATCAAGGATGGAATCGATTTAAACAAAATATCATGCATGTATAGAGATATGGATGTTTCCATTTCACGGGATGGGAAATGGGAAATGTGAATCCCGGCTCATTAAAAATATCAAAATACAGTAATTCAGGATATGGAAGAAAAAATCCTAAAAACTTATGTATCATGTAGATATGGGCAGACACCGAAAAATTAGCTCTGCCCATTTGTAATCATTCACATATCTTATATTAGATTTTTAGCTTTACATAAAACTTGAAACGGTTTCCTTTTTTGGATCAGTACATTAAAGCGCTTCGACTGCATCGACGTTTTGTGATTTTATGAAATCAAATTTATTTGATAATCCTTATATATATATATCGTACTCATCAAATATCTCCTTTATCGTGTCGATGACTTCATGTGCAGGGGTCGGTATCAAAATAGTGGTACTCCCGTCTTCAAATGTTAATCGAATTCCGGATTCAACTTCTTCTACCGTAAAGGTTAAACTGTCTCCGCTCTCTTCATCGTTAATCGTGAGTTGATCTCCATTTTCGGTAATTGGTCCGGCTAATATTATTGCTTCTTGTTCATCAGATGAAACAATTACAAATATACCGATTGAAACATCTTCGTCTGTGACATAATATAATGCAGTTCCTTCTTCATCCGTTCCGGTATAACCGATAGTATATACTTCTTTCAATCTTGCAATTTTTGCTTCTTCGGAGGTAAATTCCGCAGCGTATTTCCAGGTATTGCCTACTACGGAAAAGGTGATTTCCACGCCGTCCACTTTAATCTTTTTGGCGGTCACGCCTGCGGGAATCGGTTGATAAATCCAAATTAGTCCATTAGAGGAAGTTTCATTTCCATTTTTAAAAAGTTGGGCGATATAGTCGCCATCAGCATTTTTTTCAACACGAAGCTCATCCGCACCGTTAAGAGCTAAAGGAGAGGATGAAGGAGTTTCGACCCTCCAGGTTTTGCCCTCTGAATCCTTTGCTTCCAGATAGAGTGGTTCTGCAAAAACCGATTGAGGAATACAAACGGATATAAGGATTAAAACCAATGTCAATGCAATTCCTTTTTGTAGTTTGTTCATTTTTTTCTCCTTGTATAATGTATTTAGGTTTTTCAAGGGATACCTATAAACCCTCAGCGTTATTTTTTACATTTTTCATTTTTATAATCGTCTCTGCCATTATTGTTAGCTTAACAGTTTTTTCTTCTTTGTGTGTATGCTCAAGAAAGTTTTTTTAAATTTGGAAAAATAAATGGCAAATCTTAAAATCGGTTTATTACGTACATTTCATCATCTTATATTATTACCTAATTAAACACAGACTCTGTGCAGTCAATCTCTATGCGTAATACTTGTAACCGTTTCTTGGTCAAAAAGACTTTTGGTAGGGGAAATCTATAACATAATCTTTCATTGTGCCTTTTGAAATTGCTTCAAGCCATCTCAAGTTTTTCATACCTACCGGAATTCTTTTGTGTAGAGAGAGCATAGCTTAAGGCATCCGCTTCTGATGATTTCCCGACCGTTAAACCGTTAAACTTGTGTTGCTTGATTTTTTAAAGAATATCGGTTGTATTTTTTTCTTATAACAACATATTATTAGAATTCCTTATTCTTTTTCATTGCCTTATATTTTTCTATCGCGGGTTTAAGGATAGGATTAAGAGTAGGTTCTAATTTAGTCATAGCACCTGTTGCGAATATCAATTTTATCAATTCTTTTTTATTATATGTTTGCTCTAAATTAAAAGTAGCTTTATAAAGGGCAGACGCCATTTCCATATATCGCCAATCATATTCGCGTCCGGCTATTTTCGGTCCAACAATTTCTTTAATTTTCACCAAACCTTCTTCGGTAAAAAGTTCCGTTATTTTTTTCTCTTCTTTTTGCTTAAAAAGCCCATTTGATACCTCCAAATAATTTATTTTTTTATTCTACCCGGTTGTCGAGGTCGTATCGGATTTATCTCAAGGTTTTCTCGGATATATCGGGATTCTTTTGTGTCAAGAGACTATGAGTTTGAAGCATTCGCTTCGGATGATTTCCCGACCGTTAAACTTGTGTTGTTTAATTTCTTAAAAGCCGCGTTTGGAATTTATCAATGCCGTATTAGTAACTGTTTGGGTAGTTTATAGCTTATTATTCCAATTTTTATCAATGGAAGTTGGTTTTTGATCAATCGTTTATTCCGAAGTTGTTTTGTTTTTTGCAGAAGATATGGAGTTGTTTTTGACCGATGAAATCGGGATATCCTGTGCAAAACAAAACACGGCAGCATATTCTCCATTTTTCGATTTTGCTTCATAAAAATAATTATCTTTTACTGTCTTTCCAATGATTTGGTCAATATCACCCATAGCTCTCCATGTTCGAATGGCTTTGGTTTGCGTTTTGTCATTCCAGGTATCGTATTCCCATAAAGAGTACTGGATTGGCATATTCTTGTCGGACACCTGTGTGAAAAGATCATTGAAATTCTCTTCTTGAAGAAGTTCTGTTTTCATTTCCGCTACAATTTGTTCCGGTGTTCGAGAGAGAGTTCTTTTTTTAGCAATCAAGACACGCATCCCTTTTCCCTGTTCGGAAGGGAAAGGATTCAGCGCTTGTACATTTTGTTTTTTTACAAACAAAAATTGAAGTTCATTTAAAATTGGTCCGGTAAGAGTTTCTATAAACATGGCTACTAGTGCACCGATTAAGATATGACCTGTTTTTCTCCAAATAATCCATCCAATAAAAACCGGTATAATTCTTCCAATAAAGTTCATATTAAACCTCCTGATTTTTTTATATTTCTTTGTTTATTCTTCATAAATTCCGTTGATATCACGACCGATATTACCCTCCGGCGTATCCACAACAATATAGAAATTGGGTTTATGAACAGATTTGAACTTTAGAAAAGCGAGAGCGTCCGCTTTCTTTTCGGCGGTATAAACCTCATATATAGAGTTATTGTCGTTGATTTTTTCCTTATAGTTGACTTTGCTTGTGTCGCCGTCCTCCACGCGCACAGGTTTTATATTCTTATCCGGTTCCTGTCTGTTTTTTCGTGTGCCGCCGTGCTTTTCAAAGGCGGATTCAGCTGCATGAAATTCATCAAGGGTGAGATCTGAACCGGAGACAAGCGTTTCATATTTTCCGGTAGGTTTGCCGTATTCGGTGATTTCATAAAGTCCGAAAGTCATCAGTCTGTCACAAATCAGTTTGCCGCTGTCTGCCGCCTTATGGAAAAAGGGAAGTTCCAACAGAGCGGATTCGCCGCTTTCGTAGGAGGGCATCGTATACATGGTAAAGGGCGGCTTTATTTTTTTATTCATTCGTTCTCCCAACCAGTATCCCATGGCATGGCTGACAGTATCATGTCTTGAGCCGAGATTGTCCGATTCATAATATTTTTTTCCATTGTCCGAGGACTGTTCAATAAGCTTACAGTTTGATACATCGGCAAACATATGGATACAGTCCTCACATACAGCACTGCCGGGGGAGGTATCGTTTTTCCTGCGTTGTTCATATTCTGAGCGACTCATTTCAATGCCGAATATCTTTTTTTGAAAATCGCAGAGATAGCTGTAATATTCCGGGGAATCATAGAAGGTCTTATTGTCAACGGCATAGGCCTTTTTTCCGTCCAGCAGGCTGTTGCATACGTCGCATACACCTCCTTTTACATATCCCTTGTAGGATTCATCATAATTTGTAAATTCCGTAAGGGGTTTTTTGATGAAAATTGCATTCTTTTTCTCCGTTTCAGTTGTTTTATGTATCGTTTTAAGCATTTCTCCAAGTTTTTCGTTTACCGAAAGTAGATTAACCAGATGTAGTCGATTAGAAAGTGCGTTTAAGGTATTGTTTGAAAAGTTCATGGTATTTGAATCAGAGGATAATGCCTGACTAACCTTACTTGTCGCGAATAGGATCGAAGCGAATTCTTCCGAATTCAGTTTTCTATTACGGGAAAGATTGCTTCCGAGATCCGTGAAAATCTTTTTATTATTATCACGGAAGTTGTTTAATTTGCTTATAATTTCGCAGGCGAATTTTACAGAGATGATTTCATCATTCGTTAGTGTTTGGAGAGTAAAGGGGTTCGGGTCTTTTATTCCGCAGATGGTACAGATACCGTGTATATTAAAATGATGTGCTGTGGAACGCTCTTTCCCGCAAATGCTGCATTTTTCAAGACAGGTACCGTCTATGCGTTTAAAATCATGTTGTTCATCTCTTTTTTTACCGCAGATGGTACAGATACAGTGATTCCAATCATGACGAGGTCTGGTTGTTTCGCACAGTTCACAGACTTCAATACAGTTTTCGCGGATGTATTTTTTAAATTGATGATTTTTATTCTGTATTGTACCGCATACCGTGCACTTGCAGCCATTGAAAGAGTGATGTTCTTGTGTTTCACCACAGCGGGAACAAATGTCTTTGCAATTTTCTTTCTGCCAAGCCCAGACATGGTCTTTTCGTTGGCAGCGTGCGCCTTTGCTCCGAGATAGAAAAACACAAAGGATAATCCATCCAAACAGAGGAATCAGAAGCAAAAAAAGATTAAACCACAGATATCCCGCTTCTCTAAGACGTCTCACACTACAGGTAAGAGTGCCGAAGATTATAGGCAAACACAGGATAGAAAGTAATATATTGACAATAGCAGGATCTATAAAAATATTGCAAACAATCCTTAGGAAAAGGAACAGAAGTGAGTTGATGAGGACAGACCACCAGAAGTCACCCTTTGAAGAAGTTCCCTCAAAATTGAAGAAATTTCTCCAGAAATTTTCATATGATTTAAACATAACACTAGCCTCCTTGATATAAATTATGTTTTCAGTAGTATGGGATTTCTTTAAGTTTCTCCATATCGCCCATTGTCATCGGGTATGGTCAATCTGATTTCGGATGTTTTTTCACGTTTTATTTATCATAAACGATAAGCCTGCATCCTTTGTATGCTCGAAGCATACAAATCTAAAAATTTTTAAAATTTGAAGAAGATAACGAGCTTTAAAAATGGATGTGTCTTATCAGAGATTTTTTATATTTTTCTTTTTGATTTTTCCGGATGGAAGTATAAAAACTTGGGAGCGGAGATAAGATTTGCTTTATGGAAAGGGTGTCTATAAAAATTAAAAGAAAAAGTGAATATTTTGTCATAGAAAAATATATATTCTTTCAAAAACATGTTATACTAAAGAACGTAGGGTTATTTTATGAGGAGGAATTATGAAATCAATAGCGTTAAAAACTTTCCTTGAATATCGATTTTTCGGAGGACTGTGTTTATCCGATGAAGGGAAGATGATTTATCATCTGAGTCGTATGAATGAAGAGAAGAACAGATATGAAGGGGATTTGTGGTTTTTGGATGAAGAGCGTCATTTTCTTTTGGCGAATAAGGTAGGTTCTTTTGCGATGTGGGACGGCAGCCGGGTTTTGTTTTCCGCCAAACGGGAAGAAGAGGAAAACAAGGAGCCGCATACAGAGCTTTTTACCATTGATCCCAAGGGAGGGGAGGCGCTGCCTTTTGCTGTACTTCCTTTAACTTTGCAGGATCTTCGTCGAATTGACAAGGAATGGTTCTTGGTTTTGGGGAATCGGGAAGCGAAAAAATTTAAGCATCTTCCGGAAGAAGAACGTAAGAAGGCTTTGGAAGATGAAAAAAATTATGAAGTTTTCGATGAAATTCCTTTTTGGGCGAACGGAGTCGGGATTACAAATAAAAAACGCACAAGGTTGTTTTTATATAATATTCGAACGAAGGATTTAGTGCCGGTGACTGATGAGTATACGGAAATTTGCGGTTTTGACTTTAGCGAGAAACGTCGGGAAGTTTTGGTCAACGGGTTGAGTTTTACGGATAAAGCGCCTTTGTTTACGCATATTGAGCGCATTAATTTGGATACTTTGCAGGTGAAAGAGATTGGTTTTAAAGGAGATTTTGCGTATCGGGATGTGAAGTATTTCGGTGAAGAGATTCTCTTTAGCGGCAGTGATTGTAAGTCCGGCGGAGTCAATCAGGATGACGATATTTATCTGATGGATTTAAACGGAGAGAATATTCGAAGAATTAGTCCTGAAGATTGGAATGTGAGCCTGTGGAACAGCGTAGGCAGTGATGTACGTTATGGCGGCGGCAAGCAGACTCAGGTTGATGGACAATTTTATTATTTTATGACGACGGAGGGTGGAAGCAGTTATCTGAACAGCATAAACAAAGAGGGTACCATCAATCGCATAAGCAAAAACGAGGGCAGTGTGGATTTCTTTGATGTCAACAACGGGAAGATTGTATGTTGTGCATTGAGGGAACAAAAATTGCAAGAGCTTTATTTGATTGACGGCGATGAAGAAAAAGCGTTGACGGCTCAAAATAAGATTTTAGAGGAGTATGAAGTCAAAAAACCGGAAGAATTTTCCTATTCTTCTCAAGGAGATGAGTTTGCCGGATACGTGCTTTTGCCGAAAGAGTATGACGCAAAGAAAAAGTATCCCGGAATTTTGGCTATTCACGGCGGACCGAAGACGGTCTATGGTAGTGTATTTTATCATGAGATGCAGTTTTTCGCCGCTGAAGGTTATGTGGTCTTTTTCACCAATCCTACAGGAAGCGACGGTCTCGGAAGGGCTCGTTCGGATATTCGAGGAAAATACGGTTTTATCGATTATGATAACTTGATGGACTTTACCGATGAGGTATTAAAACGCTATCCGGCGGTGAATTCGGATGCCTTGGGAGTTATGGGAGGAAGCTATGGCGGCTTTATGACCAATTGGATAATCGGACATACCAATCGATTTGCCGCAGCGGCAAGCCAACGCTCTATCGCCAATTGGGTGAGCAAATTCGGCATTACCGATATCGGCTATTTTTTCGTTGACGATCAACAGGGAGCAACGCCTTGGAACGGTGTGGATGTGTTATGGGAGCATAGCCCGTTAAAATATGCGGATCAATGTAAAACACCGACACTGTTTATCCATAGCGACGAGGATTATCGTTGTCATTTATCCTGCGGTCTTCAAATGTTTACGGCATTGAAATATCACGGCGTGGATTCTCGTTTGGTACTTTTTCATGGGGAAAATCACGAATTGAGTCGCAGCGGAAAGCCTAAGGGAAGAGTTCGTCGTTTAAGGGAAATTTACAATTGGTTTGAAAAATATTTGAAACAAAATTAAAACATCTACCGGCTATGTACCGCCCCCAAAAAGTTAGATTTTTTGGTCTAACTTTTTGGGGGTCACCTCACTATGCCGGTGGTTTTTTATGGGGCATCAGATGCTTAAGGATATCGTGTATTGCACTTTTTCTGTGAGGAATATTTTCTTAGGTATTTGACTTGCAGGACAGGATAGCTATAATTCCATGATAGGCGAAGTTTCCATTGCCACTTTTTAAAAGGCGAACTCCACCAAACCGATGGACTTCTCCATTGGCAGTCACAGGGGTCTTTTGGGCAAATCGCTACAATCACTGGCGTTAATCCGCCTGGAGATGGACGAATCCACTTCTTCGGCATAGAATAATGAAACAAAGACCACCGAAGAACAGACTACACCCGAAAGCCGAAGGGCATTATGAAAAGAGAATTGGAGGAAATGCCTTAAAAATGGTATACTATAGGACAAGATTGAAAGATGTAAATAAAAATTTTACAAAGGAGAGGGTTTTATGGATGTAATCCAAGCGATTCTTGACGGGATTGCCATAGCGGCTATTTTTAACGGGACAGTGGCTACTTTGGTGCTCATTAACCCAAGATTCTTTTTTGATTCTTACCCCAAGGCCATTCAGAAAGCTGCACCTGAACCAATGACAAAACAAGAGAAAAATATAAATAGGCTATTAACCATCATCATTGTCGGGATTTGTTTCATTTATTCGACAGCAAGCCTTTTACATACAGGAATCGTTGGTTTTTGGAGCATATTTTGGATGGGATATATTCAGTGGAGTCTATTAAACTTAGGAGATTTTTTATTCTTAGATTGCCTGTTATTTCAGGGAAAATATAAGCAAAGGATTGTTATTCCAGGGACAGAGGGACACAAGGATTATGAATTTAAGAATTGGATGAAACATTTGGCGGTTATGGAACATTTTTTAGTCGCTCCTTTTTTACTGATACCGATTGTATCGGCGATTCAGGCGTTGCTTGTTGGATTATTAGGCTACAATCTATAATAAAAAATAAAGATTAAAAAAGTAACTTAGAAGTTGGAGGAGTGATCCCTTTTTTTACAGGGTTCAAATTGAATAGGATGAAAACACTAATTATTATATGAATTATAATACTATTTATGGACAATTTATTACCGTTGATGCTTGCACAATTTTATCCAAATTATAAACACAAAACAATGGCACTGTCTGTTCTTGGCTCGCATCAAAGCCCTGTCAAATGGATATACAATGTCTGGTGTATACTGTCCGGAATTATTTTTTGCCTTGCTCCATATTTCTTATATCTAAAAAGTGGTAGCGGTTTGTCGATGTCAATATGGATACTGCTTACAATATACGGTATTGGTTGTGAAATAATTTCGGGCTTCTGTCCACTTAATGAAAATAGACTTGAAAAAGATGCTATAACAAAAATTCACGGTGGAGCTTCGGTTATCGGTTTTACGGCGTTGCTCGTTGTACCATTACTTCTTGCTATATTACAATTCCAAATATCGGATATTGTTAAAGGATTAATATCACTTTTTAGTTTTATCACGGCATTTGTATTTTTTTGTTTTTTCATAATGGGAGAAAAAGAAAGATTTGCCAAAACCTTTTTGCAATATGGAGGCCTTTGGCAACGCCTTGTTTTAGCATGTTGCTACATACCGTTAGTGGTTTGGTGTACTTTAGAATAGCAAAAGTGTATTTTACTCAACGAAAGTTTTAAGATTGTAGAGTTTATTATGCAACTTAGTGCTAAATTATTTATATTGTTAAAATTTCTAGTTGATAAGTTCACTCGATATTCCTAGAGTGAATGATGTATTGAATTACAACTCCCAGTTTGCTGAACAGAACATAATGAAATGAAAACTATAATATAGGAACTTTAGAAACAGTAAATCAAAGGTTTACTGTTTTTTGTTGCTCAAAATCAAGAAGAAAGGAAAGAATAAAAGCATAGAAGAAGAAATCAAACCGTTGCAAAACATAAAGAAAGAAACTATATCGGAAATATAGAAGTGAACAGAAATCTTGAGCTAAGTTAGAACGGCTGACTGTAGAAAAAAACACTGTAAAAATGGTATAATATAACAAATATTTAGAGAGAAAAATTTCAATTTGAAGGGGTATAACATCATGACAAAATCTGAATTAATAATCAAAGAGATACAAGATAACATAGATAGTGATGATGGGGATACATTTTATATAGCTGAAGAGGGAATCCCGCTGTATATTGGTAATCAAAAGGCAACGATCGCCTACTGTGGAAGCGAAATAGAATTGGAATGGAAAACAACTCCACCGCGTGGGGATGAAATTTATTCCGGAAGACTATCACTGCTTGGCAGAGAGCTTCCATTTTGGCTTTATGGGAGAAATCTTATATTTTTGGACGCATACTATCTGCTGGCAGAAACGGTTGAGATTGGTACATGGAGTCCTATAACAAGTGTCTTGATCAATATTCATACAGGCAAATATGCCAGCTTGGAACATTGGTATAACAATATACTGATCGAAGAGAACGGCGTTAAATTGAAAAATGACTATGACGGTAGTAGCCGAATGTTGACAGATGTCGGTCAATTGCAATGGGTGAAGCTGGAATAGGGATATACTAGGTGCTTAAGACAAATCCCGGTTTGTCTGATTCAAACGATTAAATAAAAATCTACCACAGCCGTTCAGGGAACAGTAAATCAAAGGTTTCCTGTTTTTTGTTGATCAAAATCAAGAAGAAAGGCAAGAATAATGAAACCCATAGAAGAAAAGAATCATCAGCATAGAAGAAGAGATCAAATAGTTGCAAAACATAAAGAAACTGTATCGGAAATATAGAAGTGAACAGAAATCTTGAG
>KI259755.1 GCA_000467935.1 Peptostreptococcaceae bacterium oral taxon 113 str. W5053
TGCAACATAGTCAAGCAAATAGACACATTTTTAAAATATAATTTCATGAAAAGACAGAATTACTCTTGTCTTTCCATGTAGAACTCCTCTATTTCATTTAGAGTGTAATCTCCAAGCGAAGAGTGTGGGCGTTTAGAATGGTATCGGTTTATGTATTCAAAGCAACAGAGGCGCAAATCATCCTGATTACGGAAAGATTTACGATCAATACATTCACGCCTCATATGGTGGAAGAAGCTTTCTAGGTATGCATTATCATAGGGATAGCCTTTCTGAGAGAACGACTGAACAACATTATATCTTTCGAGTTTTTGCCTAAAGGTAAGGGCAGTGTATTCAGATCCTCGATCGGAATGAAAGAGTACATATTCAGGCTTACCTCTATCGAAATAAGCCTTTTCAAAAGCTTTCATAGTCAAGTCCACATCATGGCGATTAGAGATATTCCGGCCGATGATTTTCCCTGAAAATAAATCCATCACAACACAAAGGTAATGGAAAGAGCCATTTACCTTGATATCAATAAAATCACTTGCCCAAACAGAGTTTGGAGAAGAAGGATTGAACGGTTTGGTTCAGATGATTGAAGCAGTTACCATTTTCCTTATGAGAGTGCTTCCATTTGGGTTTCTCTGTGGAACGCTTTGGAAGATTCATTGTAATCAGTCGATACACTCTACCGAGGCTGATGTGAATGCCATAATCCCGTTCTAAAACACGACGAATTTTGGAAGCACCTAGAGAATTATCCTAGTCGGAATCAATTTGCAATATGTGCTTGCGAATGACTTGATTTTCACAGATGCGAGGAGAAGGTTTGGAGTAAAAATGCTTGTAATAAGTGCTGCGATGAACTCTTAGAACACGACAAAGAGTTTTAATCGTGTGTCGGTGTCGCAATTTATGTACAGCATCTAATCGTTGTCCCCGTGTGGCGTGAATAGGACAATCGCTTTTTTTTAGTATTTGATTTTCTTCCTCAAGCTGAGCCATACACTTCTGAAGTTCTTTGACTTGTTTGGCTGTAAGGACTTCTCCACTGTCTGTTTCAACGGTTGAATACTGCTTAATCCATTTCGTGAGTGCTGATGGGAATACCCCATACTCTTTAATGAGCGAGGATTGAGTTTTACCGTTGTGGTAAAGTTCAACGAGGGTGTTCGCTTGAAATCCTCGTCGTAATGATTTCTTGCGGACATAAAGATACCTCCTTGTGGTGTATAAAAGAATAGTATATCTATTCAGTTAATGTGTC
>KI259756.1 GCA_000467935.1 Peptostreptococcaceae bacterium oral taxon 113 str. W5053
CTCCAAATGATTTTTCTTTGCGTATTCTTCCAAGATTTTCTTCTGATTCATGATAGAATTACTCTCGCCTTGTAGTTCGTCATCTCGGCTTAACCTTTCATACAAGGCGGTTATTTTCTCATAACTTCTCACGATTACCTCCTTTCACTCAAATTCTCCAATAAAAAAAGAATTAAGCAAAACATCTTTCACTCAAATAGTGATGAAGTGTTCTTCTTAATTCTATAACTCCGGCTGCCAATTTGTACTTTTTATATTGCTTCACCGCAAAGTGTGTAGGCTCTTTCTTTTCTAATGCTTCAAAGAGTCTGTCTATCGGATTCATATAGGTTTCATCATCTTCTCTAACTTCTGAAGCGTCTATCATATCGAGAAGTGTTGCAAAGTTCTTTTCTTCTCTTGGAGCTTCATAGAAGATATAGCCGATAAGTGCTGTATAGTAGAGTTTTTCGGCTTGTTCTGATAGGTAAGCCTTTGATGTAATCTCCGGCTTTTCCCCCAGCTAACACCGGACATGCGACTTTCACCGCATCCGGCGTCCCATCGATTGTTTTCACAAACATTTAATCAGTCACCAAATTATATATATTATTCTATTGCTAACAGACCTGCCTGCTCTCGCAGACTATTGATTTTAATCATCATCTTTTTAGTGGTTTTAAGTTGTTTGGTTAAGGCTTTTAATTCAGATATGGGTTGTTCACCTAATAATGATTGATACTTCTTGTGAATCAAAGTCATGTTTTTGTAGCGTTCGTATCCTCCTAATTCTTTAGGCATTTTTAGCCAAGTGGCTATATCTTCTACATTTACAAACTCATCTCCACTAACGGCACATTTTCCCTTTTGTGCAGAAAATAATGATATTCTGCAATCATAGTATTCTGTGCTGTGGCTTTTAGGTAGCTGTTCTCTTAAGCCTTTCAAAATACTTCTGTTTATCTTAAGTTCAGTGTGAATCAGCTTCCGACCGTCGGAAGTATAACTGCAAACTGCCGACTTTTTAGCCATTGGTATCTTATTTTTGATGTATGCAATGGGATAAATCATCTGGTCAATTCCCGACACATATCGAATCATCTTGGAATTTCCAAATCTCTCTTTTTCCGCTTCTGTGACAGTACCACCATCACGTTTTAGCATACAACCCTTTTCCGTATTAAGCCTATTGGTTAAAACTGTCATAATTCGTCTGTGGATATTTCTGCAATCAATACTGATACAGGTGGCAATCTGATAATAATTTTGAATCCCCAACACCATAGAATTGAACAGCTGAATTTCTGACAAACAGCTTTTCGTTTCCCTTGGTTTGGCGATGTTCTTTGCCTGTTCCACTAACTTATCTGTTTCAATTTCAACCTTTTTGTCACAAATTGCCGATTGCACCACATATTTATGGTTTTTCGACCGAACCCTAATCTTGAACCCTAAAAACTCAGACCATCTCTTACGAGTATTCACAATCCTTGTCTTTTCGGGCGATACTTCAAGTTTAAGCCTTTCTTCAATCCACTTTGTAACAGCTTCCTTTGTCTTTACAGCTTCTTCTTTGGTTCGACAGAATATCCTAAAATCGTCTGCATATCTAATGATGTGCATTTCCTTTAGTTTTGTATTTTTCATCAACCCGTATCCATGGCTTTTGTCAAACACTTCTGTTTTACCAATGATTCTATACTTTCCACGACTTACCGCCATGGGATTTTCTTCCCATTGACTTGCTACCCAAAAGTCAAGCTCGTTTAGAACGATATTTGCAAGTAGCGGCGATATAATTCCACCTTGCGGTGTGCCTTTGTGCGGTTCTATAAGCGAACCGTCAGGCATTTTTATTGTCGCTTTCAATATACGCCTTATGACGAAAATCAGCCTTTTATCTTGTATTCCGAGCGACCACATTTGTTTAATCAGCTTGCTGTGATTTACATTGTCAAAGAATCCTTTGATGTCAAACTCAATCACATAGTGCAAGTTCATTCTCTGCAACATGGTATAAGTTCGATTGATAGCGTGTTCCACCGAGCGATTCGGGCGGAAGCCATAGCTATTATTACTGAACTTTGCTTCGCATATAGGTTCTAATATTTGTTTAATACATTGCTGTACAAGTCTGTCCCATATACATGGAATACCTAACGGTCGTGTTTTTCCGTTTGGCTTCGGGATGTCTTTACGCCTTACAGATTTTGGTCTGTACCCGTGCTTACTCCCTGTGACTATAAACCTCACTTTCTCCACCACCTCATCAGGAGATTTGCTTCCAATATCCGTGATGTTTTTCCTGTCTGTTCCTGCTGTGTAGCTTCCTCCGTTTGCTTTGATATTTCGATAGGCAAGCAAGATGTTGTTCTGGCTAAGAATCAAATCCATTAAATTTTTGAACACATCGCCGTTTTTACTCTTTTGATAGAGTTCCTCAAATATTTCTTGCATACCGTAATATTCAGCATGTCTTAAGTCATCTACACATAGATTTTTGTTTTTCTTTGGCATAAGGCATCACCTCCTCTTTTGAAAGTGACCCTTTTGGTCTTACTCGAATCCTTATCTCGGACTGAATAATGCCTGTTTATTACAACCGACTAGAGACCATTCCTACTTCTCCCATTACAGGAGCTATCAACAGTTCGGTCTCAACCTTTCAGCAACGGTTAATCCGCTTATTATTCTTCGTCAGAAAATCTTCTGTTGAAGACCTGTTACCTTTCCTTGTTCCGATAATTCTATCTGTGCATATATATCCTTAGGTCTCTTGCTATAGTCCTGTTGGCTTGAATGTGCCTATAACACAATATGGTCGTTCGTAGGGCAAATTTCTACTAAACCACACCAACTACGCTTTAACGTACCCATACATTTCTGCATGGTCTTCTTATAGAACTGTACATTCGCAGATTCGTCAGCTTGCCCGCCAAGGCAAACATTCTAACCATAGATATTTTATAGAGTCTCGGCTTATAGGTAGCACATCCCACTTCTGGGACACTTTCGTAGAACCTATTGCAGTTCCTTACGGCTACTCTCAGCCTTTGTCATGGAGCTTCACACCCCGACCTTTACAATCGACGCATGTCCATCAAGACTAGGCATTTCAGGGCGTTACCCCATCATTCCACCTATCGAATTATCAGTTCATAAACCGCTATCGGTTTATGCGTGGGCTTTTTACCGCCTACGAACAAGTCGCACTTACCCAAAAATCCTCACCTGCTTTTTCTCCCTCACCTTTGGTATTTGCAATGATTGTCTGTACTAATTTGAGTATGTCTTTTTCACTTCTAAGATAAGCAAAGGGATTGTATTTCATACTCTTTTTGAAGTTAATGGTGTTTAAGATTTTTATCTCATAGCCATTATCTTCAAGCATTTTACCACATTCAAGAACTATCGTTCCTTTTGGGAAGATTTGTCAAGGACA
>KI259757.1:0-3058 GCA_000467935.1 Peptostreptococcaceae bacterium oral taxon 113 str. W5053
AAGAGGCTTAAGATTAAGTCTCTTACATCCTGTCCATTCATTTGAGCTTTATCTTATTCCTTTGATATATAAGTGTCTTCATGTAAGTGAAACATTAACATCTTCTATCATATCAAAAGGAATTGAATATGATGGGAAGAAAACAAACTATAATCCTATCTATTTTGGAGTCTTAGATTATGTTTTTACAGGTGCCTTTTTAATGATTTTTGTATTATGGAAGTTAGGATGAGTTTACTTAAGACAAGGCTTTATGATAATCAACCCGTTCTTTAAAATATAGATTTAGAGATATTGTAAGGAGAATTAGTGGTTACTACAGAACTATATGGATACAGAAGCAGAAATTTAGCAAGAGTATTAAACGGTTTACTTTCAAATCACTTAAGAATAAAGAAAAATATTATTATATTGAAATATAGCTTATAAAATTTATAGGATTGACATAAAATGAGAACTTAAATACAGTATAATAAAACATAAAAATTCATTTTTGATTGGGGATGTAATAATATGGAGATAAACAAAACTGCTATAATTGAAACTGCTTATGACGGATTTGTGTTTTCTGAAATGATACAACTTGATGATTGTAAACTATACCGTTTTCACAATGAAACGGGCACTGGACAAATGCGCTACTATAATCTGCTTGAAGGGATTCAGTTATCTTACAACGAGTTAAATATGGAGTCTTCTTATCAGAAGATAGAGCCTAGAAATGGTATATTACAAATAGATCATTGTTCGGAGGGGTGTTATGAATACACTTTAGAAAATGATGAACATGCTTTTCTGGGGAAAGGGGATTTAAGCATTGTTGATTTAGGGCAAGTATTATTTAAAGATTCATGTGTTCCTATGAAGAAATATGTTGGACTTTCACTATTTATCGATATAGATAGTGCTCAAAAATCAATTGATAAATACTTTCCGTATGGGAACATTAATTTGCTTAAGTTACGAGACGGATTGTGTAAAAATGGGGCGGCTTTAATTATACGATCTCGCCATGAAATTAATCATATTATCAATGAACTGTATAAAATAGATGAGAGGGTAAAGTTACCCTATTCCATTATAAAAACAATAGAATTACTTTTGTTTTTAAGTTTGATAGAATCAAAAGATACAGAACAGTTTCCATCATTTTCTGAACCGGTATATAAAGCGACTCAGGAATGTTACAAGATGATTATGAAGAATCCTTTTGAGTGGCTGACGGTAAAGGATCTAGCAATAAAATTTTCGGTGTCTGAATCCAGTCTAAAGAATTGTTTTCAATGTATTTCAGGACAATCGATAGGTTCTTTTATGAGAAAAAATAGGATAAAAGAATCAGCGGCACTTTTGATTAGAAAACCACATTTAAGTATAGGTGAGCTTGCTGAGATAAGCGGTTATGAAAGTCAAAGTAAATTTTCAAAGGCATTTAAAAATATTATGGGAAGAACACCAAGTGAATTAAAAAAAGAACAATTTACCTTTTTGGGGCAAAAAATAACCTAATGAGTTATAGAGAACTTTTTATATCATCAGTATACTTGACTGTAGTGGCGAAAATAAAATGCTGGAATATTGGCGCTCTATTTTTCGCCACAACAGTTAGCTTGATACAACTAAAAATGCAACTTCGGGAGGTATACTTATGAAATTAAAAGACATTATTCAAATCACTGTATTTACAGTTATCGCTTTTGTTTTAGGTATGGCTGTATCAATGGGAACAGGAATGTTGGGAACCGTTTCTCTTTATGTTGCAAGTGGATTTTCTGCACTTGTAATTGCACCGCCATTTGTTGTAATGGCAAAAAAGATTAAGAAAAAACCTTCAGCATTTATATTTTTCATGTTGCTGGCTATTTTTTGGTCGTTAATGGGATATTGGCCGATGCTTATTATAAATTTAATAGCAGGTATTGTGGCCGAAATTATCATAGGAAGTTATGAAGATGATAAACGAGTTGCAGCGGCAGTGGCGACTGGAATGTTTATCATTTCAATGCATGCTATGACTTTTGTAAAAATTTTAGGTCCTGAAAAATTAGTGGAAGTATTTACTGTTTTTTCTCCGGAGCAAGCTCAATATATGTACACATTTTTTACACCTAAAGCAATGTTGATTTCGATTGCTATAAATATCGTTTTAGTTATTGTGGCCGGCATGTTCGGAATGTATATCAATAATAAATTTTTTGAAAAAAGAAAAGAGAAAGGGATACTTTAATGCAAAAAAACACAATAAAAGAGACTTGCATAGCTAATAGTATAGTTTTGTTTATTCTTATCGTTTCATTCTCTATCACGCTTTTTATTACCGATAAGTTTGGCTATTATATTATGCTGGCGGTTTCGTTTGTTTTGTTACTAACGCATTCAAAAAAAACATTTCTTAGTATGTCTATAAAGTATCTATTTCTTTTATTACTTTTGTGCTTATTGGAAAAACTTCCTTATAGACTTGGAGTGGCGTCTTTTATAGGCTTACTTTTAATTGGAATAAAGCTTTTTCCTGTTTTTGTTTTAGGTAGGATACTGATTTCTTTATCGCCACTTACAATAATGAGTTCCTTAAGGAAAATCGGAATTCCCAATAATTTTAATCTAAGTGTTGCTACGGGACTTAGATTTATGAGTGAAATGGAAATAAGGATTAAAGAAATAAGAAACGGTATGAAAGTAAGGGGCTTAAAAATAAGCCTCTTGCATCCTGTCCGTTCATTTGAACTTTATCTTATTCCATTGATGTATAAGTGTCTTCATGTAAGCGAAACTTTAACATCTTCCATTATTTCAAAAGGTGCAGAGTATAAAATAAAAAAAACAAGTTACAGTCCAACTAAATATAATATTTTTGATCTAATTTGTTTGTGCATTTCTTTTTATTTAGTATGGAGAGTTCTATAAAAATGGGAGAATATTAATGAATATTTTAGATGTCAAAATCAACAAATTTAAGTATAAAAACAGCAAAGAGATTATCTTAAAAAATTTAAGTCTAAGCGTTGAGCCGGGTGAATTGATTGTTATAACAGGACTTTCAGGATGTGGGGGGGGG
>KI259757.1:3158-8569 GCA_000467935.1 Peptostreptococcaceae bacterium oral taxon 113 str. W5053
GGGGGGGGGATAATGCTATAATGATGATAGTACAATAAATCCAAGTAAAATCAATGGTTAAAGGCTTCCACAAAACTTTTAAACTTGATGATGGATTGAGACTATCATCTTTTTTTATACTCAAAATTATATAAAAGTATAGCATAAAATGAAATCTCTGTATAGAGAAGAAGGAGGGACTTTATGGTAGACGTTATAACAATCGCCAATCGAAAAGGCGGAGTTGGAAAAACAACTACAACTCTAAACCTTGCCTATTCACTAAAAGAACTGGGTAAAAAAGTATTAGTCATTGACCTTGATCCACAAGCCAATCTTACAAGATGTTTTGATGTGGAAAATACAGAAAATATAAAAACCATAGGGCATTTGTTAATAACAGAAATGGAGGAAGAAGAAAGCTACTTGGTAGAGGACTATACCAAATCTTATGATGAGATAGATATTATCCCTTCAAGTGTTTACTTATCCGCCGTTGAAACACAAATGAGGATAGAAACAGGAAGTGAACGGATATTATCGGAAATTGTTAATCAGGCAAAAGAGCATTATGACTATATCCTTATAGACACCTCACCATCACTTAATATTTTAACGATAAATGCCCTTTGTGCCTCAGACAGTGTCCTTATAGTGGCGGATACACAATTGTTTGCAATTGTTGGAATAGGTGAACTTTTAAAAACGATTCAAAAAATAAAAAAGAGAGTGAATCCGAAACTGAAAGTACAGGGAATTTTACTAACCATGTGTGAGAACAGAACCAATCTATCCAAAACACTGACAGAGCAGGTAGAAGAAATGTTCCAAAAAAAATCAAGGTCTTTCAAACCAAAATTCCGAAAACAGTCAAAGTGGGCGAAGCCATATACAGCGGTCAAAGCATAAAAAAATATGCAAAAGGCAGCAGTGTAGATATTGCCTATGACAATCTGGCAAAGGAGATCTGCTATGAGTAAAAAACTTCTAAAAAGAGAAATCACCGATGCCGTAGATTTTCTGCTTGAAGATACAAGTGTTTTGGAACAGGGAGATATACAGAATATAGAACTCAATCTGCTTGAAAATTATCACGATCATCCGTTTACCCTATACACAGGAAAGAGACTTAGTGATATGGTAGAAAGTGTCAAAGAAAATGGAATACTTAATCCAATCATCATACTCAAAAAAGAAGATGGAGCTTATGAAATACTTTCCGGACACAACAGAGTCAATGCAGCCAGACTTGCGAACCTAAAAACTGTTCCTTGTATAGTAAAAGAAAATCTCTCTGAAGAACAAGCCTATACCTATGTGATAGAAACCAACTTGATGCAGCGTTCTTTCTCCGACTTACTGCCGACAGAAAAAGCCCTTGTTCTTAAAATTAGATATGAAAAAATAGCAAGTCAGGGAAAGAGAAATGATTTACAAAAAGAGATAAACAATTTAGAACAGGGGATTATAGAAAAGGAAAGCAAAGCAGAAGATAAAACAAACAGCAGAAAAGCACTCGGAAAAGAATATCATCTTTCGGGGGCATCCATTGCAAGGTATCTTAGATTAAATGAATTATCTAAGTCTTGGAAACAAGAAGTTGATGAAGATAAAATAGGTTTGACGATGGCAGTGGAGCTATCCTATCTTACAAAAGAGATACAGGAATATCTGTATCAACAGTGTAAAGAATTGGAACTGTCCTTAAAACCAAGCGATGCCAAAACACTTCATCTGATGAACAGACAAGAAGAGATGAATCAAGAAATGGTTGCAACATATTTGCTGAACTTGAAAAAACCGAAGGTAAAAGAGTATCAGAATATCAAGCTATCTCAGAGTATTTATCAAAAATTTTTCCGATATGAAGAAAGTAAGGAAGAAGTAGAGGGAATTATAGAAAAAGCACTGGAAATTTACTTTAGAGAGTATCTCCATTAGCAGAAAGACAAAATTATAAATTTAAGGTATAATATAAGGTGCTAAAAAGGTAAAAAAAGAGCTTATTTAACAGGATAATATATAAAAGAGGTAGATGTAATGGATGAAATAAAACTATATGAAAATAAAGAAATACGCTCCGTTTGGGATGAAGAAAAAGAAGAATGGTATTTTTCAGTAGTTGATGTAGTTGGAGTATTGACAGAACAAGAAAATGCAAGAGGCGCCAGTACTTATTGGGCTGTACTAAAAAAGAGATTAAAAGAAGAAGGAAATGAACTGCTTACAATTTGTAAGCAGTTGAAAATGAAAGCAACAGATGGGAAAATGCGTTTAACTGATGTAGCTGATATGCAAGGGATATTCCGTATTATCCAGTCCATACCATCTCCTAAAGCAGAACCTTTTAAGTTATGGCTTGCAGAAGTAGGAAAAGAACGAATCGATGAAATCATTGATCCTGAACTTACGATTGACAGAGCCTTAGAAACCTACCTAAAGAAAGGGTATACACGTGAGTGGATAAATCAAAGACTTCAAGCCATTCAGGTAAGAAAAGAACTGACCGATGCTTGGGACGATCATGGAATACAAAAAGGTGTAGAATACGCAATTCTTACTGATGAAATCACCAAAGCATGGTCAGGAATGACAACAAGAGGATATAAAAATCTGAAAGGTTTGAAAAAAGAAAATCTAAGGGATAATATGACTACCCTTGAAATTGTTTTGAATATGCTTGCAGAAGCTACAACAACAGAACTGACTAAAACGACCAATCCGAAAGGCTTGGAAGAAAACAAGAAAGTTGCTAAAGAAGGAGGAAGTGTTGCAGGAAATGCAAGAAAAGAAATAGAACAAAAAACAGGCAAACCGGTCATTACCTCAAAAAATGCAGTTGACCTATCAAGGCTGATTGAAGATGTGGTCAAAGAACCTTTCAATAAAAAACAAGATAAAAAAGACGATACAGATAATGAAACATAGATAAAAATAAAATATTAGAGCATTCATTTATGAAGAGATAGCAAAGAAAAACAGCTATCTCTTTTTTGATGCTTAAAACATAGGAGGAGGTAGAGAGTATGAGCATAAAATTTAACTACTATTATGGAAAAGAAGCAGAGCAGTTCTCTTTTTTTCGTATTCCCAAACTGTTATTTACAGATTCCACATTTAGTAAACTTAGCAGTGATGCCAAAGTGCTTTACGGGATTTTACTGGATCGAATGAATTTATCTATGAAAAACGGCTGGCTTGATGAAGAAAACAAGGTATATATTATCTTTACTATTGAAGAAATCGCAGAAATCATGTGCTGTGCCACACAGAAAGCAACAAAGATACTTCAGGAATTAGATGATAAAAAAGGCATAGGACTTGTAGAAAAAAAGAGACTCGGACTTGGAAAGCCAAATATTTTATATGTAAAAAACTTTATCATACAAGAGTCGAAGAAAGAAAGTTCATCAAAAGAAGAAATCGAAGAAATCACAAAACAAGAATTGTGTAAATCACAACTCAAGAATGATGAAAATCACAATTCAGGAAATGTGAATTTCACAAAACAAGAATTGTGTAAATCACAATGTAATAAGACTAATCTTAATAAAACTGAATATAGTGATACTGAGTATAATAATACCTCCCCCATATCCCCCTCAAAAGAAAAAATCATAAAAGATAATTCACTTAGTCAGAAACAGGATACGGAGGTAGAAGAGGTTATAGAAATACTAAAAGAGAATATAGATTACTCTTTTCTTGTGAAAGAACAATCAAAAAATAAAGAAAAGATTGATCTTATCCTAAATCTTATGGCAGAAGCCATTCAAAACAAGACGGATATAAGAATCAACCGAAGAATGATTGCTTATGAAACGGTAAAAGAGCAGTTTTTATCACTACAAAAAGAACATATTAATTATGTCCTATTTGTTCTTGATGAAAATAAGAGGACAATTACAAACCTAAGAGCCTATTTGTTATCCCTTTTGTATAATGCACCGGTCAATATTTTAGGAATGACAGAAGATACAAAGTTAGAGGGTACTGATTACAGCAAAGATATGGAAATATGGCAGGAGCTTTTCAACACCACATAGCAGGTGTAAATGATAAGGAAAGTAAGTTTAAGAATTGGGGAAATCAAATGAAATTATAAAGATTATTATAGAGATTATGGAGGAATCATATGGATAATGCGGAGAATATCTTTGGGAGAGTATTTGAACGTTTGCAAAAAGATATTTTAAACGAAAAGAACGGAGATTATGTCAATGAGAATGACGGACTTGTTTATTGTGGAGTATGTCATAGTCCCAAACAGCAAATCAGTAATATAGGTGGAGGTTTAAGGAAAATACCTAAAAACTGTATTTGCAGAGAAAAAGAATTGGAGAAGGAAAGACAGCATTGGAAAGAACTGGAGCATCAAAGTATCCTGTCGGATTTAAGAAAACAGGCATTTGAAGATAAGCTGTTGCAAAATCAAACCTTTGAAGCGGAAGATGGCAGCTTAGAGCATAGAAAAATCGGAGAAAACTATGTGAAAAAATTTGAAGAAATGGAAAAGGAAAATATAGGCTTACTCCTTACAGGACCTGTGGGAACCGGAAAAACCTATTTGGCATCGGCAATAGCAAATGCCCTAATTGAAAAAGAAATCTCCGTTAAAATGACCAACTTTGCCACCATTCTAAACGATATGATGAATTTGGACATCAACAAAAATAAGTATATTGAAAAGCTTAATAAACATAGACTTCTTATCATTGATGATTTCGGAATGGAAAGAAATACCCCTTTTGCCACAGAGCATATCTTTAATATCATTGACAGCAGATACAGAGCAAATAAACCGATAATTTTGACTACGAATCTTAGTGCAAAACAGCTCACAAATCCGAATAATCTTAAAGAACAGAGAATTTATTCAAGGATACTGGAAATGGCAACACCCATTCTTTTTACAGGAGAAAACAGAAGAATATCAAAGATGAAAGAAAAAGCACGAAAGGTAAACACAATACTCATGGAAAGCAGGTGATATATTGATCAATGAAGAAGTTACAAGGCAAGTAATTGCAGTAAAGAAAAAAGCACTTCATCTAACGGCAAGAGAAGTAATAAAACTGATGAAAATGATACTTAACAAGGCGGAAAAAGAGAAAAACGGATTGAAGGATTTCATCGGCAAGCAAAAGCCTACTACAGTAAAAGATTTAGTAAAAAAAGGCAAAGTGGAAACCTTAGAATTAAATGATGTGGACTTAAAAAACTTAAAAAGAGAACTAAATAAAAGTGGCGTGAAATTCAGCATAAAAAAAGATTTAACTACAGGAAATAAGATAGTATTTTTTCAGGCAAAAGATGAAAAGGTAATGGAACAGGCATTTAAAGAAGCAGTAGCAAAATTTGCAAGAAAGAATAAGAAAAGAGAATCTGTAATAGACAAGCTAAATGGTCTTATGTCAAGAAATAGTACAAGA
>KI259758.1 GCA_000467935.1 Peptostreptococcaceae bacterium oral taxon 113 str. W5053
ATCTCTAAACTCTAATCGTATATCGTCAAATCCGTCCTGTTTATCCGGTATTTTAATTGCCGACTGCATTTCTTCATTCCTTCCAAGCTGATTGATGTAGGAAAGTTCAATCATAACACTTGGATCAAAGGAATTTAAGAAATTGGCAAACTGGTTGAAAATCAAATCTCGATCTTCATCTAAGGCAAGCTGATAGTTAATGTCCTCAAAGGCGATACTTTTATTAAAATGCTTTTCATCTGTTTGGCATATCCCACTTTTTAGCATTCTAAGATAGGGAATAGTATCTTCCACAGTATATTTTTTAGGCTCTTTTTTTAAGATTAAATCAAAGACTGATATTTTCTTATTTCCATTATTTGTCTTGTCTTTTTTCTTCTTTACTTTGTCTTTCTTTAATTCCTGTTTCCCCCTTTTTAGTGCCTTTTTGTTTCTTTCTAACTTTATCTGCTGAATTTTTCTTTTGCTGTTCAAGGTAAACCTCCTTTCTCACACGCTTCATAGGCTGGTAAAACTTGTGCAAATAAATATGCTTAAAATACTTTTCAAAGGGCAGTCCGTCTTTTTCAAAAAGAGTAGCAAAAAATATGGGCAGAGTTAATATGATAAGAAGTATGACCGCTATATCATTTGGCAGATATTTCCTTGTAAAGATATATACGGGGATTCCTACCAGTCCTGCAACGCTTAAACCTATGAGCTGCCTTTTGGTAAGGTTGAAAGCAACTTTTGTTTTGACTTTCTTTAAGTCTTTTGGAATGGGTACATACGCCATAAGCTACCTCCCATCTTCCTTTATTCTCAAAAGTTCCTCTATATGTCCATATACACTTGAAACTTCGTCCCTTACTTCTTCGATTTCTCTTTCCATCTCATTATTTTTCTCACTTTGAAACATCAAAATGGAATTGCTGTCCCTTTTGACAGTATCAATCTTTTTCTCCAGTCTGCTTAGTTTTCTTCCGCTCAGTGCAGTAAAAGCTACTGCAAATCCTGCAAGTAAAACTTCCACAGCTAAAAAGAGTCTTTCTTTATTTTCTGTTTTCATCTTTTCCTCCTTAATGCGAGTTCATCACGCTTTTTGCAAGCGTTCCGCTCTTTAACATCATCAGTCCCAGTAATACTGCATATCCGAGTACCATAAATATGCTCGTGTGTATGTCCGTAAAGTTTATCGTTTTAACCAATACTGCATAAATTCCAAGACAAACCATTAGAATCAATCCCTGAAGCCCTAAAGCAAACAGTCCTTTGATGTAGTTTGTTCCTATCTGCCCCCATTCTTTGTTTCCCATCGTCGCAAAAGGAATGGCTGAAACAGATGAGTACACATAGATTTCAAACATTCTTCCATAAACTACAAGCATAATCACGATGGATATTGCCTGTATTGCAACTTTTACAAGTGAGATTTCAAACAGAATCATTAAAAGCTCACCCAGTCCTTTATCCTTTAGGGCATCCACCATCTGAACAATCTGATCTCCGGAAACGGTGGCAGAGGTGTTGATTACCCCTGCCGCCTTGTTTACCATACTTTGTGCAACATCAAAAACCGCCATTGAAAACTCAAAGGCATGAGATACTAACCATACAGCAATCCACATCTTGATGATGTATTTGAAAAACTCAAAGGTGTCCGTATCGTGCATATTGTTCTTTTGCATGACCAT
>KI259759.1 GCA_000467935.1 Peptostreptococcaceae bacterium oral taxon 113 str. W5053
TTTTGTCACATATGTTTGACAATCCTAGAAGTTCCGTTTGGGCTTTTTCCAATCCTTCAGAATATAGGCGACTGTTTTAGGCCGCCAGACCTTTCTTTCATTCGATTTGGTCTTTGGCTTCTTCAAGATGACCCGCATACTGGCATTCGATCAGAAGCGTAAAAGATGTCTTTTCGCCCCAAGATTTCTATAGCCTGTTTCGATGCCCGCGTCAGCGCTCATCTTCTGCTTTTTCTTTAAAAGGACTACTTAGCTCTCATCAATCCGCCATCTCAGCGCCTGAAGGGAAAATGCCTCTTTGGTGCAAATTGTTTCTCGAACTGTCTTACTGAAAGACCAGGCGACTTCACAAATAGATAATTCTGCTGTACACATATAAATGATTGCGGTGTCATAAGGCTTTTATTTGCACGAAATTTCCGACTTCATATTCAATTAAAAGTACGAAGCCAAATAAAACGGTTTTCCCGCACATCTGCTGCTTATTGATGTTATTTATGCATCGGTTCATACTCCCCGCTGCGCCGAATAAAAATTCAGCGCAGCGGCATAAAAGATTCAAAATCTCATAAAAGCAGAGTGATTATTATTTTAAAACTTCAGGGTGGAGAGCTCTAACGAGATCTTCAAGCGCATCCAAAGTTTGCAAACCAGGCCTAAGAGAAATACCGGAAATAATAATATAATTATCCTTTTTTACGGCAGTAACATCAGCAAGTTCCGGAGTTGATTCAAAATAGTCGATCTTTTCTTGTGCATCAGTTTCTGTATAGTATTTTGTAACAATAACATACTCGGGGTTGCGCGAAATAATCTCCTCAAGGGAAATGCGCGCATAATTTGTTCCGAGATCTCCGAAGATGTTTCTGACATTTGCCATAGCGAAAAGTGCATCAAGCAGATTGGTTCCGCCGACCGTGTAAAAGGTTCCGTCATTCATATTGGTGTCAAAGTTAAACGCAGCAATCTCATCAGTTGCTTTCAGTACGTCAGCAATCTTCTTTTCACGAGAACGAAGACCGGCAATCAATGTCTCAGCTCTGTCGGACACATTGAAAATCTTTCCCAGATTCTCTATGTCGTTATACACATTCTCAAGAGTCGGCTTTTCAACATACGTTCCTTCCGAAGCATAGATATTGATATTGTTTCCGATGAAGTCCTGGATATCACCGACATTGTTAGAGTTAAACGCATAGGCGGTTCCAACAACAAGATCTGGTTCCATTGCAAGTACGCTCTCAAACCCTGGAACACCCTTGTTCATTTTTTCTGCCGGAAACATCTTTATTTCAGATATTTCAGTACGATACTCGTCTTTTACCTCGTCGATAGTGTTCATGGCAGGAGCCAAGGCAACTATCCGATCGCCAAGTCCCAATGCAACAAGGATCTGTGCTGATATGTAATCGAGCGCAACAATCTTTTCTGGGGCGGCGGTATAAACGAAAGATTGATTCAAACTGTTTACTTCAACAGGATAGTGAGATGTTTCGTTGCTGTTCACCGTGCTATCAATTTTCGTATTGTCGGTTCCCGGGTTATCGGTTTTGCCTCCAGGAGAACTGCATCCTACAAGAAGCGAACAAGCAAACACCAAGACCAGTAAAACAGATACTACTTTTTTCATAAAGTTTCCTCCTTGTTCCGGATTGCCGGAAATAATATTTTTGTCCTATCGGGCATTGTTAACACCACTAAAGAGAATCCGTGGGATTCCCTCGCTTGAGTACATGATTTCTGAATTCACACGAAAAACATCTGCAAGAAGTTCTCGCGTACAAACCGATGCCGGCGAACCTTTTGCAACGATTTTATGATCTTTAAGAACATAGAGATAGTCACAAAACGCACACGCTAAATTAAGCTCATGGAATACAGCCAAAACAGTTTTTCCCAACCCCTTTAGCGTATCCATCAGCGACCATTGATAGTGTACGTCCAAATGGTTTGTCGGTTCATCCAGAAGAAGAATATCTGCCTCCTGAGCAAGAGATCTTGCTATTAGTACACGTTGTTTCTCACCTCCGGAAAGGGATGTGTATCTTCGGTTCTTCATTTGTCGCATTCCAACGTGTTCAAGCGCATTTTGCGCAATTTCCACATCGTGTTCTGTATCTCCTTCAAATAGCCCTTTATGGGGGGAGCGCCCCATAAGAACCATTTCAAGGATAGAGTAAGAAAACTCAGAGTTATTTTCCTGGCGCATTACAGTAATGCTTTTTGCTGCATCTCTAAAACTTATGCTCTCAATTGCTTTTCCATTTATGTAAACAGTTTTTGTCGGCGGCGGCAGCGCACGGTATATGTGCCGAATAAGCGTCGTTTTTCCGCTTCCGTTGGGGCCTATCACGCCCACAAATGAATGTTTGGGAACCGACAACATGATTTCCTCCAAGATGCTTTTTGAATGGATAGCGTAATTCAGATTTGAAACGCGAATTGCTTCTGGGCATGTCTCTTCATGCATTCTATCATCCCCTTTCTGTTTTTGATTGTTTTGCCAATAACATAATGAAAAACGGAGCTCCGCACATGGCTGTAAAAATCCCAATAGGGAGTTCTGACGGCGCCATAATATAACGGGCAAACATGTCCATCCAAACAAGAAAAATCGCTCCGGTAAAAAAAGAAATAGGGATTAATCTCCGATGATCCGGTCCTGAAACCAGCCTGACAACGTGTGGAATTACGAAGCCAACAAGTCCAATCAAACCACAATTTGAAACGATTACGCCCGTCACAACGGCAACTGTGACTGCGGTAAATCGTTTAAGATTTGATGGCTTAACGCCCATACTGATAGCAGTTTCATCGCCCAGTGAAATTAAGTTGTATGCTCTCGCTCTTAAAAAGAGAAGAAGCAAGCCCAATATGCTAATCAATATTGGCAAAGCGATATTGTTCCATCGCCCACCGGAAACACTTCCCATCATCCATAAAGTAATGTTGCGAGTGGCGTGCTCGGTTGATAATGTGATAAAAAGCTGAGAAATTGCGGTAAGCATGACGTTAATCGCCATACCGGATAAAACCAACCTTGAGCCGGATGGTGTTTTTCCCATACCTCCTATCGCGAAGACGAGAAGCATAGAGACAAGCGCACCAACAAATGAGACCACGGAGATCATTGCCCGCGACACAATAAACACTCCGTTTAGAAAAAACGCAATACTTACCATAACAGACGCCCCGCTTGAAACGCCTAAAATATAGGGATCGGCAAGTACATTTTGAGTAACTGCCTGCATTGCGGCACCACAGATTGCAAGACCGCCGCCTGCCGCAAGTGCAAGCAATACCCTCGGAAGACGCAGATTCCAAACAATATAAAATGCAGAAGATGGAACACCTTCGACCACTATACCAAATATCTTGTTTTTCAGCACATTCAAAACGGTTGAAACAGAAAGCTCTGATGAGCCGAAAATAATTCCGCACATTATGCTGAAAATCAATACAATACTTAAGAGCAGAATGAGCATGGCTGTTCCCACAATCCGTGTTTTAGCATCAATGCCGTCCGCTTGAAATCTATTCTTACTCCACATATTCTTCACCAATTAGTTCAGCAAAATAAGGGCAAGTCTCAAGTAAAAACTGATAACTGCCGTTTCCGACCACACGCCCATCTCGTATCACAACGATACGATCAACTTTCTTGATTGTCGAAACCCTGTGCGCAATAACAAGCGTAGCACGACCGGCTTTAATCCGTTCTACTGCATCATTTATGCGTTTCTCGTTCTCCGAGTCAAGATTAGCGGATATTTCGTCAAGGATAAGAATGGGCGAATCTTTTAAGAACGCTTGCGCAATCGATAATCGTTGTTTCTCACCTCCGGAGAGCTTAAGCCCCCGTTCGCCAACATGCGTTTCGTATCCATCTGGCAAACTCTCAATAAATGTAGCTGCTTGCGCATCTGCAGTCGCTTTATGCAGGCGTGAAGTGTCAGCCTCCGGATTTGCAAGAAGCAAATTACTCTTAATGCTCATATTAAACAGATATACTTCCTGCGGAACGATTGTTACAAGCTTTCGGAGAGATTCGATACGAATGGATCTGATATCCACATCATTAATCTTAATACTCCCAGAATCCACATCCCAAAATCGTTGCAATAGCTTTGCAACCGTAGTCTTACCACTGCCGGATGCTCCCACCAACGCAACCGTTTCTCCGGTTGAAAAGTCGAAATCTAGTCCGTTCAACACCTGAGACGTTTGCTTCTCATGGTTCTCAGGATATGAAAAATGGACATCTTGGAAAGAAACACGTATCCCATTGTTGCCTTTACTGTTGCATTCAAGAACGCTCTCTACATCGTTTTCTCCATTATCAGTTACAACATTTTTACTCTGAAATAAATCAAACAAACGTTTCGCAGCACTGAATATCAGTCCATAATTTGTGCTCATTGTTAACGCATCCAGTAAAGGCGAGAAAACAGCCGAACAAAGAATAAAGGCCGGTATCAAATGCGAGATTGGCATTCTTCCGTTAACAGCAAGAATTATCGAAGTAAATTGTCCTATCAATCCTCCGATTCCCATAATCATTTGGAAAAGACGCATCTCATCAGCGCTTCTTAGAGCATACTCCATCTGACAATTATGATACTTTTCGTTTACTACAGAAAAACGGTGGAAAAATTTTTGTTGCCACTGAAAAGAAATGATGTCCTTTAACCCTTGCACACCATCAACAATCTGTGCATTAAGATTTGCAAACTGCTTTCGTGTTTCAGTGCCCTGCTCATTTGATTTTTTTATTCCGAACATCGGAATAAAAATCAGCGCGATAATAAATGGAAGTAAGGACAGCGTAATGATCGGCGAAATTATCCATAGAATTACAAGAACGATGGACGGAATGACAAGCGCTGTAATAAGCTGTCCTATTGTGTGTGCGTAAAACCACTCCAATATTTCAACATCTTCAAGCACAATACTCATCAGCTCACCGCTTTGCCTTTTTTCCATAACGGCCGGAGCAATCTCATCTATTTTCCTATATGCTGCACTGCGCAGCTTTGCGAGAATGCGGTAGGCCATATCGTGAGAAATAAACACGTTGAGATAGGACATAACAACAAGTCCGATAATTATCGCCAAAACCACAAAGAACAGTTGCCATACATTGTGAATCTCTCCGATGGCAGTCAGTCCTATCATATACGAAATAACAGCGCTTAGTGCAATCGGTAACACTTTATACAGCACATTGGTGAACGTGGATAGAACAAGGTATTTCCACATCCCTTTAACATACTGCATCAATTTAAATGTGTGTTCTATTCTTCCAACCGATTTATTCATATTGACCTCCTAAAAACCGACCCCATAAAGAATTATATTCAGGAGACGATTTGAGCAGCTTTTCATGCGTGCCAGCAGCAAGGATCTTTCCATTTCCCACAACAATGATTTGATTTGCCCGTTGAATCGTTGGAAGTCGATGAGCAATTACAAGTGAAGTTTTTGCGCAGCTCAACTCGTTGAAGCTTTTTTGTATGTCCAGTTCATTCTTTCGATCAAGGCTGGAAGTGGCCTCATCAAATATAAGAATAGGAGCATCTTTCAAAATTGCTCGTGCAATGGCAAGTCTCTGTCGTTCGCCGCCAGAAAACCTCATGCCGTTTTCACCAAGAGGCGTATCATACCCCATTGGAAGAGTCTCGATAAAATCATGCAGGTTGGCTTTTTTCGCAGCATTGATAACTTCATCTCTACTTGCGTCAGGACGGCCCAATAATATGTTTTCATAAACCGTTCCATAAAAAATGTGGCAATCCTGCCATACAGCGGAGATCATACTTTGTATAGAGCCTACGGTCTGTTTACTCATGTTCATTTTGCCGACATAAATTGCCCCACTTCCAACAGGATAAAATCCCGCAAGAAGATGTGCGATAGTTGACTTGCCACCGCCAGATGCGCCCACAAGTGCGACCATTGTACGATTTTTAACAGTAAAGGTTATGTCTTTTAGAGCAAAATCTCCATCGTAGGAAAAGGAAACGTCATTGAATTCAATGTCTCCATCAAATTCGACGTTTTTGAAATCCGCGTTAATACTGACATTAGCCTTTGCAAGAGAGAAGGTAGCTTTTTTTGTCAGCAATTCACTTATCGAATATGAAGCTGTGATACCTCGATAACCCATATGCCATGCATTTCCCAGTTTGGCCATCGGCATAAAGCATGCAGCAGTAAGAAATAATGTAAAAATCAATCCGTCCGGGGAAATAACACCGAGAGCAGCTCGCACAGTAGCCGTAGCAACCGACAGGGCGCAGCCAGTTTGGAGAAAGAACTCGAGGACTCCGTTTTCCAGCATCGTTACACGAAGCTGCGACATAATCGCTCGCCTAAACTCCTCGCCTTTTTTGTCGATATATATGCAGCGGCGCTGATTTGCATTAAACGCCTTGAGCGTAGTTATCCCTTGAATGCTGTCAAGACAATCCGAATAATAATCGCTGTATGCTTTCCATTCTTTAATTCCCCGATCTTTCATAAAGTTGTAGAACAACATCGGGCAAAACATCATACCCAAGCACGATACAAGGCATATACTCGCAGTTACGGCGTCTATTATATAAAGCCCAGTAATAATAAAAACCGCATTTATAATAGATGAACTGGATGCTGGGAGATATAGCGTATAGTAATTGCTTAACCACTCGACTTTATTGGAAATAGTATTTGCAACTTCACCCGTTCGAGAAGTGGTGGTATAAGCGGAACCAAGCTCAAACAATTTATTCAGCAAATCCTGCCTAATCTGCGTCTTTATGATCCGACTGCCCTTGTTTGCCGAAGAAACCTTCTGTTTGTAAACAATAAATTGTACGAACAACAGAACCACAACAATTATCAGCGGTTGATATACATACTTGAATACAAAAAAGGGTTTCCCGGAAAGAACAATCCGTATGGCACAAGCGCTGAGCAAGGATATTATCGCTCCAACTATCGTCCACAAAAACTCAAGAAAGCACGACAAAAAAGTGTACTGTTTGCATCCCCGCATAAAGTCGATTAAGTGTTTGTTTATAAACATTAAGTCCCCTCAATCCTTGATTTTTTCATTATTGAAAACTCCAATTCCTGTTGGCAAGAAAGTAGTGTTAAACATTAATTCTAACGCCAATGAAAGATCCTCCTTGACTCTATCTTTGCAGTCGTCAGGAATTTCCGTATATGGGCAACCATACGGGCACAAAAAAGCATATTCACATTCTTTGCATTTGTCGCACTCATAAGAGGTCTGTAAAATCAAGTCCTTCAGCAATGAAGAGTTAATATAGGCGGTTTCCGAAAGCGTTCCAATCTCAGATGCAGTGTTTTGCGGGCAGGCATAAATGTTACCACCAGGAAGATTCAAAACATAGGTTTGAGCTAACCCACAGCGGTCTTTTTGTAATGGACGCATTTCAAAAAGCCTTGTTATATTCTCTACGAGGCGATTGTTAACCGAAATGTTCAGCGGATACTTATCTTTGAGCGAGAAGTAAAGATGGAACAGCTGAGCATTTCCTATGGTATTGGCTATATACTTCACAGGGTTCAGCGTAAATTGATAATTGCGAAACTCTTCATAGCCGCAAAGCTCTTCAAACAATTGATCAATATAATCAGCGTTAGATCTGTCCACATTGATCTGCACATTTACCGTAATACCATATTGGGATATAGTACGCAGGTTGTTTATTATCAAGCCATAAGAGTCTTGTCGAGGATTGATCCTGCGCTTATTGTGAATTAGTTTAGGCCCGTCCATTGTGATAATTACTGACCGAAAGCAATAGCTGAATTCCTTTAATAAATTGCAATACAACTGCTCGAAGTTGCCGTTTGTGAAAACAATGAACTTAAAGTAGTCAAAACGTTCAAGCACAGCCTTTATCCGATTATAATTGTCTGTCAAAAATGGTTCTCCCCCAAATAGAACAATCTCATTGACACGATTTTGCAATTCACTGATATAACTTATCGTTTGTTTCTCATCAACGAATCTCTCACAACGGGTGGCATTGTTTTGGAAGCAATAAGGGCATCTTAAATTACAGTCTGTGGAAAAAAGTATATACAGTCTCCCGCTTGGCTTTTTCCAGCGGACGGGATAACAATAACTCTCGCCTCCGCAGATAAGTTTTCTGTTATTAGGAGTGAATTCACAAAAATTACCATTACTCCAAAAACTGATTTTGTCCATGTAAAACTGAACTCCTTTATACTTAATGGGGGTAGTCTCCAAGATACAACTCTTGATATTCCGCCGGCTTGTTTGCATACCCCATATTGATACAGAAGTTTAATGTGCGCGGACTGACAGAAACAGGAGGAATATTAAGGCGCTGGATGTCCCCTGTAATAATCACTCTAGTAGCGGGGATATTGATTCCATCCTTGGTTAAATCCACATACAAGATATCTGCACCAGGCAACTTCAGCTGAATCAGATTGATTGCTTCCCGGATGGCGTCATCAACTGTTTTTATCTCCATTTTGGGCATGTCCGATATTGAGTGTATTGGTGCATCACCTAAAATGTCTTTTTTATAAAAGTAGGGTAAAGAATAAAGAGAGTTGACCCATTTAATTAACTGCTTACCTGAAAAATTAGAGCTCATAGGGTGATTCGGATTTACAACGGCATCCCCCTGCATCGCCTCGGTAAAAGAACGCTCTAATGCTATTTCTGGATATATAGATGCACCAAAGCCGCTATAAGCAAAATGAGTGAAGTTGCATGGATTCATTATCCATGTTCTAAAAACAGGCAGCCCAATATCGTTAGTATAGTCACGACAAAACACTTGATATCCCATAGCTTTAACACTACTGATACATTCTTTCAATCGCTCATTCTCAGAAGTTGAATAATCTATGAACGGAAGCGGTATCTGGTTCATTTGCCCGATCATCCACGCATCGTGTTCTAGGACTTCAAACGTTGCTTGAAGGATAGCATCTTTTAATGATGCTCCCGCTGCTAAGCCAGAAGACGTTCCTCCATAAAACCGGCCTTTTAATTCGATGTCTCCCATAAACACCATAGATGCAGGTACAAGTTTGTCTTCCCCCGTAATAAGCGATTTTGCCCACACCCAGTCTATTGGGCTGCTCTCAGAGAACTTATCATAAGCGGTGTGATAATTTCGAATAGAAGCGGACACGGCGTCCATGTCGATAGCCAAACTTTTAACCTCTTTGTAGGATGCTTCGACAAGCGGAATATCCCCCAAATAGTAGGAACTAATGTGTTCAAACATTTCAAAAGATGCAGAAAAGTATGCTTGTGTTTCAGTCATCCCCTTGCCATGCGTTCGCGCTTTCCTAAAATAATATGGGGTTTTGTTTTTGTGAGAAGCTTCAAGCGTTGCCACATAGCATGGAATAACACAGTCAAACGGATTACTCTTTGCCCGCTCTACAGAGATGACTACACCCATGTTTTCGAGTGCATTATCAAGCAGTTTTTTTGTTGCTTCTTCGTTTTTAGAGCGCAATCCTCCTGTTGTATAGCAAATATTTTCTACACTTTCAGTAACCCTTGTTTTTGGAGGGCAGGTTGGGCTATCCTTCCACTTTGTATAAGCGCGGTTCATGCCATGACAGCAAGCACAAGATGTCGTGGGAAAATAGTTCACCTTCGATATGGCATCTTCTATTTCTGCGGCATATTGAAATTCGGTGTCAATCAACGATAATTTGTCGTTGGTTGCCCATCGACGCACTTCATCACAAATCGCACAAGCATAATAATTTAGACGGGCATCATCAAATGAATTCGGAATATCGTACGCAGCATAAAGTTTATCAACATCTCTGGCGTTTATCCTATCTGCCAACGGCAGGTTTTTGTTTAATTCACGAATATAGTGCATGGTTTTACACTCGAAGCATGCAGTTTTTCCCGGAATATAAAGGGGACCAACAGATATATGCTTGCCATTAAAATAGCAAGGAATATATGGGCGCTTCAATGAAATCATAGTTTTATTAAAGTTATGCAATACGCCATATGTACTTAGCGCCGGTGCAACAATCGAGATATCGTACTCGTTCACAACGGGCTGTTTAAGGGTATCATCAATCGATGCATTCGCAACATCAAAATCGCTATAGTGTGAAAGTACCTTTTTTATCGCATCATACATACGACCTGACCCAACTAACTGAATACGTATGTTTTTAGGTGCGGATTCAGTCGTTGGCTTAACCATGATGATGCCTTCACTAAGTAAAACCTCCAAATAATTTTTCACTCCCTCAACGGGATAGATGGCTCCCATCTTCTCCTCAATCTCTAAAAATGAGTTTCTTCCATCTACGCAACTAAGGACTTTGCTTAATGCAGAGCGGGAACACTTTATTACCTTTAAGTCTCCGCTCACAACAGATATAACACGTCCTTTATCATCAGCAACGCCAAAATATGTTTCGTTAACAACAGGCACTTCCAAGGAATTATAGTTCATAGTCAAACAGCCAAGCTTAAATAACTGGCATCCTCCTTATACATCAATTTTTTATTTACCAAGTTATTCAATTCTTCCAGCAGATCCACTTCAGAATATCCCGCAAACTTAGCTTTTATCTCGTCAATACTTCTTACTCTATCGCAGTACTCATACAACACTCTGTCGGTACCGCAAAGAGTATAGATCTGATATTTCTCTGTAAATCTGGCATCATAAATTTCCAACACCCAATCGTTTCTTCTCATATAGAGCAGACTGTGCTGCTTAGGTCTCACGATGCGCTTTCGTGCATAGGCATAATACTTGTCAGTCCAAGCTTCAACTAAGCAATTGAACCGTGCCACCCGCTGTTCGAGCTTATCGTGGATTGACTCAAAATCAAGAAAAAATGGAGTGTAAATATCATGAAGATTGACCGGAATAAGCGCTCCTTCTATTCCTTTCCTTATTCCCATGCCTTTGATATCGAAGAGTTCTGGTTTTTTCTGTATGGCAGATCCTGATGTGAGCCTAAATCTCTCCATGCTGAAAGGCGGAGGCAAATGAACAATATTATCGATAACCCGCTCTGTTTCATCACAATCGGCATCAGTTTCAAACGGGAGGCCGCACATCAAATTATAGAAACATTTTACTCCATACCGTTCCATATACTTCAGCACCATAATCGACTCAATGACGGTTTGTCCTTTATTGATTTTCGCCAAGCAAGCCTTCGATAAACTCTCGACACCAACGAGAATTGAAACGTCATTTTCGTTTAAAAAACGCGCATCGTCTTCAGATAACAGATCGGCAATCTTAAAGCTAAGATCATAAGAACCTTTCATTCCCGGGTACTTCGCATTAAGCGCCGCAACAAGTTCCCTCCAATTGGAGTTACTATTCCTTGACGTTACAAGAATGCGCGTCGTTTTGTAATGTTCCTGCATAAATTGATAATCGGCAATAATATCCTCCTGAGATCGCTGTTCAAAAGATGGATACTGAATATTTAACGTGCAAAAAGAACATTTGTTCCACTGGCACCCTCTATTAAATTCAATCTGGAACCAGTATTGCTCTAAAAAAGCATCTGAGAATTTCTGCGGCAAAGCAGATATACTTTTCAAAAAGTCCTCATAATCCGGCGTGGGTATACCAGAACTCTTAGGTATTTTAGATGAGTTATCACCGCTGCGACGACCAGCAATTTCATTAGTCACAGCTTGTTCAATATCGCAGCCGAATACCTTTTTAATGTACGGAAACATTTTCTGTAAACTTGCACCACAACTACCAGAACAATGATATCCGCTTAGCCATATTTCGCGACCATATTTTTCGAAGATACGCTTCCCAATATATAATGCAGGAAAAAGTTGCTTTGTATAAACATGAAACAACACTATCTCTTTAAAGTCGGAAGCGTTGCCCCAAGTTGCATCTATATACTCTTCGACAAATTGCTCGGTTGTTTTAATCAAATCACCAAAACTGCCATCAAGAACCGGAACAGACACGTAATATTCCGCCAATAGCCTCTCTCTGTTTTCAGGGAACAACAGCCATGAAAAAATAGCGTCGCCCAAGGAGGATGAGTACAGGCTTTGGTATGCTTCGCCCTTTAAACGAACTGCATATTCCAAATAAAGCATATCTATCTCAACCGAAATGCCAGCAAGTTGTAAAGTCTTCTTTAACACTGCGGTATCGTAAGAAGGTAAATATAGTTGAGCAAATGGAGCGCATATCAATCGAAGATCGTTCATCATCATACCTCCATAGGTCTAATAGTTTAATCTGTTCGTTTACTGCGTAATTGAATTGTAACGAACAGAGTGCATCAACAGCAAGGCTCATGGGTTGGGTAGGAAAGTAATGACCCAAACAATACCGGGAGGAGACTGTTTATTATCAATTTCAGAAAGCTTCTAACAAACAAGTCCCGTTTCCGATACTGTTCGGGTAGAGCCACTCACCAAAGCCCTCTTTGACAGTTATACTGTTGCAGTCGTGTTAGCAAAGACCAATGTGATCGTCGTTGTTCTCAACTGCGGAATCGCACGCATTCGCGCTGATAACATAAATTTCCATAATCCGGCCTCCTTTCAAAAAATTTATGATGTAGCAACGGTGAGTTAACAAAGCCGCTGAAATAAAACAAATTCAATCAGCTGAGCTTATTGGTTAAGAACACAGCACCATTGCAGCTGTAGGTTAGCGTACGCTAACTATTGTAAAGTATATCATGGTTTTTGCCTAAGGTCAAGATACTGTTAAATATTTTTGTGTCTTAGTTGTCAAGACATATGTTACACTCT
>KI259760.1 GCA_000467935.1 Peptostreptococcaceae bacterium oral taxon 113 str. W5053
AGGTGTATTATTCAGTAGAGTTGCATTTGAATTGACAATTCAAGATAAAAAAATCAGAAGAACATTCTCCTGATTTTTTTATTTTTAAACATATGCAATTGCTTCGATTTCAATTAATGCATCTTTCGGAAGAGCACCTACTTGGAAACAGGAACGAGCCGGTTTATGATCTCCGAAGAATTCAGTATATACTTCATTGACTGCCGGGAAATCTTTTATATCTTTCAATAAAACTGTACATTTAGAAATATCGGTTAATTTTCCGCCTGCCGCCATAACAACTTCTAAACAGTTAGTCAAAGATTGTTTCGTTGCCGCTTTAATTTCATTGACTAATTCACCATTTTCCGGATTAATCGGTAATTGACCGGAAGTCAATACTAAACTTCCTTGTTTCGTTCCTTGACAATACGGTCCAATTGCAGCCGGTGCTTTGTGTGTGTTTAATACTTCAAAACTCATTTTCAATCTCTCCTTTATTTTTTATATTAAGCTATTGCCATAGCTTTTCTAAACTATAATATTGTCTTTGTTCAGGAAGAAAAACATGGAGTATAATATTTCCGAAATCTAATAGAATCCAACTTCCTTCTCTATATCCTTCACGTTGTTCAACATATATGTTTTCTTTCCCCATAACACGTTCCACTTCATCTGCAATAGCTTGTGTCTGTGCCGGAGAATTTCCCGTAGTAATAATAAAATGATCTGTGAAAGCATCCGTTAAGGCAATATGAACGGTATCTTTTCCGTGTTTATTGTCTACCGCTTCTAAAATCAAATCCAAAATTTTTTCCAATTTTTCACCTCACCTTTTCTAAAAGTGTATTTCGCGCCTGAATCGTATCGGGATGAATCATTTCCGATAATTCCATTAAGTATTGTATACTAAAGTCCATCGCAAGTAAAGTCGCAAAGTATAAACCTTTTGTTGCAGCTTCTCTTAAAATTTCTACACGAGGATATGTTCGATTCGGTTCAATCATATCTGCCAAATAGATAATACACTCTAAATCAGACATTTTGAATCGCCCTGTCGTGTGATATGCTATGGCATTTAAAATATCCTTATCGTCAATGTGAAATTCTTCCTTTGCAATAACCGCTCCTAGTTTTGAATGTAAAACCGGCAGGATTTTTTGTGTCCATTTGTCAATTTTGATGGGATAAAGAAATTTTCCTGATAAAAAATCCTTTTCTTTTCCTTTTCCACAATCATGAATTAATCCCGCTAAATAAGCCTTTTTTTCATCGAAAGAATACACCCTTGCCAACTTTCTTGCGCAATCAGCGACAGCCAAACTATGGATATATCGATGCTCCGACAAATTATTCTTTAAATATATTTTGATTCTCTCCATAATAATTTTCCTTTATAATCTGCCAATATACCTCTTCCGGAACATAATAACGAAAACTCTTCCCTTTCAACGCATTTTCACGAATCAAAGTGGAAGAAATATCTAAATATGGAGTTGAGAGAAACTCTACTTTCCCACCTAAGGCTTTCAATTCTTTAAGTACCGATATACTTGTTTGATGCTCCTTTTCTTCTCCTCTTCTTTTAGCTACATAAAAACTGGCTAATTTTAAAAGTTCTTGATATCTGTACCAGGTTTTAAAATTTCTTAAAGAATCTTCCCCCATCAAAAAACAAATCTCATAATTTGAATAAATTGTACGAAAATGATTTAAAGTATGAAATGTATAACTAGGTCCTGTCTGTTCCAATTCCCATCTTGAAAGTTCAAACTTTTCATTGGAAGCAATAGCCATTTTCACCATTTTTATTCGTTCTTCTTTTTTTAACATTTTTCCTTTATGGGGAGGATCCCCGCCGGGAAGCCAAATCATCTTATCCAGTTGAAGCTCCTCCATCGCTTGTTCCGCTAAGATTAGATGTCCTATATGAATCGGATTGAATGTACCGCCAAATAATCCGATTTTATTTCGGTAGTTCAATTTTCGGTTCTTTTGCCGGTCGATAAAAAGTAAATTTCGAACCGATAAACTGTACAAAATCTGCTTGGAGGCTGTCCAGAATTCGTTGAACAATTTCTTCTTTATCTTCAGTCACATTATCCAAAAGCTTTATTTTCACCAATTCACGTTTTTCTAAAATCTGCTCCAATTGTTCAATTACACTCTCAGAGCAACCGTTTTTTCCAATAATTAACGAAACTTCCCTTTTTTGAGCCAATCCCTTCAAAAATGCTCGTTGTTTACCTGTAATCATTCTTCCTCCTCCGGAGAAAATTCCATTTCATAATCCGCAAATAATACAGTATCTCCCTGCTTAATCCCTAAGCTTTCCAATTGTGCCACAATGCCTTTTTTATACAACATATTTTGAAAATAAATACGAGATTCATAGTCTTCAAAATTTGTTTTATATAATAAATTTTCTGCAAACGGTCCTTGAATACTAAAATACCCATCTTCTTTTGTAACAACAAATTCAGGTAATTCTTCTATAATTGGCACATAATCTTCATCATAAGTTGAATAGTCCTTTTCCACAGATTCCAAAGTATTCCATAAACCATAGATTAAAGACTGAATACCTTCTCTGGTAACGCCCGAAACTCTGAATAATGGAACATTTAATGTTTTTGCCAGCTCTTCCACATCTTTGAGTAATTCATCCGAAACATTTAAATCCGTTTTATTAGCAACCAATACTTGAGGTTTATTTTTCATTTTTAAATGATACTGCTCAAGCTCTGCATTGATTCGATGATAATCTTCAATAGGATTTCTTCCTTCACTCTCTGAAATATCCAATACGTGAGCAATCAGCCTGGTTCTTTCAATATGCCTTAAGAATTCCAATCCTAAACCAACACCTTCGCTCGCTCCTTCAATAAGCCCCGGGATATCCGCAATAACAAAAGACTTGCCTTCTTCTACCTGAACTACACCTAAATTAGGGCTTAAGGTTGTAAAATGATAATTAGCAATTTTCGGTTTAGCATTACTCATAATGGATAGCAATGTGGATTTTCCTACATTTGGATATCCTACTAAACCAACATCTGCAATCATTTTTAATTCCAAATATACTGTTTTTTCCTCCCCGTTTTGTCCGGGTTGTGCAAATCGAGGAGCTTGACGAATGGAACTTTTATAATGAACATTACCTTTCCCTCCAAGTCCCCCTTTTGCCAAAACATATTCCGCTCCGGCTTCACAAATATCCGCAATGACCCCTTGAGTCTCCGGATCTTTCACTAAAGTGCCCAACGGAACGGGTAAAATTAAATCCTGCCCCCGTTTTCCAAACTGCTTTCTTCCTCTTCCGTTTTCCCCACTCTCCGCCTTGTAAATGGAATGATATCGATAATCCATTAAAGTATGAAGACTTGAATCGCCTTTTAAAATAATACTGCCGCCGTCACCGCCGTCACCGCCATCCGGGCCGCCAGCCGGCACATATTTTTCACGTCGAAAAGAAGTGGAACCGTCACCGCCTCTTCCCGCTTTTACATATATTTTTACCAAGTCAATAAACATGTTCCACTATGTTCCTTTCTTTATAGTAATATTCTAACAAATCATAAGCATTTAAGCAAAAAAAGACTTATCCCTAAGGATAAGCCCGCTTGTTTACGCCATTTCTTCCATCGGATAAACGCTAACTTGTTTTTTGTCTTTGCCTCTTCTTTCAAAAGCGACAACACCGTCTACCGTAGCGAATAATGTATCATCTTTGCCAATGCCAACATTAGTTCCCGGATGAATTTTAGTTCCTCTTTGACGTACCAAAATATTTCCTGCAAGTACGAATTGACCATTATTTCTTTTTACACCAAGACGTTTTGCCTTGGAGTCACGACCGTTTTTGGAGCTACCTACACCTTTCTTGCTGGCAAATAGCTGTAAATTCATTTTAAGCATCATCTACACCTCCCGTGTCAGAATCTTAATCCTTAAAGGATAGGATTTTTCCACACTGGATGCTCCCAGTTGGAAACTCTTCAATAATATCTGCGCCTTTTCTATAGACTTTGAGTCCATTAGAGACATTCTCAATCCGTAAAAAAAGCACCCCTTGCGATTTCTAAACTCAGTCTCTTTTTCAAAACTGAGTAAATGTTCCATACTATTAATGGTATTAATCATCAAAGCAGAAATTCCTGCACAAACAATATCCTCTCCATAGGGGGCAGCTTCTGCATGCCCTTTCATGGCAAAACCCAGAATATCTTCTCCTCGACGATAAAAACACAATCGAATCAACTTTATCCCTCAATGCCTGTAATCTTAACACGAGTATACGGTTGACGATGACCTTTTTTCTTTCGAAAATCTTTTTTTGCTTTGTATTTAAACACAATAACCTTTTTGTTCTTTCCTTGCTTTTCCACAGTACCATTTACTTTTGCACCTTCTAAATAAGGATGTCCGACTTTTGTATCGTCTCCTCCAATGAAAAGCACCTTGTCAAAACGTACTGCCTCGCCTTCTTCAGCGGAAAGTTTTTCCACATGAATTACAGAACCTTCTTCTACGGTATATTGCTTGCCACCGGTTTCAATAATCGCAAACATGATGTGCACCTCCTTAATCATTTACTCGCTGATTCGGGTGTGATAAAATCACTTAAAACCCAACTCAAGCGGTCTACACATACTCAAACATTATATACGTATACTTTGATAAAGTCAAACAAAACAATGTTTTTTTACAATTCAATAAAAACAGACAACTTTTAAAAGCTTTCTTCTCCACTCATTTTATATGTCCGTAAAATTTCTATACGGTTTGTATTTTAGAAAATATAATTTTTTCTATATTATCAGATCCTGCTTTTGACTCTAATCAAAGAAAAATACATACACTTGCATTTACTATCAAACTATGTTTTCCCAGAAAAATAAGTGTAATACGTAAAAAATAATCTCTCCACTACACTTTTTTATAATACTAAAACCAACCTCCTTTCGGTTGATTTTTTTGTCCAACTTTCTGAGGATTCAGTATTTGCTCATTTTTTTATCTTTCAGCTTTTTCCATTTCTTCAACTTCATTTAGATAACGATAAATTGTAGCCTCGCTAGAGTGCAATTTTTCCGCTACTTCTGTAACTGCTCCTTTTAAAAGAAAAATTCCTCTTTCTTTTAATGCGGCTACGATTTCCAATTTTTCTTTTTTCTTTAATTTATCCAGGGGGCTGGAATTATCTTTTAAAATAATTTTCATGGTCGCTTCAAAAACTTCATTAATATCTCTTCCGAAAACTTCTACTTCTTCTCCTACATAGAGATTTTCAATCCGCTCAAAATGATTTTCCTGGAGTAATTCATCTGGATGACATAAGCTCATTATCATACGACTGATATCTTTATATTTAGAATCATCGAAAGTAATACACAATAAACCAACCAATTCACCGGCATCTTTGATATAAAAAGTGGAACTTCTCAATGCCTTTTGTTCCATGGATAAAGCAGTATAATTCACCTCATAATCTACTTGTTTATGACGTTCTCTAGATAAAAATCCCAATACGGGACTGGTTAAGGGTGCATGAAGTCCTCGTTTTGTAACTTGGCCATTGGCAATAGCTATAACGGATTCATCGCCCATACTTAAATCATGTAGAGCAATCTCATAACTGGGTCCTAAGACCAGACCCAAAAAATGAACCAAATTGACATATTGTTCCCTTAATTCGACACGCATAATTCTTCCTTTCCCACATATCTTTTAAATTTCTTTTTTGAGAGTTATTTTATCATGTTTTTTACTTTTTTAAAACCACTTCCGATTTTATTGAAGCTTTTAAATTTTTAATTGTCAAGACATATGTTACACTTAGAAAAATACTCTGATACATGATCTTGATTTCTATTAATAAGCTTTCTTCCATATCGTATTTTCATATTTAAAATATAAATTTAGTACTTTGATTACCTTTGAATTCAAATCTCTTTTCTGGTAATAGTTAAACAATATTATATTTTCATTTTCACTTAGTAATACCTTTTCATTCCAAGGATAAAAGTACCTATAAAGCGCCACTTTAAATATCCTGTTTTCTAAAAATATCTGCATGTTTTGAATATTTTGAGATGCATCTGCTTTTATTAAGCTATACATATAATACATATAAATATCAAATAATTTAAAAATAATTTCACTTTCTAAAAAAATCATAAGTGGCACAAAAACTAATTGAAAAAAAACTAGCTTTAAAAAATCCTCTACAGTTGAGTATTTTAAACTAGCACACTTAACTAAGTTTATCTTTTCAGGAATATAGTCAGAGATCCTATATTTCTCATCTATTATATTTTTCTTATAACCTTCTCTTTTACTTAATTCTTCACTTTTTTTCACTAATTCTATAATTCTTTCTCTTGATTGTGTGCAAGCATTATTTACAATCTCAGAACCTATATTAGGGCATAACTTTAATAAAACTACAGTATAGTCTTCATTAAGGTTTATGGGATAGTATGGATATAATTGGCAATCATAGCTCCTATTTTCGCCAAGCAAACACCCTCTATATCCATTAAACCACCAGGGACATTAATACTATAACTTTTATTTGTCTTATAAAATAATGAACCATAAGCATCATATATCCTACACTTGCTTATTTGCTTCATCTGTTCTATCGTAAAAATAAGTGAATTATGAATGTTATAGCAACATGCCCCTTTGCAAGTTTTACAGTTGTAATATATCCTCTGTATATCAATTTGTATTTTTTACCTCCGCATTTAATAGAATACAAAATATTAGAAAATATCAATTCATCCAATTTATCTTTATCTACTTTAAAAAATCTTTTATTATTAATATTATCTATCTCTTCATTTGATAATTCTACAAATTGCCAAGTCTCTGTATTAAGGATATAATTTCCTATTATTAAAGCATGATGATTAAGAATATAATTTTTACCATTGCTTTTTTGTAATATATCATTTTTCTTATAAAATTCATATATATCGATTTGATTTTTTGACATATCTTTTAAAAAAAACACTTTCTGACTAATTATTTTAAACAATACACTATACATCGTTTTATACAGTGTTATTTTTTCACTCTTTCTCCAAAGAATAATCCTGTCATCATAAATATTAAAAATCAAATCCTTTGAAAGTCCCATCTCCATATTTTTATCATCCATTATCATTGCTTCTTCTCCTTAGCACTACCCCATCTTTTACAAGCTCCAAACGCTTATTATACTCAATAAGCATCTTTTCCTCATATTTATGCAAAATGGAGAGAACAATCGGAAATTCCTCTAAAAGATTTTTCTGCACTTCTATACTGGTCGCAGGATCTAATGCAGAAAAAGCCTCATCTAAGATAAGTACATCCCCTCCGTGATAGAAGGCTCTTGCAATATTAATTCTCTGTCTTTCTCCTCCGCTGATATTTGACACATTTTCATCTAAAATATGCTCTAACCCGTGCTTATTAACAAATTCCTCTAATTTTGCCTTTTTTATCGCGCTCTGCATCTTCTCTTTATTGTATTCACTATACATGGTGATATTATTGAGGACAGTATCATGCAAAATAAAATTTTCCTGTCCTACATAAGCAATATGATCAAGATAATCTGTAGTTAACTCTTCAAGATTGACCTCATTCATAAAAATGTCTCCTCCTTTTTTACAGATGAGGCCTATAAGAGTCTTAATAAGAGTCGATTTTCCTAAACCGCTCTCGCCTACTATCATAACCTTATCTCCCTTCTCAAGGGTAAAAGAAAGACCTTCAAGCACCGTGTTTTCTTCATGTCCAATAGCTAAATTTTTCACTCTTACACTCTGAATTTCCCCTTTTAAGCTGATTTTTCCTTGTTTTTTTCCTTCAAAGGAAGTGAAACTCTCAAAATTAAGCCTTGTTTCTTTGCTCTTTTCTAAAGATGCAATAATTGATGAAATCCACATAATAGGAATGGTAATCATAGAAGTTGCCTCTACTGCGGCAAACATATCCCCCATAGATACCATACTTTTTTTCACCATAATAATCCCTAAAACATACATTCCCAGGAGGATAAGCCAAGTTCCGAAGTCATTGATAATCTCTGTCGTTTTTGTAATAATATTGCTTTTCGAATAAATCTCAATGCTCTTCTCATTATTCTGATGAAAAAGAGCTTCCATTTTTCTTTCCATTCGAAACATCCTGATGAGCGGAATATTTTTCATTAAATTATTTACACTGTCCGTAATTTTGCTGACACTCTTCAGATAATTCATTGATACCTTAGAAAGATTTGTAGTTACTATTTTGGTAAGAAAAAATAATGTCAAAGATACCAGTAAAATAAATACCGTAAAAATCCACTTAATTGAAAATAAATAAACCACTCCCATGATAAAAGAAGCAATGTAATAAACAATATTTCCAATTACCTGAATATAGCTATCCAGTATAATATCTATGTCATTTGAAAAAATCCTGCTTCCTTCCGATGCGCTTACATTTTTTCCATGATACAAAAGACTTTTAAAGGCCTCTTTATTCAAATAAGCTTTTGCATTCGCCACAAATTTAATTTCATAAATCACCGACAATTGATCACTCACCGTCATATAAGCCAAGGCAAGAAGATTCCATAAGATTAAAGACTGTAGCCCAAAAGATATGGTGTTATTTACCACGCTAACATTATATTTAATAATTTCCGCCATAACGAGTCGATGTGCAGAAAACAATACCAAAAAAACAAAATATAACACACTAATGTTTTTATTCTGTTTAATAATTTTTTGAAACATAATTAGTTCTCCTTAAAATTCATACATTCAATATTATATAATTTACACATTACCGTATCTGGTGAATTAATATCATCATGTATCAAAAACGCTCTTGAACGACATCCGCCTTTACATTTTTCGGCTGCTTTACAAATTCTCAAAAATTTACATTCAACATTTTTTTCCTCATTTTTTCTATCATATCTGTTAGAGAAATCGTATCAATATTTCCAAAGCTAAAATCCTCTCTATCTTCAATTCGTAAAGATGGACATAATATATAATTTCCCAAATAATCAATAAAAACAAATTTTTCTGCTACATTACAATAATCAGATCGAACTTGAGAGAAGTCAAAATTCTCAATTTCTAATAAGCTAATATTTTCTTTGTAAGAATTAGAATTTAAGTAAGCATAGATTTTAAATAACAACTCATAATCTTTAAAAGAATAATTATATCTTGCACGTCCCGTCGGAATAATTATATTAGATACGAAGTTTTCAGTATACAAGTTTATCATTTCTCTTAATTCCAATATCTCTTCAACACTTTTATCATTCAGCATTGAATTTATCCTAATATTTATGCCTATTTTTTTAGCATAATCAAGCATTTCTATAGTCTTTGCAAATGCACCTTTTTTCCCTCTTAGTGTATCATGCTTTCTAGCCTCTTTAAAATCCACACTAGTTATCAACTGTATATAATGTTCTTTTATAAAGTCAAGCTTTTCTTCAGTTACTAGTGTAAGGTTTGTGTATACAGATGCTGTCAAGACATAGGTTATGCTTAAAATAGAAATACTCTGTCCATGATTGTCAAATATATGTGGCAAGATAACTTTTTGATAATTTTAAACCGTCAAACTTCCGTTTCATTTTTAAAAATGAAGGAATAAAATTTATTATGCTGGGAAGTTTGATTATCGTATTGACCCTTTCTCTCTACTATTTTATAATTAAATTAAATCTTAAGATTGGACGTGAATTGAATTAATGAATGTAAAGCGTGGTGATATCTTTTATGCAGACTTAAGTCCGGTGGTAGGCTCTGAACAAGGAGGCGTTCGACCGGTTCTTGTTTTGCAAAATGATATCGGAAATCGCTATAGTCCTACAACAATTATTGCCGCCATTACATCCAGAGTGAATAAAGTTAACTTACCAACACATGTTCCAATTGTTTCCAATACATACGGTTTATCGAAAAACTCAATTATTTTACTGGAACAACTTCGAACAATTGATAAAAAGAGACTTCAAGAAAAAGTTGGTAAAATCGATTTTAAAACAATGGAACTGGTCAACTTTGCTTTAAAGGCATCTGTAGGTTTATAGCAAAAAAGAGTATTTTGAAATTTCAAAATGCCCTTTTTTATTTTACTCTACGAATAGCCTGAGGTAAAAATCGAACTAAATCTCTGGCAATAAGACTTTCTTCTCCTTTGACTTTTTTTGCCATATCGCCGGACAAACCATGTAAATAAACGCCTAATTTAGCCGCTTCAATGCTTTTAAAACCTCTTGCCAAAAAAGCTCCAATCATTCCGGCCAATACATCTCCGCTTCCGGCAGTTGCCATTCCCGGATTTCCTGTACAATTAATATATACCTCTTTTCCGTCTGTCACCACCGTTTGATGTCCTTTTAAAACAACGATACAGTTTTCAATTAAAGCAATCTTCTTCGCTAATTCAACTCGATGTTTCGATACTTCTTTCCGATTCAAATGCTGCCAACGGGAAAACTCTCCTTCATGAGGCGTTACAATACAGTTCTTATTCAACTCTCCGCCTTCCAATAAAGAAATCGCATCTGCATCAATCACCTTCGGTTTAGTTGTCGACTTTAAAATTTGAATCAAAAAGTTTTTTGTTTCTTCTTCTTTCCCTATTCCCGGTCCGATAACATAAGCATCAAAATCTTGCCGCAGTTCTTGAAAAGTTTTCCACGAATTTCCATCAAAATAATCCTGTTGACTGTCTAAAGGATAAATAACGGCTTCTAACAATCTGTTCTGTACAATTTCGGAAATACATTCAGGAACCATAGTATATGCCAGTCCCACACCAGCCCTTAAGGAAGCCATCGTACTTAGACAAATAGAACCGCTCATTCCCTTCTTTCCGCCGATTAAGCACAACTTTCCATAATCTCCTTTATGGGTATTCGAAAGTCTTTGCGGAATTTTAAAGGGAGATATTTTCTTTCTGTTCCATTTTTTCATTGCCCAGGCAATAGCGTATTCTTCGTCATGACTAATGCTTAATTTCATAGAAACAGGTTTTTTGATTCGAGGTTGTCCGTGATAAAAAGCAATCTCATAATCGGTCCACGCATACTTACTTCCAAAACCAAAGCCTAAAACTTTTGATGCCGCCTCTTTTGCTGCCCAAAGTCCCGCGATACTTTCCTGTCTGTTCCCGCGCCTTTTTAAATATTCCCGTTCACTTTTGGTAAATACGCGCTTCATTAAGTTTTCGTTCTCCGCCCATTTTTCAAAGCGAGAAATTTTTGTTATATCAATTCCAATCATTCATATCCCGCCAATTTCTTTGCCGTTTTTTCCGCCATAAACTTTATTTTTTCTTCATCCAAAGTCGTCAAAATTCCGCCTTCCATTAAAATCTTTCCATTGACAATTACCGTATCCACATCGGATGCTTGCGTGGAATATACCAATTCACTTTCAATATTAAATCTTGGATAATGATGAAATGCATCTCTGGAAACAATAATAATGTCTGCTTTTTTCCCGATTTCAATGGTTCCGGATTCATAAAATCCCAATGCCTTCGCTCCGTTTACTGTAGCCATTTTCAAAACTTCATGAGCATTTACAGCCGTAGGATCCATGGTTTGAACTTTTCCGATTAAAGATGATAGGTGCATTTCTTCCCATAAGTTTTGATTGTTATTGGAAGCACTCCCATCTGTACCTAAAGCAACTTCAACACCTGTTTTTATCAATTCATTAATCGGTGCCATTCCTGAAGCCAGTTTTAAATTGCTGCTGGGATTGTGCGCCACACAAACCTTCTTTTCTTTCAGAATCTCCATATCTTTCTTATCCAGATAAACACCATGAGCCGCAAGACATGGAACATCGAAAACACCTAAACGATTGAGGCGCACAGTAGGAGAACAACCGTATTTTTCCATACTTTCCTGATTTTCTTCCCAAGACTCACTAAGATGCACCTGAATTGTTGAACCTAAATTTTTTACATATTTCACAACTTCCAAAAACAGATCGTCTTCTACCGTATTAGGCGCATGAGGTCCGAAACTGATTCGAAGTCTCCCCTCACAAGTATCATGATAATTTTTAAATAAGTGAATATTGTCATGAATTTTTTCCATGCCTTGCGTAAAAGAGATAAGCCCTTGACACAAATTTGCCCGAATCCCGCTTTCCTTAACCGCCCTTGCCGTTTCTTCCTGGAAAAAATACATGTCTGCAAAAGCCGTTACTCCACTTCGAATCATTTCACCGATGGACAATAAAGCTCCCCAGTATACATCTTTTGCCGTCAATTTATCTTCAATGGGCCAAATTTTTTCTTCCAGCCAAGTCTTCAATTTCATATCATCTGCATAATTACGGAAAAGTCCCATTGCTGCATGACTATGGGCATTCACTAATCCGGGCAACAGTATGCCATCCTTCCCGTCAATGGTCTTATCTGCTGTAAATCCTTTCGGCAAAATATTAATTCCTGCAATTCGATCTTCCTCAATATATAAGCTGCTGTTTTCTATGACCTCTCCGGTCATGGTGACAATTGTCACATGATTAATTGCAATTTTCATAACTCCTCCTACAACATTTGATAAAATTCTTCAAAATCCAAAGACCAAATATCCTCCGGACGTTCAACAATTTCTAAAAAAGAAGCCACCTTTTTCTCAATGCTTCGCATTGTCTCCATATTAAGAAAATCAATATCTCCCTCTTCCGACCAATGGGCAAAAATCACTTGATAAAAACGATTTAATAAGCCTCTCTTATCCTTTTCCGATAAAGGTACACCTTGCATTCCTCGCACCACTCTGAAAATCCAAGTTTGATAAATAAAATATACCAAACCTTTGAACTGATCTTCCTGATGTTCATCTTCCAATAAAAATAATATTCTGAAAAACAAATTCCATTTATAATCCTCATTTACAGATGCGGCAATACACTGGGCCATTTCTTCCAATTCATTATTTTCAAACGCCGACCAACGAGGTAATTGAATATATGTCGTAAAATCCAAATCTGTTTTACTGATGATATTCAAACGGTCGATAAAAAAGATGATTTCTTGGCCTAAGCCTTTCTTCTTTTCAATGGATTTAAAAAACATATAATCTACTAAAAGATCGGAAGCATATTTGAAATCCAACATTAATCCTGTTTGATGATGTACTCGAAAGGCAAACATGTCGTGAATCATTTTCGATAACATGCTCTTCATTTGAGTTTTGGTTGTAGATACACTGGATGACTCCACTGAACGTAAATGTTTATAAACCAACCTCAATTGTTTATCAATCATGGTTAAATTTTCATTAATGGAACTCATCATGTCTCTAAAAAAATTTTCCGTTACAACATAGTTAAAATTTTTATATAAAATCTTATGCTCAATTTCACTCCAGAAAACATTAACCATAGATTTCATCTGTAATTCAAAATTATAGCGCTTTCCATTCTTATTGTAATGACCATCTATTTTATAAATTTCAAAACCGTTTTGTTGAATCTGAGGTTGAGGCATGGATAAATTCATTTCTATATTTGGATTTAAAGGGCTGGAAAAAAATCCATCACCGACTTCTACACTAAACAAACGCAGAATATCTTCATATAAGATTTTTTCTTCCTGTGTGAAACGGCACTCTAAACGCAATCCGATTAAATCATGCAGATTCCTGAACAAATTTTTCGGGGTTTGATATTTTACATAAAAATTATTCCGCAAAATTTTTTCTTTCAGACTCTCCGGCGATTTTATTCGATAAACAACCTGCGAAAAGTGATCATTATAAGCAAAACTATCTACAAAAAATTTATTTAAAAGCTTTGCAACTTGCTTAATTTCTTCTTCATTTTCTTTTAAGAGTTTAATAGATTCATCAATAAAGTTAAAAATCTCCAGTTTCATGAACACCCTCCTTTCATCTTTCTTTTATTATATACGATTTTCAAGAACTTTCATAAAAAATTAGAAGAGTCTTCCGACTCTTCTAATTTTCTAATTCTACTCCATTTTTCAAAACTTTTACCCAAGCAAAAAACAAAGCAATACTTACAGTAATCGCAGTAGCAAAAATAAACAGTCCTCCCAATATAGGACCTTGCCACGGCCACACAAAAATTGAAACAAATCCCATTAATCCGTAAAAAATTAAATTACCGAACATAGAAAAGAAAACTCGATAATTTCCTTTTCCCATCTTTGCCGGATCTTCCCAGTTTAATGAAGGATGAGATGCATCCACTAATAATTGTAGGCAAAGCCCCGGACTGGCGACAATCAATGTTCCTAACAGCACAAAAACAATAAAAAGAATATCCGGAAAAATCAGAAATTGAAACAATACAGCCACTGCGATTGCAGGCAATAAAATGGTACTGATAGCGAAAAGATAACGACCGAAAGCTTCATGCTCCGCTTTGATAGGCAAAGTTCTGTGAATCCAATAATTTTTTCCTTCTCTGGAAAAAAGCATTCCTGAACCTACGGAAAGCAAGCCCAAATATCCTCCGATAATCGATCCGGATAAAATGCGCGCATACCAAATATGTTCCCTAATAAAGACCCGGATAATTTCCATGGAAAATCCATCTATATTTTTCATTGAAAAATAACTGATCACTCCTATAAGCAATAACATGATGATTCCCATAAAAGCCTGATAAAAAAATATGGGAATTCGTAAACTTCGTTTCCAATCCTTGAGAAAAATAGTCATCACTACAGAATTTCGATTAAACCCGTTTTTATAATTTATCGGTTTCCTGCGTTTCTCCATCACCTTACTCTCCAACAAAGTTTGATAGTACACACTCTTGGATAACAAAGAAAAAATGAAAAAGATTACAACGGTTACTAAAATAACTAAAGTAAAAAATAGGAGACCTTTAACTCCGCTCGTTTTTAAAGATTGTATCGTCAATTCCGACGTAACAAAAACTTTGGAAAAAGACTGCAATAGTTCTCGATATCCAATAGCCAGTTTTGCCAAATCTCCTCCGGATATATTGCTTCGAAATAAAATATTGATACCGATACCAAGCACAAGCCCGAAAAGAATCGATAATGTTTGAAAAATATTTTTACTTCTGGATTTGCTAAAAATCTTCATCAAAATTGAAATCAAGATTAAAACCATAGCCATGGGAAAAATCGGGTTGAGCAAAATAAAAATCACAGATTTTATCCAAAATAAAATACCTGTATCCACTACTTTTGCATAAGCAATTAATGAAGGAAAAACCATAAAAAAACTTACCAGCAATTCCCCCATAAAAACAGAAATAAATTTTGCAATAAAAACATGATTTACCCGTAAAGGCAATGGAAGCAATGATTCCAATTCATTGGAAAAATAAAACTCCGAACTAATTCCTTGAATGGAAAAAGCCAACACAAGAATCTGTGCAGATATAAAACCGAAATATAAGAGAAAATCTTCAACACCTTGCCCTTTTAAAAAAGGTGCCGCATTCCACATCATATATGAGTATGCTATTACCATGGGAACAAAAATCAAAAGAAGCAATATCCCTTTACCAAAAATTTTCAATCCGCCTTGTCTGCCCCGAAGAATATTTTTCAAAGGATTCCAATATACATTCTTTAATTTATATTTTAACAATGCGCCAAAGTTATGCATTTTCCGTCAACTCCAAAAAAATATTTTCCAAAGTTCCGTCTGCATTATGATCTGCATCCCTTAACTCTTCCATTGTACCTTGTGCAATAATTTTCCCTTTATTGATGATGGCCACACGGTCACAAATTTTTTCCGCTACTTCCAAAACATGTGTAGAGAAAAATACAATATTTCCTTTGTCACAATGAGATCTCATCATTTCTTTCAATCGAAATGCCGATTTCGGATCCAAGCCAACCATAGGCTCATCCAAAATTAAAATTTTCGGTTCATGAATGAAAGCCCCGATTAAAACAATTTTTTGTTTCATTCCATGAGAATAAGATTTGATAAAATCATTCAGATGTTCTTTCATGGCAAATGCATCTGCATACTCTTCTATTTTTTCTTTTCGAAATTCCTTGTCCATTCCAAAAATATCTGCAATAAAATTTAAATAATCCATACCGCTCATGACTTCATAGACATTGGGATTATCCGGCACATAACTTAAGATTTCTTTACATTTTAAGGATTCATTCAAAGTATCCATTCCATTGAAACGAATATTTCCTTCTGTTTGACGAAGAAGACCTACCATCATTTTAATGGTAGTTGTCTTGCCCGCTCCATTCGGTCCTAAAAATCCAAAAATTTCTCCATCTTTAACCTGTAAATTAATATGATCCACAGACGGTTCCGTGTTTTTCCCATATATTTTCGTCAGATTTTTTATTTCAATCATTCCATCCTCCTTATAATTTATCTTTTAATAATTTTAAGGATTTCTCTACAATATGTTCCGGAGTAAATCCGAATTTTTCCATCAATTCATCTCCCGGACCGCTGGCGCCAAAACCCTGCATCCCGATAATATCTCCATCCAAACCGACAAATTCTCGCCAGCCATAGGTAGATGCAGCCTCAATAGCTAATCGTACTCGATGATCTTTCGGAAGTACACTTTCCTTGTACTCTTCATCTTGGCGTCTAAACACCTCCATGGATGGCATGGAAATAACTCTTGCGCTATATCCTCTTTGTGCCAACATTTCTCCCGCTTCCATAGCTAAATATACTTCTGAACCCGTTGCCATTAAAATAATATCGATTTTCTGTCCAAAATCTTTTAAAACATAAGCACCTTTTAACGCCCGCTTTCCACTTCCTTCTAATAAAGGAAGCCCCTGTCTGGATAAAATAAAGGCCGTGGGACCATTTTCTCTTAAAAGACCATAGTTCCATGCTGCCGCGGTCTCTCTTGCGTCACAAGGTCTATAAACCGTCATGTTGGGCATTGAACGAAGCATTGCCAACTGTTCAATCGGTTGATGGGTTGGACCGTCTTCACCCACACCAATGCTGTCATGGGTTAAAATATAAAGCACTCGTAAACCCATTAACGCGGAAAGTCTCATCGCCGGTTTTGCATAATCGGAGAACACAAAGAAAGTTGCCGCATAGGGAATATTTCCTCCATGAAGAGCAATACCGTTGGCAATGGCCGCCATTGCCAATTCCCGAATTCCAAAATGAATATTTTGTCCTAATGGCGTATCTTTGGAAAAAGAGCCTTTTCCTTCCATAGCGCTGTTATTGGAAGGTGCCAAATCCGCAGAACCTCCAAATAATTCCGGAATCTCTTTTGCCAAGTGATTGAGTAGTTCACCTGAAGCGGCACGAGTCGATAATTTCCTATTAAATTCATAGAATTTATCATTAAATAAATCGGATGATATTTTTCCTGAAAAAGCTTTTTCAAACTCTTTTGCAAGATAAGGATGTCTTTCCTTATATTCTTCCATCAATTGATTCCAAGCCTCTTCTTCATCCACCATTTTATCTACGAATTTTTCCATCCCCTCAAATACTTCTTCGGGCACTGTAAAAGGCTTTTCATTCCAATGAAAAAATTTCTTGGTTTTTGACAAATTTTCATCGCCTAAAGGTGAACCATGCACGGAAGCATTGCCGACTTTCGGAGAGCCATAACCAATTTTAGTTTTAATTTCAATAAAACTTGGTTTATCTTTATTGGATTTGGCAACCTGAATCGCTTTAAAAATATCCTTAATATTATTTCCATCTTCAACAAAATGAACATCCCAACCTAAAGCTTTAAAGCGACCTCTCACATTCTCTCTGAAAGCCAAGGACGTGTCCCCTTCAATCGTAATATTATTGGAATCATAAAGCACAATTAATTTATCCAAACCCAATGTACCTGCTAATGAAGCTGCCTCATTGGTGATTCCCTCCATCAAGCAGCCGTCACCCACTACAGTATACGTATAGTGATCCATCACAGGAAACCCCTGTCTATTAAAGCGAGCGGCTAAATGTTTTTCCGCCATTGCCATACCAACGGCCATCGCCATGCCTTGACCTAAAGGTCCTGTCGTCGCATCAACACCTTTAGTCCAACCATATTCCGGATGACCAGGAGTATAACTGTCCAATTGGCGAAACTTTTGCAAATCACCCATAGTAACCCCATAACCAAAAATATGGAATAAGCTATATAATAAAGCACTTCCGTGACCGGCAGATAAAATAAAACGATCCCTATTTATCCACTCCGGATTTTTGGGATTATGTTTCATTCCATAACGCCATAAAGTATAGACAGCAGGTGCCGCCCCTAACGGTAAACCGGGATGGCCTGAATTGGCTTTTTGAATCGCTTCTACGGATAAAACGCGCAATGTGTTAATAGCTAATTGATCGTTCATACAAATCCTCCCTTATGAATTCCTTTCCTATAGATAAGTATTCTATCAAAGAAACATCTTTATTTCAAAAAAATAAGCACCCCCAGATGCTTATTTTAAAAGTTGTTCAACAACTCTATTGACACTTTTTCCATCGGTTCTTCCGGCAAACTTCGCCATCATTTCCTTCATCAAAATACCTCTGACTTTATGATTTGTTTCCAGATTTTTCTCTGTCAAAATTTCTTTTAACGCAATTAAAATTTCTTCATCCGTCAGTTGTTTCGGTAAATAAGATTCAATAATCTTCAATTTTCTTGTTACTTCTTCAATCAATTCCGGGCGAGAAGTCGGCGTCATATCCAAAGTATCTTTCGTTTGCTTCGCTTCCTTTTGCACATATTTTAAAGATTCCTCATCCGTCAATTCTCTTTTCGCTTCTTTCTCCGCCAAAGCAATGGAAGACATCATCAAACTTAAAACACCAACCTTGACTTTATCTTTATCTTTCATCGCCTGCATTTTATCTTTTCGTAAAGTATCTAAAAAACTCATGCTATCACTCCTTTAAAACTATTGTAACACGATTTAAAGACTTTGATTATTTTTTCTTCACTTTTAAGAAAAAAACCTCTCATCTGCGACGAAAGGTTTTAAAAAGTTTTATGATATTCAGTTAATACTCCAATACTTTCGACAAGAAATCCCGAGTACGTTCTTTTTGAGGATAAAGAAATAATTCATCTTCAACCCCTTCTTCCACAATTTCTCCATCCGCCATAAAAATTACACGGTCTGAAACCTGTTTGGCAAAAGCCATTTCATGAGTTACCACCACCATAGTCATGCCCTCTTTGACTAAGTCTTTCATAACATTTAACACTTCTCCCACCATTTCCGGATCCAATGCAGAAGTGACTTCGTCAAAGAGCATTAATCTCGGCGTCATGGCAAGGCTTCTGGCAATGGCAATTCTCTGCTTCTGTCCGCCGCTTAAAGAAGAAGGATAGTCATTCTTTTTATCCACCAATCCCATGCGTTCTAAAAGTTCCATCCCTATTTTTTTTGCCGCTTCTTCATTCATTTTTTCCGTAAGAACCGGTGCTAAGGTGATGTTTTCCAAAACTGTTTTATGAGGAAACAAATGAAAATGCTGGAATACCATCCCAATTTGTTCTCGAATTTTATGAAGATTTCTATCTAATGTTTTCCCTTCAAAAATCACTTTTCCCGATGTAGGTCTTTCCATAAAATTCATACAACGAAGGGTTGTACTTTTTCCACTTCCTGAAGGACCGATTAAAGCCACCACTTCTCCTTGTTCAATTTTTAAATTAATATTTTTCAGCACATGTTTATCGCCAAAAAATTTATTGACATCAATAAGTTCAATCATTGCCGGCAAGTCTCCTTTCCAGTCCTCCTAAGGATTTAGACATGGTAAATGTAATTAAAAAATAAATCCCCGCCGCAACAACCAAGGCTCTAAAATCATAACTGGCTACATTTACTTTATCCGCATTGTACATCAGTTCTGTCACACCAATAGTTGAAGCAATAGAAGTTTCTTTAATCAAGGTTACCAATTCATTGCCTAAAGCAGGTAAAACATTCTTAAATGCTTGAGGCAAAATGATGTGTCTCATCACCTGACTTTCTTTTAAACCCAAACTTAAACCTGCTTCTTTTTGCCCTTTATCCACCGAATTAATTCCGGAACGAATAATTTCCGCTACATAAGCGGCACTGTTTAAAGATACAGCAACCAAACCGCTTATAAAACGATTCATATCCAAGCCAAAAACGATAAAGGAACCAAAATATACCATATAAAGTTGTACCATTAAAGGTGTACCTCGAAAAAATTCAATATAAGCCGTTGCTAAATAAGACAATACTTTATGCTTGGATAATCTGGTTAAAGCCAATAATGTTCCCAGAAAAAAACCAAAAAATAAGGATAACACACTTAAAATCAGTGTGTATTTTATGCCGATCCAATAAAAAGATCCGTACTTCTGCAAAAATTGAACCATTCCATGCTCCTAATCGCCTTGTTCTTCTTGAAGTTTATTTGCTTCAACAATCCAAGTTTCCAACAGATTTTCTTCTTTTACTTTTGCCAAAATTTCATTGATTTTTTTCTGTAAATTCAGATTATTTTTCCCAATGGCAACGGCACTTCCACCGGCATCATCAATCATTTCAATTCCTTCAACAACCATTAATTCCGGATTTGCTTTTGCATATGCAGCCGCTACAGGTTTTTCCAAAATCAAAGCGTCCACTTTATTGGTCTTTAACTCTTGAATCAAAGCAGTCACCAAGGGTAAAGAACTAAGTTTTGCTCCTTTTATTTCAGCCCCAATTTCTTCCTGAATGCTTCCCAATTGAACGCCCAATTTTTTATCTTCCAAATCTTCTTTGGCTTTATATAAATCTTTATCCGCTATTCGAATTAAAACACCCTGTGTTGCATGATAATAGATATCGCTAAAAGCCACTTCTGTACGATCCGCCTTTGGACTTAAGCCGGCTAAAGCTATATCCGCCATACCGCTGGTTACTGCTCCTATAACATTTTTGAAGTCCATATCGCGAATTTCCAGTTCCACACCTAATTCTTTGGCAATATACTTTGCCAGTTCCATGTCAAAACCTACAAATTCGGTTTTCCCATCTTTTAATAGGGTAAACTCATAGGGAGGATAATCTGCGCTGGTTGCCACAATTAATTTTCCTCGTTTTTGAATCGCTTCCACATCATTTTTGACATTTACAGAAGACTCACCTGTCGCTTCATTTGTTGAATTTGTCTTCTCTCCGGCACAAGCCCCAAGGAATAACGCCATAACCAAAAAAACTGCCAATACTTTTTTCATTTTTTAATCCTCCTTTTTTTCTCGTTGATACGTATAAGTAATAAAAAAGCCCGCCTCCCGAAAGAGACGAGCATATACCCGTGGTGCCACTCTAATTAAGTCGATAAAACAACTAACTCTATCTCCTGTAACGTGGAGAACTCGAAAAAAGATACTAAGGCTAAGCCCGTTGTCCTTTTTATCTCAGCAACTCTTTTCATCAAAGTTCCTTTTTTGCCTCTCACCAAACGGCAATTCTCTGTAAAAATTTCCTTTTGATTACTCTTTTGCATCAACGAATGTTTTTATTATATTAACCTACGAAAGTATCTTTGTCAAGTATTTTTTTATTTTCCGGACACAGACATTTTATCAACTCTAACCGAAGGAGTATAAATACCGCCAAAACAATCTCTTACGTCGTTTCCAATCTCTACAATCCCTTTCATCAATGAAAATAAATTTCCGGCAACCGTAATTTGATTCACGGGAGAGATAAGTTTTCCTTCATGAAGGATATATCCGTTAGCAGGCAAAGAAAAATCCCCGGAAATCGGATCTAATCCACTATGAAGTCCTTGCAAATCGGTAATCAATAATCCCTCTCCCATTTTTTGAAGCATTTCTTCCAAAGAGCATTTTCCCTTTTCCAAATAAAGATGTGATGCCCCGATTCCTATTCCTCCTTTATAAGATGATCGATCTGCATTTCCCGTGGAGGATACACCGTCTTTATGGGCTGTTTTTAAATTGTGCATATAAGTGTTCAGTTTTCCATTTTCAATTAAGTATTTCTGTTTTGTAGGATACCCTTCCCCATCAAAGCTGCTTTGTCCAATGGCTATGGGTAAAAATGGATCATCGGAAAGATTAACGCTTTCGGCAGCAATCTTTTCTCCTAATTTCCCTTGTAATAAAGAAAATCCCTTTTGTACCATATCGGCGGAAAAAGAAGATTCTAAAACCCCCAACAAACCGGAGAAGCATAGATTTTCAAAGATGATATTATATTCCCCTGAAGAAATTGAATTTGCACCTAAAGCTCCTGTCGCCCTTCTTACAGCTTCTGTTACCACTTGTTCTAAACAAATCTCTGAAAAATTTTTCAACTTTTGATAACCGACTCCACCGTTCATCTCTTCTCCTTCTTTAACTAGAAGATAAGAATAAATCATCCCGCTTTCATGGGTATCTTCTTTGTAGAGTCCTTTTGTATTTGCAATAACATCGTAGCCTTTATATTCACTGTATGCCCCGGTAACGGTAAAAACTCTATCTTCTCTTTCTCGAATCATACGCTCCATTTTCAAAAGCATTTGAATCTTTTCTTCTGTTGAAATGGTATCAAAATCTTTTGTCTCTTTTGGAATTTCTCGATACTCCCCACTTCCATCATGCAAAAATTGAATATCTTCCGAGTCAATATATTGATGACTATCCACAGCAATTTGAATCAGTTCCTCTATCGATTCTTCAGAAATATTTTCACTATAGGCATATCCCATTTTTCCGTTTTTTAACCCTCGTACAGAGATTCCGCCGGTTTGTGCCAATTCATATTTTTCCAATTCGCCTTGATAAGTTTCAATACTCAGTGCGGAATGTTTCTCAATATACACTTCAATTTCTTCAAAATATACTTTTCCTGCGTCAAAAAGTTTTTCAATCATATTTTTAAATTCCATCCCGGGCACCTCCTATCTTCCACCTACGGTTAAGGATTGAATACGTACTGGAGGTTGTCCTACAAAAACAGGAATACTTCCGCTTTCGGCACCGCACATTCCCGCTGCCAACTCCAGATTGTTTCCTACCATATCGATATTCTGCAACACTTCCATCCCTTTTCCAATCAGGCTTGCACCTCGAACAGGGCGAATAATTTTACCGTTTTGTACCAAATATCCTTCCATGACGGCAAAGTTGAATTCCCCTGTAACCACATCTACACTGCCGCCGCCAAGTTTCTTGGCATAGAGTCCATACTCCGTCCCCGCAATCATCTCCTCTAAAGTACTTTCCCCTTTATCGATATAGGTATTATTCATTCTGGAAGTCGGTGCGTATTTATAGCTTTCTCTTCGACTGGAACCTGTCGTTTTCATTCCCATTCGTTTTCCGTTTAGACGATCTACAAGATAACTCTTCAGAACTCCGTTTTCAATCAGTACATTACGCTGTGTAGGGGTTCCTTCGTCATCCACATTACAAGTTCCCCATGCATTGGGTATGGTTCCGTCGTCAATAGCCGTAATTAAAGGACTGGCTATCTGCTGTCCCATTTTTCCTGCATAAACACTGGAGTCTTTGGAAACAAAAGATGCTTCCAAGCCGTGTCCGCAAGCCTCGTGAAATAACACTCCTCCAAAGGCATTGTCCATGATTACCGTCATCTTTCCGGAAGGCATATAATCGGCTAAAGCCAGTGTTTTTGCCGTTCTTGCCGTTTCTTTCGCCAAAGCTTTGATATCCAACTCTCTTAGAAATTCAAAACCCTTTGAAAGCCCCGGAGCGGAATAACCGGTTTGCATCTCCGAACCGTGGGTAGCTACGGCATTTAAAAATATGCGACTTCGCACTCTATGATCTTGTACCCAAAGATTTTCCGAATTGGCAATTAAAACCTGTTGGTCTACATCCGCATAATTTGCAGAGGTTTGCGTAATGATTTCGTCGTAATTTTTCATTTCTTCGCTACCCATACGAAGGGAATCTATCCGCTCTTTAATAGATGCTTCATGAGGATAAATTAGAATCGGACTATAATCCGCCCTTTCTTTTTTATTGAAATTGAAAACCAAATTTTTCTTTCCACCGTTTAAGGCGGCACTTGCATGTCTTGCTATTTGAATTAAATTCTCTTCTCTTAAATCATTCGTGTACGCATAGACTGTATTGAGTCCTTGAATAATTCGAATTCCGATGCCATAATCGGTTCCTCTGGTCAAAGACTCCACTTTGCCGGAAATCATCCCGATAGCATTGACCTTTCTGTTTTCAAAAAATATTTCCGCAAATTCTCCCCCCTGCTCTAAAGCAGCGGCTAGAACATTTTCAACCAAACTTTTTTTTAACATCATTTCCTCCTCATTGAAAAAGATGTAAGTCATCTTTTTTACTTTTCCTTTCCATAACGGAAAAAATTCACTCCGCTTTGGAATATATTCTGTTCTTTATTCCCCGGGATATTCTGATACAATCCTTTTTCATAACGTTCCGTATGTCCCATCTTCCCAAAGATATGTCCACAGGGAGACAATAAACCCTCCACAGCATAATAAGAACCATTGGGATTATATGGACGTTCCATAGTTCCTTCCCCTTGAGGATTTACATAAACCGTTGCCACACGACCTGTTTTAAACCATTCCTTGGCTTCCTCTTCTCCTACCACAATTCTACCTTCTCCATGGGAAACCGCAATTTCATACTCTTCGCCTACAGATAATTCCTGTAGCCAAGGCGATTTGTTACTGATCAGTTTTGTGGTAACAATTTGAGAAATATGGCGACCGATTTGATTCCTGAATAAAGTTGCACTGTTTTCCCGAACTGCGCCGATTTTTCCCTCCGGCAACAAACCGGATTTAATTAAAGCTTGAAAACCGTTACAGATTCCAAGAATCAATCCTTCTCTGGATAACAAATCTTCAATGGCTTTTTTCACCCTTTCATTGGCTAATACATTCGCAATAAATTTACCGCTTCCGTCCGGTTCGTCTCCGGCAGAAAAACCGCCTACAAAAGCGATAATCTGTACATTTTGAATCGCTTCCGCCAATCTCTCTACGGAGTCTTTCACATCTTCAACCGTTCTGTTTCGGAAAACCAAAACCTCCACCTTTGCTCCGGCTTGTTCAAAAGATTTCATGGTATCATATTCACAATTGGTTCCCGGAAATACGGGAATAAGTACCTTCGGTTCTTCCACACGATAAGAAGCATATCTTTTCTCCCCTTTGTGCAAAGGAGCATCCCATGTGAAATCCACCGTTTGCGTTTTTGTTGGAAATACAGCTTCATAGCGTTCTGTTGCTGCATTTAATACTTGATCAAAATTAAACTCTTGACCATTAATTTTCCACGTTTCTGATTTGGTCTCTCCTAAAAGTATCCAGTTTTCATCTTCTACTTCTTCCACCGTTTCCACCAAGAAACTTCCGGGCATAATATTCCACAAGTCTTCCTTGGTTTCAATTTCAAAACCCATTTTATTTCCGAAAGACGCCTTCCATAACGCTTCCATTAAACCGCCATGCTTAATGGTAGAAGCGGAAGGGACGTTTTTCTTAAGCTGTTCTTTACGTAAACTTTCAAAATTAGTCTTTATCATGGAATAATCCGGTACATAGCCCGTTTTCGGTGAATGTTTTAACAGATAGAGATAGCGTCCCTGTTCTTTTAATGCCGCAGAACAAATTTCACTTACTTTTGCCGTCGTCACTGCAAAAGTAATCAATGTGGGAGGTACGTGAATATCTTCAAAGCTTCCGCTCATACTGTCTTTTCCGCCAATTGCGGGAGTCTCAAAAGCTTGTTGTGCGGAAATCAATCCCAATAAAGCCTGGGTTGTCTTGCCCCACTTTTCGTTTTCTTTTCCCAAACGTTCAAAATACTCTTGACAGCTTAATCTCGCCTTTTTATAATCCGCCCCCAAAGCGGTCAATCTGGCTAAAGCATCTATCACGCTGTAAGACCCGTTTAAATAAGGAGAAAAAGTTGCAATATTCGGATTAAATCCATAAGTAATCACACTTGCCGTTTCCGTATGACCTAAAACCGGCAGTTTTTGAACCCCTCCTTCTTCTCTGGTGTTTTGATATTTTCCACCATAAGGCATTAAAACAGTAGACTTCCCAATGGAAGAGTCAAACATCTCCACCATACCTTTTTGCAAAGCCACATTTTCTTCTTTCATCAAATGTTCAATACTCTCTTGAGTTAAACTCAATTGTCTCTTTCCAAAAGGATTTTCACCATGGAATTTGCTGTCTACAGCTACATTCTGATGCTGTATGACGCCATTTGTATTTAAAAAAGCTCTCTTTAAATCTACATAAACTTTCCCTTGAAATTCCATGACTAAACGAGGGTCTTCCGTTACCTCAGCAACAATAGTCGCCTCCAAATTTTCCTGATGTGCCAAATCTATAAAGATGTCCAAATCTTCTTTCGCCACAACACAAGCCATTCTCTCTTGGGACTCGGAAATAGCTAATTCCGTAGCATTTAATCCGGTATATTTTACCGGAACTTTATCCAAATACACATGAATACCATCAGCTAATTCTCCAATAGCTACGCTAACTCCACCGGCTCCAAAATCATTTGCTTTCTTAATTAATTGAGTGGCTTTCGGATTTCTGAATAAACGCTGAATCTTTCTTTCAATGGGTGCATTTCCTTTTTGAACTTCACTGGCCGATTTAGTCAAAGAAGTTTTGGTATGACCTTTTGAGGAACCGGTGGCTCCTCCAATTCCGTCACGTCCCGTTCGACCTCCTAAAAGAATAATCCCGTCTCCCGGTATCGGAGACATCCGAATAACATTCTCTTTCGGTACCGCTCCCACAACGGCTCCCACTTCCATGCGTTTTGCCACATAACCCGGATGATAAATTTCTTCTACATAAGTAGATGTCAAGCCGATTTGATTCCCGTAAGAAGAGTAACCTTGTGCCGCCCCTTTTGAAATAATTCGTTGGGGTAATTTGTGGGCCAATGTTTCATCTAAAGGTCTGGTAATATCTCCCGCACCGGTAATACGCATTGCCTGATAAACATAGCTTCGCCCTGATAGAGGGTCTCGAATGGCTCCGCCTACACAGGTGCTTGCACCGCCGAAAGGTTCAATTTCCGTCGGATGATTGTGGGTCTCGTTTTTGAACATCAATAGCCAACGTTCGTCTTTTCCGTTGATATCCACATCCACCTCTATGGAGCAAGCATTGATTTCATCACTGACTTCCAAGTCATCCAATTTCCCGTTTTTACGCATTGCCCGTCCAACAATGGTTGCCATATCCATAAGGCTTTCTTTTCTATCTTCTCTACCGGTTTCTTTCCTTAAACTTAAATATTCTTCATAAGATGTTTGAATCGCCTCTTGTAATTCTCCATCTAAAATTTCTATTTCATCCAAAGCGGTTTCAAAAGTCGTGTGACGACAATGATCAGACCAATATGTATCTAAAACTTTAATTTCCGTATCCCACGGATCTCGTCCTTCTTCTTGAAAATATTTTTGTATCCATGCCAAATCTTCTATTGACATAGCCAACGCTTTATCCTTTAAAAATACCTCCAACTCAACTTCACTCATATTGCAAAATCCTTTAATTAGAGGAACATCTTCTATCTCCACTTCTTCGTCATAAACCAGAGTATCCAAATTTTTTTCTCTGCTTTCCACAGGATTAATCATATAATTTTTAATTTTTTGTAAGGAGCTCTCCGATAATTCTGAATTGAATACATATAACTTTCCACTGCGAATCTTTACATCAGACTTTCCATTCAATAACATCAAACACTGTTCTGCGCTGTCTGAACGTTGATCATATTGACCCGGTAAAAATTCAGTGGCAAACCAAACCTTATCGACTAAATCTACCGCATCAAATACAAAATCTGTTTGCTTTTCCGAAAGAACATTCTCTTTCAAAATTTGTACATCCTTTTCATCCCCATAAAAAACATCATACACACTAAAAATTTTCAATTCCGACAAATCGATAATCTTTAAATTTTCTTTTAAATCCTGAAACAAGTGGATTTCTTCCATATCATATGGAAATTTCTTCTGTACAAAAATTCTGTAATTCATATGTCCTCCTTAAAATAATAGTTGCTATTTTTTTTATAATGCAGTATACTATTTAAGTACGTCGGGATGTAGCGCAGCTCGGTAGCGCGTTCCGTTCGGGACGGAGAGGTCGCAGGTTCAAATCCTGTCATCCCGACCAAAGAGTATTTTTCGAAATACTCTTTTTTTTATACCGGAAAAGATGTATATCGCCATAAAAATTCTTTTGCTTCCTCTGCATAATCAATGCCGATTCTTTTTGAAGCATAAATTTTCTTGATAGGTCTTCCCTCTTCAAAATATAGATTTCCTTCTATCAACATACATCCGTTTTGTTCTTTGTTCAACCCGTAAGCCTTTGTAAATTTACCGGGTCCGTCACTGATCCTTCTCCTTTGTTTTTCCGTTAACCGATCATCGTTCAGACCAAAGCGATTTTGCGAAGCTATTTTTATCCCTTGAATCATTTCCACTCCTCGAATTAAAACCGCTTGCGGGTCATCTTTTTCTCCTGTCACCACATTAAAAAGAAAATGCATCCCGTAAGTCATATAGACATAGGCATGTCCCCCTTCTAAAAACATGGGGGCATTTCCTTTGGTTTTCTTTCCTCTATAAGCTTTGCTTGCTTTATCCTCCACACCGAGATAGGCCTCCGTTTCCGTGATATAAGCCTTCATAATTTCACCATGATTTCTGAAGACTAAAATTTTTCCTAATAATTCTTGGGCTACAATGCGAGCATCTCTTATAAAAAACTCTTTCTTCAGCATAATCCAACCTCCATCAGTCATTATAGCATATTCATCCTTTTAAAAGACATTAAAAATCCATATTTTTAAACGAATACCCATTCTCTATAATCAAAAAAAATAAACGCCTATGCGAATATAAGCGTTTATCACGTCTAACTGTAATCCTATTTTCCAAAGGCCGGAATGACTGCCCCTTCATATTTTTCTAAAATAAATTTTTTCACTTTTTCACTTTGTAATGCTTGAAGTAATTTTTGGAACTTTTCTTGGTCTTTTTCCCCTTTGCGTACCGCAACAATATTAACATAGGGGGAATCGGATTCTTCAAGGGCAATGGCATCCGTTAAAGGATTTAAGCCATGTTCCATTGCAAAATTTCCGTTAATCGCTGCAACGGCCGAATCTTGATAAGTGCTTGGAATTGCTGCAGCATCTAAACGCTTAAATACCAAATTCTTCGGATTTTCTACAATGTCTTTTTCCGTGGCATCAACGCCTGCACCTTCGCGAAGTTTAATGATTCCTTTACTTTGCAATAAAAGTAACGGTCTTCCGCTATTGGTGGTGTCATTGGGGATCATGACTTCATCACCATCTTTTAATTCGTCTAAACTTTTATATTTTTTGGAATAAATCCCCATAGGTTCGATATGAACACCGCCTAAAATTTCCAATCCGCCTTGATCGTTCTTTTCAAAATCTTCAAAATAAGGAACATGTTGGAAAAAATTCGCATCAATTTCTTTTTCCACCAATGCTTTATTAATCAACGGATAATCCGTATACGTAACAATTTCAAGTTCAATTCCTTCCTTTTTCAAATCTTCTTCCACAACTTTTAAAATGTCTACATGAGGTACAGGAGTGGCGCCAATGCGAATTTTATTATTTTCACTCTTTCCTCCTTTTTCTCCTCCACAAGCCGTTAAACCTAAAAACAATACCGCTGCCAATAAAATACTCAATACTTTTTTCATCTTTTTCCTCCTTAATATATTATTTTGCTCGTTTATCCAAGGCTCTTCGCAATGTATTGCCGGATAATTGAACAATTTGAACCAATAATACGATAATAATAACACTCAAATACAATGCCATCTTCTCCTTTCTGTAATAGCCGAACTGAAGAGCCAAATCTCCCAACCCGCCGCCGCCGATAACACCGGCGATAGCACTATATCCGATTAAGTTGATCATTACAATAGTCACTCCATTAATAATGGACGGCAATGCTTCCGGAACCATCACATGTCTGACCATTTCATAATCCGTAACGCCCATAGAACGTGCCGCTTCTATAATTCCTTTATCCACTTCATTTAAACTTTGCTCCATAATTCTTGCGACAAAAGGAGCTGCAGAGATGAACATAGGCACAATAGCCGCCGCTGTTCCTGTACTCCTGCCCACAAGAAAACGGGATAAAGGAAATAAAAGTACAATGAGAATCAAAATGGGAATGGAACGAAGCACATTGATGATCACATCCAGCACATGATACAATTTCAAATTTTCTTTAATTCCGTCCTTTTGACTCATGACCAATAAAATCCCTAAAGGAAGACCTAAAACAATAGCAAAGAAGCTGGAAGCAAAAGACATATATACCGTTTCCCATGTAGCTATTAAATATTCCATCACATCGCCTCCACATATACACCTTGCTCGCCCAGATAGGCAATCGCCTTATCCTTTTCTTCCTCCGCTCCTAAAAACTCAATGATAAGATATCCCACTTGACCGCTACGAAGAGCGTTCATATTTCCGGCTAAAATATTGATATCCACATCAAACAGTCTGGATAAATGAGAGATTACCGGTGTGCTTACATTGACATTATCAAAACTTAAACGATATAACTTTCCTTCATAGGCATCAACTGAAATATCTTCCACTTCATCCCTCAATTTCTGTATAAACTTAAATGTTCTTTTTTCTTTAGGATGCAAAAACAATTCTTCAACCGTGCCCTCTTCAATAATCTCTCCGCCCTCCATCACGCCGATTCGATCACAAATTTCTTTGGCTACTTCCATTTGATGTGTAATCATTACAATGGATACGCCAAATTTTTTTACCGAATCTTTTAACAAAGTTAAAATCGATTGCGTCGTTTCCGGATCCAAAGCTGACGTTCCTTCGTCACTCAAAATCAATTTCGGATTTGTCGCCAAAGCGCGGGCAATCGCAACACGTTGCTTTTGTCCTCCGGAAAGTTCCGACGGGTATGCTTCTCTCTTTTCTTCTAAATCAATATACTGCAATAATTCATCCGCTCTTTTTTTGATTTCAGTAGAATTCATGCGCAATCTGCGGAGAGGAAATGCGATATTTTCAAATACATTTTTTTGTTCAAAAAGATTAAAATGTTGAAAAATCATGCCGATATCCTTGCGCCTTTTCCGAAGTTCTCTATCGGGCAAAGAGGCCAAATTCTCTCCGTTAAAATAAATCGTTCCCTCTTCGGGACGCTCCAAAAGATTTAAACAACGTACCACCGTAGATTTTCCTGCTCCACTTAAGCCGATAAGCCCATAAATCTCTCCATCAGCCACCTCGAAAGAAACATCTCGTACAGCCTTCACTTCCCCCTTATCCGTTTGAAAAGTTTTCGAGATATGCTCTACTTTTAACACCCTTCTTCCCTCCTCCTATCCATAAAAAAAGCTTCCGTTCCATAGTTTAACTATGGGACGAAAGCTGCTGCTCACGTGTTACCACCCAATTTTATTTTTGCCTCACGACAAAAAACTCACAAGGTACCATCATACCTCTGCGCTATAACGTGCGCACACGTTGCAGCCTAAATGAACACATCTCGGTGCAAAACTCCGAGGCCATCTTCAACAAACCCATTCTCGCTTCTCTCACCAAACGAAGCTTCTCTGTAGAGTCCGTAATTTGTTTACTCTCCTCTTCTACGCTTGAATGCATTATAGCATATGTTTTTCTTTTTGCAAAGCATTTTGGAAAATATTTTTAAAAATAATATAAAAATGCATCTTAATAATATAAAAATGCATCTTAACAAAAAGAATGGGAATTTTTCCATTCTTTTTTGGCGGAGCGGGTGGGATTCGAACCCACGTGGCGAATAAACGCCAAACTGATTTCGAGTCAGCCCCGTTATGACCTCTTCGATACCGCTCCAAGATCAGTATCATTATATCGAAGCGATCAACCTTTGGCAAGTTTGTTTTTCCTATTTTCATAAAATTTTCTCTTAGTTGTCAAGACATATGTTACACTCTGAGAAATATTCTGATACAACTTCATTCTACGCCTTTTTTCCGTCACAGGAAATATAATCCGGTTTTACGGTATCATTTTGGTCCATGGCAATACCATTATTTTTGATGATCCCGGAAATATTATTTTTTCTATAATGATTTCCCTTCGGAGATTCTTTGTTCTTTTGTTCTTTTTGTAGATCTTATCTATTATTGCATAACAGTTTTTTATTTTTATAAAATTAGATTGTTCTTTTAACTTACAATTTCTTTCAATGCTTCAGACATATCCTTCTTTTGAATTTTTTTCATCTGAAGCCATCGAACCGCAAAGTATATGCATAGCCCGGCAAAAAATGGAACAAAGTTGATCATCCAAGGTATATTCGGCGCAATATATCCGTCAAACTTTGACATGCTGATTAACACACAATATTTGAATAATATTCTCATAACAGGAATCGCTAAAATTTGAAAAATGAATATTATCCAAGTAGTCACATCTAAATAAATATTTTCGATTTCTTTTTTTGTATAGCCGAATATTTTCAAATAGCATATGGACAAAGATGAACGATCAATAATCAAATTACTTAAAACATAAATAACTACAAAATAGATTGCTCCGGCAACGGATGTCACAATGGGCAAAAGATTTTTAAAGTAAATCAACATTTGCTCTCCAATCTTTTTGATATCATTTCCATTCACTTCAGATAGCAGCATATTTTTATCAATATTTAATTTTTCGTCCGAGAAATATCCGTTGTAAAATTCCTCTTTTTCTCCCATGATTATATTCAAAGCCGTTTGATCCATATAAATTGCCAAAGTTGCCGTATAATTATTTTTCCCGACTAATTTGACTTTAAAGTTTCGACCCTTATATTTATCATATAATTCAATTTCATCTCCTATTTTCGCTTTTAATTTTACAAAAACGCCCTCCGAAGCATATCCCTCAATTTTATTTTTTTGGAGTTCATAACTTTTGAAGAATTTTGCGTTTTGCGGAACTCCAAAAATAGAAATACTTAAATTTTTCCCAAAAAATTCATCTTTCGATTCGACTTGATAATAAGTAAATTGATCAACTTTATTGGTATCAATCTCTGTTGTCGGTCCTCGAAAAATATATTGATACTTCGCAGGCATGGTTTCTCCAATTTGATCTAAATAAGTTTGAAAAATCGGGCGAAAAGATAATCCAAACATTAAAAGTAAATTGGCTAAAATAATTCCAATAAACATGACGCCATATAGCATCTTATTACTCAATGCCACACGCATACGATACCTTTGAAAGAAGGAACCGTAAACTCTTGATGCCGTTTTTTTACCGTACTTCTTCAAATCTTTTCGTAGAAATTGTAATGGTGAAAATTTTAATTTATTGACCAATACCAGATAATTAATTACGAATACCAATACAATCGGAATTAAGCTGGTAAAAAATCCGGCATAAGCATTTTCTTTCAACTCAAAGGGAAATAAACTGAAATTATCATAATACGCTCTTAAATAAAATTGTTTCATAAAACCATAAGCCATAATATTTCCCAAGATAACCGCCGTTATAGTAACAATCATGGGGATCATCAAATAATGGTGAATAATTTCTCCCTTTCGATATCCCAACGCCAACAATGTACCGATCATTGGCGATTCATCTTCAATTGTTGACTTCACAATAACCGTAAAAATAAATGCCATTACTAAAGTGATTAAACATAATAAAGTATACATCATAGGCACATCACCGCTCATATCATCTTTTACATAGGATATGTTTGAATTTAACGGTTTGATAATTCCATCTACTACAGGAATGTTTTTTTCTGATAATTGTTCAAAGATTGTGGAAAATTTTTCCGATTGTTCTTTTTCAGATAACATTGTTTTTAATCGATAAGCATATGTATATGATGTAACAACATCTTCTAAAGAAGCGAAACCTTCTTTACTCATCAATGCAACACAAAAATTTGTATTACTAATCAGCAAGCTTCCTCTTGATTTTTGAAGGCAACTGTAATCCGGTAACGCCACCAATCCGCTAATGACAAATTTCTTTTCCTTCCACTGGATTTCATCGCCTGTTTTTAATTTATTTTGCTCTGCAAAACATCGATCAATAGCAATTTCATTTTCTTTGTCCGGTAATTTACCTTCAAAGATTCCGGGTAAGTTAATATGCTCTCTATTCTCAAAAACTCGAATTGTTTTGTCTTTTTTATATTCCAATTCTTTAAAAAATTGCTTCTCATAAGAGCCTACGTTTTTTTCTAAAATTTCCAATCCTTCTTTTTCCAAAGGAAAAGCAACGCTAATCTGCCCATCTTCAACGTTTCCTATTTTATGACTGTCTTCATAACCTTGTTTAACAGATTTTTGTACAATAAAAAATGAAGATATTCCTCCTACGGAAGCAAAAATTATCATAAAAATAGCAAAATATTTCCAAAAATTTGAAAATAATTCCCTCTTTATTCTTTTGTTAATTGTTCTTTTCATTGTATACCTACCAAGACAACTCTTTTGCGGATAGAACTTCCACATTTTTTTCAAAAGTCTCGATTTTGCCATCATGCAACTTAAAAGAAATATGAGACATTTGTCCTAAAGCTTGATTGTGTGTAGCCATAATTATAGTCGTTTCATAGCGCTTATTAACAGTTTGAATCAAGCCCAATACCTCTTTTGCCGTTTGATAATCCAAAGCTCCTGTCGGCTCATCACACAAAAGCAAGTCCGGATTTTTAATCAACGCCCGTCCAATTCCGGCTCTTTGTTGTTGACCTCCCGAAACCTGATTTGGAAATTTATTTTGTTGTTCCTCCAAACCCAGTATATGGATAATCTCTGCAATATCCAAAGGTTGATTGCTTAAGTAGGCACCGGACTCAATATTTTCTCGAATCGTTAAGTTTGGAATTAAATTATAGAACTGGAAAATAAAACCTACTTTTTTTCGACGATATTCTGCAAGTTCCTTTTGACTCATCTTTTCAAGATGTAAACCGTCAATCATAATCTCTCCTCGTTCTGCTAAATCGATCCCTCCCATAATATTTAATAAGGTGGATTTTCCACTTCCCGATGGACCTAATAAACTACAAATCATTCCTTTTTCTATTGTGCAATCAATCCCTTTTAGTACAAAAGTCTTGTTCTCCGGGCTACCATATGATTTTTCTAAATTTTTTATTGTAATAAACATTTTCTCCTCCCATTATTTTGTTTAATTGATATTTAATATCATTATATGATAACTCCTCTTTGTTTTCATTGTCAAATCGTTTATCCCTGAACATAAAAAGCACTTCACAGTCAATATGTGAAGCACTTTTCTCTATTTTTGCATTTCATAATTAAATTGTTCAACCGCTTCTATAATATCCGGATACTCAATTTCTCCTTTTTCTTTCATATGAAGAAGTTCATGAAGAAGTTCATTCCCTCGCTTCGGATTTTCGTTTTGATACAACAGAACCATCAAATTGTATTTTAATCGGGCATCCTTCGGGTACCGCCTGATTGCCTCCCCGAGAATTCGAAGAGCGGAATCAATTTTCCCCAACAGATATAAAGAAATACATAAATCATTGGTAGCTTCTAAATGATTCGGGATTTTTTCCAAAGTTTCTTCAAAAAACGGAATACTTTCCTCCAACGATCCTAAGCCTTGATAACATACTCCTACCCAATAACAGAGCTCTGCATCTCTTTTGTTCTTTAGAGCGTTCAATAATGTTTCCAAAGCCTCCTCATAACGACCCGTATCCATTTCTAATCTGCTTTTTTCCAAAGCTAAGTCTTTTTCCATGTCCAATCTTTTTTTGCGAATTTCTTCTGCAAAGAGCATTTCCGGATTCTGTTTCAATGCTTTTTGATAATATACATCCGCTTTTGAATAAAAGCCCGTTGTTGAAAAAATATCTCCTAAAGTACTTAATGTCATTATATTATTTTCATCTACATCCAAGGTCTTTTCCAGGATGGCAATAGATTCCTCAATCCATTCGCTGTGCTTGTCTTCTGAAAACTGGAAAGCTTTCATAAATAAAGCCTTTGCGTAAAAAATTCGATTGATCATAAAATCCGGATTAAAATAAAACAATCCTCGAAACATCAATAAGGCTTCATCTTTCCCTAAGTTTTCCAAAGCATTCTTAAAAAACCATTCTTCCGGTTTTTCACTCCAAGCATAAATAATCTCTCGATAGTTTTTTTGATAGAAAAAATCTTGATGAATAGCAAAATTTATCATCATTCCACGCAAAAAGAAAGCGAAAGAAATATTTTCGTTATTTTTGCTATTTTGAATGTGAGACAATAATTTTTCCGTTTCAATAGGCAATGGAACTTTTTCCGTTTCAATCCGTTGTCCGCCTAATTCTAACGGAATTTTTAATTCCAAATAAGAGAGTTTATCTTTCTGTGATTCAAAATATTCATTTAACATTATTTATCCCCTAAAAGTTTTGCATAAATTTGCGTTTACGTGGATTGGAGTTATTTAAATATTGAAAAACAATTCCACGATATAAATAAAAAATTGAGCTAAAAGCGATATAAAGTATACTTTTAATCAAATTCATAGAGTCCCCAAAAAAAGAATACCAGTTCAGCAATAATTCTTGTTCAAATACCACTCGTTGCATTACATATCCTATAAACGTTAAAGGAATCCAAAAATACCAGTTGTTTTTTAAAAAATTTATACTTTCCAGTAATAAACCCTCTCTATGACTGTTTCCCAAATATATTGTCTCCGGCAATGCCGAAAATATGATGATTAAAGCAAAGGAAATTACAGGATTGCTTAACAAAACTCCTAAAAGCATACTGAAAATCCATCGTAAAAACATGATGAAATATACATCTCCGATGAAAATGGTGAATGAAGATTTAATTTCCTGAAAACTTAAACCAATTCGTTTGTATAAGACTGCTTGATATAAGACATAAATCATCATAGAAAAACACGCCGCTTGAAGAATTGCGATGACAATTCCAAGTATAATACCTGCACTTCCAATTTGAATCCATAGTTTCATCATCAAATAATTGACACCGGCATAACCTACCTGTACCATTAAAAAACCAATAAAAATCTTTATCAAAAGAGACAATCTGTCAAGAAAAGACTTAGTTGTAACAGATAATACCAATTTAAAATCATTGAATTGTTTCATAAAATACCTACATTCTTTCCGGTGCGTCAATTCCCAAAATAGACAAACCGATTTTTATAACCGTCTTTGCTGCATACACAAGTCCCAATCGAGCATTCTTCAAATATTCTTCTGATGTCTTAATCGGACAAGCCCCATAGAAGCGGTTAAATTTTTTAGCAATGTCTGTAATACTTCTAGTGATGAAGAAAGGTTCTTTTTTTCCCATGGCATCTACAATGATTTGAGGAAATTGATAAAGAGACAATAGTAAGTCTCCTTCTTCCTTTGCCGTCAATAAAGAATAATTTATTTCAGTAGGCGTGTATTTCCCGCTTTCCAACAAACTGCATGCCCTGGCGTGAGTATATTGAACATAAGGTCCGGTCTCTCCTTCAAAATTTAAGACTTTTTCCCAATCGAATACATAATCTTTAATGCGATTATTAAAGAGTTCTTGAAAAAGAATGGCGCCAATACCCACTTGCCTAGCTACTTCATCCTTGTTTTCCAGGTTTGGATTGCGTTCTTCAATAATGGCTTTTGTTTTTTCAATGGATTGATTTAAAACATCTTCAAGGAAAATAACACGACCTTTACGTGTAGACATCGCCCCTTCTGCCATACTAATCATACCAAAGGCAATATGTTCACAGTCTTGTGCCCAATCAAAACCCATTAATTCCAAAACTTTAAACAATTGTCTAAAATGCAAATTTTGCTGAGAAGCGACAACATATAAATTTTTATCGAAATCATAATGATCTTTTCGATAAATAGCTGCTGCCAAATCCCTTGTCAAATAAATTGTGCTTCCATCAGCCTTTTGAACAATAGCAGGCGGCATAGCATATTCAGATAAATCCACCACCATCGCCCCTTCCGATTCCTCCAAAAGATTCTTTTCTTTCATTGTATCCAAAACAACCTGCATCTTATCAGAATAAAAGCTTTCCCCCGCATAGGAGTCAAACTTAATTCCCAACATTCTATACACTCGGTTGAATTCTTGCAAACTGATCTCCCGAATCCAAGACCAAATGGCAACTGCTTCCTCGGTTCCGTTTTCCAATTCTCTAAACCAATTTCTGGCTTCCTCTGTTAAGCCTTCATCTTTTTCCGCTTCTTCGTTAAATTTAACATAGAGTTTTAAAATCTCCCGAATAGGATTTTGATTGATTGTTTCTCTATCTCCCCATTTCTTATATGCTGCAATGGCCATGCCGAATTGCGTCCCATAATCTCCGAGATGATTGATAGCCACCGTATCATAACCTAAAAACCGATAAATATTCCTTAAAACATTTCCAATAACGGTGCTTCGAATATGTCCAATATGAAATGGTTTCGCGATATTCGTAGAGGAAAATTCAACCAGAATCTTTTGCCCTTTTCCCATATCTGAACGTCCATAGTTTTCCTTTTCTTTTAAAATTTCACTAATAACTTTTTTCGCCAAGGCTTCTTGATTAATAAAAAAATTCAAATACGGTCCATTCGCTTCAATTTTATTGAAAAATTCATTGTCTTTTAATTCTTCACTTAATTTTTGACTGATTTTTTGTGGTGCATTGCGATAAACTTTTGCTAATCTGAAACAGGGAAAAGCAAAATTTCCCAAAGTCGAATCCGGAGGAATTTCTAAAGCCTCTCTAATTTCTTCTATTGATAATTCTTTAATCACATCACTTAAAAGCATAACTACTTTCTCTTCAAAATAACTCATGAATTCCTCCTATTTTAATTTTACAACAGTTACACCCATTCCGCCTTCATCAAACTTCCCGTCTCGAATGGATTTTACATGAGGATGTTTTCTTAAATATTCTTGTAAACCTTTACGGAGCATACCTGTTCCTTTCCCATGAATAATTTGAACTTCTTTCAAGCCCACAATGGTAGCATCATCTAAGTATTTTTCAATATCTAAGATTCCTTCTTCCACGTTTTTTCCTCGTAAATCCAGTTCATTGGAAAGTTTAACCTTCGCTTTTTCTCTAAACACATTTCCTATTGTTGAAGAACTTTCTTGAGCTTGAAGCACACTTACCCTACGTAATGTATTTAAATCCGTATTAATTTTCAATATACCGACTTGCACCATCACATTATTTTGATTATCCGGCAAAGAAACGACAAATCCCCGTTGTCCCATTGTGATAATCTCCACTTCTTCCCCAAGCTTCAAGTCTTTAATCACGCTATCTGTCTTCTTCGTCAAAAAAGCACTTTCCTCTTGTCTGTATTCCTGTTCTTTCCTCCTCAAATCTTGAGAAATTCTTTGAATACTTCTTGCTCGATCTTTTGCAGACAACTTATCTAAATTTTTTAATGTCCGAATTAATTCATCGGAATATGCTTTGGTCTCAAGAATAACCGCCTTTGCTTCTTCTCTGGCTTTCTCCAAAATTTTATCTCTGGTCTCTTTGTTCTTATTTACTTCTTCTGCTAATTTATTCTTTAAATCTTCGATTTCTTTTTTATTTTTGATTAATAATGCCTTGTTCTGTTCCATTTGCAGACGATCTTCTTCCAAATTTGCAAAAAGACTCTCCATTTTACGCTCTTCTTCTCCAATGTACTTTTTTGCCTGCTCAATCATTTCCACAGAAAGACCTAAACGCTTTGAAATTTCAAAAGCATTTGATTTACCAGGTGTACCGATAATTAATCGATAGGTTGGACTTAGACTTTTAATATCAAACTCCACCGAAGCATTGCGAACACATTCGGTAGTTAAAGCATAGGTTTTCAATTGGCTATAATGAGTAGTTGCAATGGTAAAGATACCTTTAACTCGTAATTGCTCCAATATAGCCATAGCCAATGCAGCTCCTTCCGTAGGATCTGTACCTGCTCCAAGTTCGTCCAACAAAACCAAATTTTTACTCTTTAAATTGGAAAAAATCTTTACAATATTAATCATATGTGATGAAAAGGTGGATAAACTTTGCTCAATAGACTGTTCATCACCAATATCTGCAAAGATCTCTTCAAATACTCCAACCTTACTTCCTTCTTCTGCAGGAATAAACAGACCGCTTTGTGCCATTAACTGCAATAATCCTACAGTTTTCAAAGTAACGGTTTTCCCTCCTGTATTTGGTCCGGTAATAACCAATGTGCTGAAGTTTTCGCCAAGTTCGATATTAATCGGTACAACCTTCTTTACTTTTAAAAGAGGATGTTTTGCATTATTAAGGCGAATAATGGAATCTTCTGAAGGAATGGGCTTATTCCCGTCCATTTCTAAAGCCATTTTTGCCTTTGCAAAAGCAAAATCTAACGATTGCATTAAATCCTGATTGTTGATAATTCCATCTTTTTCTTCTAAAACCATATTGGACAGCTCTCGAAGAATACGCCGAATTTCTTCTTGTTCTTCACCTTCCAATGTACGTAAATCATTATTTAATTTCACAACGGCTAAAGGCTCCATATATGCCGTTTGACCGCTTCCTGACTGATCATGAACAACGCCTTGAAATCGATTCTTGTACTCGGCCCGTATAGGAACTACGTATCGTCCTTCCCGAACAGTAATTAATTGTTCCTGTAATTGTCCTTCATAAGCCTTAGAGTGAATGATTGATTGCAATTTCTCACGAATCGAATCTTCTTTGATTTGAATACTCCTTCGAATTTGTCGAAGAGCAGGACTTGCATCATCTGAAATTTCATCGGCGCTGACAATCGATGTTTTCACTGCTCCGATAATCCAAGGGTAAATCCCCAAAAGAGTTGTTTTATCTTTCAATCTTCCTTCTACAGGCATGGTCTTTCCATACTCATTCATTGCAGAAGCTGCACGAAGTCCATCTGCAATATCCAATAATGATTGAGGAGTTAAACTTCCTCCCTTTTCTACAAAATGAAGCAGTTCACGGACTTCATATACACCGTAAATGGGGGGATTCCCATTTTTGACAATAGATTGATGAGCCTCCCCTGTTTCTTCTAATGCTCTTTGCACGGAAATCACATCATCATAAATAGGCATAACATCAACCATAGTTTTCCCTAAGGTGGAAGCGCAATAGCCCTTCAGTTTATCTTTAATTTTTTCAAATTCTAAAATTTGAAGTACTCTACTGTTCATAACATCCTCTATTCTATTCCTCTATAAAAATGACTTTTTATCTGTTGACTATCGTTGAAATCGTATTCCTTAATGATATTTTCTAAACATTTTTTAGGAGCTCTTTCTTGTATAATTGATATTTTTAATTGGTGAATCCCCCAAGAGATCAACTTTTCTTTTTCTCTTATCAATGAAATATTCGAAGATGACAAAGTAAACCAACCTTTTTGAGCTGAAAAATTAAACTCCGCTCCTTTTCGGTCTCTGAGCAAATGTCCTTTAGAATATGAACAATAACTGCAAGATGTTGCATCTTTACATTTTTTGATAACGGAAAATGGACAAGATCTAAGTTGCATCATTTTAATATCTCCATAAAGTTGAAGTTGCAGTTTTCCATTACTTCTGCTTAAGATATCTTTGATCTCTTCTCCGTTTAACTCAGCCGATAAAAGTATGCCATCCGCGTTTTCAGCGAGTAAGTTTACACTTTCCGTATTGAGTATATTAAGACCTTGCCCTCCCATAAATGGAATTTTTCGACTTTGACAATAATGAACCACGCCTAAATCCTCTGCTACGATACCACGTAATTTTTTTTTATATTTTTCAAATTGATGAATGATTTCATGAAAATCTCGTTCCATAACTAAGCCCGGTGCATAGTAGATATTTCCATGAAAAATAATATTTTCCATTCCCTCTAAATCATATAAATACAAATGTTTAAAGAAAGATAAATCTAAATCAATCAGTTGTGAGTAGTCCTTCGCTTCTAATACATACTCAACTTCTTGTAATCCTTTATTTGTTTTGGACAATGGAAGTGAGTATTCTTTCAATTCTAATCTACGTTTTCTTTTATTTTTTTGAAAATCATGCAATTGTCCAAAGACACTTCTTCTCAGTCTGTTAATTTGACTGATTGGGAGATAAGCATTCATCGGAAAATCAATATAGATATCTTCAATAAAGAATAACGGTTCCTCTCCAGTTTTTTTTAATTGTTCCAAAATCCGTTCTTTTTCGAGCCCTTTATTCTGAGCTATTTCAATTTCATCAGAAAAAGCTTTAAAAATATGCCCCATATATTCTAAACAGAGTATAGCCGGCTCTCCAATTTCTCCTGAAAATCGTAAAATAACCGGTTCTGATTTCTCCTCTTTTAAAGCAGTTTCCATTTCTCGCCTTAGTTTTCCTGAAAATATTCTAAATACTTTACTTCCCTGCAATGCATCTTGAAAATATTCTGAAGAAAAAAACTCACCGGAATTATAATTTTCATTCATTGTCAAAGGATACGTTCTCCCTGAAGCAGACTGTATTTCTAAAATATCTTTTTCAAAAACCGGTAATAAAAACTCCAAATAAATTTTATGCCTTTTATAGATTATTTTTGCCACCGGTCTACGCTTTTCAAACTCCGATTGATAATATTTTTCTCCAAAAGCGTGAAATAATAAGCCTTCCGTAAAATCACGATGACTGACTTCTCTTAAAGCTAATGAATCTGTATTTTTGTTTTCCAAAGCCGCTTTATAATTTTTTACCGCTGCAAAAACATATTCCGCTTTCTTCATTCTTCCTTCAATTTTTATGGAATCAATTCTACATTCAAGAAGTTCCCCTATTCTGTGTAAAGTATATAAATCGGATACATTTAAGGCTTTACTTGTCCCAATTATCTTTCCATTAGGTGCAACCGATTCATAATCCATACGACACGGCTGTGCGCATCGCCCACGATTTCCGCTTCGCTTCCCTATAAAAGAAGACATCAAACACTGCCCGGAAACACAAACACATAATGAACCGTGCACAAATACTTCCAACTCCAAATTCGTTTTTCTGCGCATCTTTTGAATTTCTTCCAAAGAAAGTTCTCTCGGCAAAATCCCCCGTTTTATCCCCATCTTATCTGCCCAAAAAAGCGCCTCTGTATTCAAAAGCGTCATTTGGGTACTTCCATGTAAAGTCATTTCAGGATATACTTTTGTTAAAATACTTACCAAACCTATATCTTGCACAATAATTGCATCTACGCCAAGGGTATATAGTTTTTGAGCATATTGAAATGCAAATGCCATTTCTTTATTTTTAATCAACGTATTTAATGTAATATATACTTTAACTTTTCGTTCATGGCAATAATGAATTAATTCTTTGAAAGCTTCCAAGGAAAAATTCTCTGCATAGGCTCTTGCTCCAAAAAAATCACCGCCACAATAAATTGCATCACAACCGGCGTGTACAGCCGCTTTTGCCATTTCCATACTACCCGCAGGCGCTAAAACTTCCATCTTTATCCCTTTCTATCGTAAATCTGTCTTGCCTCTAAGGATTGTAGCTGTTTTTGCAATTGTAATACTTCTTCTTGCATTTTAATCAAATTTTCTTCTAAAGTAAGGATTTGTTGATTCTTTTCAAGAATTTCATCTTTCATTTTTTCGTTTTCTTCTTGAATACTGGAAAAACCTTTATTCATATCACCAATAGTATTAAGGGAGTTGACTAAATCGTCTTTTAAACGATCAATATCTTCCTCCAGTTTACTATTTGATTTAGTTAATTCTTCTACTTTTTCCAAAGCAGGTTTATAGTTTGCCAATGCTTCTTTTGATCTCGCTCTTAACCCTTGTAATTCTTCTTGAACTTCAAAGTATTTGTTGGCAATATTTACGGATGCTAAAGTCGTACAATTAGGCAAGCTGATTTTGGAATTCTCTTTTCTCGTCTCCTCAATCTGACCGTCTACATACTTGGCTACTCGCAAAGTATATTCTTTCGGTTTTTCACTGACCAAAGTAAAATGTCCCCCGCCAATGATAACCTCAACTTTATTACCATTGTTCTCCATGAACAGCCCCTTTCTATGCGCGAAGTTTAGCGCCAAATTTTTCTTGCATGGTTGTTAATACCCTTTCCATGCTTTCTTCCACTTCTGTATCTCTCATCGTTCGGTCCATTCTCTGAAACCGTAATTTGTACGCCATACTCTTTAAATGAGCAGCTAAATGTCCCCCGACATAAATATCAAATAACTCTACCGATGCTAAATTCTCTCCGCCGGCTATGCGAATTGCATCCTCTAAATTTTCAGACAACAAATCTTTTTCCACTACAAAAGCAATGTCTCTTTCTATTGCAGGATATTTGGATACTTCTTGATATACAGCCTCTTTTTTTCTTTGCTTAAAAAGTTTTTCAAAATAAAATTCAGCAATATATACCCTTTTGGATAATTCATAAGATTCCATAACTTTACGGTCAACTTCCCCTATGATACCGATGCATTCGTCATCAACTGTGATTCTGGCTGTTCTCCCGGAGTGGAAAGTAGGATTATCTTCCAAAAGAATGTATTTTCTTTTTGCGATTCCTAAACTGTCCAATAATTTTTCTACACAATCTTTTAAAGTATAAAAGTCCACCGTTGCTCCATACATTCCCATGGTCAAGCGACTTTCCTGTAAGGGTTCCCCTTGTCTTGGAAAAAACACATGCCCTAATTCATATAAAGCAAATTCTTCCACTTTCATATTCTGATTCCTTTGCATATTATCCAACATATTGGGAAGCAGGCTGGTTCTCATAATAGAAAAATCATCTCCTAAAGGATTGATTAAACGAACGGCATTTCTGCGAAGATCCTCTTGAGGTAAATATAGCTTATCCCATACCTTTGGACTAATAAAAGAATAACTTAATGCTTCAGAAAAACCTAATGCATATAACTCTTTTTTTATTTTATCTTTTAACACTCTTTCATCCGTTTTCCGACCAATAGTCAAAGCTCCGCTAAGTGGCTTTGTCGGAATATTATGAAAACCATATAAACGACCGATTTCCTCCGCTATATCCGCTTCAATACGAAGATCCATACGGAATGAAGGAACATGTACAAGCATCCCGGAAGATTTTACTTCAACCACACAATCTAAGCTTTCCAAAGATTGCTTCATGCTGCCGGGATCTAAATGAAGCCCCAATAAACGATTTATTCTATCCGGATTCACTTCAATTATTGTCTTCTCCTGTTTACCCGGATAAACATCAATATAGCCTTTTGCAATTTTACCCACACCCAACCTCTCGACTAAATGACATACACGGTTTGATACTTCCAAGCAAAGCTCCGAAGATAGACCTTTCTCAAAACGACCTGAAGCTTCAGAACGCAGAGCCAAACGTTTCGAAGTTTGTCTTACCCTTTCCGGTGAAAATGCTGCAGACTCCAAAAGGACAACCTTCGTATTTTCTTCAACTTCGCTGTCTAAACCACCCATAACACCAGCTAAAGCCAATGGTCTTTTCCCATCGGTGATGATGACATCTTTTGGTTTTAATTCTCGTTTTGTATTATCCAATGTAATCATTTCTGCCAAATCGAAAGCATCCCGTACAACAATTTCTTTTTGAATACGATCCAAATCAAACGCATGAACCGGTTGCCCCAATTCCAACATAACATAGTTCGTAATATCTACCATATTATTCGTGGGACGCATACCGCTTTGAATTAATCTTTGTTGCATCCACAATGGAGATTCGTCAATTTTTACATCATAAATTACTCTTACAACATAACGTTGACATCCTTCCGTTTCAATAGTAACACCCTTAAAGTAATCTTCAATATCATATCCGGATTCTCTTAAACTAATGTCCGGATAAGAAATTTTCTTTTTAAATGTAGCACCGGCCTCTCGAATCATTCCTAAGACACTTAGACAATCCGGTCTGTTGGGAGTAATTTCAAATTCAATGACCGAATCATTCATCAAAAGAGCTTCCTGAGCCGTTGCCCCCACAGGAATATGGTCCTTAATAATTAAAATTCCATCCTTATATTCTTTAGGTATAACATTGTCTTCAAAACCAAGTTCCTGATAAGAGCAAAACATTCCTTCAGACACAAAACCCCTAAAATCAGAAGTTTTAATTTCTGTGCCGTCAGCCAATTCGGCACCGTCTTGTGCAACTAAAACTAAATCTCTTTCTTTCATATTCTTAGCTCCGGTCACAATAGTCAAGACTTTATATCCTACATCTACTTTACATATAACTAAACGATCTGCCTGAGGATGTTCGTCTATTTTTTTAATCCTTCCCACAACAATACCCGATATGTCTTTTGAATGATTAATAACAGATTCCGCATGTGAACCGGTCAATGACATTCTCGATGCAAATTCCATATCATCTACATCTAATTCCAAATAATCTTTCATCCAATTTAATGATAATAGCATAGCATCCTCCTAAAATTGTTTTAAAAATCTTGCATCATTGTCAAATAAGAAACGAATATTGGGAATTCCATATTTTACCATAGCAATACGATCCACACCCATACCGAATGCAAATCCACTGTATTTCTTAGAATCAATTCCGCAATTCTCCAAAACATTAGGATGAACCATACCACAGCCTAAAAGCTCCATACTCCATCCTGTATCATGACAATCCGGGCAACCTGCTCCCTTACATTTAAAACAAGATACATCTACCTCACAGCTTGGTTCTGTAAATGGAAAATAATGAGGACGATATCTGGTCTTCATCTCTTTCCCGAAAAATTCCTTAATAAAGCTGTCTAAGGTATGCATTAAATTTGCCATAGTTACATTCTCATCCACCACCAAACCCTCCATCTGATGAAACATAGGAGAATGAGTATCATCTACATCATCAAAACGGAATGTTCTTCCAGCTGAAATAATTCGAATCGGCGGTTTTTGTTGCATCATAGTCCGAATCTGTACAGGAGATGTATGCGTGCGTAATAATAAGTTTTTATCAATATAAAAAGTGTCACTCAAATCTCTGGTTGGATGATTTTTCGGTGCATTCAGTTTATCAAAATTATTTTCTACAGTTTCAATTTCCGGCCCTTCAACAATAGAGAAACCCATAGATATAAATAAATTCTCAAGCTCTTCCATCACTTGGTATAAAGGATGGCTATGCCCCTGTTTTGCCATAGGTTTATTAACAGTAACATCTAATTTTTCTTCTTCAATCAATCGTTGATATTGGAAATTTTTTAAAATCTTCTTTCGATTGGAAATAGCCTCTTCAATACCTTCCTTAACTTCATTGGCTAATTTTCCTATAAAAGGGCGTTCTTCAGCCGATAATTTACCCATTTCTTTTAATAATTTAGTGAGTTCGCCCTTTTTCCCTAAGTATTGAATTCTAAACCCTTCCAAACCCTCTAAAATTTCGGTTTCTTGAATTTTTAAAAGAGCTTCTTCTTGAATTTTTAATAATGCATCTCGCATAATAAAATCCCTCCCTATCGAATTATTATATCAACTATCATATAAAAAGTCATAAAAAATCTTAAAAATGGAGCAACTTTTTATTTTTTGCAATATTAAAGACAAAAGGCATAATAAAACACAGCTTCATAGTGAATATACACCTCCTTACCAATTTATCCGATAAAGAGAGTATATATCTCATATCCCATGCTGTGTTTTTCTTTTATTTATATTCCTTATAATTTACCGAATGTATGATAAGTTTTTTTCCCATTTTCTTTCTCGAAAAACAAGAATGTTTACAACCGCTCCCAAAATCCAAGCTAACATTAGAGAAAAAATAATCATCTCCGGTCTTCCTTTCGGATAGACGGCACTTCGAGTCAAATAAGTTAAAATGCCGCCGGCACACGAATGAATACAGTATTTATAATGCCTATAATTAACGGCGTCACTGTATCTCCGGCACCTCTCATCGTACCGCTTAAAGATTGCGTTATAGAAAAAGCAAGATATCCCGGTGCCAAGATAAACATTAGTTTTCTGGCATAATTCACTAATTCTTCAGTGTTACTAAATAAAGACATCAATTGTTTCCCAAACATTAAGATTAAAGCTGTCATCATAGCGGATATGAATAAAGCTACAATCAACCCTTCTTTTATTCCCGTATAAACTCGTTCCATTTTTCCGGCGCCAACGTTTTATCCGGTGTATGTGGTCATTGCAATTCCAAAACTAAAATTAAGAAGCATGGCAAATCCATCAACATGCATAACTATAAAGCTGGCGGCCACAAAAAAATTCTCCGTAATCGTTGACCAAAGACTGTACCAATAAACCTGCTAAAGAAAAAATAGCCTGTGTCGCTCCGGAAGACAACCCTAAAGAAATCATGTCTCGCACGATGTTTTTTTTAATCGATAGTGTCTCTTTTCAAAAGAAAATACTTCCTTCATGTGCTTTAATTTTAAAAAACATAGAATTGCTGAAATATCTTATGCAACAACAGTGGCAATTGCCACTCCGGCTACACCCCAGTACAAATATTTTACAAAGATTAAATCTAAAATAATGTTGATTACGGTAGAAAGAATCAAATAAAATAGAGCAGATGCAAAATCCCCTAATCTTCGCAAAATTCCGGAAAGAATATTGTAATAGGCAATAGCCGGAATTCCAAGCAATACGATCTTTAAATAAATAAGTGCATCCTTGTAAATAATATCCGGCGTTTTCAAAATTTTTAAAACCCACGGTAACACAAAATACACAGACATATTGTCTGACCATAATACTTGCCCCGGTGGATAAATCGATAAACAAAACTGTTAATACGAATAAAATCGGTATAGATACACCGACTGCACTTAGAGCATTATCACCTATATATTGACCTACGACCATGGAATCTACAGCATTGTATAATTGTTGTGCAAAATTTCCCAAAATTAGAGGCAATGTAAAACTCAAAATCAATTTCCACGGACGTCCTTCCGTCATATCCTGAGCGGAAAACAATCGTTTTATTTTTCCCGATCAATCACCTCATTCCATGACTATTTGAAATAAAATTTAATACCTTTGCGCCCTACTGATTCCACATATACATCAAAATAGATGCGGCAATAGCGGCATTTAAGCTTTCTACTTGTCCTGTCATCGGAATTTTTAAAAAATCAGTTGACAAATTTAATGCTCTTTCACTTAAACCATGGGATTCACTGCCAATGAGTAAAATACCATTTTTTGAAAACTTCACATCCTTTGGATTGAAAGACTTTTCCAAATAAGTGGCATAAATTTTTTTTATATCTTTTAATCGTTCTAAATCTTCATAGGTATAGAAGGATATCGATACACGAAAAATGCTTCCCATAGAAGCCTGTACACATTTTTCATTCCAAGGATCCACACAATTTCCCAAAAGTCCTATCGCAAATCCAAAAGCCTCCGCACTGCGAATAATCGTTCCCATGTTTCCAGGATCTCTCAAATCTTCCACTATTAAAGTTTTATCATCCGATAATTTTAAACCCACTTGTTTCCTTACAACAGCTAAAACTCCCGGTGGAATTTCCATCGTACTGATTTCTTTCATGGTTTTTTCTTCAATAACAGACGCATTGAAAAATTCCCTTTGATTCTCTTTTGTAATGAAAATTTGTTCTATAAGTCCTAATTTTAAAGCTTCCTCTACAATCTTTTTCCCCTCTGCCAAATATAATCCTGTTTTATCTCTATATTTTTTTTGATGCAATTTTTTGACAAATTTCAGTGAATGCATCAATTGATTATTTCCCATCTTTAGTCTGTTCTGCCCTCTCTATATCCAATAATCCTTCGTTTTCCCCTAATACATAAAGATGATCATCTTTGAGGATAATAAATTCAGAAGACGGATTCACATAAACTTTATCCGTTCGACGAATAGCTACTACATTTAAGTGATGGTTCAAACGAATATTTGATTCTTTTAAAGTTTTATTCCACCACTCTTCCAAAGCGTTGATTTCAAGTATCCCAAAGTCTTCAGATAATTCCATAACATCTATAATGTTCGATGAGAAATTTAAATTATGCGCTACTCTTCGTCCAATATCTCTTTCCGGAATAACCACTTTATCAGCTCCCAAACGATAAAGAACTTTTAAATGATTTATACTGGATGCTTTTGCCACAATCTTTTTTACACCCAATTCCTTGGCCATCATCACAGTTAAAATAGAAGCTTCATAATCTGAACCCACACCTACAATAAGCACATCAAAATTACTAACTCCCAAGCTGCTTAGTAAATCTTCTCTGGTAACATCTCCTACAATGCCATGAGTTAAATGTTCTTTAATCGCTTGCACATTTTCTTCATCTTTATCTACACCTAAAACCTCATGTCCCATTTCAAATAATTCTTTTGCTACACTTCTTCCGAAACGACCCAACCCAACGACAATAAACTGTTTTGTCTTCATAATTACTTACCTCAACCAATCATTATATTCTCTTCCAATTCACGATAAGGCTTTATCTTTTTCTTTTTCGCAAAAGCATAGCCCATCGTCAAAGTACCTACTCTTCCCGTAAACATCGTTAAAATAACAATGACTTTGCCAATTATGCTTAAATGTGGTGTTAATCCCATCGTAATTCCCACCGTTCCAAATGCAGAAAAAATTTCAAAAAAGGCTTCTCTGCTCGTCGTATTTTCTGTAATTAACAAAATAAAAGTAGCGACAAAGATCCAAACCAATCCAATGATGATTATACTTAATGCTTGTCGAATATTAGACGGTGATATTCTCCTTTGAAAGATGATAACATCCCCTTCCCCTTTTAATTCCGTCCACATGGTCAAAATCAAAAGCGCAAAAGTCGTTGTCTTGATTCCACCTGCAGTCCCAGCAGGGCAGCCGCCGATAAACATCAATGCCATACTTAAAACCGAAGAAGATTCCTTTAATGTTTCTACAGCAATAGAATAAAAACCTGCTGTCCTCAGTGTAACTGAATGAAAAAAAGAATTAAGTAATTTTTCCGATCCACTTAAATGTTTAATCGTTCCAGAATTTTTTTCTTCCAAAAAGAAAAACAAAACGGTGCCTATCGTCAATAAAACAATCGTACTGACTAAAACGACTTTTGCATGAATATTTAATCTTTTCTTTTCACGAAAATACATCATTATGCTGGCATAAACGCTAAAGCCCAATCCTCCTGTTATAATTAAAAAAGAAATGGTCAATAAAACAAAATAATCCTTTTGAAAACCGATTAAACTATCCCCGAACAAATCAAAGCCAGCATTACAATATGCAGAAATCGAATGAAATACACCATAAAAAATTCCTTTGAACATACCAAATTCAGGGACAAAACGAATACTTAACAATAAAGCCCCTGCTCCCTCAATCAATAAGGACGATGCAAGAATGTAACGAATCAACCGAACCATTCCGTTTAAGTTTTTTTCATTCATTTGAGTTTGAATACTAATACGATCATTTAAGCCTATTGTTTTTCCCAATGCCATAGCAACCAAAGCTGCAATGGTTACAACCCCCCATCCCCCAATTTGAATCAAAATCAAAATCACCGTTTTTCCAAAAGGAGACCAGGTTAGAGATGTATTTAATGTGGTTAATCCTGTTACACAAACCGCCGAAGTGGAAGTAAAGAGCGCATCCAGATATTTCGGTCGTGTTCCAACAGAAGAAAAGGGAAGACTTAATAAAATACTTCCCAAAAAAATAAAAATGAAAAACCCTCCTGCCAACATTCTGGGAGGATTTGAAGTAAAATACTTTAACTTTTTAGACAGATATTTCATAAAATCATCTTCTTTATAATAAGAAAAAAGCTCTGTAAAACAGAGCTTATGCATTCTTAGCTAAATCAACCAATTTAGCAAAACCTTCCGGATTATGAATTGCCAGTTCAGATAACATCTTTCTGTTGATATTAACATCTGCTTTCTTCAATCCACCCATTAATTTGCTATAGCTCATTCCGTTTTGTCGAGCAGCAGCGTTAATTCTGGTAATCCATAGTTTTCTGAAATCTCTTTTTCTTAATTTTCTTCCAATGTATGCATAAGTTAAAGAACGTGTAACCGCTTGATTCGCTGTTCTGAAAAGGGTTGATTTAGAACCGTAATAACCTTTTGCAAGTTTGAAAATTTTATTATGTCTTTTCTTGGCATTCACGCCACGTTTTACTCTTGCCATTTTGATGTCCTCCTAAAATCTATCTCTTATTTGGGAATCATTTGATTGATTCTCTTCATATCGCTCTTGCTAACTGTTCCGGATTGTCTCAAGCTACGAACTCTCTTTGCAGATTTCTTTCCGGTTAAATGTCCTTTATAAGCTTGAAATCTTTTTAATTGACCACTTCCGGTTCTTTTGAAACGTTTTGCGGAAGCTCTGTGAGTTTTCATCTTAGGCATAATAATTCCTCCTTATTCAGCTTTGGGAGCGATAAACATAACCATGCTTCGCCCTTCCATATTTGCTTGTTTTTCTATTTGACCATAATCTGTAATCAGTTCTACAAATTTATCCAATACAACTTTACCAATTTCTTTATGTCCCAATTCCCGACCTCGGAAACGTACAGACACTTTTACTTTATCTCCATTTTTCAAAAAATCTTTCGCATGATTTGCTTTTGTATTCAAATCATGACTTTCAATGCTTGGCGTCATACGAATTTCTTTCACATTGATAATTTTCTGTTTTTTACGAGCTTCCTTTTCTTTTTTCATCAGCTCATACTTAAATTTTCCATAATCCATAATTCTGCAGACAATCGGTTTTGCCGTAGGCGCTACATTGACTAAATCCAGTTTCTTTGTTTCTGCCAACTCTAAAGCTTGTTCGATAGAAACAACACCCAATTGATTTCCCGCGTCATCGATTAAGCGTACCTCTTTGTCACGAATCTCTTCATTGATTTGATGATCTTTTATTGTCACACACCCCCATAATAAATAAAAAAGCAACGGATAAAACATCCGTTGCTTTGCACACAAAAAAATAGGGTACAGACCTGCAAACCATCTGTCAACAGGTGAGAAACGGATGTTTCTACTTCAATAACAATGTGATTATATATGAGATAATTTATATTGTCAACTTTTTTCATTAATTTCAAAGGAAGGATATCTCTTCCTTAAAAAAATATCCTTCCTTGTCACTTTTCTATTCTTTTGCTAAAACTCCAATAGCATCCGTATAAATTTCAATCAATCTTTGGTAATGAGACAAGGAAATTCGCTCATTTTTCTGATGAATAACTTCTTCATCCCCCGGAAACGACGGCCCGAAAGCTACAATATTTTTAGTCTCTCTGGCATAAGTGCCTCCTCCTACAGCTATAGGCTTTGCGTTGTGATCACCTGTGCAACGCTGATAAACTTTCATTAACTTTTGAATTAAAGGGCTCTCTTGCGGATAATATAAGGGAGCGGAGTCTGAATACTCTCTCTCCATAACAAAACCGTCTTTCGTAAGATTTTCGTTAATTTTTGCAACCACATCCGCTGCTTTAAAAGTCACGGGATAACGGACATTAACTACCAGTTGAACCTTGTCGTCTTTCAGCTTAATTACCCCCGGATTCATTCTAAGATGCCCTGAAATTTCATCTTCAAAATCTACACCTAATTTTTCTCCACCGTCAGAAAAAGCAAAATCATTCAAATACACGTCAGCGAAACGCAGTTCTTTTGCATCAAGGTCGGAGACAATTTTCATCAAATAACTAATAGCATTTTTTCCCATATACGGTGTACTTCCATGAGCAGAAACACCGATAACATTAATCCTCAGATTTTCTCCTTCAAAGGCATAGTCCCAAGGAACTTCACAATCAATTGACTTTAAAAGTTTTTCCGTTTCCTCTTGATCTTGAACTTTCAATAAAACCGTTGCTCTGTCCGGAACCATATTATGAGCCTCTCCGCCCTTAAGTTCCAGAATTGTCATCCTTCCTTCTTTCAAAGGCATACAAAATTTCATCGTTAAAATTCCGTATTCTGCAAAAATTGCCGGAAAATCTGCATCTGGAGTAAAACCCATAAAAGGTGCCGGGAATTCTTGGAAATACGCCTCAACTCCTTTTGAACCGGTCTCCTCATTCGTTCCAAGTATTAAACGAACTTTTCGTTTTAAAGGCACTTTTAATTCTTTCAATGCTTTCATAGCATATAAGGATGCCATGGCCGGCCCTTTATCATCCACCGTACCTCTTCCATACATAAAGCCATCATGAATTTCTGCGCCATAAGGCGGATATATCCAATCACTCCCTTCCGGAACTACATCCAAATGAGCCACAATCCCGATATATTCATCCGTATCCGGACCCATTTCAATGTGACCTGCCATATTCTTGTGATTGTATACCCTAAAACCCAGCTCCTTTCCAATAGACAACATTTCATGCAATGCATTTAAAGGACCTTCTCCAAAGGGCATTCCTTCTTTTGCCTTCCCTTCAACGCTTTTAATACGAATCATCCGTTGTAGGGATTCTACAGCTTCGTTAAAAAATTTTTCAGATAAAAATTGCATTAGATCACTCTTTCTTCAATCTCTTTGATTAAAGATTGAATAAATTCATCCACAGAAACTGTACCGCCTTGCTCTCCGTCACGTTTTCGAACGGCAACGGTCTTATTTTCCATTTCCTTTTCCCCTACAACCAAACTATACGGCACTTTTTCCATCTGCGCGTTACGAACTTTATATCCGATTTTTTCTTCTCTATCATCTAATTCCACGCGAATTCCGACTGCTTTCAATTGATTGTATACTTCCATGGCATAAGCATTGAATTTTTCCGAAATAGAAAGAATCTTAACTTGAACAGGAGCTAACCACGCAGGAAATTTTCCTGCATAATGTTCAATTAAAATACCCATAAAACGTTCCATACTGCCCAACAAAGCGCGATGAATCATTACCGGACGTTTCTTTTCATTATCCTTGTCAATATAGGTAATATCAAAACGCTCCGGCATTTGAAAATCTAATTGAATCGTTCCGCATTGCCAGGTTCTGCCGATGGCATCTTCCAAATGATAGTCAATTTTCGGTCCATAAAATGCACCGTCACCTTCATTGATTTCATAAGATAATTCATTAGCTTCCAAAGCCTGACGAAGACTTTCCGTAGCTAAATCCCATTGTTCTTTCGTTCCCATAGAGTTTTCCGGTTGAGTTGAAAGCTCCAATTTATATTTAAAACCGAATACGCTATAAATCGAATTGGCCAAACGAATAACTTGGGTTACTTCCTCTTTAATTTGAGACGGTAAGCAGAAGATATGCGCGTCATCCTGTGTGAAACTTCGAACACGGAATAATCCGTGAAGCGCTCCGGATAATTCGTGACGATGAACTAAGCCCATTTCTCCTAATTTAATTGGAAAATCACGATAGCTGTGCAAGTCACTCTTATATACTAAAATAGAGCCTGGACAGTTCATCGGTTTAATCGCATAGTCATTTCCATCAATTTTAGTGAAATACATATTTTCTTTATAATGATCCCAATGACCGGATTGCCTCCATAAAGATTCATTCAAAATAATCGGTGTGCGAATTTCTCCATATCCTTCTTTAGCGTGAGCCTCTCTCCAAAAATTCTCCAAAATATTTCTTAATACCATTCCCTTTGGATGGAAGAAAGGAAATCCCGGACCTTCTTCATGCATGGTGAACAATCTCATTTCCTGACCGATTTTTCTGTGATCTCTACGTTTTGCTTCTTCCAATCGTTCCAGATACTCATCCAAATCTTTTTTCTTTTCGAAAGTGATGGCATAAATGCGTTGAAGCATTTCATTTTTCTCATCACCCCTCCAATACGCCCCTGCAATGCTCATTAATTTAATTGCCTTTATTTTTCTTACATCTGCCATATGAGGTCCGCGACAAAGATCTACAAATTCCCCTAATTGATACATCGTAATAACAGAATCTTCCGGCAAATCTTGAATCAATTCTACCTTATATTTTTCATTCTTATCCAAAAAAAACTGTAGCGCTTCATGTTTGCTTACTTCTTTACGAATCATTTCCGGATTTTCTTTAACAATTTTTTTCATCTCTTCTTCAATTTTTTCTAAATCTTCCGGTACAAAACGATGTTTCGTATCAAAATCATAATAAAAACCTTGATCAATGGAGGGTCCAATGGCAAATTTAACATCCGGAAATAATCGTTGCACTGCATAAGCCATTAAATGAGCACTGGTATGCCAGAAAACTTGTTTTCCCTCTTTATCCTCAAATTTAAGCAAAGAAATTTTTCCGTCTTCTTCCAATACATCGGGCATTCCTTTAATCTCTCCATTTACATCGGCACCTACACAAGCTCTTGCAAGACCTTCAGAAATAGATTTTGCAAATTCCAAAACACTGATTCCTCTTTCAACGTCTCTTACCGAACCATCCGGCAAAGTCATTTTTAACATAATCTTCCTCCTTCAACTTTGTACAATAAAAAACCTTTCACCCCTAATGTAGGGACGAAAGGTTATCGTGGTTCCACCCAACTTACTTCTCAATGAGCATAATGCCGCTTCGCAGTCGCAATTACACGACGATTCCGGGGTGGTTTTCACAAGACTTCGAAGAAAAAAGCTTTCAGCCACGGCTCTTTTTCTCTGACATCTCTCTCTTGCTACTCTTCCCGTCAAAATCCAATATTAAATTACAAAAAGCATAACACTCTACACCGAATAAGTCAAGCTCCCCTATTCATCTTCTCGGTTTTGTTCCTCTTCCTTTACCGTCTTTTCTTCAACAGTTTCTTTTTTCTTTTTCCAAAAGCAAGTCTTCTTCTTTAAAGGACATCCTCTTCTAAATCTTTTGACTATAAAAACTATTATAATCAAAATAATCAATAAGGGCAGCCAATAAATAATCCCCAAAATCAAATTTTGTAAACCATAAACAATATTATTCCCCATTTCTTTAAAAGCAATAAGAACGCGCTGTCCAAAGCTAATCATTTCTGTTTTCGGCTCTGTATAATCTCGCACTTCCGTTAAAGACAATTCCACCGTCACATAATCCACTCTCTTATCCATACCTTTTAAGGCTTTGTTTAAATTATCCTTTTGGTAAATCGTATCCGTAATGGATTCTTCCAATTTAATAATATCTTCCATTTTTTCCGCTTTACTCAATAAAGCCTTTAAACGCTCTTCTTTCATCTGATAAAGTTCTATCTTGCTTTGGGTATCTTGATATGCAGAAGTTAAATTTTCACCTTGTTGTTGCATTCTGACCAGATGACCAAAAGTTTTGAACTCCTCTAAGGCATTTCCGGAAACTTCTTTTGGAATTTTAAAAATCCAATGAGCATATTGCGTACCGGAAGAATAATAATCATTATGTCTTATTTCAGAGTATTCGATAAATCCTTTATGTTTGAAAACTGTGGATTCAATCTCTTGTTGAGTTTTCTCAAATTCTTTTGTCTGCATCTCAAGATTATAAGTCATGGCAATTTTTTGTATTCCAACTTCACCGGCACCTGGTTCACCGGACTGAATCTCCATCGATTGATTGCCTTTTATCTTCTCTTCTGTAAAAATATCTGCTTTTGTATCATATTGAGTTGTACCCTCTTGAGATGCACTCTTCTTGCCGCCACGGGAACACGCTATTAAAAGACTTAAAAGCAAAATAATACAAAATATTTTGATTTGACGACTATGTATTCTCATTAAAATCCCTCCTTCGATGTCTCTTTTCTTATTTTACCCCGTATTAATAAAAGTACTACACCTTCACAAAAAGTCCACAAAAAACAAAATATTTTTATCCATCCGCTTTCCATGTTTCTCTTTTCGCAAACTAATTTTATATATTTTCACTATCTCTTTATCCTCTGACACCAAAGTAATCCTCTTTTGGCATAAAAATTTTTTCATTTTTTTCTTACGTAAAACAAAAAGGAGGACTTCGAAACATCTACATATACCGAATCCTCCATAAATGTTATCAGCTATTTGACGAAAAAAAAGATTACAAATAAGAATCAATTATTTTAGTTATATTATCATTAATAAATATTAATACCATCCGTTAATGAAGCGCCCCTTAAATCATTATTTTATAAGTATTCAATTCCTTAACTCCGACTTCATCAAAAAACTAAGCTGCTTTGAACCGTTCCTCCCCTCGAATACATTGAGAGCGTTAAATATAGCGTCATTATCATGCATTATATTATTCTGATCACAAAATTCGTGAAACAAGTCCATAAGCTTCTTGCCATTTTTGCTTCCTATCATATAACTGTTTCCGTATTCTCTGATATAGCGTTCTTTCAGCTTTGGAAACTTTTTATCTAACTGTGAATAAAAATATTCTCTGTTTCCCTCTCTAAGTGTAAGTCCCATACCAAAGCATATTATTCCAAACACCTTTGCTTCCTTGCAATAATTTAAAATACCAAGAATATTTTCTTCCGTATCGTTAATAAACGGCAGTATCGAAGTTAGCCAAACTACTGTTGATATTCCCTCATCACGCAATATTTTTAATGCTTCAATCCTTTCTTTTGTCGTTGAAACATTAGGCTCTATCTTTTTACAAAGTTCTTCATCATAAGTCGTTAGTGTCATTTGAATTACACATTTTGTTTTTGAATTTATTTCTTTCAATAAGTCTAAATCCCTTAAGACATTAGCTGACTTTGTTATAAGCGTTACACCGAAGCCAAATTTATTTATTATCTCAAGTGCCTGTCTTGTATAATTTAGTCCAAGTTCCTCTTTAATGTATGGATCAGTCATAGAACCTAAACCAATCATACATTTTTTTCGCTTTCGTTTTAGGCTCTCTTCCAAAAGGCTGATGCCATTTTCTTTTACTTCTACATCTTCAAATTTATGGTTCATTTGATAGCATTTACTTCTTGAGTCGCAATAAATACAGCCATGAGTACAGCCTCTGAACAAATTCATTCCATTCTTTGAAGATAGTATTCCTTTTACTTTTGTAAAATGCACTTTACTATCCTATTCCGGCTATTTTGATTTACAATTTTTCTGATGAGCTTTTAACTTTTTCATAGCCCAATCATAATGACTTGATGTTGTACTTACAAAATAGGAACCCAATGTACTGCCTACTGTCCACTTATAGACACCTTTGGAAAATAATTCTTCACTTGTAAATTTTTCAGCTAATGCTAATACATCAACATGGGATTTATGAAACATATCCGTAGCGTCTTCAAGAGAAGTATTTTGATGTTTCTTCCAAAATTCTACATTCATATCTCCATATGTTTTCCAGTTATATGGTTCAGGCAAAAACGGTTTTCCTTCTCCCTTTTGATTGGAATGTACCCAATTCAAAATAAGCTGATGCCATTCATAGAGATGGATTAAAACATCTCTTAAGTTTTTATCTCTTTTCCAATGAGCTTCTTTTTTCTTTTCATCTTTTGAAAAATCAAACGGTGTGTTTAACTCTTCCTCTGTCATCTTTGAAATAAGTAAATTTAACTTTTCATAGTTTTCCTTAGCAGCAGTCATTAAATCATTTTTTGTCGTTGGTCTTGGCATAACACTTTACTCCTTCCATCTTTTTAGAGTTGGGAAAAACTTCATCATCATTTTTCTTGCACTATCTTCATTCATATCTTTATTGGCTTCAACTACATGAGGAACACATATCTCAATCATTTCCTCCATTGTCCCGTTGAAAGTAAATTCGCCTTTCTCAAAGCAGTACTTACAATAATCTTCATTTACGCTTCCATCTGAATTTGTACCATAAAGTTCTTTCCCTTCACCCATAGGCATAGCACAACACTGACAATACTTCATATCCATTGTTTATTCCTCCTTATCTTTATTTAAGATAATTATACCTCAATATACTTGACACCATTTGTCATATTATATATTTCCCCGCCATTTTATTTATCATTTCTTTAATCTGCATTCGTATCTCCTTTGGCTCTAATACTTCTACCCCATCTCCGAAAGAAAAAATATAGTTGAATAGGTTATAGTCATTTGGTATTTCTATTTCAGCATATAAATTCTCATCATCTTCTGTGATTGCTCCATTTAACTCATCATATACCCTGAAAGCAACTTTCCGATCAAATTTAACCTTTATACGCACTTTATTATCATTTGGCATTTCTTTTTTGAGTATCACATCATCAAAGCTGTTTTCAAACTTTTCCGCTTGGGTTTCCAAATTCTTTATCCGGGACAATTTGAAATATCTAAAGTCATTTCTAAGTAAACACAAGGCATATAGATACCAATCTTGACTCTTGAAAAGTAGTCTAACAGGTTTAACTCTTCTGCTTGTTTCTTTTTCATTACTGCTAAAATATGTGAATGAAACAATGTTCTTACTTAAAATTGCGGACTTAATATCATTAAATGTTTTTTCATACATCTTATTGTTTTGCCAATTATTAAAATCAACTTCTATCCAACTGGTATTTTTTATTTTAAAGAGTGCGGATAGTTTTGTTAGAAGCTCATTCTCATGTTGTATTGTTGTATTCTCCAATCCCTGAAGAGCTGACATAATCTGTTGTTTCTCGTTTTCAGACAGTAGTGATTTACTAAGCACAAAATCTTCAGCAATTTCTATTCCACCGCCCTTTCCTTGTGTGGCATAGATGGGAATACCTGCACTGCTGATAGCGTCAATATCTCGATATATCGTTCGGACAGACACCTCAAATTTATCTGCAAGTTCATTTGCCGTAACTTTTCCCTTTTCTAAAATATAATATAGTATCCTAAATAGCCTATTATCTTTCATCGTCTTAACATCTCCTACAGTTATTATACCACAATAACTTGACATCTATTGTCATGTTATAAAGTCTATCTTTTATACAGTACACTAACAAAGGCAGACTTTATTAAACATATTTAAGATACAAGTCTAAAACTTATCTGACATGCATTAAACTATTCATATTATTGTTTTACTTTGGCATAACAACATCCTTCCTGACAGCTGTTCTGCTTGCAAGGTGTAAAAGTTTACAGATCATTTAGCTCATTGAAAAATTCACTGCTTAAACTTTATGGAATCACGCGATCATCGTATGTTTTTTGTAAAACAAACCCGATAAAGAGAGTTTGCCTATTTACTCCCTTTACCGGGTTTGTTTTTCTCCCGCTTATTTTTTTATTACATCCTTATTCATTTCTTTTCCCATCATCATTCCAAGCCAAACCTTCCTTTTTTATTTCCCCATCAGAGTTAATCTTATGAATTTTTTTACAACTTTACTCCTTTTCACTAAGTAATGAAGTATTTCATTGAGCAGAACTCCAAGTCCCGTAATCTCCCTGCTAATTAGCAATCTTCCAAACTGTTGCTTTATTTTTC
>KI259761.1 GCA_000467935.1 Peptostreptococcaceae bacterium oral taxon 113 str. W5053
AATTGGAAAACTACTATACCCTGAAAGTGATATACAGATTAAGGGACTGGAAGAAACCTCCTTTTCCAATAACTTCTTTGATGCGGTTATCGGTAATGTCCCATTTGGAGAGTATAAAGTAAATGATAGGGAGTATAACAAAAATAACTTCCTTATCCATGATTATTTCTTTGCAAAATCCATTGATAAAGTAAGAAATGGCGGTGTTATCGCTCTTATTACAACTTCAGGGACGATGGATAAAAAGGACGAAAGTGTTAGACGATACCTTGCAGCAAGGGCGGAGTTTTTAGGAGCCATCAGACTTCCGAACGATACCTTTAAGGGTGTTGCCGGAACGGAAGTAACCTCAGATATTATCTTCCTAAAGAAAAGGGACAGTATCAGAGAAAGGGAGGAGGACTGGATACATCTTGCAGAAGATGAAAAGGGTCTTACTTACAATAAATACTTTGTAGAGAATCCTCAGATGGTGCTTGGCTCTATGGAAGAAGTGTCAGGACGATTTGGAAATACCCTTGCTTGTTTGCCGAAAGAAAATGCCGACTTAAAAGAGCTTCTGACAAAAGCAAGTGAAGAAATATCCAAAGGAGCAACTTATGAAGAAATAGAGCTACTTGATGATGAAATCACATCTATCCCTGCCACAGACGATGTCAAGAACTTCTCCTACACCATTATTGATGATGAAGTGTATTACAGAGAAAACTCACTTTTCGTAAAGAAAGAAATAACGGATAAGAATAAGGAGAAGATTAAGGATTACCTTGAATTGAATGAAGTCCTAAAAGATGTCATTTATAAGCAGAAAGAGGACTATTCCGATGATGAGGTAAAGAAAGCTCAAGAAAAGCTCAATGAAGTCTATGACCGCTTTTCTAAAAAGCATGGGTATGTCAATAACCTAAGTAATACCAGAGCTTTGAAAGAGGACAGTAACTTCCCGCTTGTTTCCTCCATTGAAATCCTTGATGAAGAAGAAAACTTCAAAGCCAAGGGAGATATATTCTCCAAGAGGACAATTACAAAGGCAAAGACCATCGACCATGTGGATACTTCTTTGGAATCTCTTGTGTTATCTATGTCTGAAAAAGGTTATGTGGACTTTGATTATATGGAAAGCCTGACAGGAAAAGACAGACCGACTTTGATAGAAGAATTAAGGGGAGAAATCTACTTAAATATCAGAGAGGAACAGAACTTTTACAGACCGCTATCCTTTAACTTGGAAGATGGAGATTTACCTTTC
>KI259762.1 GCA_000467935.1 Peptostreptococcaceae bacterium oral taxon 113 str. W5053
TCCCTAAGAGGTTAATCCTTTCGGATCGGTTACAACATAGGATGAGTGCATTTGCATCAAATTGGGTTTTAAAAAAATCGGGTCTTTCCACTTCCGGATCCTCCTACTACAAGCACATTTTTGTTTCTTGCATATTTAGGATTTTGGGGTCTCCCATTCATCGTAAGCCGTTCCGTATTGGTTAAAATTATGTTGTTTTCAAACCTTTCATCCAAGTACGGTTCGATGTCTTTCGGACCACCCCATCTTGCCGAACCGTATTCTACTCCTTGGCGAAATTTCTTTGCATTTTTCTTTTTTTGATAAACAATAAGCCAAATAACTGCTGAAAAACAAATACCTGCAAATAAGTCATCTATATGAAATGATGGCAGATAAGACAGTGTTCCTATATCAGATAAAGCTACTATCATCTTATCTACATAATCACCACCTACATAACTGTTTATATGCCTTGAAAATATATTCGCCAGATAAAAGAAAAAGAGATAAGGCAAGGTTTTAATTACAAACTTTTTCTTATCTCTTATGTGAAATATATTTTTTATATCCTTTAGTACTTCTTTTACAATCTTCGTCTTTACCACTCCTTCCTACAAACTCTGTTCCTTATGCTTTTCTTTGATTTTATCTCTTTGGGGCGTGTTTTTCACTTTCTCTTTAAAGTGATTTTGGTGTTAGAATAAAAATAGATCAAATG
>KI259763.1 GCA_000467935.1 Peptostreptococcaceae bacterium oral taxon 113 str. W5053
TATCTTGTACTATTTCTTGACATAAGACCAGATTTTGTTTTTCCTGTAGATATACCTCCTTCGATAACTCTTTCTTTTTGTACTTCTCATATTGCTTCTGTAAATTGTTTTTTATGCTCTCTAGTTCACAAGAAAGATTCTTCTTTTCCTGAATAGAAATTTTTGTACTTTCTGTATCTACTTTTACAGGTATATTTTTTATCTTATCTAAGAGTAACTCCTCTAATTTTTCCTCTTTTACAATATTGCTGTTTTGATTTACTTTACAAAAACTACAATAATACTTTTTGTAAACGGATATCCCATTTTTTGTTTTTTGACTGTCTTGTCTATAAAATAATTTTCTTCCGCATTCTTTACAAAATAGTTTTCCCTCGAGCATACCATAGTATTTCTTTTTCGTGCTACCACATTTAAAATTTTTTACTCTGTTCAGTTTCTTTATTTCTTGAACTTTGTCAAAAACTTCTTTGGAAATAATTGCTTCATGCGTATTTTCTATTTTTTTCCAATCTTCTTTCGGTAGTCTTTCCGTTTTTCGTCCGCCTATATGAGTTTCTTTCATTTGATTATACACATAATCTCCGGTGTATAGTTCCATACTGGTCATTTGAGCAATTGTCGGTCCTTGCCACATTCTCTTTTTTACTTCTGTTCCGGTTTTTAAGTTATGCTTATAACTTGTAAGTCCAAGCTCTTCTTTTCTATCGGAACGGGTAATATATCTCTTTTCGTTAAATACTCTTGCTATTTTATTACAAGAATATCCTTGTAAGATAAGCTCAAAGGCTTCTCTTACGATAAATGCCGTCTTTTCATCAACAAGAATATGATGTTTATCATTCGGGTCTTTTATATATCCAAAAGGTGCTAATCCATTCGTATTTTTCCCTTGTGATTTTAGTTCTTGAGATATACTTCTTATTTTCTGAGATAATTCTTTTGAGTAAAAATCATATAATAAACTTTTGAATTGGGTATCAATTTCCGTTCCGTTACTTCCTTCTTTTAAGCTGTCATAACCATCATTTATGGAAATAAATCGAATCCCCATAAAAGGAAAGATATTTTCCAGATAGTTTCCCATTTCAATATAATCTCTTGAGAATCTGGACATGTCTTTTACAATAATGCTATCTATATGATTATTTTTTAAATCCTCAAGCAATCTTTGGTATGCCGGTCTATTGGAATTGGTTCCTGAAAATCCGTCATCTACGTATTCCGATATTTCATATTCCATCAGATCTTTATGCTCTTTAATATAAGCTTTGATATATTCTCTTTGGTTATGAATACTTTCACTTTCTCCCTTTTTCTGATAATCCTCTATGGATAGTCTCAAATACATAGCTAATTTATTCATAACTAAGACCTCCTAAGACTTCTATTTCTTTTGATATATCGAACTTAAAGTGTATTATCACTTCTCTATTCTTTGATATTTGAATAGAATCAATGATTTTATGGATAAACTCCTCATCTATGCTGTCCATATCTTTCGTTTTCATATCAAATATGGAATTTATAAAGTGTTCCAATTCCGTTCTTTTTTGTTTTACTTTCTTCTGCCTATCAAAATATATCTTAATTTCTTCATCAAGAGAATAAATTTGATTTTGAATAATAGTTTTTTCTTTTTGATAATTATCTAATAAGAGTTCCCCTCTTACATACTCCTCATATTTCTTTTGAAGTTCCAATGATTTATCTTCTTTCTTACTTTGTAAGGTTTTTAGCTTGATTTCCATATCTTTTAATTGGCATTTATAAAAATATTTCAGTCTATTCTTCAAGTCGTCTTTTGAACTTAAAATTCCTACAATTTCCTTTACAGTATGAAACAGGATTTTATCAATTTCACTTTCCCATATTTTGCAATGTACTTTATTTTCAAACAGATAATCTTCTCCCCTGCAAAAGAAATAATATTGCTCCTTATTTTCTATTCCCGCATGATCGTTGGATGTATTCATATGGCGTGATTTTAATAATTGTCCACATTCTTTACATATCAAAAGTCCTTTATATTTATTGTCAATTGTTTTGGTATTGGTATATAAATTATGTTTTTCTCTTGCGATATCCCTTTTTTCTTTTCTAAGATTTTGAATAGCAAAAAATTTCTCTTCATCAATAATAGCTTCGTGAGTATGTTCCACCTTAACCCATTCCTCTAAAGGTCTATATGCTCCTTTTTCTTTTCGGATGCTTTTTTTCTCATGCATCCCCTGTACCATATTTCCAATATAGGCTTCATTTTTAAAAAATTGTCCAATTGCACTGGGGCTCCATTGTTTTTTATTATCCGGACTTCTTAAAACTTCTCCCGTTTTCATATATTGCCAGGGGGTTGTATACTTTTTGGTCAGTTCCCTTGCAATTTCTATTTGAGATGCCCCTTTATAAGCTAAATCAAAAATCAGTTCTACAACTTCTCTTACCTTTTCATCTGCAATTAAGACCTTTCCCTTATCTTTTCTCACCGCCTTATAACCATAAGGGGCAAAGGTTCCTATAAAGTATCCCTGCTTCATCTTTTCCTGTTTGGTACTGCTTACTTTTTTGGAAATATCTTTTGCATACAGGTCATTGATGATGTTTTTAATTGTAATTTCAAAGGATTTTTTATCATCTGTTTTATTTTCCGTATCAAAATGATCGTTTACGGATATAAAACGAACTCCCAAGAAAGGAAATACTTTTTCGATGTAGTTTCCAATCTCCAAGTATTCTCTTCCAAATCGAGACAAGTCTTTGACAAGGATACAGTTTATTTTTCTTTTCTTGATGTCTGCCATCATTTCGTTAAAGGCAGGTCTTCTGAAATTTGTTCCGGTATATTCATAATCTTGATAGACTTTAACTATACTGATTCCCTTTTCTTTGGCTTCTTTGATACAAAGTTCTTCCTGCACGGCAAGGGAATTGCTTTTATCCCTGTATTCTTCTTTTCTCTCTTGAGATAATCTGGTATAGATTCCCGCTTGATAGAAAGTAGGGTTCTTTCTATCTTTTTCCTCTGTAACGGATATTTCATATCTCTTTTTTGTTCTAGCCATAGCAAACCTCACTTTCTACAGTTTTTTGTACGGTTGATTTCATAAACTGTAACGGAATTCGTTGCTTATGGTCTTGTTTCTCTTCACTATTATTTGCCATTACTTCTAAAAAAGCGACTTCTTCCTGATGATTAAAAATCACTTCAATTTCTTTATTTTCTCCTACAAGAATTTTATCAATCAGCATCACAATAGAAAGTCTGTCCGGTTTTGTAAGTGCTTTATACTTTTTTAGGTCAAACAGCCAGCTTTCATTATTTCTAATGCGTTCTTTGACTGTTTCCTGTTTCTTCTTCCTGTACTCAATGTTTTCATTTAATTTTGTAATTTGTTCCAGATAATTCTCACGAAACATCTGATATTCTTCTTTGGAAATAATATCTTCTTTTAAATCTACATACAGGGAAGATAAAAGATTTTGTGTCATTTCTTTTTCTCTTTGCAGTATCCCTATCTGCGTATCTGTAATATTTCTAGTAACATCAATCTCTTGGATCTTTCGATACAAATTTTCGTGAAATATCAGATATTTATCAAAAATACCTGCAAGTATTTCTTCCAAATCTTCTTTTTTTATGCTATGCCTTGTACAAGATTTTTCTTTGTTATACTTTGAGCAGATATAGAATACCTGCTCTTTTTCTTTATATTTGACCACTCTTCTTACAAGCGGACTGTTGCAGTCTTTACAAAATAACATTCCACTAAAAAGGTCTGTCTTTTTTTCTTTGCTACTGTACAAATCTCTTTTTAACATACGATTTGCAATGTAAAAGACTTCTTTACTGATAATTCCTTCATGGGTATCTTCTACCTTAACCCAGTCTCTTTTGTCTTTTTCGATTTGTTTTTTATTTTTATAATTGATTGTAGCACTTTTGCCTTGCAGCATTGTACCGATATATACTTCATTTTCTATAATTCGATTGATTGCCTTGGCAGACCAATTTCTTCCCTTTTTTACTTTAAATCCGCCTTTATAATTTAGTCCTTGATTTTCCTTATATATTTTAGGGGAGTCTATCCCTAAATCATTTAATTCTTCTGCAATGGCTTTTGAAGAATACCCTTTCAGTTTCATATCAAAGATACTTTTTATAATAACCCTGACATTCTCATCTACTATCAACTTGTTCTTATTTTCTTCCGATTTCTTGTAGCCGTATGGTGCAAAAGAACCAATGTACTCCCCTTTCTCTCTTTTTATCTTCTGTGAGCTTTTTACCTTATTGGATATATCTCTGGCATAGCTGTCATTGATAAAGTTTCTGATAGGCAATATTAGATTGGTGTCGCTCATATCCGCATTTTTGCTGTCATAGTTATCATTGATGGAAATAAACCTGATGTGAAGCTGTGGAAATATTTTTTGAATATAGGTGCCGGCTCCGATATAATCTCTTCCGAATCTGGAGAGGTCTTTTACAATGATAATGTCAAATGCCCGATTCTTCTTACTGATTTCTTCCATCAAATCTTTTAATGCCGGTCTGTCATAGTTTGTCCCGCTATATCCGTCATCTACATATTCCTTAACAAGCTCTATTTCATTGTTCTTTGCATAGCTTTGTATCAATTCTCTTTGATTTGTAATTGAATTACTCTCACTATTAATTCCATCGTCCTTTGATAGTCTTAAATACATACAAGCCTTATTTTTAAACATAAAAAAGCCTCCTTCAATTTGATTTATACAATAAACCAAATAAAGGTTAGGCTTCCACATGCTTATTATACCGCTCCTAAACATTTCTTGCAATACCGATTCTCAAAATGAAGTTCGGATTATTAAGATTATCTCAATCTTTTATTTACAACTTCCTATCATCATGTTACAAAAAGTTTTTCCTGAATATAGGCATCAATTAAATGTTCCAAACGAAGTCCGTTATCGGAAAATCTTACTGTTACGGTATACCCCTCTATCTGATTTATCTTCTGTTCTTCTTTTTTATCTTTATATGTTAATCCCACATTTACTTTCCTATTTGTAGGATTTCTCTTATGTTCTTTCATAAGAAAATGCTCCTTTCTTAAGTTTAAGTTTTTTGACATTAACAGGTGTCTTGGCTGACAACATAGGAATTTCACCTCCGCCTCTGTTCTCGACGAGCCGGCTTTCACGAAAGAAGTATCATAATCCCCATTTATATCTTCGCACATAGGCTGCCACACCTATGTTCTATCTTCCAAATTTGTCGCTCTCTTTCTTTTATCCTTTGCATTTGCAAGTATTCGTTTAAACCGAGATTTTTTTAAGTATAAATATTTCCTAATATTTTTTCTCAGCAGAAAGGTTTTGGCGTTTGTAAGTAGATCGCTCCATAAATGGTTAACGTCCTGTTTTGGTCTATTTGGTTGTCAAAGAACAATGCTCTTATATCTCAAAAAAATATATTCAATTTTCCCAAGGTAAAATTCTCCCTCTATATATAAACCTTACTTTCAGAAGTGCTTTTAACACTTTTTTAGAAAAAAATTATTTTTGAGAAAAAAAGAGAAGACAAGGAGCATACATCTCTTTGCCTTCTCCACAAAAACTACCTATCCAGCATATCTCTTAGCTTTCTTAGAATTCTATCTCTAATACGACTAATCTTCATCGGATTGGTATCCTGTGTATTTGCAATATCTTTGAGTGTTTTTTCTTCAAAGTAGATTGCATAAATCAATTCTCGTTCTTCCTTATTAAGCTTACCGATTGCCTTCGTCAAGTCCTCGATTCTCATTTTTGTTTCAATGATTTTTTCAATATCCACATTTTCATCTACAATAGAGTTTACATCGAGCTTGTAATCTTCAAAGCCGTAGACCTTATGTTTTCGAGCCAATCTGCTTAAATGTGCTTCGTGATTGATTTGTTTCTTATATGCTTTATATAGTTCATCCGATACATAGATCTTTTTTCCTTTTACATAGATATATTTTCTATCATCTGTCATTTATAAAGTCCTCCTTTTTGTTCAAAATTTTTCAATTTGCTTTTTTGAACAAAAAAAGGAGGACCTCTGCATTTTGACATGCAAAGTCCTCTAAAATGATAAAAAAAGTATTGCCTATTTAAAACAAGGCACTTTATTTTGGTTATAAAAAAGTAATAATACTCCTATTGTTATACTATAATTGCTATAAATGTATTTGTAATAATATTCTAATGAAGACTCTCTTATAAACCAAAATAATATTGCCATGACATACTCCATACCTACTACTTTCAACTACTTGATTGTAACAATGTATTCCTCCTAAAAATAACTGACAATTTATTATATAAATCATTATTTTGAATACCTAAAATTTCAATCGACAAAACCATAATCTCTATCAGCTCTATAAACTCATCATTCATTAAACAGTCATTTTTTAATTTGTTATGAAAAATTTTCAACTATGCACTATTTTTAATTGAAATTAGAAATAGTGCATAGATTGCTCTAATTTCTTTTTCTGCAAAAATCGTATCAATAATTTTATTTAAAACCAAATCAAAATTATTGAATTCACGATGTTTATCTATGATTGAACGAAGATTTTCTAAAATATTGTAGTTATAATAAGCCACTAAATCATGTAAAATTTCATAGGTGTTTTTATAATAACTATATAAACAACCTTTGCTGATTTTAGCTTTTTTCATGACATCTTCCATCGTGGTTTTTGAAAAACTTTTTAATAAAAATATATCTTTACCTGTTACACACATCCTAAGTTTTCGTACATGTGTAGGTAGCCTTTGATTTCTACACATGTTTTCTCCTCATAAAAACTTAAATAAAGAAAAGAGCTTGTTATAGAAACAACATGTTCATATACCAAGCTCTTTTTTATCACAACACTAACTTTTTACACTAAGCTGTTTCATTTTAAAGAGTTCTCGTTGCTGCATAACAAGCCCCACAACAATCATCGTAAAATCAACAACAGGTTCTGCCCACCAAACAGCTGTCTCCCCAAATACTTTTGGTAATAAAAGCATTGCCGGTACAAATAAGATAAGCTGTCTCAGCATAACGATTTTTCCGGCTTTTTTGCCATCTCCAATCGCTTGGAAAAAGGTGATGGTCATAACCATAACTCCATATAAAAGAAAGACACTGTAAAACATCCGAAAGTGATTTACTCCACCGGCAGTAATCGAAGGATCCACATTAAATGCGGATAAGATTTGGCCGGAGAACAGTTGGGCAGGTATCCAGAAGATGGCTGCAAGCACTAATCCTCCGAGGCAAAACACCTTCATCGCCTGTCTTACTCTGTCATATTGTTTTGCTCCGAAATTTGTACCGACTACGGGCTGTAATCCTTGACTCATTCCCCAAAGCGGAATAAAAGAAAAAGCATAGATTCTAAGGGTAGCTGCCATTAACGTTCCTGCGGTATTTCCTCCATAAGCAAAGGCTTGTTTATATAAAAGGGTCTGCTGAATCATAAAAAACACTTGCATAACCATAGCGGAAACACCTACACCGAACATTTCCTTGTAGATTTCTTTTTGTTTGCAAATTCTTCCTATTTTGACATTCTCGCTTTTGTTTTTAAAGTAATACAAGGTGACAATTGCCTGAATCACTTGTGCGATAACTGTCGCTATTGCCGCACCCTCAATGGCATATTCTCCCATCGCTTTCATGAAAATAGGATCTAATGCAATATTGATAAATGCTCCAAGAGCCATAATGCCCATTGCTCTTTTCATCAGTCCCTCGCCACGCATCACCATGTTTGCCGATTGTGTAAAATTAACAAATATGGAGCCTAAAAATAGTATTCTTAAGTATCTGACTCCAAATTCCTTAATTTCGCCTTCGGCACCCACTAAATCAAGGAAATGCGGAGCAAGAAAAATACCTCCTACCGTAATGATTATAGAGAACAAAATCACCCAATAAATCAGGTTTCCCATAATCTTATCTACCGTTTCCTTATCTCCTTTTCCCAATGCTCTTGATAAGATGGAAGCACTTCCTACACCAAGTAAAGTAGATGTTCCGCTATTAAGAAATGTCAACGGTAATGCAACACCGCAAGCAGTCATCGCACTTTGCCCAATAATATTTCCGGCAAAGATTCCGTCCATGAGAGGGTACAGTCCAATTACCAACATTCCAATCACTGCCGGAATGGATAGTTGGAACATTAGTGATAATGGTGTCTTGGTTAACAATTGCTCTTTCATGTTTTGTTTCATTTTAACCATCTCCTTCACACTAATTGGCAATCTTCCAAACTGTTGCTTTATTTTTC
>KI259764.1:0-6186 GCA_000467935.1 Peptostreptococcaceae bacterium oral taxon 113 str. W5053
GCCTCTTGACATATCACCAAATTGCTTACTATTCTTTCTCTGTTATCATTTACCGTAAGCCATTGCCTTCCCTTAATCTTGTATTTATGAAATTTATACATTCCTGTTTTTCCGTCTCGTCTGCAAAAACCCGAAACGGAAGAATCATCGCCATTACCGGTGCCGTATAGAGATAAATCGCCTTCTCCGACTGCCGTATCTGCGTGATTGCTCCGTACTGTATAGAACTTTCCTCTTATTCTGTTACAGTACGAATTTTGTCCTCCTCAAGGAAAAGGCTCCTTTTTCCCAGGATATTGCTCTTTCCTTCCTTAAATAAAATTTTTTTGGCATTTCTCAACATTGTCGCATCAAAAAACTTTGGAAAACCGAACCAGAATAATATAGACAGCGGTATCATAGCAACTAAAAATCCGACAATAAAATCAACACCCAGTCTTTCAGCTCCTTCAAGAAGCCAGAATATCAAACCGGTTCCAAAAGGTATCAATGTAAGGATAATACGAAGCAACTTTCTCTGTCTTCTATAAAATTGATAGTTTTTCACCGTAAACATATTAAAATCCAGATAATCCTGCTCTGTCAGGTCAAATGTGAATTTCATTCCTTCTTTCCTCCTTAAACAATTTTCAAAAAACTGTCATAGTCTAACTTGCTTTAAACATGAATAAAAGTACTCAAACAGCCTCCCTGTCTGCGTTCACATATCGTTTACATATCGCCTTTTTTTTTAGAAAACGGTGCACTGATTTTCTTGACAAATGTCAAGCCGCTTCTCAAAATTAGATTCCTCGTCAACTTTAAATGTCAAGACTGTTGCACTTCAAAAAATACTCTGTAAATTCTGTTCATAATACATCTCTATTTTGAAAATAATGTTTTGTATTTTCTTATAAATTCGTTAAACAGAATAGCATTTTCATAGAACCATAACTTATACCCATGGTAAAATTCTTAAGAATTTACTTCCATATTTTATATGGATAAATTTCTTTTACATCATTAGGCGATATTCAATTTTCCATCGAATCATAAAATATCGTCCTGCGAACCCTTCCGAAGTTTATCACTCCACACAAAGTCCAATTGGAGTACATTTTCCACTGTTCGTATCACTTTCCGATACACTGCAGGCGCAAATACCGACTTTGACATCCATCAAAGCCTCAAGCACAATTTTGTCTCCCGCTTTGGAGATGGGTGGATGAATTGTAATCTTTCCCTTTTCGTCCACTGTTGTGTACATAAAAAGGTTCACGGGATTGATGATGGAGCGATGTTCTCCGAGGGTGCCGTTCATATTATTGAAGCAGTTCGGATGCCCGTCACCGTTCCGATAAAAAAAATCATACATCTCCGGGCGACAACAAGGAAAAAGCAGATCATGCGCTCCGACATCATCCGAAATAATTCGAAACATCGGACGATACCGATTGGTGTAAAGAGCATCACCCACATTTAACTTCAAAGACGCATGACAGTCCAGTGTAACGGCGGGAGAAAGAAATTCTTCGCGCTCTGTAGCTGACACGGCAAAGAAATCCGCAACCTGTCCTCCCTCAAGATCTGTAACCGTAATCCGTTGTCCTTTTTTTACATTTACCTTTTTCCCTGAACAAGCAGGAATGTAATAATCCATTTCAATCTCCTCCTTCACTTCAACTTCCCCACAGTTTTTTGCTCTATCCCCCTTAAAGAGCGAATGCACGGGTACGCTATCGAAAAAATTCTCACTGTAAAAAAATATTCACCATAACTTTTCTTCTTATGGTGAACATCATCTTATTTTAAAATTCCAAATTTAAATCCTTCCGCTTTAAAATAATCAATGATTTGAGGTAAAGTTTCCAAGGTTAAATTTTTTCCGATAGCATCGTGCATTAATACGACCAACACATCCGGATTTCCTGCGTTCTTTATGGTCATTTTTAAAAAATCCATCATTTCTTCAGCCGTTGTCGGGCGAATATCCTCCGGCTCCGCATCCCCCACAAGACAATTCCAATCAATCCATTGAATATTGTTTTGTTCCAACATCAAGTCCGCCGGCTCCATTTCATTCCAGGACATATGTCCTCCCGGATAACGAAATACCGCACTATGAAAATCGTCCCCTAAAAGATTCTTGCAAGCCTGTTGCGTATCCAATGCTTCCTGACGAATAGCTTCCACATCTGCAACTCTTCCCGGGTAAAGATGTGTATAATCATGAGTTTGACTGTGAAGAGCAACGCCATGCCCCTCTGCGATTTCACGTTTAAAAATCGGTGCAATCTCCTCTGTCAAATTTCCTCCCACCACAAAGAAAGTTGCCGGTACATTTTTTTCTTTTAAAACATCCAATACCAAGGGGGTAATACTGGTGTTTACACCGTCATCAAAGGTTAAAAATACAACTTTTTCGCCTGCATATTCTTTTTCCCCTCTTGTAATCATACGAATTTCTTTCGTATCATAGGCATAACTTTCCGCTTTTCGCGCAAAATTATACCCCGGCAATAACGCACCGGTTTCTAACTCCTTTTGAATGCGTTCTTTCTCAAGACGTTTTCTTTCTTCCTCAAGGCGTTCTTTTTCTTCCTCTTCCAAACGCTTTTCCTTTTCACTTTTTTCAATCAATCCTTTTTCTTTCGCTTCTTTAACAAAAGAAGCCTGTTCTTCATTATATCGATTTACAAAAATAAAAATACCGATTGTTAACGCCAAAAAAGTAATTAAAAACAATATAAATTTCCAGTCAAATGTAGTTTTTTTGTTCATTTTATCCTCTAAGCCAATTTTTTAATATAAATTCTCCATGTTTTATAAGGGGTCAAGCCGATCGCGTGAATATCCCTTAACATCGCCTCGTTATATTCCCAAATTGTAGAGCCTTCCATGCTCTTATATCCTTTTTTCATCGCCGTGGTGTGACTGCGCAAATACATTGCCGCCGTAACCCCCTTATTTCTAAATTCAGGAGTAACAAACAATACAAATAATCTTGCCCGATCTATTTTTTTACGATAGTAAAGAAACTTCAGCATGCTGATGGGATTCATGCTGCCCTTCATTTTCTTTAAAACCTGATTATAATCCGGCATAGTGATATTAAATCCAATAGGATTTCTGTTTTCATCTCTCGCAATATAAATTAAATCTGGATCACACAAAGGAGCAATGGAATTTTTAATACTTAAATATTCCTCTTCTCCGGGAGGAATAAAATCTGCCCATTCTCTCGGTAAAGCTTTTTCGATAACGGTTTTGATATCCTCCAATTCCTTGTCCAAATTATTCAAATCCAAGTTTTCTAAAGTAAAATGATACCGTTTCATAGCGATAGGGACTAACCTTTGATATCTTAAAATATTAACATCTTCCATCGCAGACATGAAACCGTAAACGTCAAAATATTTTTCATATCCCGCTTCTTGGATTAAATCATTATAATAAGGCGGATTGTAGACATTCATCACATAAGTCGGATCCGTAAAATTATCGATTAAGAAACCTCTGTTATCGTCCCCTCCAGGCAAAGCCAACGGTCCCTTTATCGTATCGGCACCATGTTTTAACGCCCATTTTTCAGCATAAGCAAACAAAGCCTTTGCCCCCTCTTTATCATTGAAAGATTCAAATTCGGAGATATAGGCTTCATGATAATTTTTGGCTTCATTTAATTCTTCGTTAACTCCCACAATACATCTTGCAGTTAAGACATCCCCTTTATAACACATCAATTTTGTGCTCGGGCCTACGGAATACACCGCACTGGTCTTACCTGTAATATATTTGCGATATTCTTTTCTAAGCGGAGGAACCCAAGGGGAATCCTCACTATAAATAGAATAAGGAAATCTTATAAATTCATTTAAATCTTCATCATCAATTTCGATGACTTTATATTCCATAAAAATTGCACCTCTTTCTAAAAGGTTTTAAAATATAATTCCACTGTTATCATACTTTAAACATGCTGACTTTTCAAGTTTAAAATAATCCTCTATCATAATCCAATATTTATGACACACTTAAAAAGCAGTTTTATATACCTATTCCTTAAACCTCTATTGGTTGATATCCTTTACTACTTTATTTGCTTTAAAAACATATGGCATATGTTTTTTCTCTTGTTGAACCTTGTTAAAAACTTTCTCATCAAAATATGGCGTTTTACTTTCTACACTTAGGAAACGGATTAAGCTATACTGTGAAATCAAAACAGGGAATAGTAACAAATTAAAGAATTACAAAAATTCAAATAGTCTTATAATTGTAAACATCAGTAAGGAACTGGCAGAGACACAGAAGGAAAATGAATATTTGCCCTAATGCGTATTACAATTACAAGAAACATAGGAAAGCAGAATACTTATGCCTTAAGGAATAGATTAAACGGGAAATTTTCAGCAAGTGATAAAAATTTAAGGTGGTGCACGGGTTTCACTTATCTGTTTCTCACAGATGGTTCGAAAAGATATAACTGCACCATAACCGAGCTTTATGATAGAAGTGTTGTTGCCAGCATCACCGATAAATTCATTACAAGTGACTTGGCAATAAGAACAATTCAAAAAGCTATTTCCGCACAAAATAGTAAAATAGACACCAGTGCACTAATTCTACATAGCGATCAAAGAAAGCAGTATACATCCGGGAGCTTCACCGATTTCTGTGAGAACATTGGAATAACCCAAAGCATAAGCAAAGCCGATTGTCCATATGATAATGCACCTATGGAGCGCTATTTTAATACTTTAAAGAACGAACTCAGATAACCACCACTACCATAATGATGAGGACCTTAACAAGGTAATAAGCGAGTTCGCGCATATCGTTACTATAACCAAGAACGACCACGTTCATATAATGGCTACAGAACGCCGTATGAGGTAAGATATGTGGCATGATTGCAGGAGCAAAATTCAAATATCAATGGTTATAAAAATTGGACTCAAGTGTTACAAAAATGCTTGACCACAACACCTATAATTAAAGTCGATAATTATATCAATTATAGTGTGCAGATTCATAAATGGTATATCTAATTGATCGGAAAATTATAAGTCAAAAGAAATATCTTCTTTGTGAGAGAGGTTAGCGGGGCTACATTTATGATTTCTCTTATTTTAACCATTACTACCACCAGCTGCTGCTTGTCTATTTGATACCACCTTTAAATAGCAAATGGCTAAACCTAAGAATAAACATCCTGCAATTTTAAACGTATTATGAGCTCCTAAATAACTAACTAGATAACCAGAAAGGAGTCTTGATATCAGCATCGATATCGACATAATAAACATAAAGACTCCCATTACTCGACCAACCATACTATCAGCTGCTGATTATGTATAATCTATGAACGATACCAATGTTGAGCAAAGAGAGTTTCCAAACATTTGAACCAACGACCCAATGGTTGTGATTGCCGAAATTGCTTGTTTGTAATTCTCTTTAAAAACAGTATCAACAGTAACTTTAGTAAATGCCGGTGAATACAATCGTGAGAAACTCTCTAAAACAAATAAAACTATGCACAGAATCGCAAAACTCAATCTATTAATTCTAAGTAAAAACGCAATAAGGAGGATCAAAGCAGATTGAATCATTGTGACTATAGAGATTATTTTTTTGTTGTTTTGAACATCAGATAGAGTACCACCTATCAATGAAAACAGAATACCCGGTAGTGTGGTGATTGCTAATAAAATCCCAGTACTAGTACTAGAGGCGGTTAGATTAATTACTAATAATGTTACAATGACATTATCCATTGAATCAGCAAATTTAATGAATACATCAGTTATCACTAAAGTTTGAAACGATCTATTTCTTAATAATATCTTCTTGTCAAAATTCATTGTTCTCTCCTTGTATGTTTTATTCAATGCATAGATAAATTGCTAATAATCTAGATTTCCCAATGATATGAGGTAAACACACTATCACAAAAAGTCACGTCTAAGTGCTGACTTTGAAATTGAATAGAGTAGCCTTTAATTTTGCAATGGTTGTGTAATGCAAACGTTAACAATCCTAAATATTGGGTGTTTATAAAAAACACTGGTTCTCTTCTATTGAAATTTTGACAAATAACATCAAATACTCTCTTAATCACTTTGAGTTTGTTAGGTGATAATACATATTTGACAACATAATAAAAAAATAGAGAGCCATCCGGTAAAATAAGTTTAACGACAA
>KI259764.1:6286-6802 GCA_000467935.1 Peptostreptococcaceae bacterium oral taxon 113 str. W5053
GTATAACAGAAGAAATGAAATTTCGCCAGAAGGTTGTCGAATATGCAATAAACCATAACTCTAGGATTGTCAAACATATGTGACAAAACCATCTGGTAAAAGTCTAAGCTACTTTTTTAAAAATATTCTTCTACCATCTCATTTGGGGTCTTAAAGCCTAATACCCTTCTTGCTATATTATTTGTTCTTCTGCTATATCGCTTGAATGATTTATACATCTGAATCTCACTATTAAATCTTCTCCTACTGTAGAATAATTCGTTGTCTATTTTATGACTTCTTTCTACTGCCCCATGTTGCCAAGGTGAGTAGGGTCTTGTTCTTAGGTATTCTATCCCTAGTTGTTTTAGCATTTTTTCAAAAGCTGATTTTTTCTCTCTATCATTACAAAACTCTCTGCCGTTGTCTATTTGATTGACTATAGTCCAAATCATATCTTCTTGCTGCTTGGGCATTATTGTTATGGTTTATTGCATATTCGACAACTGTTAGGAGATAATAGAACTGTGACAAAAA
>KI259765.1 GCA_000467935.1 Peptostreptococcaceae bacterium oral taxon 113 str. W5053
TCGACTTCCACATTCTTGTCTAAACTGTCATTTCCGGCTATCTCCATCGCCTTTAAAAGTGTGTCCTCTGTAAAGTGTTTCGGAGCTTGAGTGTACTTTTCTTTAATTTCTTTCTCCTTTATTTCAAGGACATCGCCCACATTTATCTTTGGCAAAACAGATTCCTCATTTTTCTTAGACATATATTCTTTCAAATACTTTGTAAAGCCCTCGTCTTTAATTACCTTTCCCGAACTTGTAAATTCAAAACTGTCAAAAGTTGCTACAATCTTAGTAGTATTCTCGATTAAAGGATAACCTACACTTGCGTGTAGCTTATTAAAAATAAGCCTATATACTTTTGCTTTACTCTCCGGAATACTTGATAAATCTTCACTGAGCGATGATACGGTCGGAATAATCGCATGGTGATCCGTAACTTTTTTAGAGTTGAATACTACCTTGATACGCCCTGTATCAAAATCATTTTTTCCTAAGATATTGTTTACTGTGCTTGTAATCATATCTTCGGTTAAACATCTGCTGTCTGTTCTTGGATAAGTAATCAGCTTTTTTTCATACAGGCTTTGTGCATAGTCAAGTGTCTGTTTTGCACTATATCCGAAATACTTGTTGCACTCTCTTTGAAGTGTTGTCAAATCAAATGGCAAGTCAGGCTTAGTAACTTTTTCTTTCTGAATCACATCCGTAATTTCTATTCTGTTTTCGAGTAAGTTTTTAAGCTGTTCTGCCACTTCCAAGCTGTCAATTCGTTCTGTCGAAAGAGTAAAGCTGTTAAGTTCAAGTTCTACCGTATAGTATTTTTCTTTCTTAAAGTTTGCTATCTCGTCATCTCTTTTTACAATCATGGAAAGGGTAGGTGTCTGAACTCT
>KI259766.1 GCA_000467935.1 Peptostreptococcaceae bacterium oral taxon 113 str. W5053
AGCTCAATGATTTGTTAACTTATAAATTATTCTTCAACACAGAAAATAAAAATATTCTCTGAAACACCATGGATAAGCAAAAATTAAAGAAAGAAGTAGAATAATCTTTAACTTTTGTTTATTTTATAAATTTTTATTTTTTAGCATACAAATATTTTCTATTTATTTTGCAATACTTCTAATAAATTTTAACCTTGTAATATCAATATCACTCGGAATAGTACAATCCGCTCCTAAAATTAGACCTTCCCTGCCAGTTTCTTTAATTAGTTGATGAACAAACATTTCAATATCATCTAAACTTCCCGAATCCAATAAAGTCCCTTGATTGTTATCAAACCCTCCAATTACTGCCGAATCAAATAATCTTTTTCCTTCTTTTAAAGATACTTTATCTGTATGAACTGCCCAGTTATATGCTTTAGCTTTATATTTTGTATAATAATCAAGTTTATTTTTAAAATGATCATATCCGCAAATATGCAATAAGTTATATTCCCAAAAACTATTTAATTGATTCAATAAATTCAATTCTATCGGCATTACATAATTTTCGTGAAATAATTTATCTACTTTTTTATGCTGCAAATTTTGCACACTATAATAAATTCCATCAATACTTGTATTGTTTTTTAATTCTTCTGCTAATAATGCATAATCTGAAGCAATTATTTCACATATTTTTATTAATTTCTCAGGATACTTAACCGCCATATCCTGAAAAGCTTCAGCATCGCCTCCCAAGTATTTGACATTAAGTCTAATTGATTGAAGTGGGCTAAAAATATTATAAAACAGCATAATATTTTTTCCTACATAATTACTCAATTCAGCTACCATAGCAACTTGTTCTCTAATCCATGGATGATTTTTATGAATTGGTTTAACTTTCGAAATATCAGAAATACTAGTTACGTTATTCTCTATTAAAGATGGATGTGCAAAAAAACCATCTGACATTATTTTCATAAAATCTGGAGAAAAAACGTCATACATTTTTTTATGAGCCTCAATAATTGAACGTATTGTTTTTACACTTTTATATCCAAAAATTAAATCATCACCATGGGCAAAATGCCACCAAAAACCAATTGGAATTCTTTCTGCACTTTTATTATTAAGGACTAATTGCAATAATTCTTTTTTATTTTCATACAACATATTGAATTCCTCCATTTCATTTTTCATTATCATCCTATGAGAAATGATTATTTATTTTTTTTGAAAGAAAAATTGTAAGTATTCCAATTATTAAAGCAATTAAATTAAAAATTTGATTTGGTGATAGTAAAATTAACCCTGCAATTGCCAATATCACTCTTACATATATTTTCAATTTTCCAATTTTACTCATATATCCTTCAAATGCATTTGCTAAAAAAAATACCCCTATTACTGCGCAAAAAAAGCTATATATAATTTTAATTAAACTTCCTTGTGCTAAAAGTGACGAATTATATACAAAAGCAAATGGGATAAGGTATGAAACAAATCCCAATCTCATACCTACCAAACCAGTTTTTGTAGGGTCTGATTCCGCAATACCTGCAGCTGCATAAGAAGCCATGGCAACAGGTGGAGTAATAAATGAGAGAATGCCCCAATATAAAATAAAAAAATGTGATGCTATCGGTTGAATTCCCAGTCTTAATAAAGCTGGTGCTAATACTATACTTAATAAAATATAAACAGCTGTACTTGTAAGACCACACCCCAAAATAAAGCTCGTAATAGCTCCAACCACCAATAATGGAAATGTTCCTGTTACCGCATGGACTAATTCTCTAGAAAAAGAAAGCGCTACTCCTGTAATCATTAATCCGCCAACAATCAATCCGACTGCTGTTAAAATAGAAATAATGGAACTCATTAACTTTCCAAATTCTAAACACATTTTTATTAATTTTTCTGATGTGAATTTTGTCTCTTTATTTAACATTGCAATAATTATTAATGCCAAACTCGCAATAAATGGCGCTTTAGATTCCATTCTGACTGCAAAAATGTAATAAAACATTATTCCAAATCCAAAAATATACATCCAACCCTGTTGAAGTACTTTTCTTATACTTGGTAATTGTTCTTTAGGCATTCCAAGTAAATTGTGTTTAACGGCATAAGAATCTACTTGGAAAAATAATCCTAAGTAATATAGTAAAGCAGGTATAATAGCTGCAATCACTATAACATAATAATCTACGTTTAAAAAAGAAGCCATAACAAAGGCTGCAGCTCCCATTACCGGCGGCATTATATTTCCTCCAGTAGAGGCACAGGCTTCAATTGCTGCTGCATAATAATCTTTATATCCAGCTTTTTTCATAGCAGGTATCGTTACAGTTCCTGAGGTTATTACATTTGAAATTGCACTTCCGCTTAAACTACCAAACAATGCACTAGATATAACTGCTACTTTAGCTGGACCTCCACGTACATGTCCAAAAGTAGATATGGAAAAATCCATAAAAAATTTACCTCCACCGGAATATTGGAGTACTACTCCAAAAAACATAAATCCAATTAATAATGAACCTACTACTTGTAACGGAATCCCTAAGATACTATTTATTCCAAGGATATGCATTTTTGCCGCAGCTAGGAAGTTATAAGATTGTCCTGATAACACCGAGGGCATTTTATTTGCAAATAATGGATATAATGAAAAAATTGTACAAAAAACAGCTAACATTTTTCCGTTTGTTCTTCTTACCGCTTCAATAACAAGCATCCATTCAAATACGCTTAAAATGGTAGGTAACTTTGGGGCATACTGTTCCCATGCTTTTAGTATCATTTCCTCTGAATGAATTGCAAAATAAATGTTCAAAGCAAAAGATAAGGCAAATAATAAAGCATCATACCATTTGACAACATTCCTTTGTTCCTCTTTTTTTGCTGGATATGTAATAAAAACCAACGATAAATTAAATGCTAATAAATAATATAAATATTCGTTAAGCATAGGTAGAAAACCAAATAGTTTAATATTAAAAATTTGATTAATGCTCAAAAATAGTGTAATTATAGGAAAAATTACTTGAATTATCTTCCACATTTTATTATCCTTTACAAACATTTTATTATCCCCCATTTATCATATAGCATTTATTTTGATTAATTGTATAAATACTTTTATCTGATTATTTCTTGGAAAACAATAAACAGATACCTTGAATATATTATAAGGAAAATGTTGTTTTTCCTTATAATATATTCAATAGTGTTTATTTATCATAATTCTCTGGAAATTCTTTGCCTAAAACTTCTTTTAAGACTTTAATCCATGCATCATGAATTTCTTTGTCTTCAATTTTTTCTTCTTTCGCCCTTTCTTTAAAGGTTTTCCAAGCTTCCGATACTTTTTCCAGCTCTTCTAAATAATTTTCATTCCAATTTTCATGTTCCTCTGTCCACAACCCTTTTTCTTTAAAATATTTTATAGCTCCTTCATGGTATGGACATTGTACAGGAAACTGTGATGATAGTTCAACTTTCCATCCGGGCATTAACGGATCTATATCTTTATATAAATCATAACTTTCGTCAATTGCTTTTGTTAAATTATAAACTTCCTCAACCGACTTTTCGGTAGTTGTAACAATTAATGGATTCACATAATTTGGTACTTCAATTGGTTTACTAAAACCTACTCCTTCTTTGGCAATGCCCGGATATAACCACGGAGTTACTTTTTGCAATCTTTCCCAACCCTCTTTATTCTTAGCTGGAAATTCAATAAATTTGACTCCAAGACCCATACTTTCAAGCTCATGCCAATGTGCTGCTGTAACTTGACCAATCATCCAATCTGCTTCACCATTTTTTACTAAATCAACAGCCGCTTTATAACTTGGCGCAATAACTCTTGTAACATCATCAAGTGTTAATCCCGCATATGCCAAACAAGCCACTGCCTTTATATTTACCGAAGTTGATCCGGGAATCCATGCTAATCTAGTTCCTTTAAAATCTTCTGGCGTTATTATCCCACTTTTTTTGGTTGTAACTGCAGTAGTTGAACCAGGTCTTGCCAACAATGCTCTTAAATCTTTAGATGGACCTAAATCTAAATTGGCAAAATCATATAACCCATATGAAGCAAAATAAGCTCCATCTGCTGTTACTGTGTAATCTACTTCATGATTTAAGATTCCTTGAATCCTTCCAACACTTGTGTCTGATGGCAAAATACGAATCTTTAACCCATATTTTGTCGTTAATGCATCAGCAATTCCAGCTGTTTGAACATATGTAGAACTTCCTACTCCAAATGTACTCCATGCCATCTGTTCGGTTAATGCACCATCTTTACCTGAGATTTTTTCATTTGATTCTGAAGACTCTGACAAATTTTTTCCTGATGTCTGATTTGAGCAACCGCACATAATACTCGAAATAATTAATGCAATTATCAATAACCAACTAAATTTTTTTTTCATTTCTTACCTTCCTTTCATAAAAATATTATTTAAAACAAAACACATATTTGTACTTTAACACCCCCTATCTTTTTATGCTCTTGTTATAATATCAAGTACTCTTTCATCCACAACTGAAAAAGCTTCCTTCGACAAATATCCAATGTTACGAATCGTATGATTTAATGAAGTCCCAACAACTCCTACCGATTGTTTTATATTCATTCCCGACATTGCCAAATATGCCGTTATTACCGCTTCATTAGCACAAGTTGAAAGTTTCAAAGCACAAGTATCTTTTGCCCCATCGCATATCATTCCTGCTAAATTAGCAAATATCGCATTACATGCATGTGTAATTTCTTCAATCCCTCCTCCAAGCATCCAGACAATTCCGGCTACAGCACCAATTCCAGACCCAATGGCGCAGCCACACATTCCGGATAATTTACCAGAATAAACTTTTACCAATTCATTCATCAAGTGACCAAATAACAACCCTCGATTTCTTCTTCCTTTTGAGATGTTTTCTTCTTCTGCCACAACTACTATAGGTATCAAGACCCCTATTCCTTGATTTCCACTACCTCCACTGGTCATAATCGGACATGTCCCTCCGCCCATTCGCATATCTGCAGCAGCTGCAGTCAGAATTCTACTTTTCATCCCGATATCTGAAGATATCTTTTTTTCTTCTAAAAGTTTTTTTAATTTTTTACCCAAACCTAAACCATAAGCTCCTCTTAACCCTTCTCTTGCAGCTTCAATATTGTAATGAATTCCTTTTTCTAAAAATAACAACTCTTTTTCTGAAATTTTTTCAACTACATTAAAAACAGATTCTATACTGAAATCCTCGATGATAGTTTTTGAAGCACGCTCTCTTTCTCCCTTTTTAATAACTGCTCCATCTAATTCCAAGTAAGTGATATTATCATGTCCATAAGCAATCCTACCGATCATTTTTCTATTACTTCCAAGAATTATTATTTCTACAAAAACATCAGGGCTATCTTCAGCTATTTTTAGTTGTATAGAAATCTCATTCATCAAGGCTTTTGCCTTGATGATATCCTCTGTTTGAATCCCTTGAAAAACTAATAAACCCTCACTTTTTTTTTCTTTTGTTAAGCCAATTGCTGCAGCCAAAGCTAAACCTGACTCTTGTGTCCCAGGAATACAAACTGACTTGCCATTTTTAAAGATATTTTTGCTTACCTTTATTTCAACTTTATTATAAGAAAAATCAATATATGATTTCATTTCTTGAGATAAATAACCGACTGCAACAGGTTCTGTGCAACCAACCGCCAATTGAACATTTTTTTTTAAAATAATCCTAAGTAATTCATTTAATTCATTCATTTTTAACACCCTCTTTGCCTTTTTAATACGCAAAAATTATGCCAAAATATAAAATTCTAATATATTGAATTAGCTCACTTTCTTTTACATAAGGAAAACTTTTTTCTTATATTTGAGAATTTAATTGCAAAAATAAGAATTCTTTATATAAGTTTTCTGTATAATGTAGCTAAACTAATGCCAAGTTCTTTTGCAATTTTTAACTTTGAATCTAAATCATTCCCATATTCTTGTAATTTTTGATTTATAATTTTTCTCTCAAATTCTCTAACTTTCATCTCTAAAGACGAGTGTTCTTCCTCAATACTAGGAATTCGCACTGCAACATCTTCAATAGTTATATATGGACCTTTTGAAAAATTAACTAAATATTCAATAATATTTTCTAATTCCCTAACATTCCCCTTCCATTTATGGTTTATCAATCTTTGCATAGCATCTTCTGTAAAACCAAGAATATTTTTATGAAAACGTTGATTAAAATAATTTAAAAAATAATTTGTAATTTCTGAAATATCAGATTTTCTCTTCCTTAAAGGTGGCAATGTTAAAGGAATTACATTTAATCTATAATACAGATCTTCCCTAAATTCCTGGCTTTGAATCATCTTTTCTAAATCTTGATTTGTTGCTGCGATAATTCTAATATCTAAATCCAAATATTTTGTACCGCCTATTTTCATAATGCGCCGCTCTTGTAATACACGTAATAATTTTACTTGTAAAAATAATGGCATATCTCCAATTTCATCTAAAAACAATGTCCCGTGATTAGCTAATTCCATCTTACCTACTTTTCCTTTATCACTAGCCCCTGTAAAAGCACCTGATTCGTATCCAAATAATTCACTCTCTAATAAACTTTCCGGGATTGCACTGCAATTTATTCCAATAAATGGCCCCGTAGAACGAGGACTTTCTTTATGAATTGCCCTTGCAAAAAGTTCTTTTCCAGTTCCACTTTCTCCCATAATCAATATAGTAGAATCATATGCAGAAGCAATCTTTGCTTTTTGAATTACATTTTGCATCATATCGCTGTGACCAATTAAAGAATCAAAAGACGTATCCATTTTACTTTCTCTTTGACGAATGGCAACTTTTTGAATATCATTTGAATCTAAAACTGTAAATAGAATTGAACTTATTTTTCCTTCAACAATAATTCGATGAACAGAAGCCGATAATGCTATATTTTTTTTATCATAAGTTTTTAATATAAATTCTACATTTTCCAATGTTTCTGTTGTAAATACGGCTCTTTTAAACAGTTCAGACTCCCCTAATGCATAAATATGATTTCCAATAACCTGCTCTTTTTCTCCTTTAATATGAAAAAATCTCATTGCAGTTGCATTAATATTTTTAATAAATCCTCTATTGTCCAATAAAAGTATACCTACATCAGAATATTGCATGATCATCTCTAATTCATCTCTTTTTAAACGATTATCTATCAAAAGTTGTTCAGATGAAATATATGCAGAAAGCAAGTGTGTCATATTTTCAAGATAATTTTGAAATGCATCTTTTTTGTTCTCAATATATTTTTTTTGCTCTTTTGTATTTGCAAAAATACCAATAATGCCTAGAAACTCTACTTCACGAAATATAGGAGTACAAATTTCATAAAGTTCTAAGCAGTGTTCTATTCCACTACATTGTAGACAAATTTCAGCTTTTGTCGGATTTTCAATTACAATTGTTTTATGCCTATAATAAGCTTCATCGAATGCAGAATGTTTTGGAACTTTTTCACCAATTAATGTTTCATATTGCCCTGTCCCAGCGATTCTTATATGATTTTTATCCGTAATTGTTACATTGCACGTTGTAACTTCTGAAATAGCTGCAGCAATAGTTTGAGCAAAATCAATAAATTTATTTTTCATCTCTACATCCCTTTTCTGAAAATTTTTATTGAATATTTTATAAACTTCATTATCATCATATAAAAAAAGAGTATTAATTTCAACACTCTTTTTTATAATACTGTCACTATTTTTTTTGATTTCTAAGTTCAGCCCGACTTTCATCCAGGATCGATAATAAATCGGATAATTTTCCTTGTGCACTAGCAAACATATCATCAATATAAGTGGTTGCTTGCATAGAAATTGCTCGTGCATTTTGATCTGCTTTCATTTCAATTTCACGTGCAAGGTTTTCAGCGCTTCTGGTAATGTCATGTTCACTGATCATCTCTTGTAGTCTATTTTGTGCTTCTGTACGCATGCGTTCCGCCTCTTTCGTTGCAGATGTCCGAATCTCATTTGCTTCTTGTTGCGCTTCAGTTAAAATTCTTTCCTTTTCTTCGGTAATCCACATCGCTTGTTTAATTTCTTCAGGTAAATTTTGACGAATTTCTTTTAAAATTTCAAAAATTTCATCCGGATCAACCATTACTTTACGAGATAAAGGTACAGATGATGCATCCTCAAGTAAATCTTCCAACTCCTCAACCAATTGTAAAATATCCATACTACTTTCCCCCTCTATATTTATTTTCTAACGCTTTTTCTACATTTTGTGGTACAAATTTGGAAACATCTCCTCCAAAAGATGCAATGTCCTTAATGAAACTACTACTTACATAAGAAAACTCACTTTCCGAGAATAAAAAGAAAGTTTCCATATCGTGGTATAACGCCTTATTTAATCTCGCAAGCTGAGATTCAAATTCAAAATCTTGAATATTACGAATTCCACGAACTACAATCTGTATTTGTTCACGCTTACAAAAATCTACTAATAATCCTTCAAAACTAACTATTTTTAACTTAGAATTGTTCTTATAATGATTTTTAATTAACTCAATTCGCTCTGAAACTGAAAATAATCCCTTTTTCAATTGATTGTTCAATACCGCAACCACAACATCATCAAATCGTTCCAAACAACGTTCAATAATATCAATATGTCCATAGGTTAACGGATCAAAACTACCTGGATAAATAACCTTCATAACTATCCCCCGACGATAAAAAATAAAACTTAGTTTGTCCGTATAAGCGTATATCTATCAGATTAAAAATGTCAACATCATATTGTAAATTTTCATCATTTGCCGTCTCAATAATAATTATACCGCTTTTACTTAATATATCATATTTTTTAATTTCACACAAAGTATTTTTCGCTAAATCCGTATGATAAGGAGGATCCAAAAAAATATAATCAAATTGAAGTTTATCCATAGACACTTTTTTTAAAATCTTTCGATAATCCCCTAATTCAAGCCTACTTTTATCTTCATATCTTGTTTTTTTTATATTCATTTTTATAATTTCAACATTTTTCCGTCGTAATTCTCCAATGACAGCGAATTTTGCTCCTCTACTTAGAAACTCCAAGGCAATTGCCCCCGTTCCGCCAAAAAGATCTAATACAGTTGCAGTTGATGAAATTGGACTTAATATATTAAATAAAGCTTCTTTGGCTTGATCCATCGTTGGTCGAATAGTTTTATCCTTTGCCCCGAACAATACCATCCCTCTTCTTTCCCCGGCAATTATTCTCATTTTAACCTCACATAGTCATTCCTGTATTTTTTGATAAAAAATAATGTAAATTTTCTTTAATTATATCATTTCCCAACAAATTTGGATCTTTCTCCAATAAAATTTTTACATAACATCGAATTCTGTTTAATCGTTCTTCATCAAGCAATACATCTGCAAATTTAAGCTCCGGAAGTCCTGATTGTCTTGTTCCAAAAAAGTCTCCAATTCCTCGTAATTCCATATCCATTTTTGCAATTAAAAACCCATCATTCGTAGACTTAATGATACGCATCCGTTCTGTTGATTTTTCAGATGGATTCATATGAAATAAAATACAATTCGCTTTATTTGAAGATCGCCCGACACGCCCTCTTAATTGATGCAATTGAGCCAATCCAAAACGTTCAGCATTATAGACAATCATTAGATTGGCATTGGGAACATTGACGCCTACCTCTATGACCGTAGTAGATATTAAAATATCAATTTCACCTTTGAAAAATGACTCCATAATTTTCTCCTTTTCATCCGCTTTCATTTTTCCATGGATTAGTGCGGAAACATAATTTTTAAAATAGCCTGTGCTTAATCGATGAAAAACCTCTTGAGCAGCATTTAGATTAAGTTTTTCACTCTCTTCAATTAATGGGCAAATCACATAAACTTGTCCGCCTTTATCAACTTCTTTACACGCAAAATTAATAACCCTTTCTTCCATTGCAATTCCAACAACATATGTATTTACAACTTGTCTTCCAGGTGGCATTTCATCAATAACCGATATATCCATGTCACTATATAATATCATCCCTAAAGTTCTCGGTATTGGCGTTGCAGACATAATTATCATATCCGGAACAATTCCTTTTTGAAACAATGCTTTTCGTTGTTTTACTCCAAAACGATGTTGTTCATCAATTACTATTAAACCTAATTTTGCAAATTCAATTTTTTCTTGAATAGCTGTATGTGTTGCAATTAAAAGTTTGATATCACCATTTTGTAGACCTTTATACGTCGAGTTTTTTTCTTTTTCATTTTGTAAACCTATTAACAATTGAAGTTGAATTGTATCTTTAAAAATTTCTCTAGCTGTTTCAAAATGCTGCTTTGCCAAAATTTCCGTAGGAGCCATAATTGTAGCTTGATATCCGTTTTGAATGGCTTTCCAAGCAGCAGCAAAAGCCAATATCGTTTTTCCAGACCCTACATCTCCTTGAATTAAGCGATTCATGCGCTTACTACTTTCCATATCTTGCCAAATTTCATCAAGAACTTTCTTCTGAGCATTAGTTAAATCATAAGGTATATTTTTAATAAATTCATTCTTATCACCTTGGGTAGAAAAGGATACTCCATTCCCAAATAATATATGATCTTTTATTGTTTGTTCTATCGCAAGCTGAAAGTAAAATAATTCTTCTGAAGATAATCGCTTTTTTGCTTTCTCTGCCATTTCAATATTTAAAGGAAAATGAATATTGTTTAATGCTGTTTTCCTATCTATTAAGTTTAATTCCTGTAACATTTCAACAGGTAGATTTTCTCGAATTTGATTTCCGTAATAAACCAAAATTTCTTTTATCCATTGTTGAATATCTTTATTTGAAATGCCTTCTGTTAATCCATAAATTGGATAAATTCTACCTAATTCCCCATATAGCCCTTTTTCAATAATTGGATTTTGAAATATCAATCTGTGATTTTCGAATTTGGCTTTGCCGTAAAAATAAATTTCCTCCCCAATTTGATAATCGATTTTTCCAAAACTATGGTGGAAGATACTAATTTTGCAAAATGAACTTCCATCTGTTGCATTAAAAGAGGTCACTGATTGTTTATGTTTAAATCGATAGGTTTTTGGATGAGAAGTCAAAAGCACACGAAATAATCCAAAAATATTATCTCTGGCTTCGCCTAAATGTATTAATTGGGTACGATCTTCATAACTTTTGGGAAAATATCCCAGTAAATCTTGAATTGTGAATATAGATAATTTTTCCAAATTTTTTTTCTTTATAGGTCCTAAACCCTTAAGCTGCAGTAAACTCATTTTCCCTCCAAAAAAGGCGGCATTTAGCCGCCTTTTACCTTTTATTCCACTGATATAATATAGTAATATAAGGGTTGTCCTCCCCATACCAATTCAATATCGCAATCACTATATTTTTCTTTAATCTCATCTTTAACTTTAAATGCTTCTTCTTTTAAAACATTATTTCCATAAAAAATTGTGATTAATGAACAACTATCTGTATACATCGCCTCAATTAAAGATGTTGTTACATCTTTTAATGTCTTTCCATTTGAATAAATTTTTCCCTTTTCAATTCCAATATAATTTCCTTTTTCAATTTTTACGCCATCAATCACACTATCTCGAACGGCAAAAGTTACAGAACCGGTTCTGACAGACGGCAGTGTCTCTGTTATAATCTCCAAATTTTTTTCTGCAGTTTCATCTTCTTGAATATTTAATAATGCCACCATTCCTTCCGGAATTGACTTACTTGGAATAACATGAACCTTCCTTTTGGAGATTGATTTTGCTTGCTCTGCAGCTAAAATAATATTGGAATTATTTGGTAAAAGAAAAATATTTTCTCCTGTAACCTCATCAATTGCTTTCAAAAAATCTTCTGTTGATGGATTCATAGTCTGTCCACCTTCAATTAAGACGTCTACATTTAAATCCTGAAAAACTTTATTCATTCCTTCGCCGGAAGATACTGCAATAAAGCTAAATTTTTTTAACTCTTTTTGCTCTTTCATTAAATGAGTTTTTTTACTATTTCTAATCTTTTCGTTTTGGAGTCTCATATTATCAATTTTAATATCTTCTAATGCTCCCAACTGAACTGCATGTTCCAAAACTTGCCCTGGGTTATTAGTATGGATATGAACTTTAATTAAGCCTTCTCCCGAAACAACTAATACACAATCTCCCAAAGAAGATATCCTATCTCTAAAATCTTCAGTTTTTGTTTCTGAATCTTTTGTATGAATTAAAAACTCTGTACAATATCCGAAAGTGATGTTACCCGTTTCTTCTTGTTGTAAGCGAACTTGTGCATCAAAGTTTTGTGTTTCAAAATGAAAATCTACGTCATTGACATAATCTTTATCATCAGAAAAATAACGAAATGCAGATTCCACAAGAATCATCAAACCTTTACCCCCTGCATCTACAACGCCTGCTTCTTTTAATATAGGTAAAAGATTTGGAGTATCTTCTAAAGCTCGATTTCCTTCAGAAATTATGCCGATCATAAATTCATCTAAGTCAATATCTTCCATCTTATGATCTGAAGCATATTCTGCCATCTTTCGGATAACTGTCAATATAGTTCCTTCTGTAGGTTTCATTACAGCTTTATAGGCTGTAGCAGCTGCAGCTTCAAAAGCCTGAGCTAAGAACAATCGGTCAATTTCTTGACAACCTTCTAACCCATTTGCAAAACCTCGTAATATCTGAGATAAAATTACCCCGCTATTTCCCCTCGCTCCCATTAAAGAGCCATTGCTTACTATTTTTGAAACTTTATCTACCGCTTCTTCTTCAGATTTCTCCAATTGATTCATTGCAGAATGCATTGTTAATGTCATATTTGTTCCGGTATCACCATCCGGAACCGGGAACACATTCAGTGCATTAACCGCTTCTTTGTTTTTAGCCAGTGAGTGATACGCATATAAAAATATTTCTTTCAATACGCGTCCATTAATATTTGACATCTTCACATCCTCCAAATTATTCCATTCTTAATCCTTGAACTAATATTTCAATATTATTGACGTGTAATCCTGTCGTGCTTTCAACTGAATATTTTATATTTTCCATGATATTCTCTGTAACAGCATTGATTCGAACTCCATACTCTAAAATTACTGAAAGAGAAAGAATCAACTCATTACCATCAAAAGCAATATTTACTCCTCGTTTATAGCTTTCTCTGGATAAAAGTTGGAATAAACCATCAAGGCTATTTTTAGCAGCTAATCCAACAATACCATAACATTTCATGGCGGCATTCCCCACAATTGCTGAAATTACTTTATCGTCAATATAGATTGCTCCCAAAGCTGTTATTTTTTTCCCAGGCATATGATTTCCTCCTTATCATATATTATTGTTTTTACATTAATTTCTAACCCTATTATAACAAAAAAAAACCTTCTTGCAAAACACAAGAAGAGTATGTTATAATGTGTTAGTTGAAAATGCCGGAAGGACTTTGCATTAGCTCTCGTAACTTCCGTGATTATTATTTAGGAGGTGTCAATATGGCTAAAAAATGTGAAATTTGTGGAAAAGAGAAAAAGTTTGGTAATATTATTACATTCTCCCATAGACGACTGAATCGTTCTTGGGCTCCAAATTTACGTCGCGTACGTGCAGTTGTAAACGGAACTGTAAGAAGAATCAATGTTTGCACTCGTTGTCTACGTTCCGGCAAAGTGGAAAGACCGCAATAATAAGACTATAAAACACACCTTTAAAGGTGTGTTTTTTACTTTTCTTCATTGCTCAAAAAAATCAAAATTCCTCCTCTATAAACCTCTATGTGAACCTTTTTATCTATAAATTCATTACTCACTCCTATTGAACTGGCAAAAGAAATTATTTGATTGTTTAACGGATACTTACAACCAGACATGGAAACCACGGCTCCTTCTTTTGAAATAGGAAATACAGAAAAATATTGTTTATTTGAAAAAATATCCACATCACACTCAGCATAAAAAATTTCATGATGTTCAGAATAAAGCGTTATTTGAACTTTTTCTGAAAAATATCTACTTAATAAATTGATATTGGATAAAGTATGATCAAGCCTACTTCCCGTTGCTCCTAAAATATTGATTTTATCGCATTTCCTTTCAACGGCAATGTCCAAAGCAATTTCCAAATCCGTTTTATTTTTTTCTGCGGGAAACTCAAGAACTTTTTTTGAATGATTGAGCATATATAAATGGTTTTCTGTTGTCGTAGAATCAAAGTCACCTAAATATAGGTCTGCACTTAAATTAAATTTTTTAAATACTTTCGAACCGCCATCGACACATATCACGTAATCAGATTTAGAATAAAGTTTACACAAACCTTCTTCCCATATTTCACCGGCTCCAACAATCAGTATATTCATATCAGCTATCCATTTTTTTAAAGATACGATGATATTTTTGAATTCGTTGATTGATATCTTCGGCACCAAAGATATCAGAACCGGAAACAATGTACTCCGCCCCTGCAGCAATAATCGATTCAACGTTGTCAACCTTTATCCCGCCATCAACCTCTAATAGTATTTTCTTTTTGCCGCTCTGAATTTTTTCTTTTGCAAGTTCAATTTTTCTTAAGCATTGCGGGATAAACTTCTGCCCTCCAAAGCCTGGATTAACTGACATAATTAACAATAAATCAATATCCTCAATTAAATAATCGACGGATTCCAATGGAGTTGCAGGATTTAAGGCCAGTCCCGCTTTTTTCCCTAAGAAGTGTATCCTTTGCAAGGTTTTATGGATATGTTTTGAAGATTCATAATGCACGGTCAATATATCCGCCCCTGCTTTTGCAAACGCATCTAAATGTTTATCTGGATTTTCAACCATCAGGTGTACATCAAATTCAAAATCATAATGCTTACGAATTTTTTCAATTAAACCAGAACCAAAAGAAATATTAGGAACAAAATTTCCATCCATAACATCTAAATGAAGAGCCTGTATGTTTTCTTTTTGTAGAGGCAATAAAGACTTTTCCAAATTATAAAAATCTGCCGAAAGCAATGACGGTAACAATTTCAATGATAGCTTCCTCCTTGTTTTTCAATATCTTTGATTAGACTGCACTTCTTGGAAAATCAGTTCATAATTTCTATAACGTTCTTCCGAAATCAATCCTCTGGCTACATTTTCTTTTATTTTACAACCAGGTTCTCTGAGATGATTACAATCGTTAAATCTACAAAATTTCTCCCTTTGAATGAATTCAGGATATAATTCTTTTATCTCATAAGGAGATTCAAAAAAACGAAGATCCAGAGAACTAAAACCAGGCGTGTCTAAAAAAAATGTATTTGCATTCTCCTTATATAATTCCACGTGTCTGGTTGTATGTTTTCCTCTCTTTGTTTTTTCGCTAATATTTCCTACTTTAGATTGCCACTTTCCTTTCGTAAGAAGGTTTAATAACGATGATTTTCCAACACCAGAAGGACCTGAAAATACAGTCGTCTTGCCTTTTAAATAATCTAATAAAATTTCTGAATTTTCTCCTGTCACAGTACTTGTAAAAATAATTGAATAACCAGAGGCAGCATAGTACCCCAATAGTGTTTTTTTCTTCTCCTGCAAAATCAAATCCGATTTATTAATACATATAAGCACATCTACTCTGCTTTTCTCACACATTAACAAAAAGCAATCTAAAAGAAAGAGATTGATGGCGGGATTCTTTAAACTCATCACAATTAACGCTTGATCGACATTAGAAACAACAGGCCTAAGCAAAGTATTCTTTCGTGAATAAATTTTTTCTATATAACCACTTCCATCTTCTTCAGAAATGCGAATATCCACATCATCTCCTACCACAGGTTTTAATTCCATTTCTCGAAAAAGACCTCTTGCTTTACATAAAATGATATGATCGCCAATATCTACATAATAAATTCCTCTATGAGCCTTAATTATTTTCCCCTTCATGCTTAATTATTCACCTATCGCTTTATATCGACCTACCATAATATCTCCATGATACACTGCATATAAACAATCTGCATACCCCCATATTTCAACTTCGGAAGGATCACCTTTATGATAAGTTTGAGAATACACAGGGGTTTCTTTACCTCCATCAACTTCTACAATAGTAATTGGATATCCATCTCGATTTGGATCCGGTGTTAAATTTATTTTCAATTTAACTTTTTCTTCCGGATTTCTTTCTTTTACCTTTTTACCAAGACTAATACTTAACAATATTTCTGTATTCTTCGGCACCTGTTTTTCCTTGGGAACATCTTGATCCATAACTATTCCTTTTTCAAATTCTTCTGAATACTCCTCTATGCTCGGTAATTTTACTTTAAGTCCCAAAGAATGTAGCTCATTTGTTGCTGCCTCTAAACTCTTTCCAACCAAGTTTGGCATAGAAACTTTATCCTCTGCTTTCCCTTTACTTACAACAACATTAACTTTTGTATTTTTTGGTACTTCAGTTTTTGGTAAAGGATCTTGGCTGATGATTTTATCTTTTTCAATATCATCGCTATTTTCATAGGTAATACTTCCTCTATTTAAATTTGCAATGGATAATTTACTTTCCAACTCGTTAATATTTAAATTTATAAGATCCGGAACGACAAATAATTTTGCTCCCCCACTTAAATAATATCTAACAGTAGAACCCGCCTTGACTTTTGTTTCCAATAAAGGATCTTGTCTTACAACTCGTCCTTCTTGTACTGTTTCATCTTCAATTATCTCGACTAACTCTCCGGTTAAGTTCAAATTTTTTAAAATTTCTTTGACTTCCGCTTCTGTATGATTGATCAAATTTGGGACAATAACTTCATTCGTTGAAAAAGATGTTTTTAAATAATTGTAACCAAAATATATACCACCCAAGATTAATAACGATAAAATTAACGGAAATAAAATCTTTCGAAAACGATCCCCTTTCTTTTTTACCTGTCTGGAAGAATTTAAACCGTCTTTCTTCACTCGCTTGCTTCTATATACGTTTTGACTTTCTGTTTTCTTTTTGTCATGAATTTCTCTTTGAGTTTTAAAATCAAGCATTGTTGTAGCAGATAAATCTTGCAAATCTAATACCTCAGGTTTTAATAAGTCTTCTATGACTTCTTCAATAGTATGGTATCTATCTTCCGGTCGTTTCTTTAAACACTTGGAAATTATAGTATCTAAACCCGTGCTGATATTTGGATTTCTAAGTTTTGCAGGAACTAATTTTTCCTGTATATGTTTAATCGCAACAGCTACACTATTTTCTCCGTCATACGGAACTTGCCCTGTTGCCATTTCATATAAAACAACCCCCAAGGCATAAATATCCGATTGTTTATTCACATATTTTCCTTTTGCCTGTTCCGGAGAAATATAGTGAACTGTCCCTAAAACCGTTGAGGTATAGGCAATCGTACTGCTTGAAGCCACTTTTGCTATTCCAAAATCGGTGACTTTGACTTGATTATCCTTGGTAATCATAATATTTTGAGGTTTAATATCTCTATGAACGATATTGTTATGATGGGCAATTTCTAATGCTTTGGAAATTTGAATACCGTAATCTTTGATTTGTTTCATGGAAAGAGGGGCTTTTTTCTGAATAATACTCTTTAAAGTTTCTCCATCAATATATTCCATAACAATATAATGAATCTCTTTCCCATTAATTTGATCCATTCCTACATCATAAATATTAATAATATTTGGATGGTTTAATCCCGCTGCCGCTTGTGCTTCAACTGAAAAATTTCTTAAAAAGTCCGTATCTTCTGAAAATTGATCCTTTAATACCTTTATGGCGACATTCCGTTTTAAAGTTTGATCAACAGCCTTATAGACCTCACTCATTCCGCCTATTCCGATTTTTTCAAGAATTACATATCGATTTCCTAATATTTTATCAATCATCCCAATCACCTCAACAGCTCATTAAACAAAGAGTAATATTATCTTTACCCCCTGCACTCAATGCTTCATTCATTAAAATTTGAGCTTTATCTTCCAATTGTACGTCTTGTTGCAATATATTTTCCATTTTTTCCAATGACACATCATCCGATAAGCCATCTGTACAAAGCAACAGTAAATCTCCTTCTTTAAGTTCAATTAATTCATAATCCGCTTCTACATATTCATCTGTCCCTAAGCTTCTGGTAATAATATGTCGAATATTTTTTTCCTCATCTTGATTGTATTCATTTTTCTCTTTTAATTCATTGATTAAAGAATGGTCATTCGTTAACTGTTTCAATGAGCCGTTTTGATATACATAGGCTCTACTATCTCCAATATGTGAAATATATGCTTGAGATCCATATACTATGGCAGATACAAATGTAGTTCCCATCCCCTGCATTGAATCATCCGTTAAAGATTTTTTATAAATCGCTTCATTTGCCCTAAACAAAGCTTCTTTCATAAAGGTGAAAATTGGAGGATGAGAATTTAGCTTTTCTTGAGCACAATTTACAACGATTTCAATTGCCATGGCAGACGCAATTTCTCCGGATTTATGCCCCCCCATTCCATCTGCAATCAATAATAAATGATGTTCATGGATAGTGCCTGTAAAAAATTGATCCTGATTTTTTTCTCTTTTTTTGCCCACATCAGTTATTCCTATTGATTTCAATGATATCTTCCCCCTTTGTTTCCTTTCCTCTAAGTTGACCGCAAGCCCCTTGAATATCAGCCCCTTGTGATTTTCGAATAGTTGCGTTAATACCTTGTCGTATTAATTCTTGCTGAAAATTTTTGATATAATCTGTATTGGGACTTTGTTTATTATATTCATCTATTTCATTTAAAGGAATTAAATTGATATGCATACTTTTATTCTTGAAAAGTTTCACCAACTGATTTATATCCCTCATAGTATCATTAACATCGTGAATCAATGTATATTCAAAGCTGATTCTACGACCTGTTCTCTGAAAATATACGTCGCATGCATTCAATATTTGAAATATTGAATATTTTTTTGCAATAGGCATAATCAACCGTCTGTCTTTATCAAATGCACTATGAAGAGATATGGTTAAATTAAGTGGGATATCCTCTAAAGAAAATTTTAAAATTTCATCTACAAGACCACATGTAGAAACTGTCATATTTCGATAACTCATATGATGACCGTCCGGATGGTGAAACAATTTTAAAAAACGTACAACCGCTTCATAATTATCGAAAGGTTCCCCTATTCCCATCAGAACTATATTATTAACTTTACAATTTAAATCCCGTTCTATTTCATAAACCTGAAGTAATATTTCTGCTGAAGTAAGTCCGCGAATAAAAGCTTGTTTTGTTGAAGCACAAAAATGACACCCCATTCTGCAACCCACTTGAGTTGATAAACAAAGGGTACTATGACTTCCCTGATTATCCAAATATACTGATTCAATATAATGGTTATCTTGTAATTTGAATAAATATTTTTTTGTGTTATCTTTTTTTGAGTCCACTCGCTTCCAAAGAACAATTTTATCCATTTTTTCCTTCCTAATTTTTTCAATAAATTGCTTTGGAAAAACAGTTGCTTTTTCAATTTCCGACAATTGTTCCTTATGAAAAAAATGAAAGAGTTGCTTAGCCCGAAAAGCAGACTCACCGATTTGTATCATCCAATTCTTTAATTCTTCAGGAAATAATGAATTTATAGCATATTTACTCTCCACATATATACTCCTATATTTACCGTTCTCTTTTACTGATGGATAACAAGCGTAAAAATTGCCCTAATGTAGCAAGAGTTGCTGCAAGATAGGTTAAAATTGCAGCCCCTAACACTTTTTGAACAGGGCTTATTTCATCTTGGGTGATATATCCCATTTCTTCTAAATTCACTAACGCTCTTCGACTGGCATCATACTCAACAGGTAAAGTTACAAGTTGAAACAGTAAAATTATAAAATACAACATCACCGCAATCTTCGTCAATGAAACCATCTGCATAACAATTCCAGCAATAAGAATTAAAAATACTATTCTGGATGATATCACAGCTACAGGAGCGATGGCTCCTCTAAGTTTCATCAAGCCATAGTCTTCTCCGTGTTGAATCGCATGACCGGTTTCATGTGCCGCCACACCAATGGAAGATATGCTATTTCCATTACAAACCTCCTCAGATAAACTCATAACCTTAGATTTCGGATCATAGTTATCTGTCAGATATCCTGGAATTACACGAATAGACACATCATACAAACCATGTCTATCCAACATTTGCCTTGCAACCTCTTTACCCGTAATCCCTTTATGATTTTTGATTTGAAAATATTGATTATATACTCGCCCAACTTTCGATTGAGCGTAAAAACTTAAAAGCATTGCTGCTATAATGATAATCCAAGCCAAAGAGTATAAGAATTGTTGATTCATTTTTTCCCCCTATTCAAAAATTATCCCTTTTTCTAAGGTATTCCCCTTTACAAAATCAAATACCGACATCTTTTTTTTATTCGGAAATTGAAGCTCGGTCACTCGAAAAATTCCTTTTCCACAAGAGACATCTATTCCCTCCGAACTAATGTTCAATATAGTTCCTGGTTTTTTATCAGAATTTTCATAAATAGAAATTCCGTTAAATATTTTTATCCTGATATTTTCATAAAAAGTATATACCCCCGGTCTGACTTTTAAAGCCCTTATCAAATTATTGATATCATCCGATGAACTTTGCCAATTTACATGTCCCATTTCCTTAGTAATTTTTTTAGCGTAGGTAAATATTTTCCCTTGTTTTTTTCTTTGAGCATATAAAATGTCATAATTTTTGATAACATAGATTATATCTTTAGCTCCTTGCTTTGCTAATTTATCTGACAAAGTGTAAATATCATCTTCATTGTCGATTGACATCATAGTCGAATACAATACGTCGCCATTGTCTAAACCCTTGTCTACAATCATGATAGAAACGCCAGTTTCTTTTTTCCCATCTAAAATAGCTTGTTCTATCGGCGCAGCCCCGCGATATTCCGGAAGTAAAGACGGATGTATATTTAAAAATCGATTCGGTAAAAGATTTAACAGATCTTCTTTTATCAACTGTCCATAAGCAACTTCAATAAGAAAATCTGGTTGAAGTTTTTTAATATACTCTATTACTTCTATATCATTTACATTGTCCGGTGTCAATACGGGAAGCTTTAAAGCAAATGCTGCTTCTTTTACCGGGGTCGGCATCATTTTACGTCTACTTCTTTCCTTATCTGGTGCCGTTATTACCAAAAGAACTTCAAAATGATTATAAAGTTCCTGGAGCGCATTGACTGCAAAATCAGGAGTTCCCATAAATATTACTTTTTTAGGCACGTCTTTCTCTCTTTCTTTCTTGTTCAAGGTATTCTTTCGGTAATTGTTCTTCCGGAATGACCTTATCTTTAAAAAGTATCCCTTCTAAATGATCTACCTCATGACAAATTGCTCGCGCCAAAAAGCCTGCAGCTTCTAAATACTTTTTATTTCCATCAATATCCAAATATTCAAGGCTCAATTTCTCCGGTCTACATACAACCCCTGAATAATCTGGTATAGATAAACATCCTTCAGCCATAAAGCTTTCGCCTGATGAATTTTTAATCACTGGATTAATCAATTTCATTGGCCCATCACCAATATCGACAACCACCGCCCTTTTTAAAATACCTACTTGAGGTGCTGCCAACCCGACTCCTTCTGCATCATACATCGTCTCTAACATATCATCCAACAAAATCTTTAGTCGAGTATCAATCGTCTCTATTTCTTTCGACCGTTTACGAAGTAATGGATCCCCATCTATCCTTATATTTCTTAGAGCCATTCTATGACCTCCTTTATAAAATCATTCCCGGGTGAATTGTAATTCCAATTTTCACTTCTTTCTTATCCATCTTAAATTCATTATTTGTAGATATCCGTCTTAAAACACTCTTTATAAATTCTATTTCTCCGCTTGTTTTTATTAAAATTTGAAAGCGGTAATTATCTTTTATTTTTGGAATCTGACAAGGATTAGGTCCTATAATCCAAATTTTATCCTCTTTTTCTTTTACCAAATCCTTTATCGTTGAATAAAGATAATGTATAGTCCATCCAACTTTTTCTCGAACTCTTCCTGAACATATCACACTAATCAACTCGGTATATGGTGGATATTGAAAAATTTTCCTCACCTTTATTTCCTCTTGATAAAATGAATGATAATCATAATTTTTTGAAAAAGCTATTGCATAATGTTCCGGATTATACGTTTGAACAATAACTTTTCCAGGTTCTTCTCCCCTTCCGGCTCGTCCAGCTACCTGAGTAATTAATTGAAAGGTTTTTTCCGAAGCTTTGTAATTGGGTAAATTAAGACTAATATCTGCAGACAGGACTCCCACCAAAGTTACATTTTTAAAATCCAAACCTTTTGCGATCATTTGCGTTCCAATAAGGATATCAATATCACCATCAATCATTTTTTTGTAAATGGTTTCGTAAGAGTTCTTTTGTCTAGTTGTATCGAAATCCATACGAGCGACTCTCGCATTCTTAAAATATTTTCTTACATATTCCTCAACTTGCTCCGTTCCAATTCCAAAATGTCGAATTGCCGATGAACCACATACAGGACATTTTTTTGGAATTATTTTTGTTTTTCCACAATAGTGACAAATCAACCTGTGTGCATGTTGATGATAAGTCATAGATACTTCACAAGAATCACATTTCTCTGAATAACCACATTTCCTGCAAAATACAAAAGAAGAATGTCCTCTTTTATTTAAAAACAAAATAATTTGTTTTTTTTGCCTTAAAGCTTTCTGCATTTCATAATAGAGTAATCGACTAAAAATGGAATTATTTTTTTCTTTTAATTCGGTGCGCATATCCACAATCGATAAATCAGGCATGTTTTGATTTAATGCCCTCCTATTGAGTTCTAAAAGAATAATATCTTTTTGATATACACGAAAACAACTTTCAAGTCTAGGCGTTGCAGAACCTAAAACTAATGGAATTTGATGATAATTTGCTCGTATTTCCCCAATTTCCCTTGCGTCATATTTGGGTGTTTGGTCTGACTTATAACTTTCTTCATGTTCTTCATCGATAATAATAATTCCTAAATTTTTTAACGGTGCAAAAATAGCCGACCTGGCACCAACCACAATATCTACATCCTTATCTAAAATTTTCTGCCATTGATCATATCGTTCAGAATACGTTAATTTACTGTGTAAAACTGCCACCCGTTCTCCAAATCTTCCACTAAATCTGGCTATCGTTTGTGGGGTAAGTGCAATTTCCGGAACTAATATAATTGCACTCTTTCCATTTTTTAGTGCATTTTCCACTAATTGTAAATAAACTTCCGTCTTTCCACTCCCCGTTACACCCTTTAATAAAAAAATTCCTTTTCCTTTATGGTTTACAACGGATTGATAGGCATTATATTGTTCTTCGTTCAACCTTAATTTTTTATATTTTAATTGAGGAAAAATAACATTTCTAAACACTCTTTTATTGTCTTTCTGTATAGCATTTTTATTCCATAATTCCTGAATGACAGATCTAGATACTCCTGTATCTGCCAATAACTCCTTCTCCGAAATCCAGTCAAGATTCTTTAAATAATTCAAAACATAATGCTGTTTTTTTGCTTTTGAAGACAAAGTCGTAATATCAAAGCCATCATTCCTCCGAATATAATTTGCTGTTTGAACATGAATTACCTTTTTTGAATTCGGTTGTAATTGTATACCGCCTGGAATCACAGCTTTTAATGCCTGTGTATAATTGCAAAGAGTATCTTTAGAAATTTTTTTTGCAATCGTCATTAATTCCGGTGTGATCAGTGCCGTTGAATCTAATATTCTATCAATGTTTTTTACCGAATAATTTGGAATCTCTGATATTTCTTCAATCACAATTCCAATTTGCTTTCGATTACCCTTCCCAAATGGCAATTCAACACGAATCCCCTCAAGATTATTCCGTGATGAGTCTAAAGCATATGTGTAGAGTTGGTCTGTGTTTCCTGTGTTTGTAAGTACAACTACATTCACATATCTTTTCATATCTACCCTCTACCTGAAATTTTCTCTATCTTCATTTATATCGAATTCTACTTTACCGGCCATAATTTCTTCAATGGCAATACTCACAGGATTTAATGCCTTTGTATCTACCAAAGGCTTAGACCCTGCCACAATTCTTCTTGCTCTTTTGGCCGCAATGCTGACAATTCCATATCTGGAATCACTTACCCTGCTTAATTCAATAAAAGATGGATTAATCATAATATTTTGTCCTTTCTGAAAATTCTTCTACTAAATCTATATTATTCTTGATTCTTAACTTTTCTGCACAAAAAATATTTTTTAATTCATTTTTTGCAGTCGCTAAATCATCATTGATAACCATATAATCATATTTATCCATATTCGAAAACTCTAAAGCTGCATTTTTTAAGCGTTTCTGCACCTCTTCTTCTGTTTCGGTCCCTCGACGATGAATCCTTTCTACCAAAGTCTCTAAATTTGGAGGAGCAATAAAAATCAATATCGCTTCCGAATCATTTTTTTTAACCTGAAGTCCACCTTGTGTATCAATTTCCAAGAGAATATTTTTTCCTTCTTTCCTCATATTCTCCACAAAACTTTTCGGCGTTCCATAATATTGATCATGAACTTTTGCATATTCTAAGAACATTTGACGAGTAATCATATCTTCAAATTCTTCTTTCGATTTGAAATAATAAGAAATACCCTCTTTTTCATTGCTACGGATTTTTCTTGTCGTTGCGGAAATCGAAAGAACAAAATCATCACTATCCTTTAATATTTCTTCACATAAAGTTCCTTTCCCAACAGCAGTGGGTCCGGAAATAACATATAATCTGCCCTGTCTCATACACAAAACTCCTCGCTTTTATTCAATATTCTGAACTTGTTCACGAATCTTTTCAATCGTTGTCTTGCCGGAAATAACATAATTGGTAATCTTAACATCATTCGACTTAGAACCCATAGTATTCATCTCTCTGTTCATTTCCTGACACAAAAAGTCTAACCGTTTCCCTATCGCTCCGGCATATTCCATGGTCTCTTTAAATTGATTGATATGACTAAATAATCGTGAAATTTCTTCATTGATATCCGATTTATCGGAATACAATACAATTTCCATTCCTAATCTGGTTTTATATTCCGTTTCTAAAGTGCCCGTCCATTCTTCCACTTTTTTAAATAATTTCCTTGAATATTCTTCCAGAACTACTGGTGCTCGTTTCTCAATACATTTATTTATTTCTTCCAATTTTTCTAACTGATGACTTAAATCTGAATATAGAGCTTCTCCCTCATTACAACGCATCTTTGTAATCGACTCCAGTGCATCAGATAGTGCCAATAAAGTTGTCTCTTGGAGAACATTTTCATCCGGCTCTTTGATGGTGTAATTCAGAAAATTCGGAATTGTCATTAAATCGGCCACTTGAAAAGAATCTTTAAAATCAGCAACTTGGTCAAATGTCTTCCAAGCTTCATACAATGAATCATATACTGTTTTCCCTAGCTTTAAATCCGCATAAACTTCCGTTTCTTCTAAACCAAAAGCATCAACATTAATAAATACATCAATTCTTCCCCTACTTAATTTCCTTTGAATTCTTTTTTTTATATTTTGTTCTAAAAAATTCAAATACTTGGGAAGTCTTATATTAACATCAAAATACTTGTGATTTACCGATTTCATTTCAACATCCACTATTAATCCGTCCACACTTCTTCGTCCTCTGCCATAACCGGTCATGCTTTGCACAATAGCTTACCTCCTTTATGAAAATATATTATAATTTAAATCCAATTCAATCAATTATTTGTTAATAATTCTTAATAGTTGATTTCTGTTTTTATATTTGTTACTATTTCCAAAGAAATGTGGAGGTGCAAAATGAGTTATGATGGAATTGTCATGCATGCCATGGTCAATCAACTAAATAAAAAATTCCAAGGAGCAAAAATTCAAAAAATCCTTCATCCAAGAAAAGATGAAATTCATTTACACTTATATCATAAAGGAAAACAGCATCATATTTTACTCTCTGCTTCAGGAGTAGGAGGCTCTTTGTATGAAATAGACTATAAAGCAACTCAAGAGCATGAACCGGATGCTTTTTGTATGTATTTGCGTAAACATCTTCAAGGTGGAACCATTGAAAAAATTACTCAAAACAAAATGGATCGCGTTGTAATCTTTCATGTTTCAACGATTAATGAACTTGGAAATCGGAAAAATAAATGTCTTATTTTAGAAATTATGGGAAAACATTCCAATATTATTTTGACAAATGAAGGACAAAATGTAGTTTTAATTTCTTTGATAAGAGTATCAAAACTGATGTCCCGTGTTCGAGAAGTTTATCCCGGAAGTCCATATTTTTTTATTCCAGACAATAAAATTAATATTTTACAAGATTTTAATTTTTTAGACGTTTTAAACTCAGCCCCACAACATCTTAACTTAAGAAAATTTATTTATATGACCTTTTCCGGATTCAGTCCCTTAATATCCTCGGAAATAGCTTATCGCGCCAACTTAGATGAAAATCGTCTGTTATCTGATTTAAATGAAAAAGAAAAGGAAAACTATCAAACTGTTTTTTTGAATATTTGTGAAAAAATAAAATATTCTCAATGGACATTTACTATTTTTCTTAATCCTCAAAATGTACCCATAGACTTTCATGTGCTAAATTTAACTTATTTTGGAGAACATAAAAAAGTTTTTTCTAATGTCTCCACTATGTTGCAGAATTATTTCTCACGCTCTCAGATTAAAGATCAATTAAAAGACAAAATTATCGCTTTAAATAAAAATATCCTTAAGCTTTTGGAAAAAGATTATAATAAGCTTTCTGTATATGAAAAAGATTTATCAGAAACCAAAGAACGAGAACATCATAAAATTCTGGCAGACTTAATCTCCGCTAATCAACATCTTATTTCTAAAGGTCAAGAATGTATAGAAGTCATCAATTTTTATTCCCCAAATAGCGAATTATTAAAGATTTCTCTTGACCCTACTCGCAGTGCTTGGGTTAATGCACAACATCACTATAAAAAATACGCAAAACTGAAAACCGCAGAAAAATTACTAACGGATAAAATCCCGGAGTTAAAAAGAAATATAGAATATTTAAAACAGGTTCTATACACTATAAAATCAATCAACACTCAAAAAGAATTAGATGAAATTCTCAATGAACTTTATGAACAAAATATTATTAAAGAAAAAAGAAAATTAAAAAAATCCAATGAAAAAGAAATGAGCAGCCCTCTTGAATTCACTTCCTCTGAAGGACTCCACATTCTCGTTGGAAAAAATAACCGTCAAAATGATTTTATTACCATGAAAATAGCCAAAAAAGGAGATCTGTTTTTTCATATAAAAAATCTTCCTGGACCGCATGTCATCTTAAAAACCCAAGACAGAACCTATACTGAAAAAAGCATAGAAGAAGCTGCCATGCTGGCAGCCTATTATAGTCATCACGATTTAGATGTTTTCTCTATTGATTATACATTTAAAAAAAATGTCAAAAAACCAAAAAGTAGCAAACCGGGCATGGTCTATTACGATAACCAAAAAACCATTTTTACTCGAATCAATGAAAATCTATTGCATAACATTATTGAAAATCATGAAAATAAACCAGTAAAAAAGGAGAGCCATTAAGAGATCTCCTTTTAAATATCAATTCCTACAAAGTCTTCACCGTCTTCTTCAAGCAATTTCACATTGACTCTTTCCTTACGAGATGTTGGGATATTTTTTCCAACATAATCTGCCTTAATCGGTAATTCTCTATGACCTCGATCGATTAATACACACAGTTGAATACGGGAAGGGCGCCCTAAAGTTAAAATTGCTTCCATTGCAGCTCTTGCAGTTCGCCCTGTATACATTACATCATCTACAATAATAACTGCCTTATCTTTTACATTATACTGTAAACATCTTTTTAAAAAATCATTTTTCTCTCTTGATAAATCCCTATCATCTCTATAATTGGTAATATCTAAAGGAATCAGTTCAACTTGAACGTTTTCCATTTGAGAAATGTTTTCAATAATTCTCTTTGCTAATGGTAACCCTCTAGTTTGTACCCCTGCAAACACTAATTGACTAATATGTTCATTCTTTTCAATAATCTCATGTGTCATCCTTCGTATAATTCTTGTTATTTCCTTTTCGTTTAATACCTGTTTCACTGTTGCTCCAGCCTTTCCAATAAATTTTTAAATAATTCATCCGGCTCTCTTTCCACGACAATTTTTCTTAGGCTTATTGGATGAGTAAACTTTAACAGATTGCAATGTAACATTTGACCTGGCAACTTCCACTTTTCATCGAACTTGTTTCCAAAATAAACTGGATCTCCAAAAATTGGATGCCCTACAGCTTCCATGTGAACTCGAATTTGATGTGTACGTCCAGTCAAAAGTTGAACCTTTAAAAAGGAACTTCCTCTCATTCTTTGTATGGTTTCATATTTTGTCCAAGCCTCTCGTCCTTCTTGTGCAATACACATCCTCCAGCGTTTTTTTTGATCTCTGGCAATGGGAAGTTTTATTTCTCCTGTAGAATTTTTCATAACCCCTCGAACAATGGTTAGATAATATTTTTCGATTTCTTTATTGAACATCTTATCCATTAACAGCTTATGAACCTCGTTATCTTTAGCAATAATCAATAAACCTGTTGTATTACGATCCAGGCGATGTACTATTCCCTCTCTATGTATTCCTGCGAAATTCGATAGCTTTTTAAATTTATATTTTAACAATTGAGCCAATGTTACTTCTTTGACTGGCTTAACAGAATACATTAGCAATCCTCGAGGTTTGTTAACAATTGCAAGAAATTCATCTTCATACACAATTTCTAAAAACATATCTTTCATTTTTTCTTTTAAGTCAAGGATATTTTCTCTTTCTTCAATGATTTCTAAGATATCTCCAAAATGTATTTTATAATTTTTTTTAACCCTTTTCCCATTGATCAAAATTTTTCCTTCTTCAATACTTTGAACGATAGAACTACGAGATTTTTCTCCCAAAATTTTTGTTAAATAGACATCAATTCTTGTTGCATATTCTTTTATTTGTATAATCATAAATTCATCTCTAATTGCCAATCAATTTCTTCTACTCCATTTTCTCTCAAATATTGATTCGCTTTTGAAAAATGTCTACAACCAAAAAATCCTCTATAAGCTGATAAAGGTGACGGATGTGGAGCTTTTAAGATTAAAAACCCTTTATTAGTTATCAATTTTTCCTTTTCAATTGCATTCCTTCCCCACAACAAAAAAGCGATTGGCTGTTTTTGCTTATTCAAACTTTCTATGATTTTATCCGTAAACAATTCCCATCCCTTACCCCGATGAGAGTTTGCTTGATATGCTCGCACAGTCAACACTGCATTAAGCAATAATACGCCTTGATTTGCCCATTTTGTTAAATTTCCATGATTTGGAATTTTAAATCCAATATCATCTTTTAATTCTTGGTAAATATTTTGCAACGAAGGTGGAGGATTAATGCCATATTGCACCGAAAAAGAATAGCCATGAGCTTGTCCCGGATTATGGTATGGATCCTGTCCAAGAATAACAACTTTAACTTTTTCGGGCGAAACAGATTTTAAAGCATTAAAAATACAATTCATATCTGGATAAATTTTATAATGTTTATATTCATCAATTAAAAATTTTCGTAATTGAATATAATATTCTTTATTCCATTCCGGTAATAAGATTTCATCCCATGTATTATCAAATCGAAACATTTCTTCTCCTTTTTGCATCATTTGAAAAACATAAAAAAGAAAGGAGAGCATCCAATAAGTCCCTCCTTCAGCAAACTTTATTGTTGTGAAAAATTAAATGTACTGGGTTCTGCAAATCTATCCATTGATGTTTTTCCTTCGATAAAAATTCCTTTTGGCGCAATTACAAAAAGATCTTTCGTCACTTTTTGAATTTGAGCCTCCAAAGAATAAATTCCTCCATTAACAAATTCAAAAACTTGTTTTTTCTTCTCCGTTTCTAACATTTCAAAGTTTAATAAAACAATTTTTTTTGCCTTAACATCATTTAATACTTTAGGACCATCTTCATAAGCCATAGGTTCGTGAATTGCAATTTGCACTTTTCCATACGCTCCTTGTTGTAAGTTCATCATGCTTCCTAAGTCCCTCCTACGAGTAGAAGCATAGTTTTCTTCTACAGGCACCACAGACTCCTCTTCGTATATTTCTTTTTCATCTTCATATTCCTCGTCATCCCATTCATCTTCATAATCTTCTTCCAAACCAATCGCTGTTTTTAATTTATCAAAAAATGCCATTCTTAAATCCCCCTTATTTCTTGGAATAATCTCTCTGCCCAAAGATTTTGGTCCCAACTCTTACCATATTGGAACCTTCTTCCACGGCAACCAAATAGTCATTGGACATTCCCATGGACAAATATTTCATTTCAACATTCTTAAAAGACCGATCTTTTAACTGATCGAATAAAAACTTCATATTGCGAAAAACCCAACGAATATCATCTGGATTATCCGCATGAGGTGCCATAGTCATTAACCCAAGTACCTTTACATAATTACATTGTTCAACTATATCCAAAGTCTTTTCTAACTCCTCTTCATCCCATCCATGTTTAGTTTCTTCTCCGGAAATATTCATTTGAATCAAAACATTACTTACAATATTTTCCTTTTTACCTCGTTTTTCTAATTCCTTTAATAAAGAAATTCTATCCATGGAATGAATCAAAGAAACTTTACCAATAATATCCTTAACCTTATTAGTCTGTAAAGTCCCTTGAAAATGCTTTTGAATTGAATTTGGTAAATATTCCAATTTTTTGATCAATTCTTGCACTTTGTTCTCTCCTATATCCGTTGCACCTGCATCAATTACTTCCATAATTTCATCAATTTCATGCAATTTTGTTACCGCAACCAAGGTGACATCATCTTTTGAGCGCCCTTGCTTTGTAAGAACCTCTTCAATCGATTTCTTTACTTCTAAAAAATTTTCACGAATTCCCAATTATCCCACTCCTTTAATCCAAGAATTCTCCTTCTGTTACTCTTTCTGGGTTTAATAAAACTCTCTGATATAAAGAAAGACTTGGTACATCTTTTCCCTTGATGGTTATTATACCACGTTTCCCTGCAAAAAGTATAATTTTTGAGTCTTTTTTGTCCAAAACTTCCACCGGAACAAATTCCGCAATAGATGCGTCATTTGAAATCATGACACCCGTCTGATTATCTTTATGAATCAATACGCTCTCCGGTAAAGAAAAAGCTTCTTTTTTCTCCAAGATAATTTTTCCATTAATCCAACGCTGTTTTCCTAATGAGTCAAAGTCTTCTTGAAAAGAAATGTTTAAAAAAGTTCCATTTTTTGTTTTTTTAATCAATTCTATTTTCCCAATGACTTCCAAATCTTCAATTTCTACGGTAATCTTTTTCCCAATCTCATTTTCGGAAAATAACTTCACATCGTCAACCGTTAAATTCATATAGTATTTTAAATTATTTACAATTTTATATCCTTGACGAAATTGATTTAATGAAGTATCGAAATAAAAAGTTTTTAAATCATCATAGGAATAATTTAGCATATTTTTGGTATTAAATATTCCTTCGTATCCATCAAGATATGGAATCAGTATACCGGCAGTATCCATGATCACCTGATATTCTCCGCCAGATTGATAGGTCTCGAGAATTTTTACATTGTCTTCAGCCCAATTATCTATTTTTTTTATTTTCTCCGTAATTTCCGATTCATAATATTCTAAATTATCCTTTGTATATTGTTCCTTTAATTGGGCGTTCTCCATAACGAATTCTCTATATGGTAAAAAACGATTTGAATTAAAATTTAACCTTTGAAATTCATCAATTAAGTTCTCTGTTTGAAGATTTTGAATCGAAGATTCAATCAATTTATTAAAAATAAATTCTTTTTCTTCCTGCCAAAATTTTTTTTGCATTGTCAATTGTTTATTTATATCGCCAATTAAAATCGTGCCAACTTTATATCCTTTATTATTTCTTCCTGACACCTCTTCCAAATTATTAACCGTTTCTTCAGGCAAATTAAATATTTCTTCATCGAAAATTAAAAATCCACTACAAGGTATTGATTTTTCAAAAAGTATAGTTTGATCTAAAATTTTGTATTTTCCTTGAAATTGAGAGCGGTATAAATTATTAAAAAAAGCAAAAATTATAAAGACTAATAAAAATACAATAAATACTTTTTGAAATTTAATTTTCTTTCTACGAGTTTTTTCCATTTGTATGCTCCTAAAGATTTTAATTTTTTTCCATATTAAGATATCCGCTTGTTTTTTTATTTTTTGACAAAAATGTATTCTCTCTTTTTCTTTTTTGATGTAACTAGAATTTCTTTTTTCTGAATTTATCCCTAATAAAGTTCCAGAACAAATATTTGAAGAAAAGATATTTTGTAGTTCATTTCTAGTTTTTAAAAAATTCCTTTCCATACACGAATACTTTTTAATCAGCAGCTTCTAAAATTATTGTTGCTATTTTCTCGATAATTGTATCATAACACACAATCAATCAATATAAACAATTCACATAGTTATGAATTCTACTTTTCTTTTTTTCTTGCGTAAAGGCATTTTTGTAACTTAATATCGCTTTTATTTCGTTATTCATAGAATGTAAAATAACAAAAGGAATGCTTCGAATATAGATTTCAAACAAAACATTATCCAGCCGACGAGAAGAGGTAACAATATAATATGCTTCCATGTCAGAACCATCCGTTAATTCAACCATTCTTTTTGTCGCTTTATCTTTTTCATTATAATAATTTTGAGCCTTATTGTCATATAATTTTCTTTTTTTAGAGTTCTCGGAGGCAAAAGAAAATCTTAAATTTTCTTTTGCTAAACAATTATAATATTGATAATTTAATAAACATTCCTCTCTAGTTTTAAGCTGCATGTATGGTTTTAACCCTAATCGTCGAATCAAAAAATAATTCTCATCCAAAAAACTTTCTTTATTCAGTCTTTTACTTTCCAAACGAAGAATCAGTTCTTTACGTTTTTCCATAAAATTGAGCAATGCTTCCTGTTGTACCATATTCATTCCCATCTAAAAAGGGAGCCTTCAGCCCCCTTTGTTTACAATTTACGCTTGCAATATTTCAACATGTTGTCTTAAAATCTCAGGCAATTCTTCTTCTTTTTTGTCTAGACCAAAGAAAAAGTCAACTTGAAATTCACTTGAAATAAAATCCAAGACTTTATAAAGTTCTGTATAACTTACTTCATCATAGGGGATTACTTCGTAAATCGCATCGACGTAAATCTTTTCAATATCATAATCCTTGGAGATAATACCACCTAAAAAGCCAAATAAACGATCCATATTATTAATGTTAAAATCTGTTGCATTAATCAAACGAATTTGATGATCCAAACTAAAAATATGAGAATCTTCTACATCAATAAAAACGATATTGCCATGACCTGTTTTCTTATCATTATTTGCTTGATCAATCAACCATTTAGTTTTTCCGCTTCCAGATTTTCCAAGAATAAATTTAATCATATTTATTGTCCTCCCTTAATTACATCTTATTAGCTTATATCTATTTTACTTTACTTTATCCAAAAATACAATCGGTTTCCTTAGAAAAGAAAAATCTCCTTGCTGTATGTTTCTATCCTTCATTTTTTCCTCAATAGAATCTCGAATACTCCACCAACTTCTCCCCCAATTACAAAAAATAGTATTTTCTTTAGGTGCTCTCCCTAAAAGTCTTCCAATCACAATTTTGGGATCTAAATATTGTAAAAACAAAATTACCCTTTCTTCAAACTCATCTTCCGAAATCATTTCAAATTCTCCCCTCTGAAATTGCTCTCCTAACACTGTATTTTTTAACACATATAGACTATGGATTTTTACTTCTTGTGTTTTTAAAGAACTAATTAATTTTGCAGCTTCCACTGCGTCTTCATCGGTATCCCAAGGTAAATTTAAAATCAAATGAGTGGACACACGAAGATTCCTACGACGCGCTCGCAAAACACAATCTACATACTCTGCTACACCGTGCCCTCTACAAATTTTTTTCAAACTTTGAGGATTTACCGTTTGAAGTCCCAGTTCTAAGGTAATTTCTAATCCTGTTTCTTGTTGAAACCATAAAAGATAATCTAATTGTTCGTCTGTAACACAATCTGGTCTCGTTGAAATATTTACCCCTACAATATCTTCCTTGAGAGTTTCTTTCAACATATTTTTAAAAAATTCAAAAGGTACAAATGTATTCGTAAAATTTTGATAATACACTATAAATTTATTTACACCATAGCGAGGTGAAATATAATTTTTATTCTCAATGATTTGTTCCTGAATTGATTTTGAAGGCTCTAAATTTTCAAATGACCCGCCCTCATCCCCGCAAAAAGTACATCCTCCATTTCCAATTACTCCAGATCTGTTGGGGCAGGTAATCGGTAATTTTACAGGTAATTTATACACTTTTTCTCCAAATCGTTTGATTAAATAATCACTATATTTTCGATAAGTTTCCATATTAAAACTCCATTCCCAATGATAATAATTTGTTTAATTCAACGGCAACTCCATCGTGATTATTATCCTTATCTGTAATTTTGTTGGATATGATTTTGACTTCTTCAATTCCGTTTTTCATCGCAAAAGAAAGCCCGGAATCGTTTAACATTCCAATATCGTTGGTATCATCGCCAAAGGATACGATATTTCTAATATCAAGCCTCAAATACTTTGCAAGTCTTCTTAATGCACAACCCTTTTCTCCACTAAAATGCATAATTTCAAATAATGACATTGTACCAGAATTTTTCATTGTATGAAAATTACACTCCAAATTATTCCTTTGAACTTTATCTTCCAACAATAATAAGTCGGATATAAGGCCAATAAATACAAGGGATAAGGCTTTATCCGGTAAAATGGACAAATCACTTAATAATTTTGCTCTTATAGAATTATTCCTTGCATAAGCTTTAATATACTTATCATGCTTCCCTGCAAACCAAAACATATCCGGTCCCGTTTTAAAACAATCCACATTAATCATTATCCCCAATGGTAAATCTTTAGCAAGTTGCATAACATCTGCATAAAGCGGAGCTTGAAGATAATGATAAAAAAAATGTTCATCCGATGTAGATAAGCGAACTCCCGCTCCATTTGAATAGATGATAAATAGAGGAAATTCAAGACAGCTGAGCATCTCTTTAGCAACTGAATATTGTCTACCTGTTGCAATGATAATCTTGACTCCCCTTAAATAGGTTCGCTTTAATGTCTCAATGGTTTTTTCGTTAATTATTTTATCATCATTAAGCAAAGTACCATCTAAATCTAAACAAATTGCCGATACCATTTTATTAGCACCTCGTTTCATTATTCAGTATAACATAAAAGACACCTCGGCACTCATCCCAAGATGTCTTTTTTAATTTTTTACTAGTTTCAAGATTTATTTTTATTCTTCAGATTCATCCTCCTCTACATATAGTGTGTTAAAAACTTCTTCTACCATTTCGTACTCTTCATCAGATTCGATACTTCCAAGTTCAAATTCTCCATCTTCTTTTTCGTAATAGCGATATACCATTACTTCTTCGGTCTCAAGACTTAGTAATGCAATGTATTCTTGTTCCTCAATCCCAAATACTCCGATAATACCGACTTCCCTTTCTCCTTCCTCCGTTTCCAGAGTCATAATTTCTAATTCATCTTCATAAAATTCTTCATCAAGATCGTGATTGCATCCACAACCACATTCATCATTGTGCAAATTTTTTTCGCTCATAATTTTCTCCTTCATAAAATCTTATTTTTAATATTTACTTTGTCTAAAGGATACCCAATTAAATAAAATAATATCATTCCTACAATACCTTGTATAATATTTCCAGGGATTCCGGTAATTGCTGCAGCTACTCCCCCTTGCATTTGACTGGAAACAAGAAAATATCCGAATACTAAAATAATAGTTCCAGCTACCATAGCGAGAATATTACGAACATTAAAAAGTTTCCCTTGTTCATAATACGCAAGAACTCCAACAATCAATCCCATGATTGATTTAATAATAAAAGTCCAAGGAGCCCAAAATGCATATCCGGATATTAAATCAGCTAAAGCGCTTCCTACTCCACCGGCTACAAATCCGTACTTTCTCCCAAAAAAAATTGCGGAAAAGAAAATTAAAGAATCTCCTGGATGGACATATCCGTTGGTTCCCGGTGTGGGTATCTGAATAATCAATGTTGCCACAGCTATAAGAGCCGTTAACATAGCCATTACTGTAATGCCCTTAATTTTCTCTTTGTTCATTTTAATCTCCTATTCATCATTTTTTCTCACGAATTCCATGCTCCGTAAAGATTATCCTGTTTTGCTTCAATAAACGACCAACAGCTCTTTTAAAGTCTCCTTTACTGACAGATAATTTATCTTTAATCTCTTCCGGATCTGATTTGTCGTTAAGTTTTAATTCCCCTTCAGTTCTTAAAATATTTAAAATCAATTGAGCATGAGTGTCAATCATAAGATAATTTCTATCTTGTAAAACTAAGTCCAGTCTTCCGTTTTCTTGAACTCTGCTAACCCTCGCTTCAATAATCTCACCAATATAATGAGCTCCAAAAAGATTTTTCGGATCAATACGCGCTTCATAACGATTGTCTACAGCTACAAAAGCACCATACTCAACACTTTTTGAATAAAGAGTTCCTTTTACCCAATCATTTTCTTGGTAAGGAGAATCTGTTTCTAAATAATCTTTGATTTTCATTGTTGCACAAAAGCGTTCAGACTTATCCAAATATAAAGCAACCAACAATTCTTGACCTTTTTCAGGTTTTGAAGTTTGCTCGTGAAAAGGTAATAATAAATCCTTATCTAATCCCCAATCCAAAAATGCGCCTATCCTAGTAGTATCAATTACCCAAAGACGCCCTAACTTTCCAAGTTCAATAAGTGGAATTTTTTTTGTCGCAATAGGTCTATTTTCATTATCCTTATAAACAAATACTTGAACTTTATCACCAACTTCATCCGTTTCTGAAATTTCTTTTTTTGGTAATAATAAATCTTCTTCTAAAAATGCCCCCACACTTCGAAGTCTTTTTATTTCCAATTCCTGTACTTCCCCTAACCGATACATAATACTACCTCAACTTTCCTTATTTTTTTTTTGGCAATCTAAAATGTCCAAAAGAATCATATGTAAATCCCTCTCCCATTGCTTCACTGATATAGTGAGCCGTAATAAAAGCTTGTGAATCTACACCTTCAACAAAAGTTTTTACTCGAATATACTCTCTTTTAGATAATATCGTCTGCAAAACATAACTTTTATTTTTTGAAAAACCGCCAACGGTTTCATACAGAGTTGTTCCTCTTTTTAACTCATTATGAATAAAATCGTTAATTTTCTCATAATTTTTGGAATGTATTTTCATTTCTACACGACGATGAAAACCTGCAATGGTATAGTCTATAAATGCCGCTTGTAAAAAAGCCCCAAGTAGAGCGTACATTCCCAATTCGATTCCGAAAACCGCTGCAGCCGCTATGATAATCATAAGATCTGCAATTAGTATACATTTACCTATGTCTACCTTGGTAATCATATTTATTATCTTGCCAATAATATCAGTTCCCCCGGTCGAAGCATTGCAATAAAAAATAATTCCCATCCCAACCCCTGCAATTCCACCTCCAAAAATTAAATTGAGTAGTGTGTTGGATGTGATCATTTGAGCGCCTGGAAATAATGTCTCTAAAATCCACAAATATCCTGATGTTGCAAAACTGGTAAATAAAGTATAACCTCCAAAATCTTTTCCAATACATAAAAATGCGATAATAAATAAAATAATATTCATAACCATCATCAAAGCACTAATCGGAAAATTTGGATAAAAATGTTGGAGAATCACAGCTAAACCGGAAATTCCACCCACCACTAAATGATTTCCAATCAAAAAAAAATATAAGCCCACTGTCATGATTATAACTCCAATATTTATTTGTAAAAATCTCCTGAAATCAAAGGATTTTATCATACATTCACTCTCCATTTCCTTCCCCATTTTAACAGCATCATGCCAAGTTTTCAACTTTTAAATCTCTACATAAAAATAACATCCCTATTTCCAGGAACGTTATTTTCCTTATAAAACTTAAATTTCAGCAGTCGACTCCCCTTTTAGAACCTCCGCGTTTAAATAATTTGTCTCTTTCGAAGGTTCTTTTTTATTCTTTTCTTCTTGCTGCAAATTTTTAACCAATTTTCGAATTGCTATTGCACCCATATCATAATAAGGTTCCAATACAGTAGTTACTGTCGGTCTGTATATAGATGTTAAAGGATCTCCTCCATATCCGGAAATACTGATTTCTTTCGGGATCGAAATGGAATTGTCATAAAAATAATTGCATAGTCCGATAGCTAATGCATCTCTGCAACAAAATATTGCTGTAATTTGATGTCTTTTTATTTCTTCCATAACCTCTTTGCCTATACGATATCCTTCCTCAAGGGAATCTTTTTCAACATCCAACACATAAGGTAATTCAGAATTTTCAGTCAAAGCACTTTTATATCCGCTAAATTTCATCATTTCAGCAGCACTACTACCATGATTTCGAATATATAGAATGTGATGATGACCTAAGTTCAACAAATATTTGGTCATATCATATCCGCCTTTTTCGTACTCTACGCTGACGGTATCAATCTTTCTTGGATCAAAATATCGATCAATATGAATATAAGGAATTCGAAAATCTTTTATTTTAGCAACTACTTCTTGATCCATATCTTCACTAACAACCACAAGACCGTCTACTCTTTTTCGATAAAATAAATCAATGGTGTCCAACTCATCTTCTTTTTCCCCATAAGTATTTGAAAGTAGAATATCATATTGATATAATTTGCCGGTTTCTTCAATCCCCTGAATAATTTGAGCCATATATGGAATGCTGATATCTTTAACAACAACACCGATAATGCGTGATTCCCTTTTTACAAGACTTCGTGCTAATTCGTTCGGTTTAAAATCAAGTTTTTCAATAGCATCTAATACTTTCTCTCTAGATTCAGGACTTACAGGTTTTGATTCGTTCATTACCCTGGATACAGTTGAAATGGATACCCCTGCCAATTTCGCCACATCTTTTATTGTTCTCGACATTCTATCCCCTCCCATACAATCATCTATTGACAAACTATTTTATAATCTTTTGTAAGTATTGTATCATAAAACGTTTGCCCTGAATAGAAAAAAGTTCTCAGGATGCTTGAGAACTTTTTGGTTATCCTTATTTTTTGATAATACCTTTGATGATATCCACAATTTCCGTAATATAATACAGATAATCTTGCGCATTACTGATTCCATGTTTAAAGCTTAACGCTGTATCGGACACACTGTCTGTAATAAAGCCTATTGTATCGGATACATTATGTGTCGTTGTTTCCGCACTATCCGCAATAGTTTTCGCTTTTTCGATAATTTCTGCCACATTAGGACCTGCTTCGTGAATTAAGCCTTCTGCTTCTTCAGAAATCACCTCGACATGCTTTGATATTTTTGTAACATTTTCAATAATATCATTTGTGTTTGTTGCGTTGACTTCTAAAACTCCATTTACTTTCCTCAATGCTTTTGCTAAGTTAATAAATACAATTGATAATGCAATCAAAGCAACAATGGCTGCTATCATCAATATAATTTGCAATAAACTTCCCACCGTAATTGTAGCATCCATAACTCGCCCACCGCCTTATTATTCCTTCTCAACATCATCTAATTCTTCAATTTTTGATTCTATTTTGTCAATCCCCTCTTCAATATCGTTTAATACCGGTGATAATTCAGTCATGCCATGATCTACCAAATCTTGATATTTTTCCTTAATACTATTTCTAAACTCTTCTTGTTTGTCCATAATAATCTCATAAGCATCACTTGCTTTTTCTTTTACATATTTACCTGCCTCTTTTGACTTTTCCATCACTTTTTCTGAAGTATCTTTTGCAGTTAACGCTATTTGTTCACGAGTTTCTTTACCGGATTGTGGAGCAAATAAAATTCCAACCAAAACACCAGCTAATGTTCCTGCTGCAGTAGCCAAAGCTTGTTTCTTTCTTTCTTCTCTTACTTTTGCACGTCTTGCCTCATAAATCATGTCTCTAAGTCCCATGTATCATCTCTCCTTTATTTGATTATGGCTTATATTTACCCATTTCTTATATGATATAACATCTCATCTGTTATGACAAATATACCTCTTCTTATGATACAATAAGTTCTGAGGTGAAATAAATGTTTGATTTACATTGTCATAGTGAATTTTCGATCGACTCTAAGGAAACTATGAAAAGTTCAGTCCAATCGGCAATAGAAAAAAATATAAAAACAATCTGCTTTACAGATCATATAGATTTATTCCCACCAAATACTCTTCATGAATATTCCTTTATGAAATCTCTTTATTTTCAATCTTTATACCAGGTTAAATATACTTTTCGCTCAAAAATAGAAGTACTGTCCGGCGCTGAACTTGGCATGTATCCCGGGTTATCTTCGCGTTATGACGACTTTCTTAGCCAAGAAGAATTTGATTATATCATTCTTTCTATGCATTCCTTAAAGGGCAAAGATATTGCATCGGATTGGTGCTATAACGAGCTGCCCGAAATCGCTATAAAACATTATTATTCAGAAATGTATAAATGCCTGATAGAATATAACAATTTTGACGCTCTTGGACATATTGACTATATTGACCGATATTTTCAAAATAAAGAGCTAATTCCAAAATTCAATGTCTATGAAAAAGAAGTTAATAAAGTCTTAGAATTACTCATCGAAAAAGATAAAGCCTTGGAGTTAAATACCGCCGGAACTCGTTCAGGTTTATTTTATTTTCATCCAAAAATAGAAATTTTACTAAGATACCGTGATCTTGGAGGAAAATATATTACATTGGGTTCTGATGCTCATCGTAAAGATGATATTGGAGCCGGTATTAAAGATGCCATTAAGTTGTTAAAGGAATTAGGGTATAAAAACACGTATAAATTTATAAAAAGAAAACGTTTGGCTCTACCGTTGGGCTAATCTTTCCTACACTATCTTTTTACTCACATCACAAATCAGAGGAATACATGGAAGTAGAAATATAGGAAATTAATCTTAGACCTCGTAGATGCTTAGAACGAAAACGCCTTAGAAGGTTTATCTGCCCAATTGAGTTGCACTTGATTTGAAATTCACACCATAAAAAAACAAGCCTGAGGCTTGTTCTAGTTCTTGAGCAGTTAACCTCAAGATTAAAGACCTTCTGTTTGTGAAGGTGGGTTTGCTGTCATCATTTTTTGACGTCCACTCTTTGGAGGCTTGTCAGCCAATAATGAACTCCACAGTCCCTTATGATTAGCGTAGGTTTAATATAAAAGGTTAACTGTATCTCTAAGAACTGCATTTATAATAGCACACTTATTTATAAAAAGCAAACGTTTCTTTCTTCTTCTAACAACAAATGTTTTTCATTCAATAATTTTTTTATATCGTCAGGAATTGCGGCTTTATAGCTTCTTTTTAGTCCCTTTGGATGCACGAACGAATAAGAGATTGCATGCAATGCCTGTCTTGGAAAATCAATTGTACTTCCATATAATTTATCTCCAACAATACAATGTCCTATTGAAGCAAGGTGAATTCGTAATTGATGTGTGCGTCCTGTTAAAAGTGACAATTCCACCAAACTTAATCCATCATAATAGGAAATTCTTTTATATTCCGTTCTCGCAATCTTCCCATTGTCTGAGAATTTACTTTTCACTTCACCTTTTATACGCTCTAAAGGAATTTCAATTACACCATTTTCCGGGATATTCCCTTCCACAATTGAAATATATTTTTTCTCTACAGCATCCAGTTCCATTTGTTTCATTACATAAGCTTGAGCATAGGCATTTTTAGCGACAACTACAATTCCCGAAGTGTCTCGATCTAATCGATTGATGAATCGAATTTTAGCAGAAATCCCTTTTTGATAAAAATCATAGGCAATTTGATTTGCCAAGCAACTCTTTTCATATTCAGCTTCTGTCATCGTTAAATATGCAGGCTTATTTATAATTAAAAAATATTCATCTTCATCAACGATATTTAATGGCGTTCTGTCAAATGTATACGAGTTCTTTTCTTTAGGAATTTGATATATAACTTTATCGCCTTTAAATAATTTTATATTTTTTTTTACTTTTTGATTCTTTACCGATAATAACCCGTGACGATATGCATCAATTGTTAAATTCCTGGAAAAATATTTCTCTTTCAAAAAATTTTCCAAATCAATCGCCTTGTCCACTTCCCAGATTAAAGTGTCTGTATGAGCGAAAAAACGTTCCATACTTATCAAACCCTCTCATATCTTGTATAATGTAATCAAATTTATTATATCATAACTAAGGAGCTCTAAATGAAACAAATCTCTGTTTTCTCTAATCGAAATCAATATTCACAAAAAATTAAAAATACATTGGCGGATAAACTGCATCAAAGAGGATATTCCGTTCTGTTTTCTTTTCATCCTAATAGTGAACTGAATATTTGTATCGGAGGAGATGGTTCTTTTATTAAGGCTGTCCACTTCTCCAAATTTAGTCAAATTCCTTTTATAGGAATCAATACCGGCCATTTAGGATTTTTTCAAGAAATCAATTCCGATTCTCTGGACTCATTCTTGGACGCATATCAAAACCGAGACTACTGTATTGAAGACATTCCTTTAATAGAAGCTACAATTATTACCCAAAGAAATACTTACACATTATATGCTCTCAATGAATTTCTACTCAAAGGAATGTGGTCTCATATGATTCAATTTGATGTCTATATTGATGGCGTTTTTATTGAAAATTTCGGAGGTGATGGAATGGTATTATCCTCGCCTGCAGGAAGTACCGGACATAACGCATCAATAGGAGGTGCTATCCTTTATCCCTCCCTTGAAATTTTACAATTAACACCCTTAGCACCTATTCACTCCAATACGTATCACTCCTTAAGAAATCCTTTGATCATTCCTCAAAATTCAAAAGTCCGATTAATGCCTGAACCAAGATATGCAAATCATTCCATTTTGGTTGTGGACGGTGCTGAAAAGAAACAAAAAGACTTAAAATATATTGATTTTTTTATCTCCAATAAAAAAATTCACCGTCTTGTTTTTCAAAAAGATTGGTATTGGAAAAACCTTCGGGATAAATTCTTGTAAAACAAAAAAATCCTCAGCGATCAGAGCTCACACGAATTGAACCGATCCAAAAAATTAAATAAAAATCGGAATTGCAATATTTTTTGGAAACCAACTTCTGAGCCACAATATATTCCGTATAATCATAAAATCTGTTTCTTGAATGAAAATATCTTATTGGGAAAGCACATCTGTTTCTATACAATCTACTTTCAACCTTAAGATTCTCGGATTCATTCCCAATATAAATTATAGGAGAGTTCCTCTTTATCCTTTCTTCGGATTCCTACTCCCGGATATTTTTTCAGAGCATCACAAAACGCTTGGATATCAAATTCTATTCCATTCCATATATAAAATAAATAGGACTCAGGAAGGAAAGATAATCCAAGCCGAATTCGTGAGTTCGTTTGAAATCTTCAAGTGCATTTTCACAAAAAACCTTATCAAAATCTGTTTGTATCCTTGAAGATCCCATTGTCAAAAAATCATGAAACACATTATCGTGAAAATAAATATCCGGATATTCATTCAGCGTTATAATCCAGTGATATTTATGTTTTTTCTTGTATAGTATAGATATTTTTTTAAAGGTATAATAACCTATCGATGATTTTTTATTCATCTTATGCCGAGCGAGTACATCTATTCAATAGAACCACAACTACAATGCTTGTAAAAATACAAATCATTTGAGATTGATGTATTTCATAACTTCCTTGCCCTAAGTAATAACAACATATCGTTTATTTAACAACATGTTACCATATCCACCCTACTTTTTCGGTTTTGGTACACATTTTCAAGAGATTTACTCTGATTACTCTCCTGCTATTCTACTCATAAGTTCAAAAGATGTCATATTATTTTGCTCATCAAAACGAATATACGAGTAATACTCATTCCAAAATAAGTGTTCACTATGATTTGTCCATTTTATTCCATACCACCGTTGCGTAATCTCTTTTGCATTGATGGGTGTATACCATAATTTTTCACCGAATTTCCCTCTCAACTCTTCTTCCCTCAACGGAGCAAGTAGATCAATGCCATTGAACGCATATGAGATTGAATTTGCTTTTGCAGCGGCAATACAATCTTCATCGAGCTTGAAATGAATGATTTTGCAGTCCTCTAAAACAGTATCCTTTGTTTTGCTACCATATAATCCGATACTTCCAATAACAACATCCTCTTTGACAAGAATATAAGGCGCTTCGGGCACTGCATCATTGTTTTCGTTGAACCCTTTTTCGACAAACACGCTTCGATTAACCGAATATTTCTTAAATGTGCCTGAAGAAAGAAATTCATTATATTTTACACCGGAATTAGAATCCTTCTTGATATAAATGTCAAAACCATCACTCATAATTTCGGCAGCGGTTGTTTGTGTTATTATAATTGTTGAGTTATTAACAGTCAGAATAGGTGCTTTTTGAGGCACACCGATAATAAAATATGTCATCATCAAAAATAACGCAAGCATAAAAGATACGACGAGTGCAAGCAAAGCTTTACCGGTACGCTTTCTTGCATTAAAAAACGCCATGATTGGAGGAAGTATGATTAATCTTGCCAAAATTGCTGAACCGACTCCTCCATTTTGCATAATTTGCATTGCACAAATACCTGCAATAATAATCATAGAAAAATATACTAAAAACTCCCCAATTCCCAGCTTGTCCGTTCTTTCCTGTTCATTTACAGGCTGTTCTATCAATGGCTTCCCATTAACAGTGATACGCTTCATATAATGATATATTCCAAGCCCGATACCGACATAGGCTATTGCAAGAAATCCAATCAATCCGATTAAACAAAATCTTCCCATCTATACTTCTCCTTAATCATCCAAGCTTTCCGCCGCTCTGCCAACATTACCTTCACTGCTGATAAAGCCTATGATTCCATCCTCAGAAAAAACATATTCACCTCCACGGCCATTCTGTACAAATGCTTTATATGCTATAGAATAAATTTCATAATTATCTGAAAATCGAGCCTCTTGCACTTGCTGATAAAAATAAGTGTCGTATTCATGCATAAACAAGGTATTCAGTTGTTCATTTTTTAATAGTATATAATTTAGATTGTTTTCCATATTGATCCCAATTTTTCTCCTTAAACATTTATTAAAATTATACCATTTTACAGCTATTTGGAAAGATTTATCAAAGTCATTCAGCGAATTTCTTTGTAATGTTTTCTTCCTCATTTTTTATATCTCTCTATAATCATTTCAACACCTTATCTTTGTAGCATTTTGTTCTATTTTCTTTGAAAATCAAATTTACCTTATATCCTGTCTTATCAAGTATTCCTATCGTTTATTTTTTATTCTTTGTTTTCTGTCTGTAATATAATTTTCCATTTGATCTTCTTTCCGTTTTTAAACAACAAAAAACAGCAAACCTTTTTTGATTTACTGCTTCTTAACTTGTTTTTTTGAATTATAAAAAATTTTTATTTATCCCACTTTGAACCCTTTTTGCATATATAAAAATCACAACAATCAGCACCTGAAGCTATAGTCCCCATTCTTTTCAATACACCGCCCTTTAATTCTGTCAATGCAAAATCCATCTTACACATATATGGTACCAATTCTTCATGATGTTCCTGTCTGCCCAATGCACAAAGCCCGCATTGATGAAATATTATTGTATATTCATCTTCATCTCTGCCTGAAATCAATTCTGCATTCCAATTAAATTCGCTGTCAGATGCTAAATTTGCAATTCTGTGTCTTTCCGCTCTTTTCTTTTGGGCTTTAATATCAAATGCATTTTGTTTTTCAAAATTTTTCTTTAACAAAGGAGCGTTTAATGTGGCACTTACCATTTTTCCAAAGTCCTCTTGGCTCATCTTGCCTTCCATTGCTCCATATATGGACAACCATAGAATCCCGCTTGTAAGACACACTCTCAGAGGATTTTTTCTAAGGCTACCTATATCCGGTGTACGTTTGATCATATCCTTATAATTGTTTTTAGAAATCCTTTTTACATTCTTTATATCAATATCTTTCCAATATTGTTTTATAAATTGAAATATTGTAGGTGATAATACAGCCCATATTATTTTTTCACATAACGAATTTCTCATGATAAATTCACCTTCCTTCTTAACTCTTTACAATATAATTATACCCTTTTTTAAGGCATTTTTTCTAGAATTTCCTTCTGCCCTCAATACTCTATTCCTTTCTATATCTCCAAGGAAGTAAAATATATTTCCACTTCCTGTTTTCCATTCTCTCCCTGTCTTTCTGCTATAATTTCGTAGACATTTACCTTTTCAATATATTCATGTTGCATTGGTCTTGTAAGATTTCAAAGTCGGTGTATTTCTTTATCGATTTTAGGAACTTACTAGTATCGATTTTCTTGTGATAAGTCTCAATTTTTTCTCTGTTTTTCATTATTTTTTTACAATTTTTCAAAATATTTTTCACCTTTTCTTTAAGAAGCGTTATAAAGTATTCATTCCCTCCATGGATTTTCTACAACTTAAATTTTAAAAATGATGTTGTAAGGACGGATACTATCGAAAATCTTTCCGCCTCGCCGGTTTCCCTTCTTACGGATTCATGAACGATCTGCTTTATATTTGACCGATACATTTTGGTATCTCCCAAAGTGACTTTTCAAAGATTTCAAGACAATTTTGAATTTATACTCGTTTATATGCTTCTTCCTGATATTAAAAACCCCTTTCATGAAATTATTTTTCAATGAAAGGGGTTTCAATTCCTGAAGTTTCTTTATTAAAACTTTAATTATCTGTCATTAAATTGAAATAACACATACTTCATTATTTCTCCAGCAATGGGTGCTGCCGTATCTGCCCCATGTGTACCATCTTCTTCTAAGACAACCGCGACAGCTACCTTAGGATTGTCTGATGGAGCAAAAGAAATGAACCATGCATTCGTTGTATCCTCCCCAACCTCTGCAGTACCCGATTTACCGGCAACGTTTACTCCTTGAATAGCTGCCAAACTTCCGGCAGCAACAGTATCTGTCATATATGCTGTTAAATGTTTTGCTGTCTCCGGTGTAAGAACTCTCCTTAAAGCATAAGGTTTAGTTTCTTTAAGAACATTCCCCTCAAAAGATAAAACTCTATTGACTAAAATCGGCGCCGGCATTGTTCCTCCATTTGCAATCGTAGACGTAACTAGCGCCATGTTCAAAGGTGTTACCAGTGTTTTTCCTTGACCAAAAGAAGCCGCTGCAATTTCTTGTTTGCTACTTTCTTTTGAAAAACCGGAAATGGATGTGCTCGTAGGAAGTTCAAACGGAATTCTGTCTCCAAAATAAAATTTTTCACACATAGTATTTAACGCTTCTCGCCCCATTCGAATTCCTAAATCTGCAAAATAGGTATTGACAGAATACATTAAAGCTTCTTTCATTCCTATTTCGCCATATACTTTTTCCCCATAATTTCGAATCGTATATCCTTCAATTGTATATTCTCCTGTATCATTGTATTCCTGACTGACTGTAGGCGTTTCAATAACTGCTGCGGCCGTAATAACTTTAAATACAGAGCCTGGGGTATAAAGGCCTTGTGTGGCTCTATTTAATAGCGGACTATTCTCAGCTTCAATTAATTCATTCCAGTTTGACTCTAATGTGTTCGGGTCAAATCCCGGTCGACTGACCATACAATAAATTTTCCCATTTGAAGGATTCATAGCTACTATTGCTCCTTTATGCCCTTCTAAAAGGTTATAAGCAAAGGTTTGAAGTCCTGTGTCAATGGTTAATTCAACATCATTGCCCTTATTATTCTGTTCAATCCAACTCTTAATTTGATTAATTGGAGTACTATCCTGAATGTTTAATAAAGTATTATTTAAACTCCTTTCCAAACCATATTTTCCATATTGAACATGATTATAACCTAAAACATGACAGTAAATTCTTGGATAGTGATAAAATCTGAAAGTATTTCCTTGATCATCGATAGAATTAACTGCCAAGAGTTCCCCATTGCGGTCCAAAAATCGACCTCTGGTAATATCTTTTTCGTATGCCGTCAAACGCTGATTATATGGATTATCTGCTATTTTTTTCGCTTTAAAAATTTGAAAATAACTTAGGTAGATAATTAGACAAATAAAGCATACCGAAAAAAATGAAATTGCCATTTTGATACGAAAGATTTCCTTGCTTGAACGTTTTGTCTTGGGATTCGTTTCCGTTTTCATTTCCTCTGATGCAAATTGCAATACAGACAGTGCGATAAAGCTGGACAATAGAGAACTTCCCCCATAACTTACAAATGGTATTGTGATTCCGGTTAAAGGAATAAGCTTCATTACACCACCAAACATGATTAAAGCTTGACCAGCAAACATCGCACTGATTCCTATAGCTACAATATTATAAAACGTCACTCTTTGTTGTAACGCAATTTTAAACCCTCTGTAGATTAAAATCATAAATAACATAATTACAGCAATTCCAGCAAAAATACCTAACTCTTCGCAAATTGCAGCAAAAATAAAATCCGATTCCGCTACAGGAATAAAATCAGGACGCCCCAATCCAATCCCCGTGCCAAAAAAACCTCCACTTGCGATTCCAAAAAGTGATTGTGTAATTTGATATCCTATCCCATCCATATACTTCCAAGGGTTAATCCAAGTAGCTATACGAATTTTTACATGATCAAATAAATAATATCCACTTACCCCGCCCAAAGTAATAAATAAAAAATTCCACAATAACAGCATCCGATGAGAATCATAAATAAATAAAATTACAAAATAAATCCCAAAAAAGATGACTGCTGAACCTAAATCTTTTTGCAAAAAAAACAAAGCGATGAAAAAGTAAACAATCATAAATAAAATATATTTTCCAATAGGAATTTTTTTTAATTGAATTTGTTCATATTTTTTTTCATTTTTATAGTAAGAAGCCAATAAAAAAATAAAGGAAATTTTTGTAATCTCCGAAGGTTGAAAACTATGACTTCCGATTTGAATCCAGTTTCTCGCTCCATGGATATTCTTCCCGAATACAATTGTCATCGCAAATAGAACTACACAAATTCCTAAAAATATCCAGGCTTTATCTTCAAAGTATTTCATAAATCCCATAAGAAAATATGTAAAATAAAATGCCATCAGTGAAATAGCAAACCATAGCACATGTCTTGCCCCTAATGCGGGATCTAATCGATAAATCATGACAAAACCAATGCTAAACAATAAAGAGGCTAAAGGAAAAATATATCCATCACCTTTAGAAATCACTCTTAGCAAAATATTAGAAACAAATATCAATCCAATCAAAGCAAAGCCTACAATAATTTGCTGAGAAGTCATATTTTTCCCATTGTAAAAAATCATTAAAACAAGCGTAAGCAATTGGAATATTAAAATCAAATTCCTTAAACGGTAAGGACGAATTCTACTGTTATTCATATTTTTTTTCACCTTTTACAAAGAGAAATTCAATATCTCCAAAAGAAACGATATCTTTATCTTCCATAAATTCAGGCTTATCAATACGATATCCGTTAAGATAAGTACCATTAGCTGAATTTAAATCTTCTATAATAAATTTATCTCCTTTTTTGGAAATTTGAGCGTGTTGTTTTGAAATAAATTGATCTTCCAATATTATTTCATTCCCGCGACTACGACCGATTGATAGAGAACTTTCGATGGGATAAATATCTTTTATTTGAAAATCAAACTCTTCTTTGCGATTGATTAAACGCAAAAATGCGCCTTCCAATACATCTTTTGATGATATGCTGTGAATGTCCAAATAAATCATTCTTACTATATTTAAAATGAAACGATAAATAATCAATACAAAAATATATTTTAAAACAGTAGATAAAATATCATATATCGTTATGTCACGAACAATATTTGATGATAATATTTGATCTAAGAACATTAAGATTTGATTCATCAATATCCCCCCTTATTTATATCATAGCACGAAACTTAAGATAGACCAATTATACCATCTTCACGAGAATAATTTGTGTTTTTTATGGGAATAAATCATTACACGGCTTCATAGGCGTTTTTTCTGTAATGAATCAAAAAAAGAGTAAACGACTATCTTTGTTTACTCTTTTTTTCTTATTTCACTAAATTCATTTTAGCTTCCGTAATTTTTTCAATCATAGTCAATTTATCCTGACTGTTTTCATCATCTTTCCCTTTTACGCTCATATATATTTTGATTTTCGGTTCTGTTCCCGAAGGACGAATTGCATACCAGCTTCCATCATCAAAGAAATATTTAAGCACATTGGAAGAACCGATATCTTCGAATCCATCTTTATAATCACGAACCTCTGCCAATTTCATATCTCCAATTTGAGTGATCGGGTTATTCCTGAAATCCACCATCATTCTATCAATTCTTTCTTTTCCTGAAATCCCTTCTAATACATAGGAATTAACCTTCTCCTGATAAAATCCGTATTTCTCGTATAATTCATTTAATACGTCCAACAGGCTCTTACCTTGTTGTTTATAATATGCCGCCATTTCGGAAATCATTAAAGATGAATTCACCGCATCTTTATCCCTTACAAAATTTTGATATACATATCCAATGCTTTCTTCATAACCAAAAAGAAATTGATATTCTTTCGTTTCATCATATCGATTGGCTAAACCGCAAATATTTTTAAATCCTGTTAATGTTTCTTTTGTTTCAACACCAAATGACTTGGCGATTGATTTTCCTAAATCACCGGTTACAATAGATTTTACAATAACATGATCTTTTGAAAGTTGATTTTTTTCCGCTCTGGAAGACAAAATATAATGAATCAATAATGCTCCTATCTTGTTCCCATTGAAAAATACATATTCACCATTTTCGTTTTTCACTTCCAATGCACATCGATCACAATCCGGATCGGTCGCTAATAAAATATCCGCATTTATTTTTTCCCCCAACAGTTCTGAATAATGAAATGCTTTTGGATCTTCCGGATTGGGATAGCCTACAGTCATAAAATCGGGATCAGGATTTTCCTGTTCTTTAACCACATTTATATTGGTAAATCCTTTGCGACGAAGAATTTCACGTACAGGTTTATTTCCTGTTCCGTTTAAAGGTGAATATACAATACAAGTATCATAATCAATATTTTCATGAAGAGAGAGATTTTCTACTTTAGACATATAAGATGTTAAAACTTCCTCCGGAACATATTCGATTATCCCCTTTTGAATACCTTCTTCAAAATTCATCACTGCAATTTCTCCAAAATTTTGAATATTTTCAATATGGGTTACAATGCGATCGGCTATATCGTCAAGAATTTGTGAGCCTTCTTCCCAATACGCTTTATAACCGTTATATTCTTTAGGATTATGACTCGCTGTCATCATCACCCCGGAAATAGTTTTTAAATGACGAATCGTATAGCTTAAGATAGGAGTGGGTTGAATTTCCTTATGAATATAAACTTTAATACCATGTTTTGCCAATACACCGGCTGTAATTTGAGCAAATTCTTTTGATTTATGACGAACATCATAAGCAATGGCCACTCCTCTTTTTTTTGCCTCTGCCCCTTCATCTTCAATCGTTCTTGCAAGAGCTTCCGTTGCAAGTCCAACGGTATATTGATTCATACGATTGGATCCCGCCGCAATAATTCCTCTTAATCCTGCCGTTCCGAATTCCAAATCTTGATGAAATCTGTCTTTAATTTCTTCCTCATTATCTTGAATAGCCAACAGCTCTTCTTTAGTCTTTTCATCGATAAAAGGACTCTCCAACCAAGACTGATACTTTTCTTTATAATTCATAAACGCCCTCCTTCTCTGTTTCCACTTCTATAATCATTGTCTCTACAGGATCTACCATAAAATCTGTTTCACATAAGATTTCGGTTTTTCTCATTTTTTCCCAAACAATGGTTTGTTTTATAATTTGCTTCTTTAAATGATTTTGCAATAATTCTTTTGAAATGTTTTTTGTATTTCTTCCAACATGATGAAAGATTATCAGATATCTGTTTAAATCCAAAACAATCGAGTATCCGATAATCGATTCATCTAATGTATGAAAAAACTTTAATGTGTTCTTAATGTCTTCCGCTTTTACAAGAGAAAAAACCTTATAAGACTTTCGTAATGCTATGAGTTCTCTAAAACTTTTCACCATATCCGCATTTTTTACCCTTAAATTCCAATCCACAGAATTGATGGAATTTGGTAAATTATAAGTGTTGGAATAACCTTGCTTAGTTCGCATAAATTCGTTTCCTTCATGAATAAAAGGAAAACCAAATGAAGTTAATAAAATTGCAAAAGCCATAAAATACCGTTCGTTTTCGTAGGGATCCTCTTGAATCGTTTTTCTCATTTTATCCGCTAATATTAGATTGTCGTGGCTATTAACATAATTAATCGTTTCATCCGCATTCTGACAAAAACCAATATGATTCGGATCAAAGTCAATAGAACCTGCAATTCCACTTTCAACTTTGTTTTTCAGTGAATAACAACCTTGAATATAGCCTTTACCGTCGCCGTCATTATCCCCTTTAATTGCATCTCTGAACTCATCATTAAACATCCCGAAAGAAAGATTTTTCTGAGTGCCCTTAACAGAACGCAGCTCATATGGCAAAACCGATTCTCCTCCACCCCAAGGTTCCCCATATAAAATACAATTCGGATTAATCTTTCTTAATTCATAAGCAAAATATTTCATACTCTCTTTGTCTGTCAAGCCAAATAAATCAAATCGAAATCCGTCAACTTGATATTCCTTCGTCCAGTACTTTAATGAATCCAAAATAAATTGACGTGTCATCTCTCTTTCTGTAGCAATTTCATTTCCGCATCCAGAACCATTACTGACTCCCTTATCATTGAATCGATAATAATAATTCGGTACTATTCGTTGAAAATTGGAATCCTCAAATCGATATGTGTGATTATAAACCACATCCATAATCACCATCATGCCTTCTTCGTGAATAGTTTGAATTAAAGTTTTCAATTCTCTTACTCTTTGATAAGGATCTTTAGGATTTGTGCTGTATGAACCTTCCGGTACATTATACAATTCAGGATCATACCCCCAATTAAAAGATGAATCTACATAAAAAGTTTCTTCATTTTCATCCAAAGCTAAAAAGTCAAAGATAGGCATCATTTGGATATGAGTTACACCTAATTCTTTGAGGTGCTTTAATCCTGTAGCATACCCTTGAAAATTTGTATCCTGTTCAGCCAATCCTAAAAATTTCCCCGGAAATTTGACACCGGAATTTTTTTGAAAAGTATAATTTTTAATGTGTAATTCATAAATGATCGGAATATCTGTTTTGGATGTCATATATTCTCTATCCCAATGTAACGGATTTGTTTTTTTAAGATTGATTATAGCACTTCGTTTACTGTTCATTGAACTTGCAATAGAATATGGATCTGTTATTTCGTTTCCATCTATTAAAAAAGTATAAAAATAACCATCATAATTTCCATATAAAATTAACTTATGTTTTCCATCTTGATTCTTTTGCATTCTATAAATTTTCTTGTTTGTATCTTCATCGTTAGCATATACGCATACAAAAACTTCCTCTTTTGTAGGTGCCCATATGCAAAACTCGGTTTTATCCATTGAATATACAATCCCATTATGCATATGGATTACATCCTGCTCCATATCATTGTCTCCCTTCATATTCATAAAAAATCATTTTGTTCAAATTGATTATGAATAAACTATTTGATTAATGTTTTATAAAGTTTAATATACTCTTTTGATGATGTTTCCCAGCTGTTTTTACTATTCATTGCATTTTTTATCAATTGCCTTTTATCCGCTTCAATACCAAGAAAATACAAAGCACGACGAATTGTATAAAGCATATCATGTGCATTAATATTTGCAAAACTGAAACCGTTCCCACTCTTTTCAAACTCATTGTAAGACTTAACCGTATCTTTCAAACCGCCGGTTTCTCGAACAATAGGAAGTGAACCATATCTTAATGCAATTAATTGCGATATTCCACAGGGTTCCATCAATGACGGCATTAAAAACAAGTCACTTGCCGCATACACTTGATGTGATTCCTCTTCATTATAATAAATTCTGGAAGCAACTTTATCCGGATATCTCCAAGCAAAATAGCGGAAACTTTCCTCATATGAATTATCTCCCGTCCCTAAAATCACAAATTGAATATCTTCTTGAATCAATTCATCAAAAATATGACGCACTAAATCTAAACCCTTGTTTTTGACCATGCGAGTGATCATAGCAATCATAAGAACATCTTTTTCGGGCAAACCATATTTCTTTTGAATCTCTTTTTTTATTAATTTCTTCCCATCCTCCCAATTCGTCAAAGAATAATGATAGGGTAAATACTCGTCTGTCTCCGGATTCCAAACTTGATAATCGATACCATTAATAATTCCCATCATTTTATAATAATGACGATTAACGATTCCTTCTAAAGTTTCTCCAAAATAAGGATAACGAATCTCTTGGGCATAAGTTTTAGATACTGTGGTAAATGCATCTGAAAAAACAATACCGCCTTTCATCATATTGATTGTGTCATAATATTTTAAAGATTCTTCGTTATAATACATTCCGTCTAATCCGGCTACATCAAACAACATTTGACTTGGAAAAATTCCTTGATATTTCAAATTATGAATTGTAAAAACAGATTTTATCCTTTCGTAAAATTTATCTCCTCGTTTAAAATCTTGGAGGTACACATTGACCATTGCAGTATGCCAATCATTGGTATGAATAATATCTACTTTAAAATCAATGATTTTTGGTAATAATGCAACAGCTTTGGCAAAAAAGGTAAATCTTTCTCCATCATCAGGATATCCATATAAACCATCCCTTTTAAAATATTGCTCATTATCTAAAAAATAAAAAATAACACCTTCATATTCCAAACAGTATACCCCTACATATTGCCTCCGCCAAGTTAAATCAGTATAATATTCTCCTATTTTCTTCATTTTTTCACGAAAATGAGAAGGAATTTTGCTATACAAGGGTAAGACTACACGAATATCTATCCCCTGTTTTTTCATTTCAATAGGTAAAGTACCAGCCACATCGGCCAATCCTCCTGTCTTAATAAAAGGAACTGCCTCGCTGGATGCATATAATATTTTCATGTCTTTTATTTTCCTTTTGTTATCACTTCTGATTTTTCAATTATTAGCGGATTGGAATTACTTCCTATTAACGATACTCCCTCTTTAACTATCCCATATTTATCAATAATGACATTAATTAAAACCGCATTATCTTCTACAAAAGTGTCTTGCATTAAAATTGAGTTTTTAATGATAGTATTTTTACCAATATTTACGCCTCTAAATATAATCGAATTTTCAACTTGACCCTCAATATAACATCCATTAGCTATTAGAGAATTGGCAACTTTTGACGTGTTTGTGTATTGTGTAGATGGCTCGTCTTTCGATTTTGTAAAAATCATTCCTTCTTGATAAAAAATTTCTTGATAAACATTCTGATTTAACAGATTCATATTTGCATCATAATAAGACTTGGTATTTTTTATAATTTCAACATGCCCTGAGAATTCATAACTCCCAAAATTAAAATCGCCGAAAGCCGAGGCTAACACTTGTCTCATAGAAACATATAAACCCCTTTCTACAGCTCTTTTAATTAAATTGATATAAACTGATTTTTTCATAAAACACATGCCAAGAGACAAGTTTAAGATATTTTCCGTCCCCAGATTAATTCCTAAACTTAATACCTTTCCATTTTTATCAATTTCCAATTTATCATAACGCAAATATTTCCCATCATGATCTTCTTGTCTTTTATAAATCAGCATCCCATCCATTCCGGAAGAAATGAATTTTTCGTAAGCTTCCGATAAATCAACTTTAGCGATCGTTAAGGGATTGATTAATAAAATATTATCTTGAAATGCATTCTCAAAAAACGGAAGGGAGCCATACATATTTACAATCTCGGAAGAGTTTCCAAAATTATCATCATAAGTAGGCGGAAAAATAGATAATCCATTAACTCTTCGATTTAACTCCCAAGGTTTGCCATTGCCAATATGCTCTATAGTAGAACGCATTATTTTCCCTGCATATAAACAAACTTTATTGATATCATGATTTACCAATTGAGATAATGTAAAATCAATTAATCGATATCTACCTCCAAAAGGAAGCATATAGACAGGCCGTTTTACACAAAGATGTTGCAACGTATCTTCAGGATTTCCACTGGTAATGACCCCAATACATTTTTCCATAAAACTCTCCCTCCTATTCTTCAATAATCTCATTTTCAGCAACCAGATAAACTTTATCGCTATCTGCTCGCCCAATGCTTTTCTCTGCTTCAATTGTAATATTTTCTACCACAATACAACGATTTAATTTTGCCTCCTTCCCAACAATACAATTAGACATAATAATACTATCTATAACTTCCGCCCCTTTTTCTACTTTTACATTAGAAAATAAAACTGAATTTCTTACGGTTCCCGCTATATCACAACCTTCATTAATCAAAGAATTTTCTACTACAGAATTATTGTGAATATACTGAGGAGGTAAATTTCTGGATTGCGTAAATATCTTCCAGTTTCTATCTCTTAATTTTAATCCGTTATTCTTATCCAATAAATCCATATTTGACTGCCAATAACTCCTTACCGTTCCAACATCTTTCCAATATCCATCAAAAACGTAAGCATACATTGGAATGTCCCTGCTTAACATTTTAGGCAATACATTTTTACCAAAATCATGTTCACTTTCCTCTTCTAAATTATCTTCAACCAAACCTTTTCTCAGTACCTTCCAGTCAAACACGTAAATTCCCATAGAAGCCGTATTGCTTTTTGGTTGTTTTGGCTTCTCTTCAAACTGTACAATTTTCATATTTTCATCCGTATTGACAATACCAAATCGACTGGCATCTTCAATAGGTACTTTAATTACAGCGATTGTTGCCTGCGATTGTTTTTCTTTGTGATACTTTAACAATAAATCATAATCCATTTTGTAAATATGATCTCCGGATAATATAAGTACATACTCACATCCTAATTGATCGATAAAGTCTATATTCTCATAGATTGCATTTGCCGTTCCCGTATACCACCGACCTCCATCTTCTGACATAAATGGAGAAAGAAGTCTAAGTCCCCCTATATTTCTATCATAGTCCCAAGCAGATCCAATTCCAATATGTTCATTTAACTTAAATGGTTTATATTGGGTTAAAATACCGATATCTCGAATTCCAGAATTCGTTGAATTTGACAAAGCAAAATCAATAATACGATATTTTCCTCCATAGGGTACGGCAGGCTTCGCCATTTTAGAGGTCATATTCTTAAGTCTTGACCCCTGTCCTCCTGCTAACAACATTGCGACCACCTTATTTCTTACCGGCATTTCCTTCCCTCCTGTTGTTTTTTTCTTCTTGATATTCCAGCCATAAGCTACTTAAAGCCGGAATATCTACGGTCAACCTGTATTCTCTTCCATGAATGGGTTCTTTGGAAGTATAATAGGGTTTATTTCTCTCAATCCAACCACAGTATTTTTTATGTGCGGTATTTAAAACTACCTTATAACGCCCCTCTTGAGTTACTCCTATAGGATATATTTTACGCTCTACCGGTGTAAAATTAAAAATACATACTAAACGATTTCCTTTTTTGTTAATTCGTTCAAATGCGATAATGCTTTCTTGATAATTCTCATGTTCAATCCACTCAAATCCACTATAATTAGTATCTATTTCATAAAGACATGAATTTTTCCGATATAAACGATTTAATTCTTGAACAAAAGATTGAACCCCGCGATGCATTGGATAATCTAACAATAACCAGTCTAATCCTGTCCATTCATTCCATTCTATAAATTGTCCGAATTCATCACCCATAAAAAGCAATTTTTTGCCCGGATGCGCAAACATATAGGCGTATAATAATTTTAATGAAGCAAACTTATCTTCATAACTTCCCGGAATTTTATTGATTAGACTCAATTTTCCATGTACAACTTCATCATGACTGAAAGGCAAAATGTAATTTTCAGAAAAACAATAGGTCATTGTAAAAGTCAAAGCATTCTGATGATCTTTTCGATAAATCGGATCTAATTTTATATATTCCAAAATATCATTCATCCAACCCATATTCCATTTAAAATTAAATCCTAATCCTCCATCTCGTGTCGGAGCTGTTACCAAAGGCCAAGCCGTAGATTCTTCGGCAATCATCAAGATATCCGGATACTCTCTAAAAATAACTTCATTTAGTTTCCTTAAAAAAGAAATAGCCTCTAAACTTTCCGTTCCCCCATAAGCGTTTTTTAAGTCTTTACCTGTAAAATTTAGATACAACATGTAAGCTACTGCATCTACCCTGAAACCGTCAATATGATAATATTCTTTCCAATACAAGGCACCAGAAATCAAAAAACTTTGTACTTCCGGTTTTGAAAAATCAAAATTTCGGGTCCCCCATTGATTGTTATCCGCTCTATATTCATCTTGCCATTCATAACAATTGCTTCCGTCAAATCTGGCTAATCCATGATCATCGCTACAGAAATGCACCGGAACCCAGTCTAAGATTACTCCAATATTTTTTTTGTGAAATTCATTTACTAAAACCATAAAGTCTTCCGGTGTTCCGAAGCGTGAAGTTGGAGCAAAATATCCGGTAGACTGATATCCCCAAGATCCATCGTATGGGTACTCTGTAATAGGCATGAATTCAACATGGGTATATCCCATAGAATAAACATAAGGTACTAGTTCTCCTGCCAATTCTCTGTATGAATACAATTGATTATCTTCTTTCCTTTTCCATGAGCTTAAATTGACTTCATAAATACTCATAGGACTATTATAAACATCCTTTTTATTCTTTGCTTTCAACCACTTCTGATCATCCCATTGAAAATCTTTTAATGGATAATATTTTGATGCCGATTTAGGACGTTCTTCCGCATGAAATGCATAAGGGTCCGCTTTATAACGAATTTCATTGTTCGGTCCAACAATTCGATATTTATAAGCATCAAAAACTTCCACGTTGTAGACTACAATTTGCCAAATACCTGTCCCTTCAATTCGCCTTAAAGGCAAATCATATTCATTCCATTGATTAAAATCGCCAATTAAATTCACATATTTTGCATTCGGTGCCCAAACCGCAAAACGAACTGCATTGCTATCTGATTCTACCGGATGAGCTCCCAAAAATCGATAAGAACGATAATTTGTCCCTTCATGAAACAAATAAGCATCTTCGCTTCCTGAATTCGGATAATAAAAATCATGTTTGTAGACTTTCATTTTTTCTTCTCCCTTAAATTCTCTTAAAGAACCTTTCTATGTATTTCTTTACCCAATTTTACCATATAAAAAAGGAAAATTCTCAAATTTAAAATTTCTTTAAAAATTTTCCTTTTAAATCTTATTCTTTCACAGTAACATCTTTTAACAAATACCCGATTTTCCTCTATGATATGGAATCAAAATTTTAACCATTTCCTCCATTATAATAAATAATGCAATAAGATTACTAATGATTTGAGATACCCCACTAAACATGTCTCTAGTATGACAAATAAACCCAGTTATCGAAATATTAAAAATCATTGGAATTTTATATCTGCTTCAGGTCTTAAAACTCAAACCATAATCATACGCTTAAGAGTTTTTAAAAAGAAAGTTAATTCAAAAACAATGGAGTAGTATCATTTAAATGCAGTCGTTAAAATCACCATGTAGATGATATCATGTTATTAAAAAGGTGGAAGCGTATATCTCGTAATAATAAACCATCCCTTCTGTTTTGTGGTTGTCCTGTTCAATTCGGTTACAGCAAAATTCAGATTGACACCCGATTTGTTTTTTCTCTAATTTTGAATAAAAATCGACTAAGGTGTTGTTGTCGGTCGCTTAAATCTTTAGCAAATATTTTATACATCAGTTATTTTTTTCACACATTCATAAACAATTCAATATCATCTTCTACTTCACCGATTCCTGCGATTCCGAATTTATCTACGAGAACTTTTCCCACATTTGGAGACAGGAATCCAGGCAAAGTCGGTCCTAAGTGAATATTTTTGACGCCTAAGTAAAGAAGTGCCAGCAATACGATTACCGCTTTTTGTTCATACCATGCAATATTGAAAGCTATAGGCAATTCATTAATGTCATCTAATCCGAAAATTTCTTTCAACTTCAATGCTATTACAGCTAAAGAGTAAGAGTCGTTACACTGTCCTGCATCCAAAACTCTCGGAATACCGTTGATATCACCTAAATTCAGTTTATTGTATCGATATTTTGCACAACCTGCTGTCAAGATAACGGTATCTTTCGGTATTTTTTTGGCAAATTCAGTGTAATAATTTCTGGTTTTCATTCTGCCATCACAACCTGCCATAACGAAGAATTTCTTAATAGCTCCGGTTTTTATAGCTTCTACAATCTGATCGGATAGTGAAATCACTTGATTATGAGCAAATCCGCCTATAATGCTTCCTGTCTCTATTTCCTTTGGTGCAGGAAGTTTTTTGGCAAGATCAACGATTTCAGAAAAGTCTTTTTTTCCGTTTTCATCAGCTACAATATGCTTACATCCCGGATAACCGGTAGAGCCTGTAGTAAAAATTCTCCTTCGTATTTCTTCACTTCTTGGCGGAACGATACAATTTGTCGTAAACAATATTGGTCCGTTAAATGATTCAAATTCTTCTAATTGTTTCCACCATGCATTGCCATAGTTACCTGCAAAATGTTCATATTTTTTGAACTTGGGATAGTAATGAGCCGGTAGCATTTCACTATGAGTATATACATCAATCCCGGTATCTGTAGTCTGTTCCAACAACTGCTCCAAATCCGTCAAATCATGCCCAGATATTAATATTGCAGGATTGTCTCTCACGCCAATGTTTACCTTCGTAAGTTCAGGCTGTCCGTATTTACTTGTATTTGCCTCATCAAGTAATGCCATCGCCTTTACCCCGAACTCTCCAGTCTTCAAGGTTAAATCAACCAATTCATCAACATTACGGGAATCATCTAATGTTGATGACAAAGCCTCGCACATAAACGCTAGAATTTCAGGATTCTTCCTACCTATGTTCCAGGCATGCTCTGTATAAGCTGCCATTCCCTTTAATCCATAAATAATCATTTCTCTAAGTGATCTTATATCTTCACTCTCTGTTGACAATACACCTACAGAAGATGCTTTTTCCAACATTTTTTCTTTTGATTCTACAACAAAGGTTGATGCATCGTGTAAATTTCGAGTATTTGTATTTTTTCTTATATCATCGCGTAATATAATCATTCTTTTAATTTGATTTTCAATAGATTCTTCGTCAAAATTAGCATTTGTAATCGTCATAAAAAGACTATTTAAAAATTGGTAGTTTAACTCATTTAATTCTCTCACATCAACCTTTCCTTTGACTACGATTTCCGAAATCCCTTTTAAGGTGTATATCAATAAATCTTGAAGTTTCGCAACATCTTCACTTTTACCGCATACACCTCTTACCGTACAACCTGTTCCTTTCGCTGTTTCCTGACATTGATAGCAAAACATAGTCATCTAATTTTCCTCCTCTTCAATTTTAAAGATGTTTATTACATCTGCATCCGGACAACAAAATCTTGAATCCCCGGTGCGTGAAACCGGAATTGTACCTCCATATCTCACAATATCAATCATCGGAAACAGCGTATGCATTACCAAAGGACACAATAAACCTCTATCGTGATCATAATCCCAACTATCTCCTATTTTGTGCCCTCTATGGCAGTGTCCTTGTCCAATTTTGTCAACAAGGATAATTTTTATTTTCGGTCTTTTAGGCATGATTTTTTTCACCCCTTTTGTGCTATATAATGCCATACCTTCACACTTATTCCAAAGTCAAAAGTAGACCCATTTTGAATTTCTTTTCCGCTTTCACATAGTGTTTTCCAGCTTTTGCAAAATAGAAGTTTTCACCTGCCTTTATGGTATGCTCTGTTCCTTCGTATCCGATTATTGCTTTTCCATCCAGTACAAATATGATTGCTTCTCCCGGTGCTGCATGTTCCGATAAACCTGTACCGGCATCGAACGCCATTACTACAAACTTCATTTTGTCATTGTGAACTACATCCATATTTACGATTTTTCCATCTTGATATTGCACTAAATTTCCTAGTTGAAAAACTTCACCTGCTTTTACTGCCCTGTTCATAAAATCATCCTTCCTTACTGCTATTTCTGTAAACACAGCTCCCAACTCCGTTTTCATACCTACTGGCGCATTGAATGGTATAACAATACTTTCACTTTCTCTTAATCTTCTTGTACTTCCAACAAATCCATATACCTCCAGTTCTCCCTCTGCCAAAATGATAAACTTATAATAAGGGAATAATTCTACACTGATATCGGTACCTTTTGCCATAGAAAAATAGGATATATAGTTTTCTCCGCCATGCACTTCTTTTGATATGGTGCAACCTTCGAGCGCTTTATTATCTTTTGCTATGGAAAATACTTTACCTGCATCTTCTTTCATTTCGCACCTCACTTCCTTTTAGTTGTGTGATGCTATGAGTTCCTTCAATTTTTCAATGAACACATCAACTTCCATTTCAGCTTTTTCACTCATCATAGATAAGTCTGCTTTCCCCAACATTACTTTAGCAAGAGGGGTATGAAGTAACTTGAATTTATCATTTATTTTAATAAGCTCCTCTTTTAACCAAGGATATTCAGCCAACAGGTCTTTCAACTTGGTTTTGTTTGTAATTTCCATAGTTCCTCCTTATACTACTTTTATATCCGAATTTTTTTCGCTGAACTTTTCCTTTAATGTCTGTACAATTTCGGAACGTTCTTTTCTCTGTGTTTCCATTTGTTTTATCATTTTATACGCTGCAAACAGTGTGGATGGACCTATTTCAGAGCTGAAATAACCTATTCCCTGATTCCATACCAACAACTCAAATACATCATCCAATGCCGCGCTATCGATTCCCGATATATAGGCTTTTACCAGTTCTCTTGTAGCTTGACGCATTCTGCCCGCGCCTACCGCATTTGTTAAAGATAGCAATAATCTGATTTCATAGGGGAGATATCTCTTGTTATCATTCCATGTAAGATCCCAAAATTCTACAGCTATCTTTCCAAGTTTTTCATCGATCATAGGCATATTGGTAAGTGCTGCCGGACGCATCGGGATATCCTTGTCCTGTTGTTTTATGACTGCTCTGTAAAAATGTGCATGAAATTCCGTCTCTGACACTTGTTCTGTATGATGTTCAAAGCCTAAATCTTCCATCACCTCGTAAAGAGGAATAGGCTCGAAGCTTTGTATGATAGTAACTCCTTCTCCTTGCGGCAATTTACTCACTTGTTTTTTCAATCCTTGAAAAAAGTTTCCGACAACACCTCTCACATCAATTTTCCTAAATTTGTCTACCTTGTTTTTCCAATCTGTATAAGTCATTTTATACCTCCTATTTTTCTAAAAAATTACCTTTCATTAACTTTATGATACCTTACTTTGATAGATTTATATGTGGTTTTAACCACTTTTCTGATTTTTATTTTATATATCTAAAATTCTTCCGTTTCTTGTAATGGTTACAATCTGCCATGGTATAAATTTGCCGCTATTTCGAAGGGCATTTTCTGTTGCTATCTGCATACCTCCACAGCAAGGCACTTCCATTCTGACAACCGTAACGCTTTTGATATTATTTTCTGCTATGATTTGCGTCAATTTTTCGCTATAATCCCAATCATCCAATTTAGGACAACCTATTAGCGTTATCTTGCCTTTCATAAACTCATCATGCAGATTGGCATAAGCAAAAGCTGTACAGTCTGCTGCAATCAACAACTTTGCACCATCGAAGAAAGGCGCTTTCACAGGTACCAATTTGATTTGACACGGCCATTGTCCAAGTCTTGAAACAGGCTTTGTGTATCCTCTTTCCATTTGCGTTTCCTCCTCTTCTTCAGACTTGTCAAATGTCATAAATCTTGAACCGGAACAGCCTTGTTTCGCCGCATGCATTGCCATTTGTCTTTGTATCATCTTTTCATGTTCTGTCATCTTGTTGTTCTCCTTTAATAATTGTTCCGCTTTTTCTCTTTGCATTTTTTGAACTGCTTCTTCGTCATATTCTTTAGCTTCCCGCTCTTCAAATGTAATAGCTTCTTGAGGGCAATTCGGCAAACAGTCTCCAAGTCCGTCACAAAAATTTTCTCTCACCAACTTTGCTTTGCCATCTATGATGTCTATGGCTCCTTCGTGACATGCCGTCACACATAACCCGCATCCGTCGCATTTATCTTCCTCTATTCTTATTATCTTTCTTATCATAAAGACTCCTCCTTGACTCTCTAAATACATTGTAGTATATTATTCGCATACAATAAGTGGTAGTTACCACATTTTTAAAAAATTATTAGGGGTACTTATGAAACTATCATCCGTCAAAAATTTTGTCATTTTTAAAGGAATGTCCGACGAAGAAATTCAATCTGCTCTTGAAGTTCTTCGTTATGACAAAAAAAGCTACGAAAAAGGAGAAACAATCTTACATGCAGGCTCTACCACAAGAAAAATGGGAATTGTTTTATCCGGAAGTGTTACTGTAGAAAGCATAGATTTATTGGGAAATAAGACTATACTTTCACATATAAGTGTTGGAGATTTTTTTGCGGAAACCTATGCATTTTTAGGCAATGAGTCTATGGCTGTCGATGTTTGTGCCAATGAAAATTGTAAAATATTCTTTTTAAATATAGGAAACATAACAACTTCTTATCATTCCAGTTTTGAATCTTGGAAAACAAAACTGATAACGAATTTGCTGACCATATCCACACGAAAAAATCTTTTTCTCTCCAACAGAGTCTTCCATACGACTTCCAAAACAATCCGAGGGAAGCTTATCTCCTATTTAAGTTTTATTTCCATAAAAAAACAAAAAAATGAATTTAAAATTCCCTTTGACAGACAACAACTTGCTGATTATTTAAATGTCGACAGAACTGCATTATCAAAAGAAATAGGCAAAATGCAAAAGGAAGGATTAATAATCTGTAAGAAAAATCACTTCATACTGAAAGAAAGCATGTATAAAGAGTTCGATATTCTCTGAGTAATAATGGATTATATCCTATATAATGACTTCCGATGTTCTTGTATCTCTTTCTCTTCCCTAATCGTTTTTGTGTATAAAAAGAGGAAGTATCAGCTGTTTGCTTTTACTTCCATAAATAAAAACGGAATAATTGCTTGAAATACCTCTATTTGCAATACCCTTATTTCACTATGTTTATACCTATCGCATATCCCATATTGGATCTACACAATAAAGAAAACGTAAAATAACTGAAACTGTCACAAATTAGTGAACACAAAAATAAACTGTCTAATCTCTTACAATCGTTACGATGAAATCTCCAAAAAGTCTATTATTGTCCTGCACCAAAATGATAAATCACAAAATCAATGATGCGAAGAGTATAGTATTTCACATAGTGTGTCCTTTCAAAATAGGTGAAGCAATCTTTCGAAATCAAAACTGCAAACGAAAAAACCCTAACCGCAAAACAAATTAAAAACTTCAAAAGCGAAATATACAACCTGAAAAAACTTATTTTTATAAAATCAATTATACTTACGTCACACTTAGACAACAATTCGATGTATGCATAGGCTATACGGTCAGCATACTTCCAAAACTCTATGCCAGGCTTATAACGTTACACTTTTGGATACAATTTCATTCTTGACTTTTAAAACCCTGTATAATAAAAAAGACGATATCCGCTACCGTCTTCCTTGTAAAAACTAAATACTATAAATTTAATAAATCATAAAAGGTACGTTCATCAATGACATCTATGTCTTGCCCATCAAGTTTTAATTTTTCTGCTTTCTCATGTTTTGAAGATTTATTTCCTTTTCGAATTGCATTATAATCATTATCTCCTAATATCAAATAATTTGTCTTTTTAGTTGCACTATTATCCAAAATTCCTCCTAAATTAACAACTAATTACATAGCATCTTTTCTAATCACTTTTTAAACTTTATCAGTAAATACAATATGCTTGTTAAAGAAAAAATTGTTTTCATCAACTTAAATGTTCTCAGATATAATTGATTTCATGTCTACCCCATATCCACCATAATTTTTTTAACCCACAAATCATCCATTTCAAGGTTTCTTTCATTATATACATTTTTTAATATTATCATAAAGTTCCTTCGTTGCTATACAATCCGAAATAGCTCCATGCTCATTATTGTACAAATTTAAATATTCACTCAAATTGGATAATCTATGATGCTCTAATTCTGGGTACAATTTCCCATCAAATGATATAGTATCCATATATTTGTTATTAATATATCCCAAATCTTTCATTTATGAATCTAATGTAGAAGATATATTGTGTCCGATAATAATATCATTTTCTATAAATTCTAACACATCCTCTTTTACATCAATGATTGAAGGCTTTTCTTAACCATTTCATTAGTAATTCCAGTCAAATCAGAATAAATGGGTCAATTTTACAAAACGGAACACCATTAGGCATACTTATTTCTATGATATAAAAGCTCATTCACCTTGTTTTACACAGCATTATAATCATATGCAGCTTGTATTAGTTCCCTCTTGTTTTTCTCCATTCGCCCCAATCACCTTGAATGACTTCTCTGATGCCCTCTTTTTTCCATCTATGTTCTCCTCCTTTTTTACTCTCCGTTTTGTTTTTTGCGAATAAAATAAGGATGACTTCTACACTTTCGCGTAAAAGGTCCCATTTTAAAATGTATGTTTTTCTACTGCATTTAATGATGAATAAGAATTTTTTTTAACAAAATATCTCACAATAAAAATTTCATTTATACTTACATTTTTCCACTATCATGTTATGCCATCTTATAATTTTATCTCCTTACATCTTCAAATCTCCTTCCTTCTATTTTGAATTATTTTAAAAAATATCAATATGCTTTATTGATATCTATAAATGTATAACATAATCAGCTATCGAATTTAAAAATTCTTGATCATGCGAAACAATAAATATTATTTTCTTATTACTCTTGCATTCATTGATCAAGTTGGATATATTCATCATATTGCAATAATCCATGCCGCTTGTTGGTTCATCAAAAAGTAAAAGTCTGGAATTTTTACACAATACAGACGCTATTGCTATCCTTTGCTTTTGTCCACCTGACAAACTCATTGGATGACAATCTTTCAACTCATACAAATCGAGTTTTCTTAGAATATTTTCAACATAACTACTCTCAATATTTTTTATACCAAGGCTTACTTCACTTATAACAGAATCTGTAAAAAGCTGATGATTAACATCTTGCATTACAAGCGATGATATTTTAACCCTATCTGTTTTCGAAAGTCTTTTGCCATCTAAATAGATTTCATCTTTAGATTTTCGCTCACAACCTATAAGGCAACGTAGCAATGTAGATTTTCCGAGCCCGTTTGTTCCTACTATGCCATATATTTTACCCATTTCAAATGAGATATTTTTGAAAAGTAATTTATTATCTACACCGTTAAACTTAAATTCAATATTTTTCACGTTGAAACTCCCACTATTTTGAATTTCAGGTACTGTAAGTTTTGTTTTAATCTTATCTCTTAAACCTAACTCATTAAGTTTCTTTGTGGATAATTTCATAAAATCTATTTTAGTATATTCTCTTTGTATTTCTCCATTTTTAATTAAAAAAATCCTGTCTATAATATCCATAAGGTAAAATATTCTATGTTCTGAAATTATAATAGTTTTTCCCATATCTTTAAGTTGAGCAAGCATTTTTTTTATAACTTTAATATTTTCTTCATCAAGATTTGATGAAGGCTCGTCTAAAACAATTATTTCAGTACCGGATATATAACTGGCAGCAATACATAAAATCTGTTTTTCCCCACCTGATAATTTAAAAATATCTCTATTCAAAAGATGCTCTATGGGGAATAACTTCAGCATTTCAGCTAATCTTTTATGCATTTCGTCTCTTGAAAGCCCTATGTTTTCCAAATAAAAAAGCAATTCAAGAGTAGTATTCACATTAAAAAAATGAGTCTTCGGATTTTGAAAAACACTTGATACAAGCATTGATATTTCGTAGAGCTTAAGGTTTTTTATATCTTTATTCCCTATCCTAATACTTCCATCTATAGAGGCTCCATCATATCTTACAGCTAATCCATTGATAGAATTTATAATTGAAGACTTTCCACTTCCACTTTTTCCGGTAAGTAATACACATTCACCTTTTTCTATATTTAAAGAAATATTTTTTAACACTTCTTTATTATTTCCATAAGATAAAGATAAATTTTCGATTTCTACCATAAAATCCCTCCTATAACCATCATCAGTACCAAGAGCACATAGCCAAAATCAACTATTTTCGTTTTGACTGATATATATCTTGTTTTTTTTACAGGATTTTCAATACATTTTGTCTCTGCAGCCTTTGCAATGTCATCAGAAATGTTAGATGATATGACAAGCAAAGGTACCATTACATACTCAATATACGAAATAGGATTTTTTAATGTAATTCCTCTTATCTTCATAGCGAGCTTTATATTATGACTTTCTTCTCTAAATGACGGAAAAAATCTAAAAATTACAGCAATTGGTATGGAAATACTATGAGGTAATTTAATTTTATCCATTGAAGATATTATGCTTCCCACATCTGATGTTTTTACAAAAAAACTACCGGAACAAAATGGAAGATAAAACATCCTACATACGGCAAATAACATAAAGAATATCATCAAAATCACATTCATATTTCTAATTACATCAAGGCTAGGTATTACTAAAGAAAAAACACCGAAAAACAATATATTTTTCAACGCTTCTTTTTTAAATCCATTCTTATAAAAAAGGAATGAAATGAGAAGTATAATAGCCCATTCAAAATAAATATTTACCTTATGAAATACCGCAAAACCAAGTAAAAAAATTACCATAAGTTTACTAATCGGATTCGGATTATAGGGATTATCCAAAAAAACAGGCATTATATAATACCTGCTTTTTCAAAATGCTTTTTCAAAAATACTTTCCCAATATAAGCACCGATTATTCCACCGACAATCGCACCGATATATACCAATATCATGCTACGGAAATTTAAAAGTGCAATAAGTTTCATTATATAATCATGTCCCATTCCCCTTGTCTCAGCCACTTCAATAACCTTATCTTTAGCCAATAATATTTGCATAAGAAATCCACAAATCCAAGTGTTGAATATGGTAAATGAAAGCATATTGTATTTGAAAGATTTATATCCACCTATTTTTCTTACAAATTCAGCAATCGCCATACTTACTACTGCATGTATTAATATTATATATGTGTTCCCCATTGCAATAACAATAAGACCGCAAATCAAACCAAGTATAAATAATCCCCACGGTTTTTGAACTTTTGCCATAAAAAGCATAATCACTATGCCTGTTATAATCCCCGCCACAGCAGGATATGCCAAGTATAAAATCGGTACCATGCCAATCATTCCTGAAAGAAACATAAGTACAAAATATATTACTGTAAATACACCTATTGTAACTAAATCTTTAATTCTTAATTTTTCCGTTTTCATAATTTCCTCCTTAATTACTACTGAATGTTTGATTTTTTAAACAGCTTCCTTTGTGCGAAGCTCTTTTAGTTCTTTCATTACAATCAACAAAATTATAACAACAAGCACTAAATCTATAACAAATGAGCCTTTATAAACCCAAGTTATCCCAAAGAATTTAGGCAAAATCAGCATAGCAGGTATATATAGAAAAAGCTGTCTTGCCATTCCAAGTATTCCGGCAGGCTTTGCTCTGCCTACAGCTGGCCAATAGGTCATAGCCATGAATATAACAGGGAGAATTGGACAAATCCCCAACATAAACCGGAAGTTTTCAAAATCTTCACCTGTAAATATTCTTTCGGGCAGTGTCATGTTCAACATCAATTCCGGCTTAATCATAGCTATAAGCCAAAACGGAAGCATTATAAGTGCAGCGACAAGTGCAAAAATCTTGAATGATTTTGAAACCCTGCTATAATTTCCCGCACCGAAGTTTATTCCTATTGCAGGCTGTAATGCACGCATAAGGCCGTAAATCGGAGTTAAAAATAAATTAAATAGCCTAAAAACGGCTCCATAGAATGACACATCGCTGGGATTTCCGTAGCTTTTTAGCGAATACATTACGACAAACATTTGAATTACATACATTATTGTCATTAGTAAAGACGGAAAACCAAGCCCTAAAATTTGTTTTTTATCCTCGGAAACACTTTTGAATGATAGGTAATTTGATTTAAAACTAGCCTTGCCTTTTGCCGCATAAATCATAAATTGTAGAGTATAGACCAGCATTCCTATGTTTGTTCCCAATGCAATTCCTACTACCCCAAAATCAAGTACTGCAACAAAAATATAGTTTAGAACAATATTTACAATCAATCCAATTCCCATCATAAGAGCCGCTTTTTTCATCCTTCCTTCAGCTCTTACTATCATGTTGTACGCCAAGCCGGCAATCCAAAAAAACCTCCATATAAAACCGTGGTTATATAATCCTTACCGTACATCATTTCATCACCGCTCGCACCCAAAAAATTTAATACAAACGGCAATGTAGCCATTCCCAACACTGTGACTATAATGCAGCTTATTATTACGAGGAAATTTACGCTACCGAGCAACCTTTCCTGTTTCTCAAAATCTTTTTTTCCTATTAAAACACTTAAATATGAGCCTGCACCTACGCCTATGAGTGTTCCTACACCGTTTAGAATTTGTGTTATAGGATAAACTACCGTTATTCCTGCGAGTGCTGTTTCTCCTATAAATTGCCCTACAAATATGCCGTCAATAAAAACATTCATTCCGTACAAAACCATGGCTATGATTGCAGGCCACGAAAGCGTCCACATCATTTTCCAAACATTCCCCTCCAATATAAGAGTTTGTTCATTATCTTTCATTTTTCCTCTTTTTTCCTCCTGAACCTGCATTAGATTTTTCTAACATATTTTTATAATATCTTGAACTCTCGCAAAGTTCGCCATCTGTACCTACCGCCTCTATTTCTCCGGAATTTAACAAAACAATTTTATCCGCATTTCTAATCGTTCTTAATCTGTGGGCAATTACCATAACTGTCTTTTCTTTTATAAGTTCGGATAACGCTTCTTGAATAAGACTTTCATTCTCAACATCAAGAGAAGCGGTAGCCTCGTCAAGCAGTATAATCGGTGCATCTTTCAGAATAGCCCTTGCTATTGATATTCTTTGCCTTTCTCCACCAGAAAGTCTTTGCCCGTTTTCTCCGATTATCGTATCTATTCCTTCCGGCATTTTATTGATAAAATCATAGCATCTTGCTATTTTAGCTGCCCTTACGATTTCCTCATCTGTAGCATCCTTTTTTCCAATTTTAATATTGTCTTTTATGCTTGAATTAAAGAGGATAACATCTTGAAATACTACAGAGAAATTTTTAAGTAAAGTTTCCGGATCAACCTCACTTATATCTTCTCCGCCTATCAAAATCTTCCCTCTATTTATATCCCAAAATCTTACAGCAAGCTTGGCAAGCGTTGTTTTTCCGCTTCCACTTGAACCGATTAAGGCAGTGATTTCACCTTGCTTTGCGATAAAACTCACGCCATTTATTACAGAATAATTATCATATCCAAAATAAACATCCTTAAATTCAATATCGTAATTTGTAATCTCCATGTGCTTTTTGCCCTCTTGAATGGGCATAGTTTTTATTTCCTTTATTCTTCCAACCACAGCATCAAGCATAACTATCATAGACATAAAGGTAATTATCCCCTCTATAGGAAGATAAATACTTGTTGTCAGCATTAAAAATGCAATATAAACCAGTACACTTACCTCACCTGCAATAAGCATGTTTACACCAATAACAGCAACGCTTATAATACCAAGCTTTAATATTGCCGTAGCTATTCCTATAAGTGTTCCTGCAACAATTTCACCCTTAGTTTTTTGTTTTGTTGACATATTTAATTTTTTAAAAAAATCATTTAACATTCGTTCTTCTAAATTGTAAGATTTTATTTGCTCTATCTGCTCAATCTTTTCCTGCAAATCATCAAACACCTTGCGATTATCATCTATCCAGCTTTGCACTACTTTTTTCTGACTTTTCCTTGATAAAAATATTATTAGAAATGAAATCGGAATCACCCACAATGCTGCAAAAGCCAATTTTTGGTTATAGATAAGTAGCACTAAAGCAATGACGGCTGTGGAAATAGTAGTTGAATATATATGAGGAACAGCATGTGAAAATATGTCTTCATATAAGTTCATGTCATTCATCATAGTTTCTGCAAGATCGGCCAAATCTCTTTTTCCAAAGTAAGAAAGAGGAAGTTTCTTTAATCTTTCTGCTATATCAATCCTTGAATTCGCACTTTCATTATACACATTGGTGTAGAGTCTTACATAATCCCATTTTGCAATTAAAAACATTACAATCGTCATTACTACAATTAGTACAATGTAATGAATAGGAGTAAAATTATAACTCTCAACCCCCTTTAAAATGCCTATATGCTGGAACAAAAATATAAAGGCAATCATTGGTGCAAATAATTTTGTCAAATTAACAAAGGTATGTGAAATGATTGCTTTTTTTAAGTTAATCGCTCCTTTTTCCGACATGGCATATCGTTTCATAAAATAAGAAATCATATCTTAACCTCCTATTTTCCAATTTACGGATTTTTGGTACTCTTCCCAAAGCTTCTTATAATGTCCGTTCATATCTATTAAATCCGAGTGCTTACCTTCTTCTACAATTCTACCCTTATCTATGACAAGTATCTTGTCCGCATCTACTACAGTAGACAGTCTGTGTGCAATCATCAGCGTCGTCTTGTTCTTTGATAACTTCTTAAAAGACTCCTGAATCAGGTGTTCGTTTTCAGGATCCGCAAAAGCTGTGGCTTCATCCAAAATGATAATATCCGCATCCTTGAGAAAAGCTCTTGCTATAGAAAGTCTTTGAGCTTCACCACCTGAAAAATATGTGCCTCTCGTTCCGTAAACAGTATCAAGCCCATTTTCCAAGCCCTTAATTATCTCTTTACATCCTGAATTAATCAAGGCATTATCTATCTCTTCATCCGTTGCATCTCTCTTTCCAATTAGAAGATTATCCCTTAAACTCATTTTAAATAGTTTGGAATTTTGAAAAACAAAGGCAATTTTTTTCATCAAAGCCTCTTTTTCAAAATCTTTTATATTAATTCCGCCAATAAAAATTTCACCTGATTTAATGTCATAAAATCTTGCAGCAAGCCTTGCTATAGTAGTTTTACCACTGCCAGACATGCCGACTAAAGCAACTCTCTCCCCCCTATTTATCTTAAAGGAAATATTATCTAAGACATTTTCGCCCCCATAAGAAAAGCTTACATCTTTAAATTCGATTCCCACATCAGGGCTTGTCTTATCTCCATAAATAAAATCATCATATTCAAGTATATTTTCAATTTTGTCCAGAGCAAGCTCCGCAAAATAGCTAAATTGTGTAATCGTAGCTGTCCTCATGATAAAAATGGCAAATATCGGTCCTATCAGAAAATAAATGACAGAATCTGCAACCACATTAGCTAAGTTTCCATTAAATTTTATCAACAATAAGGCTACAGGTACTAAGAAAAATGCTGTCGATGTAGAAACAGTTTCAAACCATGACATCTTATTCGTATAACTCATAGTAATCTTAAGCACAAGATCCTTTATTTTGATAATTAATGAATATAACTTATCAAAACTTTCAACACTTTGCGCAAATGTTTTTACCACGGGAATTCCTCGAACATATTCCACAGTCTGAGAAGATAAGTCGGAAAGCCCTGCATAATACTCATCTTTCATTTTCTTGGTTTCGGATGTCATCATCGCCGACATTAATATCATGCCAATCATCATCGGCAGCATACTTGCAAGCCCTAATTTCCAATTAAAAATAAAGAAAAAAACAAGTAGAACTATTGGTGATATAACCGTCATCGCCATATCAGGAAGTTGATGTGCTAAAAAAGAATGGGTTTCAGAAGCTCCGGATACAATTACACTTCTTATCCTTCCGCTTTCTTTGTTATCGAAGTATCCAAGTGGTTTATTCATTAGTTTTTTTACCGAAGTCTTAATAATATTATCTTCCACTTCAAATGCGAAAATATGGGATAAAACAAGACCTATAAGGTATATAAATAAACCTAAGCCCGCAAATACCGCTGCATAAATCGAATTTTCCCTTACATAAGCAAAATCTACCATTTCATTTAAAATCAAATTATTTACAATCCTATGAATAAAAACCATAGGCATCAAGACCATAACACCTGAAATAGCAGACATAATCATGGCGATATAAAGCAAAACTCTTTTTTTACCACCATAAGGCATTAGTCTTTTTAATATTGATTCCTTCTTATTATTCAATGAATAACGCCTCCTTTTCTTTAAATCTAACAAGTTTCATAAATATCCTATTTAGACTACTTATAGGAGTTTCCCTTTAAGTTCTTTTTAAGATTAGACAACCTTTCACTTGTTTTTATCTTTGATTTTATTATATAATAAATAAAAAGTTCAATCAATTAGACATAGCCAACTATGTCTATTCGGAACAATGTCCATTCGGAATAAAAATATAAAACGGAGGTATACATGAGCGATTTTTATAACTTTGTCAAAAACTTTTTTTCTACAAATGAATGCACTGATAATACAAAATACTCCTCTGCAGGACACACATTCTGTTTTAATACGGATGATGCAGAAGGCATATATTGGTTTTATGAAGGTAAAAATTTTACAATTGATATTCATGATGTCTTCATAAAAAAAGAAATTATCCACACAAGTTTTTCCGGTTTGGATAATTTCTATTCCTTTTACTCATCTTATTTAGTTACAGCAAACGGCGAAAGTTTTAATCCTTATCAAAATCTTTCTTCAAACTCACTCTATGTTGTAAATACAAAAAATTCTAAAAACTATAGATTCATACTACACAAAAACTCTCCCTATTTAGGAATAGGTATAAATTTCAAACAATCCATGATAGACGAATGTCTATCCTCTTACAAAAACAAAGTTTGTAACTATGAAAATTTATTTTTCAACACCAATACCATTATAAACAAGCCTCTGGAAAGAATTGCGAAAGATATACTAAATTGTAAGATGATATCTCCTGCTGCTGAAATCTTTTTTGAGTCAAAGGCAAAGGAGTGGCTTAGTATAACAATAGACTCATTTTTAAATAAATACAACAATCCAATCTCCATCGCTGACGATGAAGCTTTGGAAATTGTTGCTAATTATATAGACGATCATTACGCAACCTCAATCCCACAAAAAACTTTAGAAAAAATATCCACTATGAGTGGTACAAAGCTTAAAAAATTATTTAGACAAAAATATCAATGCACAATTACCGAATACACTCAAAGACGGCGAATGAATATGGCGGAAATTCTTCTATTGAACTCCTCCCTTAAAATTCAGGATATAGCTGAAGCTGTAGGATATTCCTCTCATAGCAAATTCAGCACTTGTTTCAAAAAATACAAAGGAATGTATCCTAAGGATATAAAAAAATATAGTTCTAAAAAAACTTCTATTTCCGATTGTGCCTGTGCCAAAAAAATTACAATTTAACAAAAACATTATATCTTTATCAAGTTTTTTAATTTTGCCGGTTACACCTGATATAGTTTCTATCCCTCTCTGAGCGGTGTATTGCTCTACTTGCTATGCTTTTTTCGAGTCATTACCTACTTCCCCATAGATACATATCCTTACAGACCGATCATTCAATTGTTAAAAAACAATTTCTTTCTGTGCTGTATGATATTATATATGTCCATAAAGTTGGAATTAACAACCTTACAAGAACGCTTAAAAGGTTTAAGAGTTGCACATCTTTTAAATTTAGAAAAATTGGCTAAACTTATAGAGCTTTCTAAATCAGTTTCAGGTAATTATAAAACTAATGACTACAAAGAAATCAATCACTGCAATTTAGCTACACTGGCACAGTTTTATAAGGTTTCTACCGATTTCTCGGATTAACGGAAAATAAAAATCACCCAAATACAGGCTTAATCAATCTACACTGGAGGATGATATGCTTGATGTATTATTAAATGGTTCCATCAATGATCGTTTGCTTTGTGAAATTGCTACACAACAAATTTAAGAAACTTATGGCTGATACGGAGATTTTTATTGACAGCATTGCCACTAACCGTTTTAATGACTTAAACTCTTCTCTTGAAGCCGTAAGGACTGACATTATAAATCAAAATCCAGATGTAGAAGAAGATGTTCCATTAAACCCTATCAGCTAAACAGATAAGAGAAGAAGATTTCTTTTGTTAGATTACTCATAAAACTTGAGATACTATTCTAAAAGATATTCGTAAAAATCATGAAATGTTCTAGAAACAGTGTAGATAAATTCATTGAAATTTTCTGTAATTCACTTGGGATAAAATATAAAAGAGTTTCTGAGAGCGAAAAGGAATTTAAAAAAATTCCTCAAAAAATCTCAGGCAACTATTAACTTTTTAAAAAAGAAAAAGATAGTTTCCATCACTCTTTAATTCATTTATTTAGCTTTAATAATCGTAAGTAGGCTTGATATTTCATATTTTAATATTTAAGTTATTCTATATTGAGATAACTTCTCTTATAAGATACGACATCTTCCAAGATTTTCTTTTGATTAATAATAGAATTGCTCTCGCCTTATCGTTCATCATCTCGGCTTAGTCTTTCATACAAAGCTGTTATTTTCTCATAGTTTCTCACGATTACCTCCTTTTGCAGGGTTTCTCCAATAAAAAAATAAGCAAAACATTTTTCACTTAAATGGTATCTACTACATTTAACAACGAAAATATTATATTTGAAATAGCGATCGCAATTCCTAAATATCATAATATTCCTATAAAAATTTTTCAGTTCTACTCCATGTCTATACGATAAATCTTTTTCAGTTATTATAATCTTGTTCTAATTCCCATTCTTGTGGTATTATTGAAGAAAAATAATTTAGATGAGGCGAAAAAATGAAAATTGGTATTGTAAAAGAAATAAAAGATCATGAATATCGTGTTGCCGCAACCCCTTCTGCAGTGTCCGCTTTAGTAAAAGCCGGACATAAGGTTCTTTTTGAGTCTAAAGCCGGAATGGGCATTAATCATAGTGACTCAGAGTATGAAGAAGTTGGTGCTATAATCATCCCTACTGCTAAGGAAATTTGGGATAATAGCGAACTAATCTATAAGGTCAAAGAACCTGTGAAACAAGAGCGCTCTTTTTTACGCAAAGGACTGGCTGTTTTTTCTTATCTTCATTTTGCTGCAGATAGAGAACTGGTAGAGTCCTTTGTCTCTAGTGGAGCTGTGGGGATAGCTTTTGAAACGATTGAAGTCAATCACAAATTACCCCTTCTTTCTCCCATGTCCGAAATCGGTGGATGCATGAGTATCCAAGAAGGTGCCCATTTGTTGACTAAAACCGGTGGCGGTAAAGGTATGCTCTTGCAAGGTCTCCCCGGCGTTCCCCCTGCACATGTAGTCATTGTCGGAGGTGGAGTAGCCGGTACAGGTGCTATTCGTACAGCAGTCGGCATCGGAGCTCGTGTAACTGTATTGGACAACAATGTCAGTCGTCTGGCTAAACTTGCAGATATCTTCGGTTCCCGTTTGGAAACTCTGTATTCTAATGAATATAATCTTCGAAAAGCAATTCGGGAGGCCGACTTGGTCGTTGGAGCTGTTCTTATTCCAGGTGGAAGAACTCCAAAACTCATTACTGAAGATATGGTTGCTTCTATGGAACCAGGAAGCGTTATTGTAGATATTGCCGTTGACCAAGGTGGATGCGTAGAAACTATCGATCGCCCTACATCTCACTCTAATCCTACCTATTTAAAACATGGTGTTATCCATTATGCTGTAGCCAATATTCCCGGTACAGTATCCAGAGCAGCTACCCATGCACTAAGCAACGTAACTACCGAATATGCTCTGAAAATTGCTGAAAACGGTTGGAAGTCTGCTGCTAAATCCTATCCGGATTTAGCAAAAGGAATCAATATTGCAGAACATAAAATCGTTTATAAAGCGGTAGCCGATGCCTTCAAGAAAGAGTATACCCCTCTCGAGGATATCATTTAATTTATATTCAAAAGCCTTTTTCATTAAAATATTTAATGAAAAAGGCTTTTTTCCACGAATTTCTATCCACGTAAATCTTAAGAACACAACATATTTTTATATACTATTTAGATATTACATCAACAATCTGAGCCTCGCTGACCTTCAAAAAATCTTCAACTTTCAATTTGATTTGCATTCCAATTTTACCGCCACTAACAATAATTTCATCTTGCAAAATGATATCTTCTTGAATATATGTAGGATACTTTTTTTTCATAGCAAAAGGAGAGCATCCTCCACGGACATAACCCGTTAATGTTAAAATATCTTTTACATGAATCATTTCCACTTTTTTCTCTTTAATTGCTTTTGCCATAGCCTTTAAATCAATTTCTTCCTGAACCGGCACAATGCACACAAATATATTTTCTCCTTTTAAGACTAAAGTTTTATAAACCATATCAAGTGAATACCCTATTTTCTCTGCTACGCTGATTCCGTCGATTTTCCCGTCAGAAGCATTATATTCAAGAATATCATAGTTAATATCTAAGTCATCCAAAAAGCGCATTGCATTTGTCTTTTGCATAAACTTTCTCCTCCCTCTATTTCTTTATGTTGTCACAAAAAGAAAAAGACCGAATGAAATCGGTCTAATGGTGGGCAGTACCGGTCTCGAACCGATGACCTCCACGATGTCAACGTGGCGCTCTACCAACTGAGCTAACTTCCCAAATTCTATGAGTTTATCATAGAATCTTATAATAATCAATCGTTTAAATAATTTATACTCTTATGCTTTTTTCATCTTCATTTTTTTCAAACCACTTTTCCGCATAAGAACAAGTCGGAATAATTTTAAAGTCTTCTTTTTTAGCATACTCAACGACTTCTTTTATTAATTTTGCTGCAATACCCTGTCCTTGATAAGAAGGATTCACAACTGTATGATTTAAATCTAATGTATTATCTTCTCTTTTAGGAAAAGTCACATAACCCATTATACAATCATTTTCTTCATCAATAAATTCAATTTTATCCTTTAAAAACACTTTTTTCATTTTTCCACCCCTTACATTTTTCCCCATTTTTATATTTTTTAAACACAAAAAAAGCAAGTACTTTTGAGGTGACCCCCAAAAGTTAAACTTTTGGGGGTCAAGTACAAAATTTCCTGCTCTTTTTATGTTTAATTTAGAATACTTTCTTTTCTGCCATAGCAACATAAGATTCATATCTTTCCTTAGCATCTACAGCTGCTTTATCAAATAATTGATCTGCAATTTCAGGGAAGGATCTCTTTAAAGAAGTATAACGAACTTCTTCTAAAATAAAATCTTTAAAAGAGGAAACCGGTTCTTTTGAATCCATAATAAACGGATTCTTACCTTCTTCTTTTAATCTTGGATCATATCTCCAAAGATGCCAATAACCTGCGTCTACAGCCAATTTTTCACGATTGGAAGTTGTTCCCATTCCTGTACGGATACCATGGTTAATACACGGTGCATATGCAATAACCAAAGACGGTCCGTTATAGCTTTCAGCTTCATGAAGAGCTTTTAGAAGTTGATTCTTATTAGCTCCCATAGCTACTTGTGCAACATATACGTATCCATAGGTCGCTTGCATTAAACCTAAGTCCTTTTTACGAACATGTTTACCGGATGCTGCAAATTTTGCAACCGCAGCAGTTGGGGTAGCTTTAGAGGATTGACCGCCAGTATTGGAATATACTTCTGTGTCCATTACTAAAATATTGATATCTTCGCCAGATGCCAATACATGATCCAATCCGCCGTATCCGATATCATAAGCCCATCCGTCTCCACCGAATACCCATACCGATCTCTTAATTAGAAATTCTTTTAATTCTTTAATGGAATTTACTAATTTAGCAGCCTCTTCATTTTCAATTTTTTTATCTAACAAACTGAAAATTACTCCAGCAGCTTCTTTAGAGGCTTTTGCATTTTCCATGCCTTCAATCCAATTCTTGAACGCTTCGGTGTTTTCATCTGCTAATCCAAGAGCAATATATTGTTCCATCAAATTTTTAAGGCGAATTTTTCTGTTCTTACTTGCCATAGCCATACCGTATCCATATTCTGCGTTATCTTCAAACAAAGAACTTGCCCAAGACGGACCATGTCCGTCAGCATTCGTGCAGAACGGTGTAGACGGTGCAGAACCACCCCAAATAGAAGAACATCCGGTTGCATTGGCAACCATCATACGATCTCCAAATAATTGAGTAATCAATTTAACATAAGGGGTTTCACCACAACCGGCACAAGCACCTGAGAATTCCAACAACGGTTGTCTAAATTGACTTCCTTTAACAGTAGTATCTTCCAGAATATCACCCTTATAGCCGACTTCTTCATGAGCGTATTCCCAATTCTTCTTTTGAACTGCATATTGTTCAGCAAAAGGTTTCATTATTAAGGATTTAACCTTTGTCGGGCAAACATCTGCACAGTTTCCGCATCCGGTACAATCCATTACGTCTACTTGGATTCTGAAACTTAAACCTTCAAGACCTTTTCCAACAGCCTTCTTAGCTGCAAAAGTTTCCGGTGCTTTAGCCATTTCTTCTTCCGTCATTAAATAAGGACGAATTGCAGCATGTGGGCAAACATATGCACATTGGTTACATTGAATACAATTGTTGATATCCCATTCCGGAACAGAAAGTGCTGTACAACGTTTTTCATATGCAGCAGTTCCCATTGGGAATTCACCATTTTCTCTCTTTGTAAATGCAGATACGGGAAGGTCATCGCCTTGTTGAGCATTGATAACTTTAACAACGTTGCGAATGAAAGCAGGAGTTGTATCTTCTACTTCCGAATCAACTGCAGTTTTCCAACTTTCCGGAACATCAATTTTTACCAACGCATTGATTCCTTCATCCACGGCAGCACAGTTCATACGAACAACTTCTTCACCCTTCTTGCCATAGGTTTTATCAATGCTTTCTTTAAGTTTTGCGGTCGCTTCTTCAATAGGAAGTACGTTGGACAATTTGAAAAATGCAGATTGCATAACCATATTAGTTCTTCCGCCTAATCCAATCTTGCCCGCAATTTTGGAAGCATTGATGATATAGAAATTAATATTCTTTTCAGCAATATATTTCTTCATACTTGCCGGTAGATTCTTTTCCAATTCTTCCGGTTCCCAAATGGTATTTAGTAAGAATGTACCACCTGCTTTTAATCCTTTTAATAAATCATAATCGTATACATATGCTTGTTTTGAGCAAGAAATAAAATCAGGTTCGGTAATTAGATACGTTGAACGAATCGGTTCATGTCCAAATCTTAAGTGGGACATGGTAATACCGCCGGATTTTTTGGAGTCATATGCAAAATATGCTTGTGCATACATATCTGTTCCATCACCGATAATCTTAATAGCCGTTTTATTTGCACCAACGGTTCCGTCAGAACCGAAGCCCCAGAACTTGCAACGAATAGTATCTACACTTTCAGTGTTAATACGTTCTTTAACTGTCAATGATTTATTGGTAACATCGTCAACAATGCTGACGGTAAAGTCATTTTTCGGTGCATCCGCTTTAAGATTTTCGTATACAGCATTAATATCGGAAGGCGTAGTGTCTTTAGAACCTAAACCGTAGATACCTCCAACAATTAACGGACGTGTTTCGGATTCATAATATGCATTCTTAACATCTAAGTATAAGGGTTGTCCGTCAGCACCTTTTTCTTTTGTTCTGTCCAAAACAGCAATCTTCTTAACAGTTTTAGGCATTTGTGCTAAGAAATGTTTAATAGAGAACGGGCGATATAGGTGAACTTTTAACAAGCCGACTTTCTCTCCCTTTCCAACTAAGTAATCAACAACTTCCTCAATCGTTTCAGTTACAGAACCCATTGCAATAATTACACGTTCAGCATCCTCAGCTCCGTAATAATTGAATAATCCATACTTTCTTCCGGTAATTTCGGACATTTTGTTCATGTATTCTTCAACAATTTCCGGTAACTTTTCATAGAAGGGATTGCTGGCTTCCATACCTTGGAAATAAATATCCGGGTTTTGAGCAGTACCCATAGTCTTCGGAGCGCTAGGCATCAATGCTCTATTTCTAAAAGCTTGAAGCGCGTCATAGTCGATAAGATCCGCTAAATCTTCATAGTCCATTACTTCTACTTTTTGAATCTCATGGCTTGTTCTAAATCCATCAAAGAAATGTAAAAACGGAACAGATCCTTTAATCGCCGCCAAGTGAGCTACAGATCCGATATCCATTACTTCTTGTACAGAACCGGAAGCAAGTAAAGCAAATCCAGTTGCTCTCGCTGCCATAACGTCTTGGTGATCCCCAAAAATACTTAATGCATGAGTAGATAAAGCACGAGCGGATACATGGAATACTCCAGGTAATAATTCTCCGGCAATCTTATACATATTCGGAATCATCAATAATAAGCCTTGTGAAGCTGTGAAAGTAGTTGTCAATGCCCCTGAAACCAAAGAACCGTGAACTGCACCTGCCGCACCTGCTTCAGATTGTAATTCAGTAACCATAACCTTGTCACCAAATAGATTTTTTTTACCATGAGCGGCCCATTCATCCACATGTTCTGCCATCGGAGATGACGGAGTAATAGGATAAATTGCTGCGACATCCGTAAATGCATATGCAACGTGAGCAGCAGCTTGGTTACCGTCCATAGTCTTCATAACTTTTGCCATAATAACCCTCCTTCTACACCTCTTATTTTTTTATTGCCTATGCGCTTTCACGCACTGTAAATCAATCATATTATACAAAAACCTTTTCCTTTTGTCAACTTTACTACATACTGTTTTCTCAACAAATAAAACATTATTTAAATATAAGATTATCATATATCTAAAGACCGGAAAAGTATTTCATTTTCAAGTTTGTTTCTGATTGATGTTCCAAATAATGTTTCGCAAATTTTTAGAGCAAATTCTCCGGCAAGATATGGCCCTTTCGCTGTAATCAATGTTTCATCTTTAACTACACTCTTGTTCACATGCTTCCCAAAACAGATCTCATTTTCAACCCCGGGATAACAGGTATAGTACCTGTCTTTAAGAACACCTGCTTTATCTAAAACAATCGGTGCAGCGCAAATTGCAGCTATTACCTTTCCGTTCCTTTCAAATTCTTCAACTATACGAATCACTCTGTCATCTTTTTGTAATATCGATGCCCCCGGCATGCCTCCAGGTAATATTATGCAATCATAATTTTCTGAAGAAATATCCTTAAGTGTCCCATCCGTAACAATTTGAATTTGGTGAGCACCTCTTACTATTTTTGAATCTCCAAGAGATATCATATCCACTTTTGCTCCTACCCTCCGTAAATAATCTGCAGGAGTTAAGGCTTCAACCTCTTCAAAGCCTTCCTGTGCTAAAAGAATTAATATTTTTTTCATTTTACGCCTCCCTCATCAGTTCTTTTATAGCTTGAAAATAACTCTCCAGTCCTTCTCCAAAATATTTTTTCCACACTAAAGATTCAAAAACCGAAATTTTCCTAAATTCTTCCCTGTTTTGAATATTTGAAAGATGCACTTCTATAATGGGAGCTTGCAATAATTCCAATGCATCTCTAATGGCATAACTATAATGCGTCCAAGCTCCTGCATTGATAATTATCCCTTTATAGTTTTCTCCCACAGCCTGGTGAATCCTCTCTACCATCTCTCCTTCATAGTTTGTTTGGAATGAATCGATTTTGAGATTATAAGAACTGCCGAATTGTTCAATTTGTTCAATCAATTCCTCAAAGGTAAATAAACCGTAATGTTCAGGATTACGTTTTCCCAGCATGTTTAAATTTACGCCATGTAAAACTAATATCTTATCCATTTATACAGCTCCTTACATAGTCCATCATCACTTTTTCGTCCCCACAAAGATTTGACCATAATCGAAATGCTTCAATTCCCTGATAAACCACCATATTTAATCCATTCATAGTTTTAAGTCCGGATTTTTTTGCTTCTTTTAAAAATTGAGTTTCATTTGGATAATAGCTCAAATCATACGCTATTTTTCCTCCTGATAATTTTCCCTGTTTGATAGGTGTCTCTTTCAAGCGTCCATTCATGCCAGCTCCCGTAGCATTCACAAAAATATCTATTGAAGACATATCCATTTTTTGAAAACCATCATAGGATATATATTCTGCATCTATGTATTGAGCACATATCTCAGCCAATTTCTTCGCCCTTTGATTGATCTGATCTACAATAAACAATTTTACTCTCTCTTTTTTTGCCAAAGTCACTGCACAAGCTCGTCCTGCTCCGCCTGCTCCCATCAACAACACATTCTTATCCTTCGTGAAATCACAATTATGGACAAGGTCTCTATAAAATCCGATCCCATCCGTGTTATAACCGATTAACGAGCGACCCTTCTTAACAATCGTATTCACTGATCCGATATCCTTTGCTAATGCATCGATTTCATCCAAATATTTCATAATTTCTATTTTAAAAGGTTTGGTCACATTAACTCCCGAAAAATTCATTCCCCGAATACCATCCAATATATATTTTAAATCTTCCAGTTCACATTCCATCGGAAAATAATTCCAATTTAACCCTAAAGCTCTAAAGTGGGCATTATGCATCCCCGGCGAAATACTATGTTGAATAGGATTCCCGATAAGACCGCTCAACTTTGTAGACGTATTAATCATTTTTTTCCCTTTCTATAGCTTTATATAATTCCTGAACCAAATCTTTTTCTATTTTTTGTTCAATAAATTGATTCGCTTCTTTGCTGATTCTGTTCATATCCTCTTTAAAACTAGTATTCACCTCTAAAATCTCTATACCGTAATTTCTTATTATTTCTTTTCTGTTTTCTATTCTTTCATCTGCTTTTTTTCTGCTGTATACAATGGCTGCTTTAGCAGCCTCCTTTACCCACACCTTTTCCTCTTCAGATAATTTATCATAAGTCGATTGATTCATAATCAGGCTTACCGTATGCAGTATATGATGTGTTTCAATAATATATTTTTGTTGTTCATATACTTTTGATGCCACTATACTCTCATACGGATTTTCTTGTGCGTCAATTGAATTCTGTTGAAGACCCAAATAAACTTCTCCCCAAATCATCGGAGTAGGATTCGCTCCAAGTAAAGACCAATAACGAATATGATTGGGATTTTGCATTGTCCTTATTTTCAATCCCGATAAATGCTTTAGCGAAGTAATATTTCGATTACTTGTCAATTCTCGAAAATGTTGATCCCCATAGCCTAAACAAACTAATCTTTTTTCACAATAGTAGGGTTGAATTTTACTCAAGAAATCACTGTCCAAAACCCTTCTAGCTATCTGTATGTCCGGAAAAATATTAAACATATCAAATATTGCCACTTCCGGAATAAAGTTCACTTGAGGTGCCGTGTTTTGTACCACAAAAGTAATTTCCCCCATTTGACAACTCTCAATCGACTCACGGTCCCCCCCTAACACCGCATTAGGAAATAAATTCAGATGAATGCTCCCTTGAGATTTCATCTCCAATTCCTGTTTGAACTTTTCAGCCAAAATATAGGTGACACTATCTTCTGAATTATCTAAAGAAAGACTCCATTCTTTTACAGTACTTCTTTCTCTTCCACATGAAAAAAGGAAAAAAGTTAAAAATAATAATATAATCTTTTTTTTCATTCGATACTCCGTTTTCATAATAAACATAATTGAGGAACACAAATAATAATAATTAACGCAATCATAAAGCCAAATACATAAGGTACCGTCTTTTTTGCAATAATCTGAATATTTAAACCACTGATTCCGGAAGCCACATAAAGATTCACACCCACAGGCGGCGTTACAAATCCAATAGCTAAGTTGATTACCATCATAATTCCAAAATGAACAGGATTTATTCCTACGCTTTCCACTACCGGCACAAGAATTGGACCAAGAATTAAAATGGATGCACCTGTATCCATCACCATCCCTACTATGAATAAAAAGAGATGAATAAACAATAAAATTAAAACCTGGCTATACAAATTCATTTCAACCCACGAAACCACTTGTTGAGGAACTTGGAGAATGGTTAATGTTCTTGAAAAAGCAATAGCCGCTGCCAATAAAAATAAAATCGGTGCATAAATCCTTATTGTATCTAAAAAAATAATTTTTAAGTCTTTTACTCGAACGCTCTTATAGACAAAACCGGACACAAACAAAGCATAAAAAACGCTAATTACAGCCGACTCCGTAGGAGAAGCAAAACCGGAATAGATGGAACCTAAGACAATTACAGGTGCAAGCAATGCCCAAATTCCTTCTTTTAATAATTTTAAAAATCCTTCTTCTCTCAAATGGATTTGGAATTGAATACGTTGCCCGTCATCTGTATTTTTATCAAATTTTAACTGAATAATAGTAATTAAAATTAAAACCATGGCAATTAAAAATCCCGGAATAATTCCCGCTTTAAACATATTTGCCACTCCTGTATCCGTTGCATTTCCATATAAAATAAACGGGATCGATGGCGGGATAATAACTCCAAGTCCTCCGGACGTTGCAATTAATGCCGTAACTAAAGATTTATCATAGCCTAAATCAACCAATAAGGGAATCAACATACTACCAACAGCGGCTGTCGTTGCCGGAGCGCTTCCACTTATTGCACTATAAAATAAACAGGTAATAATTGCCGCACAAGGTAATCCGGCTTTATATTTTCCAAGATAATAAGCAAAAATATTAAATAATTTTTCTGAAATTTTTCCTTTTGTCATAATTACTCCTGACAATATAAACATGGGTATTGCCAGGAGTAAAAAAGAATCACTTCCCCCTATCATTCCTCGAATACTATATGCAGCTCCGGTTGGAAATTCCGATAGAACAATCCCCGGAAATATATTTAAAAATGCTAAGATGGAAGATATCGGAAAAGATAAAAGAATCAATAACAAAAATATAAGGACAAGAAAAATTAACATGACTTCTCCTTTCCAGTTATTTTCTCCCATAATCGTATAATTGTCAGAAAAAATCCAACCGCTGGAGCCAAATGAATCCAAAACATTGAAATTTGCAATGCCGGTGAAGCTTGTTTACTCCAAATTGAATAGGATAAAATTTTATAACAGGATACAAAAAGAAAGAAAAAGAAAATCAATAAAATTATATTGATCGCTTTTTCTATTTTAGGATACTTTTCTTCTGAAAAAACTCTAATTCGAATAGAAAGTTTCCGTTTACAGCAAAACGGAATACTGATAAAAGTAGACCATATAAAAAGATAGCGAACCAGTTCTTCACTCCATGTCAACGAATTAGAAAATACATGATGGAACATGATTTGTAGACCCATCACAACAACCATTATTCCCAGAAAAAATACCAATAAGATTTCTTCCAGATGACCCCAGACTCGTCTCATACTTCAAAACCCCTCTACATCCATTTTCAAACATATTGATATATCATTTCTGCTCTTGAAAGCCTTTCCAATGCAGATATATTTGCCGCTAAAACATAGTTTGATAATGAATACTTCATTTTTGTCGTCACTAAATTATCAAAAATTTGACTCATTATTTCTTTTAACTTTCTGTCCACTTGTCTTTCTGACCACATTAAAAGTTGTGCGTTTTGACTCATTTCTAAGAAGGAAACACTTACTCCTCCCGCATTAGCCGCTTTGGAAGGAATAAATAAATAATCCTGTTCAATAAAATAATTTTGTGCATCTGAAGTGCATGGAATATTACTTCCTTCAACCATATACGAACCTTTATTCTGCGCTATTTTTTTTGCATCTTCATAACAGATTTCATTTTGTGTTGCACAGGGAATATAAATATCCCCTTGAACCCCCCATGGCTTTTCTGCAGGATAATATGGAACTGAAAATCTTTTACTATATTCTTTTACACTGCGATTTTTTAACGTTCTCATCGTCAAAAGAAAGTTTAATTTTTCTTCACCACAAATACCCGCTTCATCATAAATATATCCATCAGAGCCCGATAAAGTTACAACCTTTGCCCCAAGCTGTTCCATTTTTTTTGCTACACCCCATGCTACATTTCCATAACCGGAAATAACAACCCTCTTGTCCCTTAAGTCGCCTTTTCTTTGCCTTTCAATAAATTGAGCAAAGTAACATATGCCATAGCCTGTCGATTCAGGTCGAATCAAACTTCCACCAAATCCCGGTTGTTTCCCTGTTAATGCTCCAAGTTCATGTTTTCCTCGAAGATTTTTTAACATCCCGTACATATACCCGATTTCTTTATTCCCCACGCCAATATCTCCTGCAGGAATATCGATATTTTCACCAATATGCGAAAAAATACGCAATATAAAACTTTGGCAAAACCGCATCAGTTCCGTATCACTTTTCCCTTTTGGATTAAAATCAGAACCGCCTTTTGCCCCTCCCATAGGTAGACCTGTCAATGCATTTTTCAGAGTTTGCTCTAAAGCCAAAGCTTTAAATAAATCCAAGTCAACGGAAGGATGAAATCTAAATCCTCCTTTATAAGGCCCTAAAACACTATTAAACTGTACACGATACCCTCGATTAACATGGACCTTTCCGGTATCATCACGCCATGGTACAGAAAATTCTAATACTTTCTCAGCCTCCATTAAACGTCCGAAAATATTTTCTTTTTCATATTCAGGATGTTTTTCAATAATTAGATTCATTGCAGAAGCTAATTCGTGAACGACATTAAAATAAATGCTGTCTTTGATTTCCTTTTCTCTTAAAATTTTTAACGTTCTATCAATACTGTTCATACCTATTCTATTTTTTCCTTCCCAAAACGTTCTTCGAATAATCGATCATTCAGTTCTTGTGCTGCATTTTTTCCTAAAGTCTTTTGTCTTTGATTCATAGCGGCAATTTCTACAATCATAGCTAAATTCCTTCCTGCTTTGACAGGTAAAATAACTTTTGGAATTTTTTCCCCTAAAATACTCATATACTCTTCATCTAAACCCAATCTCTCGTATTCTTTTTCAGAATCCCATGGTTCCATTACCACAACCAAATCAATATGTCCTCTGGTCTTTACAGATCCAATACCATAAAGACGTTGAATATTTAATATCCCAATGCCTCGTATCTCCATAAAATGACGTATGTTTTCAGGAGACGTGCCAACTAATCCGGTATCCGTCCCCCGAATAATTACACGATCATCAGCAATTAATCGATGTCCCCGATTCACCAAATCCAAAGCCGTTTCTGATTTGCCTATAGAACTTTGTCCCAACAAAAGAACACCCAAACCATAAACATCTACTAAAACTCCATGCAAGCTAATTTCTTCCGCTAATAAATCACCAATAACCGTTGTTAATTTACTTTGCAAATTAGTTGTAACTAAAGGGCTCCTTAATATTGTAATATCATTCTCTTGACTAAGTCTCAAAATGTCTTCGGCAATATCCAGTCCCCTCGCAAAAATCAGTGCCGGAATTGGATATTTAAAAAACTCCTTAAAACGCTCCATATATATTTTTTTAGGCAATTCTCCATAATAATTATATTCCACCAATCCGATAATTTGTAATCTTTTATATGGAAATTGTTGCATATACCCGGCAAACTGCATTCCCGGTCGATTCATATCCGCTGTTTCTAAAATGGTATTATTATATTTTGAGCTTGCATTAACCACTTCTAAGTCCAACGCTTTTACCACATCTGTTAGTTTTGCCTGTCTCATAATTATCTCCTGAAAAATTCATAAATGACGATTGCCAAAGAATGGCTGATTCCTTGAACGCTTTCTATTTCTTCAACAGTAGCTTCTTTAATTTTGACAACACTGCCAAAATGATTTAATAAATTATTTCTTCTAGTTTTCCCCACCCCGGGTATCTCATCAAGAACAGATTTTACCATTTCCTTCTTTCTTAAACTGCGATGATAGTTAATAGCAAAACGGTGTGCCTCTTCCTGAATATCATAAACCAAACGAAAAGCTTCTGAGGTAACAGGGAGTAAAATTTCTCTTTGGTTGAAAATAATACCTCTCGTATTATGCTTATCATCCTTGACTAATCCACACACCGGAATATCCAAATTAAACTTATTTAATACTTCAAGAGCAGTTCTTACTTGACCTTTGCCGCCATCCATCATGAGGATGTCCGGTTTTTTTGAAAATTTATTCTCTTCAGCATCTTTTATATAATGATTAAATCTACGTAAAAGTACCTCTTTTAAACTTCCGTAATCGTCTGCTCCCTGTATTGTTTTAATTCGAAACTTTCGATACTCTCGAGGAGTTTTTTTACCGTCTTCATATACAATCATGGAGCCTACACTGAGAGTTCCTGATATATTTGAAATATCATAGGCTTCTATACGGTAAATATTCGGAATTTCTAATAGCTGTTCCAACTGTTTTATTGCTGTATTTTTCTCTCGACACGCTCTATCCTTTTTATTGATTTCTCGAACCAATGACTCCTTTGCATTTACGTAAATCATATCAATTAATGATTTTTTTCTTCCCCTTTTAGGGACTTGAATCTTCATTGTTTTCCCACGTTTTTGAGCTAAAAAATCCTCAATTTGACTTTTTTCACCGGGTTCAATATTTGTAACCACAGTTCCTGGAACATAATTCATCTGCATATAAAACTGTTTGATAAATGCCGATAAAATTTCTTCATCCGTCTCTTCCAGTTCTGTATGGAGGAGATATTCTTCCCTGCCAACAATTTTTCCTCCACGAACAAAAAATATCTGAACTTCCGATAAATTGCCTTGAGAGGTCACTGCTATACCGTCCATATCCAAATCATCAACCGTTGTAATACTTTGTTTCTCCAGGATAACATCAATATGATTAATCATATCTCGAATTCTTGCCGCTCTTTCAAACTCCATTTTTTGCGAAGCTTCATGCATGTTTTTAATTAACATAGCTTCCATATTCCTTGAATTTCCTTTAAGAACCTCTACTATTTCTTTGATATAGGAAAGATATGTCTCTTCATCTCCTTTTCCAACACAAGGACCAAGACACTTCCCTAAAAAATAATTTAAACAAGGTCGTTTTCTTGTTTCATTCTTCTCAAAATTCATAGTACAATTTCGTAGCGGATAAATATTCTCAAACATCGTTATCATATCATTCACTGCACCGGCACTTGGATAAGGTCCGAAATATTGTGCACCGTCTTTTGATAGGCGACGCACCTTTAACAATCGCGGATATTTTTCGTTGGTTATCTTGATATAAGGATATTGTTTATCATCTCTTAGTAAAATATTATAGTGAGGATGATATTCTTTAATTAAATTTGCCTCTAAAACCAATGCTTCAACTTCATTATGAACTAAAACATAGTCAAATCTTTCAATATGACTGACCATAGCTAACACTTTAGGATGCAAATTATTTTTATTTTGAAAATATTGACGAACTCTTTTTCTTAAAGACTTTGCTTTGCCAACATAAATAATCGTTTCAGATGTATCTTTCATTAAATAAACACCCGGAGAATTCGGCAAGCGTTTCAATTCTTCTTTTATATTGAACAAAGCAAACAACTCCTCTTAAATCTCTTTTGAATTTTCTGCTAAAGATGCAGACTCTTCCTTTGTCAAGTATGGCATAATCCGTTCTCTTGCCCATTTGTTATAATCGTTTAACCAGTCTATTTCTTCTTGAATTAATAAATCTTTAAGTACAGGACGTGTATCTATAGGGCAGACCGTAATCGTTTCAAATTCCAAAAATATCCCTAATTCATTTTCTTCCCATTTCTTTGAACGAATTAAACTTTCAATGCGAATTCCATGACTATCGGCAATATACAAACCTGGTTCATTGGACGTAATCATATTCTCTTCTATAGGCACGTCAATCCACCGATTGGAAATGGATTGGGGTCCTTCATGTACACCTAAAAGAAAACCTACACCATGACCTGTTCCATGCTTATAGTCTAAAGCATATTTCCAAAGGGGTTGTCTGGATAGAGCATCTAATTGATAACCTGTAGTTCCTTCTACAAATTTAACCATAGCCAAATGAATATGACTTTTTAATACTAAAGTATAATTTCTTTTCTCCTCATCTGTTAACGGTCCTAACGGTATTGTTCTGGTGATATCAGTCGTCCCATAACGATATTGTCCACCACTATCTAATAATAAAAATCCTTTTTCTTCTAATTTTAAAGCGGTATTCTTTTCCGGTTTATAATGAATCACCGCCCCGTTTGGACCATAACCGGCAATCGTTTCAAAGCTCGGCTCTAAAAATCCTTCCTGTTCTTTCCTAAATTCTAATAATTTTTCAGAAACTTCAAATTCTGTAATACCCATTCCTTTGTTTTTTTCTAACCAATATAAAAATTTCCCCAAAGCTACTCCGTCTTTTACCATGGTCTCTCGTATAGATTTCAATTCCGACTCTGTCTTTATCGCTTTCATGGACGTCGTAAAATTTAATCCATAAATCAACTCTGCAGAAATTCGTTGTGCCAAATATACATTAATTCGTGATGGATCCAAATATACTCGTCCTTTTAATGAATTTACATAATCAAAAACATCTTGATAATTTAAAACTTCAACTTCATTTTCCTTCAAATATTCCATTACATCTCTTGGTAAATGAGTTTGTTCTGTAAATAATACAGCCTTACTTTGATCGATATACGCATAAGATGTAAGCACCGGATTACACTCAACATCCGCACCTCGGATATTAAAAAGATAACAAATATCCTCCAACGCTCCAATTACGGTAGCCTCTGAATTCTTTCCTTTTAGAAAATCACGAACCTGATTAATTTTTTGTTTTGCAGATAATCCTGCAATGCTTTCGGGTAATAAATAGGCATCTCTTCTTCTTGGCAAAGGTCTATCTTCCCATATTTCTGCAACCAAATCTATATCTGTCATCAATTTCCCGTTAGGTGCAGCTCTTCTTATATCTTCATATAAATTTAAAGAAATAATTTTCCCATTCATCCCTAAAGTAGAATTTGAAAGATGAGAAGAAATGAATTCAAGTAAAGTAGGAACTCCTTTTTCTCCCATTTTGCACAAATTGATACCGGAACCCTCCAATTGCTTTTCCGCTTGTAAAAAATATCTTCCATCCGTCCACAAATATGCTGTATCTTTTAACACCAATAAACTCCCTGCAGAACCTGTAAATCCTGAAACATATTCTCTTGTTTTATCGTATTCGGAAAGATATTCACTTTGATGGGCATCCGAAGTCGGAATCAAATAAGCTTCTAATCCATTTTCCTGCATTTTATTTCTTAAATCCATTAATGCTTGTTTCAAAATAATCACTTCCTTTTTTTATTAACAATTCAATTTATTATATCACTTCTTTGGATGATATCGCATGATATTTTCTTATATTGCAAAAATCGCATGGTCATATCTCACCATGCGATTTCAATTGATTTTTTATACCTTTTACATCATATCCATTCCCATTCCAGGATTCATAGGAGGCATTTTAGGCTCATCTTTTTTAATTTCTACTACAGCACCTTCGGTCGTTAATACCATGGATGCAACACTTGCAGCATTTTCAAGAGCACTGCGAGTTACTTTTGTCGGATCTACAATGCCAGCTTTAAACATGTCTACATATTCATTGTGCAATGCATTGAACCCAAATCCACGTCCTTTTTCTTTAACCTTTTCTACGATTACACTGCCTTCAAGACCTGCGTTTACTGCAATTTGTTTCATAGGTTCACTAAGTGCTTTAACGATCATAACTACGCCGGTTTTTTCATCGCCTTCAACACCCTCCAACACTTTTTCAACTGCTGATACGGCATTTAACAATACAACACCACCACCAGGAACAATACCTTCTTCTACAGCCGCACGAGTTGCAGCTAAAGCATCTTCAATACGAAGTTTCTTTTCTTTTAATTCAACTTCCGTTGCTGCCCCTACTTTAATAACGGCAACACCTCCAGCAAGTTTTGCTAATCGTTCCGTTAATTTTTCACGATCAAAATCACTGGTTGTTGTTTCTAACTGTGCACGAATAGCACTCACACGTTCTTGGATGGCTTCTTGTTCTCCATGACCTGCCACGATAACAGTCAAGTCTTTATTTACTTTTACTCTTGCACAGCGACCAAGATGCTCAATCGTTGCATCTCGAAGTTCTAAGCCTACATCTTCAGTAATCACTTGACCACCTGTTAATGCTGCAATATCACGTAACATTTCTTTTCTGCGATCCCCAAAATTAGGTGCTTTAACTGCGACTACATTTAAGATCCCGCGTAATTTATTTAAAACCAATGTTGCCATAGCTTCGCCTTCGACATCATCGGCAATAATCAATAAAGGTTTCCCGGATTGCATAACCCCTTCCAATACCGGTAAAACTTCTTGAATATTAGAAATTTTCTTATCTGTAATCAAAATATACGGTTCTTCTAAATCCGCTTCCATTTTATCTGTATTTGTTACCATATATGGAGATACATACCCTTTATCAAATTGCATCCCTTCTACAACTTCTAAAGTCGTTCCCATTCCCTTGGACTCTTCAACAGTGATAACACCGTCTTTGCCAACTTTATCCATCGCTTGAGCAATCAATTGTCCAATATTTTCATCTCCGGCGGAAATTGCTGCGACTTGAGCAATATCCTCATTGGTAGCAACTTCATGAGAATCTTCTCGAATACTAGCCACTGCCGCTTCTACAGCTTTACGAAGGCCTTTTTGCAAAATCATTGGATTTGCCCCTGCCGCAACATTTTTTAACCCTTCACGAATAATTGCTTGAGCTAAAATAGTAGCGGTGGTTGTTCCGTCTCCAGCAATGTCGTTTGTTTTAATGGAAACCTCTTTTACTAATTGAGCACCCATATTTTCATATGGATCTTCCAACTCAATTTCTCGGGCAATAGTAACCCCGTCATTGGTAATCAAGGGGGCACCATAAGCCTTTTCCAATACAACATTTCTTCCTTTAGGTCCAAGAGTTATTTTTACCACATCAGACAATTTATTGATCCCGGCTTCCATGCCGCGTCTTGCTTCTTCTCCGAAACGAATATCTTTTGCCATATTTTTCATCCTCCTCTTATAAAACTGCCAAAAGGTCAGTATATTTGATAATTAAATAATCGGTACCTTCATATTTAACTTCTGTACCAGAAAACTTAGAATAAATGACTTTATCGCCAACCTTAATTGTAGAACCCTTTTTTTCGTCTTTTTCCAACTCTTCACTAATGGCGATAATTTCAGCCATATTTGGAGCTTCTTTCGCTTTTGAAGGCAATACTAAACCAGAAGCTGTCTTTTCTTCCGCTTCAAATCGTTTTATTAATAGTCTGTCTCCTAATGGTTTTAACATTTTTCTTTCCTCCTATTCATTAATAGCACTCTCTTATGTCGAGTGCTAACAATTACATTACTATAATACTGGTTTTGTAAATCAAAATCAATAATTTTTGTTAAATTTATTCGTTAATATAATAACTTTTACTGTTTTTTGTATGGTAAAAAAGATATTGTTGAATATATCCGCCGTAAGGACCAACCTCTTCTATAGAAAACGGTTTTTCTTTTTCCAATTCTTCAATGGCTTTCTTTATCCATGTATCTACCGGAAAAGCTTCTAAATGTCCACATCCAAAAACTAAAATACAATTCGCCACTTTTTCACCAATTCCCGGAATTTCTTTCAAGGCTTTTTTTGCATCTTTATAAGGTAAGTTTTCAATGGCTGTCAAATCGATTTCTTTTTCCAAAATCTTATGAACCGCTCTATATAGATAGTTGTCTCTATATCCTACCTTCGCAATTTCTCTATAGAAATCTTTATTGGCCAGCACTAATTCTTCTGGGGTGGGAAAAGCATACTCTTCTCCCCAAGAAGTTCTTATTTTTCGTCCATAATTTTGACAGATAATTTCAATACATTTTTGTATTCTTGGAATATGATTGTTAGAAGATATGATAAAACTGATTAAACTTTCCCACAAACTTTGACGCAAAATTCTTATCCCTCGACTGACCATAATTGCTTTTTTTAAATACTTATATTTTGGAAAAGTTGATTCTACTTTTTCTAAATCAAGATTTAAATCAAAAAAATTATACCAATATGAAAAAAAATCCTTTTCTGAAATATGCGGAAAAAATGTTTCACCAGCTTCTTGAATGGCCAAAAAACTTTTGTCCCCAGCAATACATCCAAATGTGCTTTCATCAAAAATTCTATATCGAAAAATTTGACCGCACGTCAAAGTTTTTTTGATATCAAAATAAGGACTCTTTATTAAAATTCCATCCTTTTTGATTTGTATTTCCATCATCATCACCCGCTAATTCATTATTCCTAAATCTCTTCCTGAAGTTCAAACCACATTTCGTACAATTCCTCTAATTTTTTTCCTTTTTCTTCCATTTCAATTTGAAGCTTTCGAATTTTATCTCCATTGGTATAACTCTCCGGATAGGACAAGATATTCATCAAGTCTTCTTTTTCTTTTTCCAAGACATGAATTTGATTTTCTAAATTTTTAAGTTTTTCTTTTTCTTTCTTCATTTTATTTCTGGCGACTTTTTCTTGTTTTTTATCTTTTTCCCTTTGAGTTTTTGAAACTACTTCTTTCCCATCCGTTTCTATGGCCTCTTTTACTTTCATTTGATAATAGTCATAATTTCCTTTGAATTCTTCAATTCCATTTGGTGTTAATAGCAAAATTCTCGTAGCCACTTGATTGAGAAAATAACGATCATGAGAAATAAAAAAAATGGTTCCGGTATAAGCTTTACATGCTTTTTCCAATACCTCTCTCGATTCAATATCCAAATGATTGGTCGGCTCGTCCAACAAGAGAAAATTAGACTTAGAAAGCATTAGTTTCAATAAAGACAATCTTGCCCGTTCTCCTCCGGATAATTCCTCCACCGTACGAAAAATATCATCTCCAAAAAATTGAAAACTGGCTAAATGACTTCGAACTTCATAATGCGTTAAATTTGGATAGCTATCCCATAATTCATCCGCCACAGTATTCTCTAAACATAAATTTTTTTGTTCTTGATCGAAATAAGCGGATTCTACTGAGGTTCCTAAGCGAATATGTCCGTCGGTTGATTTCAACTGATGATTTAATATGCGAAATATTGTCGTTTTCCCGACTCCGTTATCACCGATTAATCCAACACGTTCTCCTCGATAAATAGAAATATTAATATTGGAAAACAGCCTTTGTCCTTCAAATTCTTTTGATAAATTTTCAATCTCTAAGACATCTTTCCCGCTAATATATACCGGTTCAAAACGTAAAACCATATTCTTTTTTTCTGTTGGGGGCGCCGGATATTTCTTCATTCTATCCAACATTTTTTGACGACTTTTTGCTTGCTTAATATATCTTTCCCCTTGATAATTTAAAAATCGAGCGATAATTTCCTCTTGTCTAGCAATTTCTTTTTGTTGGTTCTCATAACTTGCCTGTATGACTTCTAACTCTTTTTCTCTACGAACACGATATTTATCATATGTCATATCATAAACAGATAACTTCGTATTTTCCAAATGAAATATTCGATTACAGATTTTTTTTATAAAATACCGATCATGAGAAATTAAGAGAATACTTCCCCGATAATCACTTAAATAAGTTTCCAAAAATTTAACCGCTTCTAAATCCAAATGGTTTGTCGGTTCATCCAACAATAACAAATCCGGTTCCTGTAATAATAACCTTGCCAGTAAAATTCTAGACTTTTGTCCTCCGGAAAATTCAGCTACAGAACGTGTAAAATCCATTTCAAAAAAGCCAAGCCCAATTAACATTCCTTTTACTCTGGAAGGATATTCATATCCGCCCAAGCGTTGAAATAAATCTAATTGATGACCATACTCCTCCATCAATCCATCAATGGATTTATCCTTGGAGGAGTCGTTAGCGATTCTTTTCTCCAATTCTTTTAATTCTAATTCCATTTTTATCAAAGATTCAAAAACAGACAAACAAGTTTCATACAAGGACAAAGTTTCATCAAAATTCGGATGTTGGGTTAAATACCCGATTTTTAAATCTTTTCCATAGAAAATATCTCCACTGTCCATTTCATCTTCTTTTGCAAGAATGTTCAATAAGGTAGTTTTTCCGCTTCCGTTCGGACCAATTAGTCCTATTTTATCACCTTCATTAATATGAAACTTAATATCTCTCAATACATGATGCTCAATATATGATTTACATATGCCCGTCGCAGAAAGAATCATAAAAAAACCTCCATAAAAAAAGTCCATGTAATATATACATAGACCTTTCCTCTTAATGATTACCCGGATAATCTCCAGGATTATTTAAATAATAAGTAAGTGTATATAATGATTCATCTAAGTGTACATCTTCTAAAACAATCTCATCCGGTAAAACCAAATCAATTGGAGCAAAATTCCAAAGCCCTTTTACTCCGGCGTGAACCAGACGATCTGCAATTTGCTGTGCAAAATTTTTAGGTAAAGTTAATACGCCAATGGTCACATTGTTTTTTTCGATAAATGCTTCTAATTTGTCAATGGAATAAACCGGAACACCGGCTAATTTTTTCCCAATCAATTCGTTTTTCGTATCGAAAACTGCAACAATATTAAATCCGTTATTTTTAAAACCTTCATAGTTTACAATAGCATGACCTAAATTACCTGCGCCGATTAAAATTGCACTATATTCCTCTTTAATGCCAATAATTTTTTCAATTTCATTCTTTAATTCCTTTACATTGTATCCGTAACCTTGCTGACCGAATCCCCCAAAATGATTTAAATCTTGTCTGATTTGAGAAGCGGTTAAGCCTGTAATACTGCTAAGTTCTTGAGACGAAATACGGATAATTCCCTTCTCTTCGATCATGCCTAAATAACGATAATACTTTGGCAAACGTTTAATTACAGCAATAGATACTTTCATCTTTTTCATTAAAACACCTCCTCTACTCTGATAAGTATTATAACATTTTTTTCATCAATAAACAACTGATTGCTATGAGCATTTCCTATCCCTTAATTCATATATATCAAATTGTGAAAAAATCATTATTCTTATCCTTGACTTTATTTAAAGTACAGTGTACTATTTACTTAATACACTGTTTTCTAAAGGAGGATTTATGTTTGAAGTCAGCCATTTACAAAAAATATTCCATCAAAAGAAAATACTAAATAATATCTCTTTTAATATAAGAGACGGTTCTATTATCGGTTTAGTCGGCCCGAACGGGAGCGGAAAAACTACTTTATTGAAATGTTTAACGGGTCTATATTCATGCAAAGGTTATTTCTCATGTGGAAATTCTCCCGAAGAGAGAAAAGCTTTCACTTCCTACATGGCTTCCTCTTTTCCTTTCACTTCTTATTCCAAACTAAGGGATGTTATTGATATTTATTGTTTATTATTTCCTGATTTTTCAGAAAAAGTTATGGAAAAGCATCTGCAAAACTTACAACTTAAAGATTCACAACTTGTTCATCATCTATCTTATGGCTATCAACGACAATTCTATTTGTCTTTATCTTTGTCCAGACAGGTTCCTCTTTATTTGTTTGACGAACCTTTTCAAGGCATTGACCATCTATCAAAAAAACAATGGTTCAACAAATGTTATCCGATTTTACAAAACACCGCACTTTTATTATCTCAAGTCATCAACTAAATGATTTAGAAAATTTATTCGATGAAGTATTCTTTCTAAACCATGGTCAAATTATTTTAAACTATAATAATGACTCCACTCAAAATTACCAATCTTTAACAGAAGTCTATGAACAAATCTATGGAGGTTCTTATGATTAAAATGATTCGTTTCCAAATCAAACAAGATAAAATTCCTCTGATGATTTTTTTTACGGGTGCTTTTATTTCCTTTTTCATATGGATCTTATTAACCACCCAACAAATTATACCTACCCAATTCTTATTTCTATATCCCATTTTGCTAATTTTTCTTGTATTCTATTATATGTTTTACTCTCTAAAAATTTTTTATGAAATACTTTTTACCCCAAAAGGTCTATTATTTTTCCAGTCACCAAGAAAGCCTAGTCATATTCTTTTGCAAAAATTTATCTATATGACCATTATATCCATAGCATTGCTTTTTTTCTGCTATATGGCATATCAAATTTTTGTTTTATTTCACCCTTATATTTATCAATATGATATTCCTGTAAAAATCATTGGGCAATACTATCCGGGTTATCAAATCAATTCCATTATAATGATGTTGACATGCTTAATTCTTGGTTTATTATTTTTATCTATTGCTTATTTTTCTATGATTGTCATGAAATGTGCAGAAAAAGAAAAAAACTTTGGAAAAATACTATGGTTTCCTCTGTTTTTAATTTTAAGTCTTTTCTTTAATCAAATAACAAATCACCTTGTCGAATACGGTTGCTATGATTTAAATAAAAGGGAATGGACTTCCGGCAGTCTTGTTTTCGATTTGCTAATCAATCCTGAACATACCATACTTGTTCCTGCTGCATTTTGGTTATGTAATATTTGTAGCATTATCATTATCTCTTTTATAAGCGGACACATTATGAACAAATATTTGGATGTGTAAGCGTATGAATAATAATCATTTACCTGTCTTTCTCCAAATCGTATCTGATATTGAAGAAAAAATATTGTCACAAAAAATCAAGCCCGGAGAAAAACTCCTCTCCGTACGAGAATATGGGGCTCAATTCGGAATAAACCCAAACACTGTTCAAAAAGCCTATACGCTCTTGGAAGAAAAAGGTTTTACAGAAAACAAAAGAGGTCTGGGAACATTTGTATCGGATAATCCAATCATTTTTAAAGAAAAACGGCTACAAAAAGGAAAAGATATCGCTCGGCAGTTTATAGAAAAAATGGACGCCCTTAGTTTTCCCTACGAAGAATGTGTCCAACTCATGGAGGAACTGAAAAGTGAAACAAAAAATAAATAAAATCATTTTGTGTACAATCCTATGTGTCTTTATCTTTAGCGGATGCATGGAAAATAAAAGTTTCCGATATTTTACAGGAATAAAAGCTCCTAAAAATATTGAATATATAAAAACATTTAACAATCACGCTTGGGAGCCGGGCGGAATTATTTTTATGAAAATATCCATTCCGGAAAAAGAGCAAAAAGACTTTTTAAAACAAATTTCAGAAAATAAAGATTGGAAACCTATCGACAATAAAAAAATAGATCTTTTAAATATTCTTATCAATACAGAAGGCGGACTCTTAAAAGATGATTTTTTGCTCTGTGTTTGTCATGGAAGTGCTAAAAACGGATATATTTATGAAATCAAAAAATCAAATCTTACCACAAATACCAATGTTTATGAAAGAAACGAAAAAAAATCCACTACAGACTTTAGTCTCTACGATAATAAAACCGGAACATTGTACTTTATCAGCATTGAATAGATATCCCCGCGTAAAACGCGGGGTTTTTCACATGCGAGGTATAAGCCCTTACTCCTCGCTACGCATGCAACGCATTAAAATGCTTCTGCCGACTGCGTTTTTTTAATATCTTACTTGGCTATACTTAGCTGTTCTCCCGATTTATTGTCCTCAAGACACCAAAATAATCTATTCTCACTTTTTTATGTCTCTTGAATTTATAAACTAAGTGCAACTA
>KI259767.1 GCA_000467935.1 Peptostreptococcaceae bacterium oral taxon 113 str. W5053
CAGATTTAACAAAGGGGAATAACGAAACAATACAAAGAGCGGAGCTGCACAGAAAAATCTGGGCGATTGCGGATAATGTCCGTGGAGCGGTAGATGGTTGGGATTTTAAGCAATATATTTTAGGGATTTTATTCTATAGATTTATTTCCGAAAATATTACTGAATTTTTTAATTCTGCCGAGCATGAAGCCGGTGACTTGGAATTTGATTATGCCGAAATTTCTGATAAAGAAGCAGAAGAGGATTTTAGACCGAATACTGTGGAAGACAAAGGTTTTTTTATATTACCAAGCCAGTTGTTTGAAAATGTTGTTAAAACAGCTAAAGATAACGAAAACTTAAATACGGATTTAGCAAATATATTTAAAGCAATTGAGGGAAGTGCAGTGGGCTTTGCGTCAGAAGATGATATTAAAGGGTTGTTTGAAGATGTCGATACAACAAGCAATAGACTTGGAGGAACAGTAGCAGAAAAAAATAAAAGACTAACGGATATCTTAACGGGAATAGCAGGAATCAATTTTGGAAATTTTAAGAATAACGATATTGACGCTTTTGGTGATGCCTATGAGTATTTAATTTCAAATTATGCGAGCAATGCCGGTAAATCCGGTGGAGAATTTTTCACTCCGCAAACCGTATCAAAACTTTTGGCAAGGTTTGTGATGGATGGGAAAACAAATATTAACAAGGTCTATGACCCGACA
>KI259768.1 GCA_000467935.1 Peptostreptococcaceae bacterium oral taxon 113 str. W5053
TCAGAAAATGGGAGCCGGCACGAATGTGCAAAATAAGCTGATTGCACTTCACGATTTGGATGTGCCTTGGCGTCCTGCGGACCTTGAGCAGCGTGCAGGTAGAATTGTAAGACAGGGAAATGAAAATAAGGAAGTGAATATCTATCGTTATGTAACTGAGAATACCTTTGATGCGTATCTTTGGCAGACCATAGAAAATAAGCAGAAATTCATTTCACAGATTATGACTTCAAAAACTCCCGTTCGTGTTGCGGAAGATGTGGACGAAAGCTCCCTTAATTATGCGGAGATAAAGGCTCTTGCAACAGGGGATCCGAAAATCAAAGAAAAAATGGATTTGGACAATGAGGTTACAAAACTTAAAATGCTGGAAGCAAACTTCAAGTCCAACCGTTACAGATTAGAGGATAAGGTCGCAAAAAATTATCCGGAAGAAATTGCAAGGACGGAAAAGTTAATTGAAGCTGTTAAGAATGATATAGCAAGTGTAGAACCTAAAGCGGTAGGCGAGGAAAAGTTTACTTCCATTACTATTTTAGGCGAGAAGATTACCGATAAGAAATTAGCAGGAGAAAAACTTCTTGAAGCCATTTCAAAAGTAAAAATCAATGAAAGTAAGATTATAGGAAAGTATAGAAATATGGATTTAGAGGTAAGTTATAACTTCTTTACCAATGAGCATAATTTCAGCTTAAACGGTGCTGCAAAGCATTCCGGAGAGCTTGGAACAAGTGCAGACGGTAATATTATAAGACTGGATAACGCTCTTGAGAAAATGCCTGAGAAACTGAAAAGATTAGAGGAAAAGCTCATCAGCACCAAAGAACAGCTTGAAAATGCCAAAGAAGAACTTAAAAAACCGTTTGAAAAGGCAGATGAACTGAAAACTAAAGTATTAAGGCTTGCCGAACTGAATAAGCTGCTTGACATGGGAGAAGTGGAAGAAAAAAGAAATGACAATCCTCTTGTGGAAGATGTGAAAAGAGCTATCATAGACTTTTGCAACAGAGAATATGAAGAAAACCATAGCTATGATGAGTTTAGCACCTTGTATCCTGATATGAAGCATATAGGTATCGCTTATACCGATACACCGGATGAAAGACATGGAATACAGTTTGAGTTAGATCTTGAGGATTATACAGCAACTCAATATGTAAATGATGTTATAGTAAGTCATTATGATTATGTCAAAGAAAATGGTAGCGTTGAAAAAGCTCTTGATGTTATGAAGTTTGAAATGGAAAACGGGGATTTTAGTACTTTCGTTGCAGTTGATGAAGATGAGCTAAGAAAAGCTACTGGAATGGAGATTGATGATGAAGGAAACTTCTATGATCCGCTTGCAAAAGACCTCGATAATGACGGTATCATCGACAGATATGAC
>KI259769.1 GCA_000467935.1 Peptostreptococcaceae bacterium oral taxon 113 str. W5053
CCCAATGATAAATGAGTATATAGAAAAAGTAGTAGTCCATGAAGCAACAGGGGGAAGAAAAGGAAAAGACAGAAAACAACAAGTCGATGTTTACTTTAACTTTATAGGCAACTGTCAAGTGCTATGAAAAGCGGGCATAGAAAAAATGACTTAAAAATGGTAAAATATTATTAGTTAATTTAGACTAACTTGCAATTAGCTTTCATCTTTAAGGAATAATGTGAAATGCTAAAAGCGGAGAGAGTTTAAAATTTGTTGTTGAGAGATATACAAGAGAAATTAAGAAAATATATGATAGATAATAATTATTATCAAGTAGCAATCCCACTTATAAGAAAATTTAGCAAGAGTTATAACATGTATTATGAAAAAATGATAAAGGTAAATGAACGATTCATGAATATTAAAAATGTATAAACCGGGGGAAGTACTTAAGATTCACGAACCGGACTTTATATTAGATATGAATGTGTGAGAAAATAAATGTTTAGGTGATTTGGTCGGAAGAAAGGCATTTGATTGAAAAAAACGGTATTGTTATAATAAAGAGAAAAACAAAATTCTTGAGAATTAAGGTAAACAGGAATATAATGTTAGAATAAACTAACCTAGAAAAATGCCTGGGTCACAAAAAGAAAATGAACAATCAAAGGCACTGATTTGATGTATAAAAACGAACAAGCAAAGAAAGGGATAGGTGAAATAATGTCCGGATTATCATTAAAATATCGTTTATTAAAACTGATTCTTAAACTAATAGGATTTAAAAAATATTTTAATGCAAATGAACGGGATATGATTGCAAAAGCTCGAAAGAGTATGGATAAAACAAAAATTCCTGTGCTTTCCCATAGTGAAATAAATTATGAAATTAAAGATTTTTATGGAGAGAAAGTTGTTTACATAACTCACAAGGAACCGACAAAGGAAGTATGTTTGTTTTTAATAGGAGGTGGAATGCTTGTACATCCTCGTCCTAATTCTATTAAAAAGGCTTTGGAAATAGCTGTTGAAAGCGGTCGTGATATGGTAATTCCATATTATCCACTTTGCATAAACCATACAATTGATGAAGTCTTTGACTGGATCTATGCTTTGTATAAGTCCATGCTAAATACTTATAGTGCTTCGAATATTCTTATTACAGGAAGTTCTTCAGGCGCAACACTTGCATTAGGTCTTGTGTCGCATATAAATGTAATGCATGAGAATATTGAAGTGCCCAAACGAATATATGCATCATCTCCCGGACAGTGTTTTACAGATGAAGAGTTGATCAGGAAAGGGCGCATACTTGATAAAAAGGATATTTTATTAAGTGTATCTTATATGGAAATTATTGATAAAATCATGACTCATGGGAAAACTATTCCGGAATACATGCTTTATCTTGAAAAGGGAGATTATCACGGATTGGAGAAAGTTTATTTTTCCGATGGAAGTGATGAAGTATTATATGTCGTATACGAAATAATAAAAAACAGATTGGAAGAATGTGGTATAAAGGTTATTTCGAAAATAGGAGAAAATTTGTATCACTGTTACCCGCTTTTCCATGTTGTATAGAGAAGTAAAAACCGATTGGAAAAATATGCTTGAATAGCACAACGATTTTCCTGCTTTAAATATCGTTTTAAGGAGCTTAGTGCATATGAACTATATTACATATGGAAATAAGAAAAACAAGTCCCTGTTATTTATTCACGGACTTGCTTCTACGGCGAAGTTATGCTTTGAACCGCTTCTGCCTTATTTACAGGATTATTATATCGTTCTTTGTGAACTGGATGGACATTGTGCCTCCAAACCGGATGATATGTTATCGCTAAAAGATAGTATCGATGATATAGAAAATTACATGCAAGAGGAAATGAACGGGAAGGTATATGGTCTTTGTGGTTTTTCCATGGGGGCTACCATGGCGGTTGAGTTGATTGCACGAGGAAACAGCTCTGTTGAAAAGGTATTGTTGGATGCGGCAATTGTCATTGAAATGGGACTTATGGCGTTGCCGTTTCAATGGGCTTTTATGATCGGAACAAGTAGAATCAGGCATGGGAAACCAATACCTCAGTTTTTGCTGAATAAGATGATGGGAAAAGATAACCATAGCGTGATTGAAATGATGTATCCGCAGATCACTAAAAAAACAATTCAGAGTGCTTGTCAATATCTTTATCATTATAAGATACCTGAAAATTTAAAAAAATTTTCTAATTCGGTCTTATTTTGGCGTGGAAGTGAAGAGCCTATTCCGGCTAAGGGTGAAAAGAAATTGAAAGAATATCTGCCGCAAATGGCAAGCGAAATTTTTGAAAACATGGGACACGGACAATTTTTGCACGACCATCCGAAAGAATATGCGGAGAAGCTGAAAATATTTTTGCAAGAATGAAATGGATTTAATTTATAGGAGTATGAGTTAGATGATTAAAACGCTTATTATGCTGGGATTGGTGTGCCTATTTGCGACACTTATGATACTGGACTTTATTCTGGTGATTCCAAAATTCGGCTCTAAACATTTCGGTGCACCGGATGATATAAAGGAAATGATGGAAAAGATGCCTGATCGAGCTCCTTGGGTGAATTTATTTGGCGTCTGTATTATGATCGCCGGATTTGTTGGAGTAGCATTGGTACTTATATGGGCAATGGTTGATACGGTAAAATCTGAACTGTCTTTTATAGAGGCTTTTATCAGATTTTTCATTATCACTGAAGGATATAAATTATTTGATATCATATGTTTTGATTTTATTATGCTTACAAAGTTAAAGTTACCTGCAAAGATTTACCCTGAAACAGCAGGAGCAAAGGGATATGATAACTTTGGATTTAATGCCAAAAGCCAGACAATTAAAATTGTTGTATTTTGTGGAATAAGTCTTCTTTTGGCATTCGTTCTGACAGTGATTACCCGGCGATAGTTATAAGTTTGCATGTAAGCTGAAAACTTGATTTTTCTTGTACAAAAAAGAAAGCTTTTTAAGCAAAATGTGCAGTAAAGAAAGATTAAAATATAAAACTTTACGAAGGAGAGTGTTTTATGGATGTAATACGAGCTATTTTGGACGGAATTGCAATAGCTGCTATCTTTAACGGTGCAGTAGCTGCTTGGGTGCTTATTAATCCGAGATATTTTTTTGATTCTTATCCAAAGGCGATTCAGAAATCTGCACCTGAACAAATGACCAAAAAAGAGAAAAAGATAAATCTCATCCTAACAATCGTAATTTGTGGGATTTGTTTTATATATTCGGCTGTAAGTCTTTTGCATACAAATGTTTCGGGGTTTTGGAATCTTTTTTGGATGGGATATATTCAGTGGAGCATATTGAACTTAGGGGATTTTTTTCTGCTGGATTGTTTGCTGTTTCAAGGCAAATATAAGGATAAAATCGTAATTCCGGGGACAGAAGGACACCCTGATTATGAGTTCGGCAACTGGATGAAGCATTTAGCAATCATGGAACATTTTGTATTAACTCCGTTTCTGATCATACCGTTTGTAGCGGCGATTCAAGCTTTGATTGTTGGATTATTAGGAAGATAAATTTAGAGTTGCATAAACAATTTAATAATTTGATAAGAGATACCATAAGAACAGTAAATCAAATCGGTTTACTGTTTT
>KI259770.1 GCA_000467935.1 Peptostreptococcaceae bacterium oral taxon 113 str. W5053
ACGCTTTCGTATCTTGTAATCTTTTTTGCTGAGATCATAGCTTTTCTTAGCCTTTTTCTTATCGGCATAATTTTTTATCCCATGAAGTAATTTTGAATTGCCGTCTGCAATCTTTTCTCCGGTTTCCACACCCTGATTTTCATCACTGCCATGGGAAAGATAATCCCTTACCGTTTCACTTCCTTTTGCAAGTCCTGATAGAGCAGACACCTTTGCTACCTTATTTTTCAGTGCCTTTTTTTGCTCTTTGGAAAGGCTGTTCTTCTTTTCTTTGTCATAGACAGTTTCTTTACCGGTATTTTTGCTTTCAGCCTTATCTTTAGCATTTTCTTCTTTTGAAGTCTTCTCCTTACTTCTTGTATAGAGCTTATCTGAATAGTTTTTCTTCTTATACTTTTCCTTTTGAGCCTTATGCTTTTTTGAGAATTTTTCTGTCATATCCTCTTTTATATGAAGATTATCTTCCACATCATAAGTTGACTCAAAATAGTCGCTGTCCCTAAAGTCATTGTCATATCTGTCGATGATACCGTCA
>KI259771.1 GCA_000467935.1 Peptostreptococcaceae bacterium oral taxon 113 str. W5053
CTAAGTGCAACAATTAAATAATGACTCATAGCCTTGATATAATGGTGTTTGCAAAGACATCCAATATTCAAGGAGAAACTATGAGTCACTACAAACATCTTACGCCATATCAGAGAGAAAAGATATTCCTTCTTCACTCTCAAAACAAAACATTAACTTATATAGCAGAAACTATACACCGTGATAAGTCCACCATTTCTCGAGAGATAGCTCGTAATTGCCATGATGGAATTTATTCACCCGGCATAGCTCAGAACATCGTACAACTTGCAGACCCAAACTCAAGCTCTCTAATCCTGAAATATTCAAATATGTTAAAGAGAAGTTTCTGAAATTAAAGTGGTCACCGGAACAAATAGCCGGTCGATTAAAACCGGAAAAATCAGAGCTATATGTTAGCTATACAACGATATACCGTGCTATATATTCCGGTATATTTGACACTGACAGGGAACGAGCTTCAAGTGGTAATCGTGGGGCTATCCGTAAACTTCGCCATCGCGGGAAATCCCGACATCCTAAAAAATATGTTGAAAAACGCGGAAAGATCCCAATAAGTAATAACATTTCGGATAGACCGCAAGAAGCTAATAATCGAACCCGTATAGGAGACTGTGAAGCGGACACAGTTATTGGCAAGAGGGGTGGTGCTTGCCTTGTTCCCTTGGTTGATAGAAAGAGTCGCTTTCTTCTAAGTTCTAAAGCTAAGAAGAAAAATTCTATATCTGTAAAAGATACTATGATTTTCTGTCTTAAGGGACAGCCGTGTCATTCAATCACACCGGATAGAGGTATGGAATTTGCAAGACATGCTGAAATTTCTGTTGTATTGGAAAAGGTTCAGTTTTATTTTCCACAGCCACATCATCCTTGGCAACGAGGTACAAATGAAGATACCAATGGACTTCTTAGAGAATATTTTCCTAAGAGTTTTAATCTTGATGATGTTTCAGAAGAATATATACAAAGTAAAGTGGATGAAATGAACAAACAACCTCGAAAATGCTTAGGTTACCTAACGCCTTATGAAGTATATTTCAATCTCGTTGCACTTGACTTGTCAATTCAAGTTCTA
>KI259772.1 GCA_000467935.1 Peptostreptococcaceae bacterium oral taxon 113 str. W5053
AATAAAAACCACTAGTGAAACTAGTGGTTTTTTCATACCCTAGAAGGGTTAACTCTTGCCAACCCCTCGAAGGGGTATTGAAGGTTTACCATCGCATCACTTTCCCAGCTGCCACTCAAAGTGGCTTTTTACTTACTTTTTTCTCCTGTGAAAGGAGCCATGTATTCTTTTATGCTTATCTGATCTTTCATATAATCTTCTTCTAGCTGATTCCTTATATACTCGCGTATTTTCTTTTCATTCTTTCCAACACTATCTACAAAGTATCCTCTACACCAAAAGTGTCTGTTCCCATATTTATACTTTAGATTTGCATGTCTATCAAAAATAATCAGGGCACTCTTACTCTTGAGAGTACCTACAAACTGTGCTACACTCATATATGGTGGAATACTAACAAGCATGTGAATATGATCAGGACATGCCTCTGCTTCAATTATTTCCACCTTCATTTCGTTGCATAACTTTCTAAGAATTACTCCAATATCTTTTTTTAGTTCACCATAAATTACTTTTCGTCTGAATTTTGGTGCAAAAACAATGTGATATTCACATCGATAACTAGAATGTGCTGTATGTTTGATCTCATTTTTCATTGTCAAAAAACCTCCTGTTACGCGAAGTGATGCGGTTGCCAAACCAACATTATTGTAACATGGAGGTTTTTATTTTCATTTACTAAAGTATTCTTATCCACCCCTAGTAGAACTAGGGGTTTATTTACGCTAAAGCACCAA
>KI259773.1 GCA_000467935.1 Peptostreptococcaceae bacterium oral taxon 113 str. W5053
TTAATCAGCGAAATCGAATTTAGCAGTGAAGAAACGAAGTTGTCTCGGTTCGTAAACGAACTTAAGCGGTCTGATTTCTTCTTTGTTTTTGAACAGATTGATAACGGATTCGGCAACAACATCCATATGTCTGTAAGTGTATACACGACGAGGAATGGTCAAACGAACGGTTTCCAATTTCGGTTTGTGGTTTTCACCGGTATTTACGTCACGTCCTGCAGATACGATACCGCGTTCCATGGAACGAACGCCACTGTCCATATAAAGGAAAGCTGCTAAGGATTGAGCCGGGAATTGTTCCTGATCCAAATGGGGGCAGAATAATCTTGCATCCAAGAATACTGCGTGTCCGCCAACCGGGTTGATAATCGGAACGCCGGCTTCTTTTAATTTATCGCCAAGGTAACGAACTTGTTTGATACGGTGTTCGATATATTCGAATTGCATAGCTTCTCTAAATCCGATTGCAATGGCTTGCATGTCACGACCGGACATACCGCCGTAAGAAGGCATTCCTTCGTATACAACTACGATTTCTTTTGCTTTTCCGAATAATTCTTCATCGTTGATGGCTAAGAAACCGCCGATGTTTACGATACCGTCCTTTTTACCGGAGCAGGTAGCACCGTCAGAGTAAGAGAACATTTCATGACAGATTTCAGCGATGGTCTTATCTTGATAGCCTTCTTCCTGTTCTTTGATAAAGTATGCGTTTTCTACACAACGGGTTGCATCGTAGAATACTTTAATGCCGTGTTTCTTGGTTAGTTCACGAACTTCTCTCATGTTCTTCATGGAAACAGGTTGTCCGCCGGCTAAGTTTACCGTTACAGCCAAGCAAACGTAAGCGATATTTTCAGCGCCCTTTTCTTCAATCAATCTTTCCAATTTAGCAAGGTCGATGTTTCCTTTGAAAGGAATGTCCAATGTAGCGTCATGAGCTTCGTCACGAATGATGTCTACAAAGATACCGCCGTTCTTTTCTTGGTGGAAACGAGTGGTTGTGAAATACATATTACCGGCAACATATTGACCCGGTTTGATAGCGATAGAGGAAAGGATGTTTTCCGCACCGCGTCCTTGGTGAGTCGGAACGACATGTTCGAAACCGAATAATTCTTTGATGGTTTTTTCAAGGAATAACCAGTTACGGCTTCCTGCGTAAGCTTCGTCACCAATCATCATGCCTGCCCATTGATGATCGCTCATGGCATTTGTTCCGGAGTCGGTCAACAGGTCGATATAGCATTCTTGAGATTTAAGGTTAAATGTGTTGTAGCCTGCAACTTCTGCAGCTTTAATTCTTTCTTCTTTGCTGATCATGTCTACCGGTTCAACGACTTTGATCTTAAAAGGTTCTGCCGGGTACTTCTTTAGGTTTGTAAAATCCATTTTCTTTCTTCCTCCTTGTTTGGTGTTTTCATGGGACTTATGTATGTAATGCATTATACATTATCC
>KI259774.1 GCA_000467935.1 Peptostreptococcaceae bacterium oral taxon 113 str. W5053
TTTAACTTGGAAGATGGAGATTTACCTTTCGCCTGTGCAAATGGCAGTAATTCATATAAATATGGCTATGTTACAAAAGACGAATATCTTTCAGGAAATATCAGGGATAAGATTGCCATTGTTGACAGTTACCTTTCAAAGTTAAGACAGACGGAAAGAGAATTACCTCATCTTGGGTATGCGGAAGATGGAAAAGAAAAAGAGCTGATAAGCTATGAGATGAACCGTTTGGAATACCAAAAGGCGGAACTTACCAAAGTATTACCGAAAGAACTGGAAGCAAGTGAGATAAGCGTTCGTCTTGGTGCAACTTGGATACCGATTAAGGATATAGAAAAATTTATCTTTGAAACGCTGAAAACACCGGGCTGGGTAAGATGGGATATTAAAGTCAAATTCTCCAACCTGACAAGTGAATGGAATATTGAAGGAAAGAGCAAAGACAGAGGAAATGATCTTGCAGAAATGACCTACGGAACATCAAGGGTAAACGGATATAAGCTGATTGAAGATGCTTTAAATCTTAAAGAAACAAAGGTCTTTGACCAGATTGAAAATCCGGATGGCTC
>KI259775.1 GCA_000467935.1 Peptostreptococcaceae bacterium oral taxon 113 str. W5053
TCAAGTCAAGTGCAACGAGGTTGAAAAATAAACCTCATAAGGCGTTAGGTAGCCTAAGCATTTTCGAGGTCATTTGTTTAACTCATCCACTTTGCTTTGTATATACTCATCGTTGTACTTTGAAAGATCGGTTCCTTTCGGAAAGGATTCGCGAATTAAGCCGTTAGTATTTTCGTTCGACTTTGGTGTCAAACCCTTGCATAGACAGCTTGATAGATTGTCGAGTAGCTAATGCTGAAACTCGCATGTTCCGGTTTTAGTCTCTCGGACATCTGTTCCGGTAACCATTGATGTTCAAGAAACTTTTCTCGAACATATTCAAAAATCATTGGGTTAGAGAGCTTATGCTTAGGACGGCAGTTCTTTCTGCGAGCTTCATATGCCGCTTGAGCCGATATGGCAGAAGAATTGTTATCCACAGTATTCCGAGATAACTCACGAGAGATTGTTGACTGATCTCTGCCAATGCCCTTAGCTCTATATATGTCATTATGCAATTTTGTGAATGGAGAAGCAGTATCTTTTCACGCTCCTCCGGTGCAATATGTTTGTAATGACGCATTGTGCTTCCCGGTATTTGGATGTTGTCGCAAACACCATTTTACCGGAAGCTATGAGTCAGTATTCATTTGTTGCACTTAGATTGTAAATTCA
>KI259776.1 GCA_000467935.1 Peptostreptococcaceae bacterium oral taxon 113 str. W5053
TGATTGTCCGGTAAAGAGGGTACATATCATCATCCACGCCGTTTTTATTATAATCCATGGAAGAGTGTTCCGTCTTCAAATTAAAATCTTGCGCTTTATATTTTTTTTGAGGAAAAAGATTAAAAAAATATCCATAGCACAATCCGATTCCAAAAAATACAAGCAAGCCGATTTTCCACAGTATTTTCCAAACAGCAGTTTTCCTCCCCATTCTTTCTCCTTCTTTCCCTTGACTGATTTTTGATTAAAAATTATACCTATCAATTTATTATTTTGTGGTTAATCTCTAACGGTTTATCTTTTTTTCATTATAACACAATGGAAAATCCTTTTGATTTGCCCAAATGTCCATAGCGTGATAAAATCACTATAGATTAAAAATAAGGAAGAATCCCATGAAAAAAATTGTTTTTTTACTTAATTTTACGCCTCCTCCTCGAATGATAAAGCGCATTCGTGTAGCCAAAGAAATCTTTGAAACTTTTGTGATTTTTTGGGATAAGGGAGGCGACGATAAATTTGATTATCATGAAAGCGGTGTAACCAATCACCGTATTCTTATCCCGGCAAATCGTAATAATCCTGTGAAACGTATTTTACCCACTTTAAACGTTCAACGAAAAGCTATGACGCTGTTAAAGAATATCCGTCCCGATATCATTCATGTGCAAAGCTATGATATGCTGGAGACAGCTTATCGATATCGCAAAACCGTGGATAAAAATTGTAAATTGATTTATGAAGTCCCGGATATTCACAGTTATTTAACGGAAGATACTCACCCTTTTCCCGTCAATCTTATCAGCCGTCGTTTTAAACGTCGTGAAAAGATGATGGGCTCCATGGTGGATTTGTTAATTCTCACTTCCATGCAATTTTGGCCTCATTTTGAAAATTGGTTTCCCAAAGAAAAAATGCTTTTTCTTCCCAATATTCCGGACTTAAGCCATTTTTCCGACTATGAAAATTTGCGCCTGTCCAAAACAGCTCCTTTTACCGTAGGCTATATTGGAGGTTTGCGTTATCTGGAAGAATTGAAATTATTGGTTGCTGCTATGGAAGGTGAAAATATGCGTCTTTTGATGGCCGGTTTTGAAGACGGACATTATTTCAAGGATCTGGCGGAAGAAAAGGACTTTATCGACTATTACGGCAAATTCTTTTATGATGATTCCATCGCTTCTCTTTACGCAAAATGTGATGTCATTTACTCCATCTACGATGCCTCTAAGAAAAATGTACGCATCGCTCTGCCCAATAAGCTCTATGAATCGGTGCATTGTCACTTGCCGATTATGGTAGCCAAAGATACCTATTTAGCTGAAATTGTCCAAGATTGGGGCGTAGGCATCGCCGCAAAACATAATAACGGAGAAGAAATTAAGGCTGCCTTGATGAAGCTTTATAAAGACCGCAGTTTCTATGATTTTTGTGTAGAAAACGCCAAGAAAAAAGCTCCGGAACTCTCCTCGGAAAAGGTGGCTTCGGACTATCGAAAACGCATCATTCAATTATAAGAAAAGAGGAATACTATGATTAATGTTATCGGTCTGGGCTATATCGGATTGCCCACCGCTTTGATGCTTGCCGCTCATGACAATGAAGTGGTGGGCACGGATATCAAAAAAGAAATTGTGGATAATCTTAAAGGGAAAAAACTGACCTTTGAAGAACAAGGAATGGAGGAGCTTTTTAAAACCGCTCTTTCCAAGAAAATTCGTTTTGAAACCGCTCCCGTAGCCACGGATTTTTATATTATCACCACCCCGACACCTTATGATGCCAAAACCAAAAAGATAGACTGTTCCTATGTGATAAACGCTTTAAAAAGTGTTTTGCCTGTAGCTTTGGAGCATGCCGTTATCGTGGTAGAATCCACCGTTTCTCCGGGAAGTATGGATAATTTCATTCGCCCTGTCGTGGAAGAATATATGTCAAACTCCGGCAAAACCATTCATTTGGCCCATGCTCCGGAGAGGATCATCCCGGGAAATATGGTTCACGAACTGTTGACCAATGCCCGAACCATCGGTGCTGACGATGAAACCGTTGGTGAAAAAGTCAAACAAATTTATACATCTTTCTGCCAAGGAGAAATCAGTCTGACCGATATTAAAACAGCGGAGATGACCAAGGTGGTAGAAAATACTTTTCGGGATATCAATATCGCTTTTGCCAACGAATTGGCAAAAATCTGCCGTGAGGCAAATATGAATGTTCATGAAGTCATCCGTATCGCCAACAAACACCCTCGAGTCAATATTTTAAGCCCCGGTCCGGGCGTCGGCGGGCATTGCATCAGTGTAGATCCTTGGTTTTTGGTGGGAGAATATCCCTATTTGACCAAACTTATCTATCAAGCCAGACAGATTAACGATTCCATGCCTGAGTTTGTGCTTCGTCGGATCGGCGAAATTATGGAAAAACATGACCTTCATGACTTTTCTCGTGTCGGTCTTTACGGTCTGACTTATAAAGAAAATGTGGATGATATAAGGGAAAGCCCTACATTACAACTGTTAGAATCCATGAAAAACCATTTAGCTACAGGACTTAAAGTCTATGATCCCATGGTAAAGCGGGAATTGGTGCAAAATCAATATCATGATTTAGACGCTTTCCTAAAAGATGTGGACTTGCTCGTCTTAATGGTCGGTCATGATGAAATTAAGAAAAATTTCTCCAAATTAAACGGAAAAATTATTTTGGATACACGAAATATCTTCCCTCTTGAGGGTTGCTATACTTTATAGAGGTGTCAATATGAAAAAAATTATGCTTATCTTCGGCACGCGACCCGAGGCCATCAAAATGTGTCCCTTGGTGCTGGAATTAAAAACACGAAAAAATATGAAAACTCGACTTTTGGTTACCGGACAACATCGAGAAATGCTTTGGCAGGTTTTGGATGCATTTTCTCTGGTGCCGGACTATAATCTGGATATTATGCAAGATAAGCAGAGTCTTTTCGATGTGGGCATTCGAATTTTGACCAAGATTAAACCGATACTGGAAGCGGAAAAGCCGGATTTGATTTTGGTGCACGGAGATACCTCCACATCCTTTTATGCCGGATTGGCGGCCTTTTATTGCGGTATTCCTGTGGGACATGTGGAGGCCGGACTTCGCACTTATAATCCCTATTCTCCTTATCCGGAAGAATTCAATCGCCAAGCCATCGGCAGCTTTGCAGAATTTCACTTTGCCCCTACCGATGAAGCAAAATCCAATCTTTTACAGGAGAAAAAAAATCCGGATCGTATTTTTGTCACTGGGAATACGGTGATCGACGCCTTAAAAACCACGGTAAAAAAAGAATATCACCATCCTTTGCTGGAGGGGGATATGCCGCGTATCCTTGTGACCATGCATCGTCGAGAAAATATCGGCAAACCTATGGAAAATGCTTTTCGAGCCGTTTTAAAACTGATGGACCGGATAGACCAACTCCAAATCATCTATCCTATTCACAAAAATCCTGTTGTACGGGAGATTGCTCAAAGAATTTTTAAAAATCATCCCCGTATCCATTTAATTGAACCTTTAGATGTATTGAACTTTCACAATTTTATGGCACGAGTGGACTTGATTTTAACAGACAGCGGCGGAATCCAGGAGGAAGCTCCTTCTTTAGGCAAACCGGTTTTAGTTCTTCGAGATACCACGGAACGACCGGAAGGAATTGCCGCCGGCACCTTGAAATTGGTAGGCACCGATGAAAAAAATGTCTATGAAGAAAGTTTACACCTTTTGACAGACAAAGACGCTTATGAGACCATGAGCAAAGCGGTCAATCCCTACGGCGACGGTTTTGCCTGCAAGCGTATTGCAGATTTATTGGAAAAATATTTTTAAAAAAATCGGTGGCGTGTCGCATTCGACACGCCACCATCTTAACCCATCTTTGATGAACTTTCTATAGCCGTTAATGTTTTATAAATACTATATCCTCCAAGAACACAAATCAAAAAACCCCCAATCCACAAAATTCTTATATCTTTGGCAGATGCATAATAACCCCTCACCAAAACGGAAATCAACGCTATAGGAAAAAGCACTTTTTGATTCGGCAACATTTTTTTCTTTCCTTTCGGTCTGAAAATCCAAAAAAGAAGCATTAAACTCATACCGATTATTGCCAACAGAGTAGACAGTCTTTTAAAAATAAGTTGACTTTCACTCTCCCCCGTATAGAACAAAAGAAGGACAAATACAATCGTATAAATCAATTCCACCAAAATCCAAAAAACTTTTTGTCTTAAAAAATTTCTTTTGCCATTCATGCTACCGCCCACCTTTTTTTATTCATTGACAATTTCTAAAGCTCTTGTAAAATCAATTATATACGTATCCGATGTTTCCTTCCCCAAATACCCTGTAAAATTACTATTTGAATACAAGTTTAAAGTAGGCTCATATTCTTGAATTAAAGGATTGTTTTGATCAATGCGAACGTATTCGTATCCTTTATAATAAACATTACTATAAGTATTACTTACAATAATTGCTGCCAAATCAAAAAATGCTGCTTGAGCATTAAAAATATATCCTAAAAGTTTAGCAACCACATTATAATATAACAAAGCATCAAAATGTTTATTTCCACTAACATTACGATAAAATATCCAAGGCCCCCATGCATGATTAGACGCTTTAGACGCTTCGGACGTTTTAATGACTTCTCCCATTCGGTTTGAATCAATCGCTTTTAATAATCTTTGTCCTTGATAGGCTTCCATCTTGTTGTCAGATAATATAAACTTAATTTTTTCGCGATTTTCTTTATCTTGGATACTAAATATTCGTTGTCCTCTTGAATCAATTTTATTTACTACTTTAAGTTCTTGAAATTCTACGGATTCTTCAATTGCAAAAGCATCAAACAACGGTATAAGCAACATAATAACGCTAAGTAATAAAGCTAGAGACCTTTTTTTCATTTTTATCTCCCTTCCTTTCAAATTTTCTTTAATCAAAATAAAAAATACTTGGATTTTTCTTTTAAATATACACGGATTTATTTCATCTTTTTTTCCCTTTCTCTTTTTATTCTTCTTGTTTAATTAAATTTTCCGCGATTTTTAATATTTCCTCTTCTTCCATATCCTTTGCTCTAAGTAAAAAAATATTTTTCTGCCCCCCGCCAATATACGCCAATCGTCTTTTCTTTGATTTGCACCCCCTTTACAATCTCAACTTTCGTGTCCTGTATAAAAACCTCCGTGCTTTTAAAATAAACTGATTCGAGTGTCATAAATATATTGTTCATAAGACAGTGTCCGTCCCGCCCGATCTTTATAGAGAATGCTTTGCGAAGTGTCCTTTGTTTTTCTGTCTATTTCTTTATAGCCTTCCGGTAGATATGTCGGTTCCAAAGCTTTGAAAATCTGATCTTCCGCATACTGTACATTGTACATAAGGAACTCGCAATGGTTCATGCTTTTTCGTCACAAAAATCGGGTCCTCCATATATCTTTGAAAAATACTTTGAGCGGCACCCACGATTTCTTTTCGAAAAATCAATAAGAAGAGAACTATCCCTCCCAAAACAAAGTTTCCGCCTCGAGAGTGAACAAAACGAGAAAAAAACTTTTCTTTTCTCTCCTCATCATTACATTTTTCATCTTCTCTTCAAAAGCGTTAGAAAAATCATGTTGAATTTCTTCGTCTTTTGGAAGCGCCATCAAAAACTCCAACTCCGCCTGAGAGAAAAAATCGTATAAAAATGCTTCTTTGACTTTCGTCATTCTCCACCACTTTCCTTTCCCAAAATTTCTTGAAGTTTCTTTTTCCCTCGATGAATCCGTTGTCGAACATTTTCCTCCGAAATTTCCAAAAATTCTCCGATTTCTTTATTGGAATATCCTTGAGCATATTTTAAAAGAAGCACTTGGGCATAATCTGACGGTATTTTGGACAGAACCTTAAGCGCCTCTCCTTCTCCTTCATAAAAACGCTCCTCCTCTTCCAATACATATTCCGCTTCCTCCAAAGGAGTACTCGAATAATTTTTTTGTTTTCGATAAAAATCGATAGCTATATGTTTCGTGACAATACAAAGAAAAGCTTTCGTCTTTTGACTTTGTTCCTCATTGATTTTATCCAAATGACGAGCAACTCGAAAAAAAGCTTCGGATACAATATCCTCCGCCAAATAAGAATCTTGAATAATTTCTAAAACGACATAATACATAATTTTTCGATATGTCCTGTAAAGCATTTCCAATTTTTCTCGTTGTTTTTTCTTTTGAACAAACATATTATCCTCACAAGCTTTACTGTTTTCATCAATCCTTCTTATAGTAAGAACGAAATTCACTCCCTTTTTGTGACACTTTTTCTCCAATGATAATATCATATTATTTTTATCTTCCCCTGGATTTGTTCACCTTGTTTTTTCTCTTTCTTTATTTTTTTGCAAAAAGGGTATATTCAATAGGAAAGGAGTGTGCCTAATGACCAAAGTTTATGTATACGGACTTAAAGAAAATCAAAAGGAGCTTTTGGCTGCCCTTTGTTCACGATTTGATTTCGATTTAATTTTATGGGATAAAGAAGCTTTAAAAGAACAGGTCGGTTTTCTTATTGATGCTCCAGGTTTTCAATCCTCCGGAGAAGAGGTTCCCGAAGTGGAAGAAACCTTCCTGCTTTTTTCCGATTTTCCTCGAGAAAAACTCAATGATTTTTTGAAAAATCTACGAGAACAAGTGGCTTACTTCCCCTTAAAAGCCCATGTGACGGAAAATAATATAAAGTGGCGTTTATATGATTTAATCGCACACAACAAAGAAGAACACCAAGTCATGGAACTGTATAATCGTTTGACCAGACTTTTCCCCATTGCCCAAGCTCTTTTGGAGCAAAAAGAAAATCCGCCTTTAAGGGATGCTCTTCATCGGGCAAAGGATTATTTACACCCCAGAGAATTTGAATTTGAAGAATTAAAAAACATCTATAATACTCTGGCTTCAACTACCAATGAAGTTCTAAGAGAATATGAGAAGAAATAAATTGCTCAAAATAAAAAAGGAAGAGACCTCTTAAAGTTTTCCTTCAAAAGTTAGTTCGGTATCTAACTTTCGAAATGCACTGTATTTGACCTCTTCCCTTTTTTTGTCTATTGGCTTTCCCCGGTTCTTTCCTGTAGGATAATTTCTTTTTCTATTTTGTCTTTTCCTCGAATTAACGTCAGCTTTACTTTATCGCCGATTTTATGCTTTAATAGTTCTTTTTTCAAACTGTTCATGCCTTCCAGTACTTGTCCGTCCATAGCAATTAAGATATCTTCCCGTTGAAGTTTAGACTTATCTGCTGCACTTTCCGGTTCAATTTCCGTTACAATAATCCCCGATTTTTGGGCTAATTGTTGTCCGGTGACCTGGGTATAGTAAGCTACATCTACGCCATAGATACCTAAATAGACACTTTTAAACTTTCCTTGCGTGGTGATCTGCTCAATAACCGTTTTGGCAATATTTACCGGAATAGCGAAACCTATCCCTTCTCCGGCTAAATTTTTAATCGTATTGATGCCGATCAGTTCTCCCTTGGCGTTTAGCAAAGCGCCTCCTGAATTTCCTTTATTAATAGCGGCATCGGCTTGAATCAATCCTGTCATCACGCCCTTTTGCACATAAACCGTACGATTTAATCCACTGATATAACCGCTGGTTAAAGTGGACTGCAAATCCAAGCCCAAGGGATTGCCGATAGCAATAGCTTTATCCCCTACATGAACTGAATCGCTGTCGCCAAGAGCCACTGTGGTTAATCCTTCTTTTTCGATTTTCACAATGGCCAAATCCAAACTTTGATCCGTCCACAAAAGTTTCCCTTGTAGGTTTTCTCCATTGCTTAGTCGTACTGTAATGCTTTCCGCTTTTCCATTGGCTACCACATGCGCATTGGTCAAAATATATCCATCTTTATGGACGATGACTCCACTTCCAACACCCTCCGCCAAACCGGAACCGTAAAGAGTATCCACTCTTTCTTTTGTAGAAATTCCCACAATGCCCGGAATAACTTTTTCCGCTACTGCACGTTCTGTCGTGATTTCTCCTTCAGAAAGAGTAAGACTCTGCTTAGGTACAGACACTGTGTCATGTACCGCCACTTTTTTCTGAAAAACATTTGTTTTCCACCACAATACACCTACAGTCAAAAGAGCCAAGAAAAGTCCAAGGAAAAACTTTCCCCAGCCTTTTGGCGTTTTGATTGCTTCTTCCCTTGCAATTTTCCGGATCTCCTCTTCATCGATAGCTTTATAGTCATCATAATCCGGATAGTCACCTAATCCTTCAAAATGAAATTCGTGTGTGTTGTTAAAATCTTCATTCATCATAAAAACCTCCTTAACGGCTAGTATAATGCTTTTCTACCCTTAATTTGTGACATTTCTTTGTTTTTTTAGATTCACTCTTTTTGCTCAATCTTTCCAACAAGAAGAAGTTGGATTAATCAATATTTTCTTCAATCAATGAGTATAGAGCAATGCCGTTTTCTTGTATTTCCTCTCGAACCTTTCCTTGATTGATCAAATAAATCAGGTGAGCCGAAGCTTCACCCGCTGCAAACCATTTTTGAGCATTTGGAAAATCGTTCCAATCTTTCGCTCGAATATCCCAATGCAAATTTTTTGTGACGTCTCTTGTCGTCGCTTTCCCATATTTTTTTAAAATAGACAATGTTTCATTTAACCTTTTTTGATGATGGACTTTTAACTCTTCAATACGTCCATTGATATCTTCCACCAAAAAGCGATGGCTGCTAAACAAGTATTTGATTTCTAAACTTTTGAGTTTCTCTATATTTTTAAGATAAGTTCCTAATGAATCTCCATATTTTTCTCCCCAATAGGTGATATTGGGTGTAATCTTCCCCAAAATATGATCTCCACAAAAGAGAATCTTTTTTTCTGGCTCATAAAGCCCTAACATTCCCGGTGTATGTCCTGCTTCATCCAACATTTCAAAATGAAATTCCCCCAAATCTAAACGATCTCCCGCTTTAGCCGGTGTGTAAGGAAAAATATCCGTCGGTCGGTTAGCATAACCGGGATGTTCTTCAATAGCGAGTTCATCCGGTTCCATCCCCTGTTTATGAGCATCTCGAATAAGATGTTGCCAAACTTCTCCAAATCGAGTTCTGCCGTCTTCTACCAATTCTCCATCCACTTTGGAAATGATAATTTCTCCAATACCTTGTTGATCCAAAAAATTAGCCAATCCAACATGATCTGAATGGCAATGCGTTAAAAATAATACCGTTTTGGAAAGATCTAAATCCAAATCTTGAATGAATTTTTTCATATACCGTTTCAATTCCGCATTGTTAAAACCTGTATCTACAATCAAGCTTCTTTCCGGTGTTTTAACTGCATAAATATTGATTTCTCTCAAAGGATTTCCCGTAAGGGGAAATTTTTCCATATAAATATTGTTATAAATCTCCTGCATAGTTCCTCCTAATTTTAAACTTTATCAACTAAAAAATCTTTTCCCAGCTACTATATTCTTATACAAGCAAATAACCATCTAAAAAGCCTACGGCTATCGGATAAGCAAATGCCAAAACAGAAACGAGAAAAAACACAAAAAAACCCTGTAAATACAGTCTTTTATCTCCTCTTTCCTTTGAACGAAAAAAGCTGATTCCTAAAAATAATAGAGACAATCCGAAAAATACCCAAGTTAAGACGGGCATAATTTGTCGTAAAAATCCTTCCATCGCATACTCCTAAATAAAATGCACTAAAATTGTGCTTAACAAAAACCCGCAAGCCAAGCCCAACAAAATAGACGTTATTTTCAATAACAATCCGAAATTTTTTCCTTCTTCCCATGTAATAAAGTGCAAACTGTAAAAAATAATACTAAAAAAAATTAATGCCGGATAGACAAATCGAGCAAAATTTTTTAAAAAAATTATAAAAATTTCCATATGGTAGCCTACTTTCCAAAATACTTCATGAAAATTTGTCCAAAAACCAAATAAGAAGGATATAAAAAACAGAACACTCCATTGATTAAAAATAAAGTAAATCCATTTCGTCCCAGATTTTTTTTCTTTTTTTCCTTGTGATAAACCAAGCTGTACGATAAAAATCCAAACGCTAAAAATAAAAAGCCATAGCCTAAAATGCTGTTAAATTTTAAAATCGGCGCTCCAAAACGATAAAATATATTTTGCAACAGAGTCTCAAACATTATTGACCTCCTTTCACCGCTTGATAAAATCCATAAACCATAATGACCAATCCTTCAAGCATCATAATAAATAAAATCAGATGCATTACAATGGAAAAGATTTTTTTTTGTTTTTCTTTTACCGCTACATACGCAATGAAAAATAAAAACGCCAAAACCATTGCGATTGGAAAAGTAAAAAGTATTACAAACGATAATATCTCTCTCACTTTAAAACTCCTCATAATAATCTTCAATATAGGAATGCTTTTTGCCGTGGAGCTTATACCCCAAAACTCGATCTACATTGACGTTTTCTGCACTGCGAAAGATGCTTAAATCCACATCTGAAAATTTTTCTTTTAATTTTTTCACCAATTCTTTCATTTCCGCCCGTTTAGATCCCATTTTCTTGGAAGCCACACTACAAGCGCAATCCAAAGGAGATAGATGAGCATATCGAACAAATTGAATAATGTGTTCTTCTCGAATATAGTAAAGAGGACGAATCAATTCCATCCCTGGAAAATTTTCCGCCTTTAGTTTGGGAAGCATGCTTTTATAATTTCCTCCATAAAGGAGATTGAGTAAAATCGTTTCTATCACATCATTAAAATGATGAGCCAAAGCTAATTTGTTGCATCCCAATTCCTGGGTTTTAGCATAGAGAAAACCTCGTCGCATACGTGCACACATATAACAAGGGTATTTTCCTCCAACTTTATCTGCTACGGCAAAAACATCCGATTCTAAAATCTTTACCGGAATTTCCATATGTTTACAATGTTTCTCCAACATTTTTCGATTATTTTCATGATATCCCGGATCCATCGCTAAAAATTCCAAAGAAAAATTTCTTCGACCGTGTTTATACAATTCCTGAAATAATTTGGCTAAAAGTAGACTGTCTTTGCCTCCTGAAATAGCCACAGCTATTTTATCTCCGTCAGAAATCAGTTCATATTCAGTTAATGCTCGAATAAAAGGGGCCCACAGTTTGGAACGATATTTTTTTATGACCGCTCTCTCGATTTCCAAATTGGAAATGGGAAAAAAATCCGCTTGAATCGAGAAACCTTGTAAGCCGTTGCCCATAATTTATACACTCCTTTTTAGCCTTTCTCTATTATAACACACTTTAAAAATCAATAGGTATCCTATTTAAGATAATCATCTTCACCCCATGAATATTTATATTTATCTCGAGAACGAATTTGCATCTTTTGATAAGGAAAATTTTTCAACTGACAACAAAGTTCCTCAATAGAAAAAATCTTCTCGGTTTTTTTAAAAATACCGGCTTTTTTAAGTAAATATATACTGAAGCTTAAACAGGTATATTTGTACTTTAAATTTAATTTTCTACGTAAAAATTTGGAATTTAATGCCTCCACATAGCTATAACGATAAAATCTTTTATTTTGTTTCATCACTTGAATATCTTTATACAATTCCTCGTATTTCTCTTCTGTAATCGGAATTTCAAACACTATAATTTGTACATTTTTTCCTTTTTGAATATAACGCAACCAAGACTCTTCCACAAAACCTCCATAAAAAGGATATTTTTGATGATAACGAGCATAGGAATAAAGAGGAACCAAATCTTGATTAAATGAAACGGAAACATGATTATATTGATATCCTGTCATCTTTCGAATGAACCAACCTATTGTGGTATAAGTTCGACTTATAACAATATAAAAATTTTTCATCTTTATCTACATCCTTTAAATTTTTCACTTAGCCGGCATATTTTCTATTGAAAAAACGGGAATTATTTTTCCCGTTTATAATCTACAATTTTCCAAACTTTCATCTGGATTTCCTCTACAGGACTATTGCAATAAGCACAGTACTTATACCCTAGATTCACAATAGGAGCACCGCAATTTGGGCAACTGATGCTATAAGCATTGCGGGAATGGGAAACTTTTTTTATTTTACTCTCATCTTGAACAAAAAGCGCATACACATTGTATACCGCTTGAGTTTTTCTATCTTGATAACCGGATAAAATTCGTTCTTCATGCATAACATACTCAATTCCTTCACAAGCCACTTGAATTGTCAAAAGACATCGCCCAGCTCCTCGTTCATATTGACTTAAAACGCTACGATGCACCGAAAATCTGGAAAGAAACTTTTTTTCTCCTCTTCTTTGATTTTGTGTAATTTCATGTTGTACTTTTTCTTTCATTTCCTCGGAGACATTGTTTAAAAGTGATGTTTCTTCTTCAACAATTGCCGTAAGTGCCGCCGATAAAATACGTTCTGCTTTTGTTTTAATTTCATCCACATTCAATCCCGGAAAATCTTTAAATAACAGAGGTAATATCACCGGTTCCATATTATGAAGTCCATAAGGTTTATTCGCTCGTTCCAATTTTTCTTTTATCAAACCCTCTCGGAGGGTTTCCGTTCCGAAATATCCTCTATTGAAGGTTTTTATACGATGGCGTAGTCTTAAAATACCAATAAACAACAAACCTGCCAAAAAAGCAATTCCTTGCCAAAGCATAACGACTCACCCTCCTTTTTTAACTATTTATGATATATTTCTCCTGCTTTGATTTTCATCCCCCGATAAAGTTGCTCCAATAAAATAACACGCATTAACTGATGTGGAAATGTCATTTTGGAAAAACTCCAACGCTCTATACATTTGGCTTTCACATCTGAATGTAGACCATAACTGGAACCAATCAAAAACACGGGCTTTATGCCTTCCATATCATATTTTTCTAATTTTTTTGACAAATTTTCCGAAGAAAAACTTTTTCCTCCAATATCCAAGGCAATCAAATAATTCTCTCCAAAACGCTGCAATATTGCAACTGCCTCTTTTCCTAAAGCAATTTCAATTTCTTTCTTGGAAGGCTGCTGTGACAGATACTCTTCTTTTAATTCTACAATCTGAATCTTACCAAATCGACTTAAACGTTTTAAATATTCTTCCGACGCTTGTCTGAAAAATTTTTCTTTCAAATTACCAATTCCGCAAATGGTTATATTCATAACTTATTCCAACGCGATTAAAGGACTTGGGTGTTCCACCCTGGCGCATCCTATTCGCAAATCCTTTCTTATATCTAAACCTTTATTTGTCAAATATCTTGCAACCGTATTTAAAGCCACTTTGGGTATATTATTTTCTTCACTAAGATGTCCTAATAAAATCACTTCTCGTTCCCCCTTCAAAACTTCCGATAAAACTTCTCCGCTGATTTCATTGGATAAATGTCCATAATCCGAAGCAATTCGTTGCTTTAATTGACGAGGATAAGGTCCTTTTTCCAACATTAAAGGATCGTGATTGGCTTCTATCAAATATAAATCCGCTCTACAGATGATTTTTTTCATCTCTGGTGTAACAATCCCGCTATCTGTCAAAACAATCGCTTTCTTTTTTTCATGATAAAAAGCAAAGCCTACCGGATCCGCCGCATCATGATAAATGTGAAAAGGCATAAAATCCAAATCTCCAAGACTGCATTCTTCTCCCGGTGAAAAAACACAACGATTTTCATCAGGAATCTTTCCCACTATTTTTTCCATTGCCATCCAAGTCCCAAAACTGGCTACAATTGGAATATTATAACGTCTTGATAATGGACCTACCCCTTGAATATGATCCATATGCTCATGAGTTACAAAAATGTAATCAATTTGAGAAGGATGTACTCCGATATGATCCAAAAAATGCTCAATTTTTCGAGCGCTTAATCCTGCATCAATTAATACTTTCATATATTTTGTTTCTAAATATTGACAATTTCCACGACTACCGCTGGAAAGACTACAAAATTTCATCTTATTTCTCCTTTTCTGCCTTTCATTATACCATAGAGAGCCTCTTCTCCCATGCCTTTTTCACTTTACTCATAAAAAAACCGGAAATGCAGAACATCTCCGGCATAAAAATCTATTATCTTTGTTTTCGATAACGGATTTTTTTATAAATTTCTCCTACAATTAAAGGCACAAAGGATAAAGGAGCAATAATTAACCACTCTTTAATTCCCAAAGGTACTGTTTTAAAATAAATATTTAAGAAGGGAACATAAATAATTACCATCGTCAATAGAAAAGATAACCCAACTCCAAAGTTCAAAGATCTGTTGGTAAAAGGACCTATTTCCGCTAAAGTAAAATGTTCACTGCGAATGGAATAACTCCTGAACAATTCTGCTAAAATCAAAGTTACCAAAGCAACAGTGCGAGCACCTGAAAGATTAGAATCATAATGACGAAGTCCATATAAATATGAACCTAAAGCTGTAGCTGCAATAGCAATTGCCTGTAATATAATAGCAATTGCCGTATGTTTATCTAAAATAGATTCATTTGCATCGCGCGGCGGCTCTTCCATAATATCTTCCGCACCGGGTTCTACTCCCAATGCCAATGCGGGAAAACTGTCCGTAACCAAGTTTAACCATAATAACTGAATGGGCAAAAAAGGTACCTCCAAATTAGCCATAATTGCAATTAATACAATTAAAATTTCGCCTATATTACAAGATAAAAGAAATTTAACAAATTTCTTAATATTAGAATAAATAATACGACCCTCTTCTACAGCAGATACGATGCTGGCAAAATTATCATCCGTTAAAATAACATCTGCTGTATTCTTTGCCACATCCGTTCCGGTGATTCCCATAGAAATTCCAATATCCGCTTTTTTAATGGCCGGAGCATCGTTGACTCCGTCTCCGGTCATTGCCACAATTTCTCCATTGGCTTTTAATGCATCTACAATTCGCACTTTATGTTCCGGAGATACTCGAGCAAAAACTCTCTTTTGTTTTACCAACTCCTGCATCTCCACGTCGCTATAACTATTCAATTCATGACCCATAATGGCTTCATTGCTCTCTCTAACCATTCCTAAATCCTGACCGATAGCAATAGCAGTTTCCAAATAGTCACCGGTAATCATTATCGGCGTAATCCCTGCATGTTTACACAAACGGATAGCTTCTTTTGCTTCTTCCCTAGGAGGATCAATCATACCGACCAAACCTAAAAAAATCATATCCTGCTCTTCTGTATCGGATGTGGGGTTTTCCGGTATGCAATCATAGTCTTTAAAAGCAAATCCTAAGACACGAAGAGCGGATTGGGCATATTTACTATTGACATCCATCACTTTTTGATAGACCTCTGTAGTCATCTCCAACTTTTGTCCGTTGATTAAATAATACTTACAACGCTTCAAGATAATATCAGGAGCCCCTTTTGTGAACGATACGATTCTATCCTTCAAAAATTTTTCATGAAAAGTAGTCATCATCTTACGAGTCGAATCAAAAGGAATTTCGGCCATTCTAGGATAAGATTCATTTAATTCTTTTTTTGTTAAACCCTTTTTCCCTGCAAAAGTAATTAATGCTCCTTCTGTAGGATCTCCAAAAATTGAATAAATTCCATCATCATAAACTAATTTGGAATCATTCGATAAAGCGGCACAACTCATTAAAGTGTACAAACTGCTCAATTTTTCGGAATCCACAATCTTATCTTTGATTAAAATATTTCCTTCCGGTTCATATCCACGACCAGTAATATCCGCTTCTTCTCCGTCTACATAAACCTTAACAACCGTCATCTGATTCTGCGTTAATGTTCCCGTTTTATCAGAACAAATATATGTGGTTGTCCCCAAAGTTTCTACCGCCAACAATTTTTTTACAATGGCATGACGTTTGGCCATATGCCCCATCCCTAAAGAAAGTACAATCGTCACAATGGCCGGTAAGCCTTCCGGTACCGCAGCAACAGCTAAGGCTACAGAAGTCATAAACATATCCAGAGGTTTCTTTCCGCGTAATAATCCTACAACCAATACCAAAGCACAAATGCCTAAAACAATAAAACCGATGCTTTTTCCTAATTTAGACAATTTCTTTTGTAGCGGGGTATCTTCTTCTTCATAAGCTTGAATCGTTTGGGCAATTTTTCCGATTTCCGTATTTTGTCCGATATCCGTAACAATGCCTTGTCCATGACCATAAGCCACAATCGTAGAACTGAATGCCATATTTTCCCTATCTCCCAAAGGAACTTCCGCACTAAAAATACGAGAAGCATCTTTTTCCGCCGGAACGCTTTCTCCGGTAAAGGATGCTTCATCAATCTTCAAATTGACACTCTCTACCAAACGCAAGTCCGCAGGTACAATATCCCCTGTTTCCAAATCTACTAAATCTCCAGGAACCAATTCTCTGGATGGAATTCGTATAAAATTGCCATTACGAATAACTTTCGCTTCCGGAGAAGCCATCTTGCGTAAAGCAGCTACCGCCTCCTCCGCTTTTCCTTCTTGATAAATTCCCAGAAAAGCATTGATAATAACAATAGCAATAATAATCATTGCATCAACGCCTTCTCCAACAAAAAAAGAAATAATACTTGCTCCAATTAGAATGAGAATTAAGACATCTCGAAATTGAGCAATCAACTTTTCCCAAAAGCTTTTTGTCTCCTGTTCAGGTAATTCATTAAACCCGCATTCTTTCTGTCTTTCTTCGACCAAATCTAAAGTCAAGCCTTTTTCTTTATCGGTATTTAATTTCGAAAAAATTAATTTTTCTTCCTCTTGATACCAATTCATCTTTGACCCCCTTCTATTCAAAAAAAAGATCTTTGTCTTAAAAGACAAAGGTCTTGCTTCCCAATGGGTTCTTCGACCGGGATGATTCATTCGTATTGACGATCGAAAAAAATAAGTTACTCCCCTTTGCAATAAGCATTATAACGAAAATTTGCGTTGTTTTCAATACTTATCACTTAATAAAACTTACATGCCTTTAAATCACGAATTAAATTTTCCTGAATCAACGACAATTGATCGTGAATACTACAGTTTCCGCTTCTTCCCATATTACAATTGTCCGGATTATCCAAACAACGATTAATAATAATGGGTCCCTGAGTAGCCACAATGACATCGTAATAATTAATATCTTTAATAGAACGATTAATATAATAACCTCCGTTAGTACCTCTTTTCGCCTTAGTGAGTCCATATAAGTTCAACTTGCGCAAAATTTTTAAAGTGAATCTTAAAGGAATATTTAATTCTTCCGAAAGTTCTGAAGCCGGTATCACACCTTTGTTTTCTAATAAATATTCAATAATACGAAATCCATAATCATTTTCTACGGTTAATCTCATAATCATCCTTCTTTCAAAAATCATTGCATCATTTAAAACCTTTTTATGAAGTATATCATATTTAACAAAAAAATACTATGCATCAAATACAGTCCTAATTTCACAATAAAACTTCATTATTGCAAAATTTCCAAACAAAAAAAGACTACTTCTTTGTAGTCTTTTTTTGTTTGGCGACGTCCTACTCTCCCAAAGCGT
>KI259777.1 GCA_000467935.1 Peptostreptococcaceae bacterium oral taxon 113 str. W5053
AGGTTTATTATTCAGTAGAGTTGCATTTGACTTGACAATTCAAGTGCTCAAAATTAGAAAGAAAGGACATGAAAAAAGAAAAATACAAAAGCAATCAAACAGTTGCAAAACATAAAGAAACTGTATCGGAAATATAGAAGTGAACAGAAATCTTGAGCTAAGTTAGAACGGCTGACTGTAGAAAAAAACACTGTAAAAATGGTATAATATGACAAATATTTAGAGAGAAAAATCGAATTTAGGAGGTAATAATGAATAAGATGACTTGTGACTGTATGAAGGCATAGCTTGTAATTAAATAAAGGTGATAGGTATGGAAAAATATGAATTTACAGCAACAACCGCAAAATCAGATATTATTATTGGTTTAATTTCTCCTATGATAATAATGTTTCCTATATTGGGAATACAGTTAGCTTTTTTTTATTTAAGACTTAATGATTTTTTTAAATCATATCCAGTGTTTCTTTATTTGCTTGTGTTCGTATCTCTTGGTGGTAGTGTTATTTTAGTTAAAAAAATACAAAAAAACTTAGTGAAGAATTATGTTGCAGAACTTTATGGAAAGAATATTAGAATTTGGGGTAATGGGGAGGAAGTTATATCTGGAGTAGTTTCATTTTGTAAGATAAATCATAAAAAACATAAAATGGGGGCGAGAGCTTTAAGTGTAGACATATATACCGATACCGACAAAATAAAATTTCGAGTTCGGGCTAAAGAATATAAAAAAATTACAGTTTCTTCTGCTTGCAATCCTCTTGGAACAAGTGAGCTGTCTGATATAAAAACTTTATTATCTTTGGGCAGAAAAATAAAAAATACTCTCAAGGAACAAAAGAAAAGAATAATTGGTATATAACGAAAGAATTGTTTTTGATATAAAAATGCTATGACGTGTAGATGACGTAGATAGGAAAATTCGAATTTAATTTTTATTTGAGGAGGAACATATAAAATGGTGGGAAGAATATATTCTGTTGGATTAACTGTTTCAGATGTAGAGAAGTCAGTTGCTTTCTATAGAGATATACTTGGACTTGAATTTTAAGGAGAAATTTGAATGGTTCTAAAAATGTTGAAGTACCGCTTGTTGAACTAATTCAGTTTGTAGATCATGCAGTAAATAAAGCTCAGTCAGATTTGTTTACTACATCTGTTTTGGAATTATGTTTTTATACGGATGATATTGATGCGATTTATAAAAATCTTATTGAAAAAAATATAGGGTGTTTATCTGAATTCCAGTATTTCGATTTTAGCTCACAGGGATTTGGTAAAAGTAAAGCATTCTATTTTAAAGATCCTGACGGAATTATACTTGAGATGATGCAGCCTCTATAAGATGCTAAATAAAGGAAAATCCAGGTTTGCTGAACAGAACATAATGAAATGAAAACTATAATATAGGAACTTTAGAAACAGTAAATCAAAGGTTTACTGTTTTTTATTTGCTCAAAATTAGAAAGAAAGGACAGGAAAAATAAAAAATACAGAAAAAATCAAATCGGTACAAAACATAAAGAAACTGTACTGGAAATATAGAAGTGAACAGAAATCTTGAAGTAAGTTCAGAAATCTGACAGTGGAAAGAGTACCTTAAAAATGGTATACTATGACAAAGATTTAGTAAAAAAATTAAATTTAGGAGGAAACGATGAGTAAAAAAAGAGATTGGTTTGGCATTCTATTCGGTGCTATATGGTTTTTAGCGTCACTGCTTGTTTTGGTTCTTAGTATGACCGGAAGTCTTAAGGGTTCAATACCTGTCCCAAGAGTACTTCTTATAGTATATGACAAGCTCGGAATTGTCCCCGGAGCTATCGTTCAAATGATATTGAGTGCTTTATTGTTTATTTTCAGTGTTAGGAAAAAGGAAAATAAATAATCTTTTGCTAAATTAAAACAGTTAAACAATATCAACAAAAAGCTAACTCAAAGAACAGTAAATCAAATCGGTTTGCTGTTTTTTATTGCTCAAGATTAAGAAGAAAGGACAGAAAAAATAAAAAATGCAGAAGAAATCAAACCGTTGCAAAAAAAGAAATTGTTAAGCGAACAGAAATTACAGGAGAGAAAAAAGAGAGGTGGTCGAATGTGTGAAAAGGGAGCGGTTTTTAAAAGAATATTTAGGAGAAGGTAATATTTACACTTTATCGGAAATATAGGAATGAACAGAAGTCTTGAGATAAGTTAGGAAGTCTGACAGTGGAAGAAACGCCTTAAAAAATGGTATAATATAGACGAATATTGAGAGAGGTAAATTTGAAGTTGTAGATGAAATTGATTTGGAAGAGGGATGAGAATGACACTGGAAGAGAAAGTATTTGAACGGAAACGTTTTATTTTCGAGAAGCTGGTGAAATACGGATTTCAAAAGAAAGCTGAAGGGTATTTATATGAAACTGATTTTATGAAGGGGGATTTTCATGTGGTAATTACAGTTTCTCAGAAGGGTATGATAACCGGTAAAGTGATAGATGTAATGAATGAAGAAGAATATAATCAGCTGCATATGGAGAATTTAAATGGTGCTTATATTGGAAGTGTAAGAAAAGAGTATGAGAAGTTACTCAATGAGATAGCAGATGCTTGCTGTACTACTGTGTTGTTTGCCTTCGATCAGGCGAATCGAATTACTGAAATGATATTGGAAAAATATGATGTTCGTCCTGATTTTCCATGGGAGCAAACTCAGTACCAAAGCTATGGAACATTTCGTCATGTAGATTCTGGAAAATGGTTTGCCTTAATTATGAATATTAAGTGGGATGCATTACTTAAAGATAAAAATAAAAACACTGTAGACGTTCTTAACCTTAAAATTAATTCACAAGAGAGTGAAAACCTAACTGCAATTAAAGGAATTTATCTCGGATATCATATGAATCACAAGAATTGGATTTCGGTTGTTTTAAATGAAACTTTATCTGATAATGAAGTACTGAAATTGATAGACAACAGTTTTTCTTTAACTGGACTGAATAATTAAATTTTTGAATAATGACAAATTAGAATTTGCGAGGGAGCGAATATGACTATCAGAAAAATGACAATAGATGACTACGAGGGTGTCTATACTCTTTGGATGTCGTGTGCGGGCATGGGGCTCAATAATCTTGACGACTCTAAGGAAGGAATCCAAAAGTTTCTGTTACGAAATCCTGAGACATGTTATATAGCCGAGGGCGAAGAAGTTTTAGGTGTAATCATGGTTGGAAATGATGGTCGCAGAGGATATATTTACCATACTTCTGTTCATCCAGAACATAGACATCAAAAAATTGGAGCCAAATTAGTGGAAGCAGCTATGATTGCGTTGGCGGAGCAGGGAATTAACAAAGTTGCCTTGGTAGTATTCGACAGAAATGAAACCGGCAATGCTTTTTGGGAGAAGCAAGGCTTCACTGTAAGGCACGATTTGATTTATAGAAACAAGGCACTTGTGGACATTCAAAGAATTGATACATAGATTTCAGTTTATCGAATAGAATATAACTAAATAAGAAGCTGTAACATAGCCATTCAAGAAGCGGTAAATCTCATGATATGTACCCTCTTTACCGGACAATCAGTAAGGAGGGTATTTTTATGAAATATAGTTATGAATTCAAAAAAGAATGTGTTCAATTGTATCGCTTAGGAAAGTGGGCAGATACTCCGGAAAGAATTAGAGATAAACAATTCCATGATATGATAATAATTTAGTCTAGACTAGAAAATTTACACGGTCCGGAGGTGCTAAAACGTAATTCTAATAGAGTCTGGATTACCGATGAAAAACTTGAACTAATATCTAAAATAATGGCAGGAAAATCTGTTAGATCAATTGCAGTAGATGAATATATAGATTATTATAAGAATGAGAGGATTCAGGAAAAAACAAAATGGATGCCTCCTGTTAAATACAGGGAAGCCTCCATGGCATAAACTATTTAATATTGTGTCCAGTTTTTGGGGGACACATCAATGATTACACCGACTTTCTTATCGGAGCAAAAAAAGATGCCGCCAAGCATCCTCATTATGATGCTCGTTATTGGGAGAACGGATTTCCGCCGGAAGATGTCGGTGTGTGCACCGACACGGTGTGGCGAGCTTTTCGTGAAGCGGGCTATGACTTATCTCTTATGGTGGACAAGGATATTGAGTGTTCTTTGGAAAGTTATCCCCACGTGGAACATCGGGATAAAAATATCGACTTTCGTCGAGTAAAAAACTTAAGAATCTTTTTTGAACGTTATGGAGTGAAATTAACCACGGATATTGACGATATTGAGGCTTGGCAGCCCGGAGATATCGTCATCTTCGGAAAGGATGATCATATCGGTATCGTCTCCGATTTTCGTAATGATAAAGGTCAAGTTTTTCTTATTCATAATGCGGGACAATATAATCGGGACGAAGACTATTTTAAACGGCGAAAACCGGTGACTCATTATCGCTTTGACGCTTCCAAGGTGCCGGAAGAGGTTTTGGTGCCTTGGATTTAAAAAGAAGAGAGTATTAAAAAGTTGTAGCTAAAAAACAACTTTAAGGGGGCATCTTCGTAAAAAGAGAAGCGGTATTATTATTTTTTAATATTTAAAAAAGGGAAAAAAGCGAAGAGTTTGAACGAAAAAATTTTTTAAATCGGTTTGGAGTCCTCGCTTTTTTCTTTGATTTGTTTTATAAATTGTCGTACTATAGCGGCGGTCATGCCCCAAACGACTTTGTCTTCATAATAATAGAAATAGGTGTCATAATCCCCTCGCCAAAAAGGATATTTTTTCCCTCCGGGAACCGAATCGTAGGGGAAATTTTTCGCTCGAACCAGTTCCACTTGTTCATGATAGACCTTGGGTTTTTCATGGAGGAAAAATTTCAACGGGATGCCGAAAAAGAAATCCACCTCATCGTTAGGTGTTAAATCGGAAAGATTTTTTTCTTTTAGTTCCCCTAAAAAGACATGAATCATCATCCCGGAGAAAGTTAAGATATAGTCCAATTCTCCAAGAATTTGGAAATCTTCTTTGGCAAGAGAGGCTTCTTCGCAAGCTTCACGTATGATTGCTTCCAAAGGCGTTTCCCCTGTATCTACATGGCCTCCGATAAAAGAAGAATCGCCGCCTTGAATCACACGGGATGAACGGCGTTCAAAAATAATTTCACGATCCGAACTTTCCGAGGTCAAAAGAAGCAGAACGGCGGCTTCCTTTTTCATCAAGATAGGCTTCGGAAAGTGATTTTTAAAAATCTGTTGTAAATTCATTTATTTAGCCAATTCACTGGTACAATGAGGACAACGGGAAGCTTCCAAAGCAATTTCGGATTTACAGAAAGGACATTCCTTGGTGGTTATTTCCGCTTCTTTTACTTCTTTTTTTCTTATTTTGTTGACGGAACGCACAAAAAGGAAGATGATAAAAGCAATTAAAAGGAAATTAATGATTGCATTGACAAACACACCGTATTTAATAACAGGGGCACCGGCTTCCGTTGCAGCGGTAAGTGAAACATAGTCTTTCCCGTCCAAAGCAATGAAAAATTCGGAAAAATTTAATCCGCCGATCAGTTTACCGATGGCAGGCATAAAAACATCATTCACTAACGAATGGACAATAGCGGAAAAAGCACTGCCCATAATTAAGCCGATGGCCATATCCAATACATTGCCTCGTTTAATGAATTCTTTAAATTCTTTAATCATAGGTTCTACACTCCTTATTTAATATTTAATTCGGCTTTAGCAAGAATATCCGCCCGTTCGTTTAGCGGATCTCCGGTATGAGCCATAACTTTGTGAAAATGAATTTGAAGATGTTCTTCACATTGTTTCACATAGTCTCGATAGCTTTTGGTCAGTTCCCGATTGGTTTTCCATCGTCCCTTTGCCCATTCCTCAATCCCTTTATAATCATAATACAGATGTAAGTTTTTTTTATTTTCGGAAAGAGCCAATTTCATGGCAAACATGGCGCCGAAAAGTTCCCCGGCCACATTTCGAAGACCGGCATCTTCATTGTGATCGAAACGTTTGGAAAATTCTCGAGTTCCCTTGTCGGTTAAAATCACCGCCCCATAGGAAAAAGCCATCTCGGCTAAGAGAAAACTGCCGTCTACATAGGCAATCATATCTTCCGAAGAAATCGGTCGTCGTTCATTTTTTGAAGAGACCGACTTCGTGACAGAGTCTTCAAAAATAAAACTTTGCGCTTCGGCAAGGGAAGAAAATTTTTTGTATTGGGCGTTGGGAAAACCACGAATCTGCCTTTCGCAATCTTCCCAAGAAAAATAAATTCCCGGCGTCCGTCCTTTACGCACGGCATAAAATTTTGTTCCCATTTTCATCTTCCTTTCAAGTTGAAAGTTATATACCCAAAATATAGAGTAGATACTCCCAGACTTGAAAAATTTTATAAACGGATATATAATAACATATGAACAAGTGATAATATGAACAAACGATAAAGGGAGGTATAAGATGGAAGAATTATTTTATCCGGAACATGTGCAAAAAGTATTAAGTGAACTGCCGGCGGATGAAGACTTGTTTGACCTGGCGGACTTTTTTAAAATGTTTTCCGACAGTACGCGAGTACGTATTTTATCCGCTTTAAGTATTCATGAATTATGTGTTTATGATATTGCCAATTTACTAGGAATCAGTCAATCTGCCGTCTCTCATCAACTTCGTCTCTTAAGAGGCGCCAGACTGGTTCGCAGTCGCCGTGAGGGAAAAGTTATTTTTTACGAATTGGATGACGATCATGTAAAACATATTTTCCGTGAAGGCTTGGATCATATTAAGGAGTAAAACGATGGAAAAGAAAATGTACAGATTGGAAAATTTGGGTTGTCAGCATTGTGCCACAAAAATTAAAGGAGAAATTAATGATTTAAAAGGTGTAGAAAGTGTGGAATTGGATTTTGTCAGCGGGAAACTTTGCATTCAGTCTCAACGTCAATTGACTATACAGGAGTTGGAACAGATTGCTCATCGTCATGAATCGGAAATTCGGGTTCGCCCTTTAGAAGAGGAAGGAGGAGCGAGGTTAAGTTCTGCCATGAAAAAAGAAGCCCTTCGTTTGGCTATAGCTTTTGCCTTGTTTTTAATAGGGCTTTTGGGAAAGTTTCCCGGCAAAGAAATTGCCTATATAGCTGCATATTTTTTAGCCGGCTATCCGGTACTGTTCAAAGCGGCAAAAAATATTCTTCGAGGTTCTCTTTTTGACGAAAACTTTCTTATGTCACTGGCCACCTTCGGAGCTTTAGGACTCAAAGAATACACGGAAGCCGTAGGCATTATGATTTTTTACGGCATGGGAGAATTTTTGGAAGGATTGGCAGTATATCGATCCAAAGAGTCCATCAAAGCTTTGGTTCAGTTTCGTCCCAAGACGGTACATCTTAAAGTTGGAGAGGATTATCAGGATGTGAACCCGGAAGAAGTTCCTGCATCTTCGATGATCTTGGTGAAACCGGGGGAGATGATTCCCTTGGACGGTACAGTAATCCAAGGGGGAAGTTCTTTGGATATGCGAGATATTACCGGGGAAGTTATTCCGGCGGAAGTCAATGAAGGGAGTCAAGTGATCTCCGGAAGTATCAATCTCTCCGGGGCGCTTCTCTTACAAACCGGTGTGGATTATGCCTCCAGCACCGTAGCGCGAATTTTGGATTTGGTGGAAAAAAGTCGCCTGAAGAAATCTCCGACAGAAAAATTCATCACTAAATTTGCAAGAATCTATACGCCTATTGTGGTTTTGGGCGCTTTATGCCTGGCATTTTTACCACCTCTATTATTCCATCAAGCTTTCAGCGTATGGATAAAAAGAGCGCTAATCTTTCTCATTATCTCCTGCCCCTGTGCTTTGGTGACTTCGGTACCGTTAAGCTTTTTCGGAGGCATGGGAGCGGCATCCAAACAGGGGATATTGATTAAAGGCAGCAATCATGTGGAAAGTCTGGAAAAAATCAAAGTGGCTATCTTTGACAAAACAGGAACTTTAACCAAAGGAAGTTTTCAAGTCAAAGGTATTCAAGGTATTTTGCCTGAAAAGGAACTCTTACGCCTTGCCGCTATAGGAGAACAATTTTCCAATCACCCTATTGCCATATCCATTCGAAGCGCCTATCCGGAAGAATTGCCTAAACCGGAAAATTTAAAAGAAATTCCGGGCAAGGGCATGGAATTTGATTTGGAATCGGTTCATTATCTTTTGGGAAATCAAAAATTCTTGGAAGAACAAAACATTGACTTTCCGAAAGAGAAGGAAGAAGACACGGTTGTACACTTGGCTTCCACACAATGGCTGGGAAAAATAACCTTGGAAGATGAAATCAAGAGCACATCCAAAAAAGCTGTAGAGGAACTGAAGAAAATGGATATCATGCCCATTATGCTCACCGGCGATGGAGAAGAGCGGGCAAAAAGTGTCGCCAAAGAAGTGGGTATTGATCACTATCATTGGGCTATGCTGCCGGAAGACAAATTGGAAGAAGTCAAAGAGTGGAAAGAAGAAGGCGGTGTTGTAGCCTTTTTGGGAGACGGGACCAACGACACCCCCTCTATGGCAGTCGCCGATGTAGGGATTGCCATGGGAGGGGTAGGCAGTGATGCGGCTATGGAAACATCGGATGTGGTTTTCATGACGGATGATTTATTAAAACTTCCCCAAGCGATTCGAATCGCCAAAAAAATCAAATCCGTTGTGCTTCAAAACATAATCTTCGCTTTGGGCATTAAAATCATCTTTTTGATTATGGGGGCCTTGGGGGTCGCCAATATTTGGGAGGCTATTTTTGCTGACGTAGGCGTCATGCTTTTGGCGGTTTTAAATTCCATGCGATGTGTAAAATTAAAATGAAAATCATTTTGACAAAGAGAATCTCTTTTGTTCATGTATTGGATAAAAGAGATTTTTTATTGGAACAAATACTCAATTCGACAATAGATACTTGTTTCCGGTAGATTTTTTAATAATTTTTTTGTCGGAGGGATAAAAAAATAAGCCTGAGAGGGCTTATTTTAATATGAATTCAACAATTTCTTCCATTTTTAAACTTCGAGAGCCTTTGACAAAATAGGCGGTGTTTGGGATTTCCCATTTTTTGGCAATTTGTTCCACTTCTTGGGTTTGCCCCAAAGGGACGAAGGCAGTATGTTGTTCTTTTAGGGGTACTAAAAACTCTTTTGCCACGGAACCGTAGGCAATGATATATTCATAGCCTCGTCGACAGATTTCTTCTCCGATTTGGCGGTGAAATCTTTGGGATTCTTCCCCCAAACCGAGCATATCGCCCAAGATGAGGATATGTCGATCGGCCGGAATTTGGGCAAAAGTGTCCAAAGAGGCTAAAAGACTGGGCGGATTGGATTTATAGGTATCGTCCAAGAGCTTGATTCCCCTGGCTTTTTTTAAGTCCGTGCGCATTTTAGTCAGGTTTGGACGGACTAAAGCTTCTTGAATTTCTTCTTTGGAAAGCCCTAATGCAAGCCCTGTCAAGATGGCGGCGGAAGCGTTATAGACTTGATGTTGCCCGAAAAGGGAAAGCTCATATTTCTCTTCGTTTAAAGAAAAACGTAAGGGATTTTTCGATAGAATTTGTATTTTTTCGGCTCCTTTTTTTCCAAAAGTGAGAGTTTTCGGAGAAAATTCTTTTTCCCGATAAACGGCCATGAGATTTTCATCGTCAGCATTGAGGATAAAAAGCCCCTTTGAATTCATCGGCGCTGTAATTTCCATTTTGGCTTTAGCGATTTCTTTTAAGTTCTTGTAATTTTCCAGATGTACCGGTCCCACATTGGTGAGAATAGCGATATCCGGAGTGACCATGGCGGTAAGATTTTCCATTTCTCCGGGCATTTCTATGCCTAACTCGATGACTAAAACTTGGGTGTCTTCGGGCATGGATAGAATGGTTCGGGGGACGCCTATTTCATTATTGAAATTGCCTTTGGTGGCATGGCTTTGAAACTTTTTTTGAGCGATGGAGTGGACTAAATCTTTGACGGTGGTTTTGCCGTTGCTTCCGGTGATCGCTACAACGGTAGGGTTGATTTGTCGAAGATATCCGGCAGCAATTTGCTGATATGCCGAGAGGGTATCTTGCACTTGGACATAGGGGATGGAGTTTTGCGGGGCTTGTTTGTGTCCCCAAAGAAAGGCACGAGCCCCTTTTTCGATCGCCTGTTTCACATAATCGTGGCCGTCAAAGCGTTCTCCTTTTAAAGGAACGAAAAGACTTCCGGCGTTGATGCTTCGTGTGTCTGTGGAGATATCACTTAAAGTGATATTTTCACCATGGATTGTGCCTTCAGTCCATTGGGCAATTTGTTGCAGAGAAAGTTTCATTAGTCTTCTCCTTGGCGATTGAGTGCGTTTAATTCTCGATAGCGTTTTTCCGCTAAGGCGATGAGCTTTTCCAAGAGTTGAGGGAAGGTGGTGCCGTCGGTGGGTTCCCAGACTTGAGGGGTCATGGAGCTGTTGCTCATTCCCGGCATAGTATTGATTTCATTGACATAAAAGTTTTCGTGTTTATCAACAAAAATATCTACACGAGCAAATCCGGTACAACGGGCGGCTTTGTAAGCGTTGATAGCCAATTGACGAACCTCGTCGATGCCTGCAGTGGTTAATCGAGCAGGAATAATGGGATCCAAATGTCCCGCTTTATATTTTCCGTGATAATCGAAGAAACCTTCCCGAGGATATTCGCCGGGCAGAGAGGTTATAGGATTATCTGCACCGATGACACTGACCTGCAGCTCCCTACCGATGATTTCTTTTTCCAAAACGATATGCGTATCGTAAGAGAAAGCGGTCTTTAGCGCATTTTCCAATTCCTCTTCTTCATACACGGGGGTAACACCGATGGAAGAGCCTGCATTACAGGGTTTGACATAGAGAGGCAATCCAAAGATGACGATTTCATTTAAAATCGTGCTGGGGTCCTTTTCGTAATCTTCTTTATGAAGTTCCATATAGTCGGCTTGAGGAATTTCGTGGGCGGCAAAAAGGTCATTGGTAACCCCTTTGTGGAAACAAGCGGCGGAGGATAGAGTACTATTGCCTATATAGGAGAGATTTAACATATCCAAAAATCCTTGGATGGCACCGTCTTCTCCATTCGTGCCGTGGATAACCGGAAAGACAATCACATCGTGACCATCGGCTATGGTTAGGAAGTCTTTGATGGATTCACTGACGGAGAGCTCTTTTTCAACTTGAAGCTCTTTTTTATCCTGAATACTTTTTTTTATAGGAGGAAGTACATTCCATACTCCTTTTTGACTGATATATACAGGGACAATATGATATTTTGTTTTATCCAGTCCGTTAATGACATTTTTTGCACTGTTAATGGATACGGAATGTTCTGTAGAGCGACTTCCGTAGATGACAATTATGGTTTTCATTTTAAAAACCTCCTTATTGTTTTTTATTATACCACAGGGAGAAAAGCGGGATGGGGAAAATTCGACAAAAAAAGAAAGCAGGAAGTCTGCTTTCTCTTAGTTGCCTAAAATATGAACCACTACATTTTGAACTCCGAATTTTTGTGCAGATGCTCGGTCCATAAATAAATCAATGCGATTTCCTTTGATGGCGCCACCGGTATCTTCCGCAATCGCCTCGCCATATCCTTCAATATACAGGCGAGTGCCCAGTGGAATAACACTGGGATCAACGGCGACTACGCCGTAGCGGAGCCTGTTACCCATGGCACTGTAAGGACCCCATTTTCCGTTAGATTCGGGACTGTCATCGTAAGCTGTAGCCTTCATGGTCAGGGTTTTTACCACATTGTAACCTTCCGGTATGTTTTGGTTTTGCTTTGGAGTCGGGTTAGCAGCTTTTGCCTCTTTAGGAGAAGTTTGCTGACTTGTCTTTTGAGTTTCTTTATTATTGGAAGCCGTTTGTTTTTTATTTTGGGTTTGAGTTTCGGAAGAAGTGATTTTCTTTTCTTCCGGAGCATTTTTTTCGGCTTCTTCTTGGGTATTTTTCCCGGTGCCCATTTCGATGATGCGTTCTTTGGACGGCGTAATGATTTCACGAGAGACTATCCAACCGGTACTGGTTTTACCATTTTGGAGGATATAGTGATAACGGATTTTTTGTAAGCCGTCGGCTCCCTCTTCAAGCACATTCATTTCTCCTTTTTCCAAAGTATCATTGGAAATAAATTTAATATTTTTGGGGAGAACTTCTTCCACTTCTTTTTCTTCATAACGAATTTGATTGACAACGACAATCATGTCATCTTTTAAATCGGTATCCGGATCGGGAAAAACGGTATCTTGATCTTGAAGTGTATAACCCAATTCGTTTAACAAACTTTCGACAGTGGGTGCAGCAGTTTTTATTTCTTGCGCTTTGCCGCCCATATATAAAAGAATTTTTTTAGCCAATCTGACTTCAATCGTCATGTCTTCACGAATAGTCGTATTTAAGCCGTGGCTTAATTCGGAACCTTCCGGAAGATAGATGCCTAACACGGACAATTGTTTTTCAACAGTTTCTTCTGAAGCGACAACGGTCTGTGCTTTGCCATCTACTATGATCGTAATTTCTCTTGCTTTATTAGCTTCCACATAGGAACCGACACCTGCGCCGGCAATGACCAGAAACAATAGGGCAAAGAGAAATTTACGCAAAGTATGATTTCTCATAGGAACCTCCTGTTTGCTTAATTTTTAAGCAATAAAAGTGCAACTTTATTGTAAATGAGAACGATTGATAATGTCAACAAATCGGTTATTGGTGGAATCATTTTTTTCAATGAAAGCTGTATTTTTTCCTAAAATCTGAAAAAAGATTACAAAAAAGTAACAAAAAGTAATGAAATGGATACTACAAATTGTGGAGAGAGGGGCTATTTTTATAAAATTCACATATTTGAGTGGAAAAAAGTATTAATTATTTTTTTTTCTTAATATTTTAGTCATTACATTGAAATAAATAAGCATTTTATAAATAAGAAATAGAATGTTTTTTATCTCAATCAAAAACTTGTGTAAATTTAATACAATGCTGTAATCAATTTGCAGCTTACCGTAAGTTTTTTATAGATAAAACGCATTGTAATTAATTGGGTTTTTTGATCTTATATTTAAAAAGATATGAACACATTTTTATGATGAAAACTTTGGTTTAAGCGTCTGAGCAAGTTTGCAGTGCAAAATCTGGCATGAGTTGGTTCTACAATCGCATATTGGAAAGCATCTTCAAAGGCATTATCAAGTGTTTTGGACAGCGTTGATTGATGTATTTTTCAAATCTTTGATTCTTCAAAAAGTGAACTCGGCAATGCCATCAAGAAGTGCCGATAAAATACGTATTTAACGTATTGAAACTTTTACAGGCTTTACACCGATCGACCGCGCTTCTTTACATTATGGAGAGAAGTAAGACCAACTTTTTTTGTTTTCATAATAATAAGTACTTCGAATGTGCTTTCTTTGTTTATACCGAGAGTGATGTGATAACTTTTTGAAATCATTTGATGATTTTTTTATTTTGATGTAAATGACATTGACCATCAAGTATGGATAATTTGATTTGGTGTATATTATTGCCATTGTGTTAACCATCTTATCAAATTTTTTTGTTAAATCGGAAGTGAATGATTTTCAAATCTTTTTCTATAGAGCACTTTTGCAATCTTGCTATTGAAATACCTTGCACATATATTTCAGGTATGATGGACGAAGGGACATTGTGCTGATAGCGCTCAAAGATATCCGGCGAGATTCTAAGAGGGAAATAATTAATTATGTTAACCCGTTTATAATAGCTATTATAGTGTTTCGCATGTTTATCATTTTACTCATAGACAGTAACATCAATGCAGTTCGCTGTTGCAATAAACTGATTAAAAATCGTTGTTAAAATGTTTTTATTGATTCATTGGATATTGATTTTTCAATAAAATTCTGTGTTTTACCCTGACTTAAAAAGTGAAATGTATTCAGGTTACAGAAATCTCCCTATGTATGTTCCTTTAGTCAAAAATATTGTATCGAAACAAGAATTTATATGGATTTTTTCTTTTACGTAAGTATATGGCTCGTATTTAGGATATTCAATAATTTATTTTCGAATTAACATTTACCGCTTTAAGTATAATTTGAATTAAAACAATAGAGACTAATTTTTAAAAAATGGAGAAAATAGGGATTTTTAAGGGAGTAGTATTTTGGCATGATTCTTGCTTTTAATATAAAGTGAGGAAACGTTTACAAAAAAATATGAAGATATGAAGACAAAAAATAAAAATTAAAGCGACATACAAAGAAATTGTTTAAAGAAAGGTTTATAAATAAGGATATTCAGAGCATGTAGCTCTAAATATTATATAAAAATTTTAAGGAGGAGTAAAGAACATGATTGGAAAGAAAGTAGTATTAAGAGTAAGAATGTCAGCAGGGGAAGCACATTATGCAGGAGATTTAGTTAACGGATCCCATATTTTAGATTTTTGGGGAGACGTAGGAACAGAATTGTGCATTCGTAATGATGGAGATGAAAGCCTTTTTGTAGGGTACAAAGACGTAGAGTTCCTAGCACCGGTTTATGCGGGAGATTTTATGGAATATCATGGATGGATTGAAGAAAGAGGAGGCTCTTCCAGAACATGTAAGTTTGAAGCATATAAGTATATTGAACTTGCAAGAGATGAGAATTTAGCTATTTCTGCAGCTAATGTATTGAAAAAACCGGTATTGTGTGGAAAAGCTACGGGAACATTAGTGGTTAAGAAAGAATTTCAACGCGGAGCACAAGACGAAGATTTTAAATAAAATTGAGGGAGAAAGAATCATTGTAAATAGTGTTACTTATATTTTTAGGAACACAATCTTTTCATGTTAACTGTTGAAGGGGGCTGTCGCCAGATAGCCCCTTTAAAGTCCAATAAATTAATGATAAATTACAAACATCATGCAATGTTTAATAATTTAAACGCTTTTTTGATTTTTGATTAAATTTTAATAGGTTTTGTATAGCTTTATCGTAGCTAAGAAATAAATTTATGCTCTGTTTTTTTCAGGACAGTATTTTTTACCAACAAGTAGAAATCTATTTTTTTCTATAAATATGACCAAGCGCCCTTTGTTTTTGTGAAAAAATTATGATAGCAAGTTTCCGATGGTCAAAAGTAGTTCTTCCCTTAATTTAATATAACTAAAGATTTATGGTTTTTAA
>KI259778.1:0-2158 GCA_000467935.1 Peptostreptococcaceae bacterium oral taxon 113 str. W5053
TTAATTTACAGACTTTTTCTCACACTCTCATTGTAGTTTTCGTCCAATGACAAAGACTTATTAAAACTGTCTAAGTATGCTATCGTCATGAAAATGGAAGATCATCTAAGACCATATACTGAGGTGCTTTTATGAAAACAGCAACGCAAATAAAGGAAGCAAGCAAGCCTATCAAGCTTAGTCCCATATTGAATGTTTAGCTCTTATGCTATAGCTGTAGGGCGAGCCGTCGGAATTAAAATTCGCTTCAAGGCTGTAGCTTTTCCAGATCCCATAGCCGGCCGTTTGCAGCTTGAGAATAAAAAAAGTATTATTTTTGATTTCTTCATAATCGGCGGGCTTAAGCGAAAAGATATCCGTCAGATTCTTTGTTTTAAAATCGTTGATTGTGAGCTTTGACAGTTCCTTATTGCTAAATTTAACCTTGGATAATTGCTCATTATCCGCCGAAATACTATAAAATGTTACGATGCAATTTTTAAGCTTATCGGAAGTCCCCCATTCAGGTGTAAGGCTCATAAGGCCGTAGGGCTTGCCATCTTTGACAAGCTTCACAAGTTCACCATAACTGGAGTGTTCATCGTTCTTATTTACAATCTCACTATCAGGCGTCCTTTCAGAAAAGCTAAAGCCTGCGTTCAAAAGCTCGGCCGCCCTCGTTTCACCGATAATCACATTGGCTGTGTCGAACTGCACACTGGGAGCCTTGGCAGGGAAACCTGTCATGGACATAAAAAGAGTGAAGACAAAAGAGGTTAAACAGACTGCAGCAATCACGGCCTTTGACGAGGAATAGGAGTACGCTTCTCTGCCTGACGGTTTCAGTAAAATCAAAAAAAATTTAACTATGCCATTAAGCGTTACGCTTATAATGGCAAGGGCAAACTGCAGCTTTAAGACCGTATAGAGCGCCTCCAAAAAGTTGTTTGTTCTATGGTACATTACAAGCCCAAAAATGATATTCACCAAAATAAGGCTTAGAATGAAAAAATTCGTTTCCTTGAGTGCGGCAGAATCTGTAATATCATCAAATGTATAATGATTGCTATATCTAAATCTAAAACTTTGACCGAGCTTGTACATCCATTTTGGGACCTCCTCACCCGCTTTCACTGCCTTTACAAGCCTAAAATAGACATAAACCGTGCATAAAAAAAGCAACAGTACAAAAAAGCCAAAGGCCAAAGCAAATATAAATAATCCCATGGTCGCTCCCCTTATCTTAATTAAAACTCGCATGCCTTGGCATGCTGTATCATTATATCACTTCATAAGTCCTTTGGACAAAAATCCGGCTTACAAAATTATAAAGAATGAAATAGCGTGTATTCTAAAATGATCAGATAAAAATATTTAAAATCGGCTTTAAATAATTGCAAACACCAAAAACAAAGCGAATTCAAGCCATTCAGACTTGAAATATTTTAAGCATACATGATAAAATACCTGCGAACAATTTCAATAAACCCACTTTTATCGGCGAGTTTAGCAATTGAAAATTATAAGGACAAAAATAATGGAGGAGATTGTAGCTATGGGACTTATGGATTTAGTTAAAAAGGCTTTTTTGGGTGCCTCTGATGAGGACAACAGAAAGAACAGGGCAAGAGTGAGAGACACATTCAATAGCTGTGTTCAAATGGCGATTCAGTTTGTGCCCGTTATGTATAAGCAGACTATAAGCAGAGCTGCAACGCTCGGTAGCCATTACTCAATCCAACGCAGAAATTTAAGAATTTAAGAGCTGCTTATAAGATATAGTAAAATGAAGGTGCTATAAGGCAGAAAAGTGTCCAAACATCAACATCAAAAGGAGAGAAAGTTTTTTATCTCCAAAAGGGACAAAAATCCCTTTTATTTTGCAAGCGACGAAGTATATACAATTACGCTAATTACAGTTTGTTAATGTATTCCCTATATACCAACAATATATTTTCAACAACAAGGAGAACAGAATGAAAAAATGGAATAAAATAATCGGATTATGTATTTGTGCAGTATTGCTCTTTGGGTTCACGGCGTGTGGGAATTCAGAGAAAAATTCAAAAGGTAGCCAAGAAGTAACCATTCAAAAAAGCAAGTGAAAAAGCGTGAAAAGAGATCTAACAATACAGCGAAAACTGTACTAAAGTTTAAAAGTCCGAATCAAGTTGTATCA
>KI259778.1:2258-8252 GCA_000467935.1 Peptostreptococcaceae bacterium oral taxon 113 str. W5053
AAGTCCGAATCAAGTTGTATCAGAATATTTTTCTGAGTGAAACATATGTCTTGACAACTAAGTACTTTTTTGTTGAAAAATTCTATGAAACGGATTTGAAGAAGATAACACCGAGAGTACCTATGGGAACTAGAATATTTGATTTGACGCAGGTGCTTGGAACTGAAGGTATTCCGGATACGGATAAACTCACACAACACCTTATGAATGAATCCTGGACTTAATTTGCGAAAACAATACGGAGGGAGAATATAGTGATATTGTAAAATTAAAAAACAATGAAATAGAAGCTGTTGAAGGCAATAACGACTTGATAGAGCTTTCAGAGGGAATGCTTGCTGAAGCGAGAGCGTCCATTAATAATAGTAGCAATACGTTAAGCATGCCTATTGCTGAACTTTCGACATTGGGAGCAGGAGTCTCGTCATTGATACCGGCATTAAATACAGTGACTCAAACAACGACAATTGCTACGGAGGGACTTTATCAGTTAGCAAATGCGGGTATTGGAGATGTTTTAAAGATTGCAAAGAATGGAAATTTCTGGGGTGCATTTAAAACAGCGGATGGGGTTTCTAAGTTTGCACAGCTTCAAGCTGCGGGACCGTTGTCTGCCACGACAACAACGGCAGCAGCATTAAATCCTGCCACCATGATGATGGCTGTGGCATTGTTTTCTATTGAGAGGGGACTTGGGAAAATAGTTGATATGGAGAAACAGATAATATCTTTCTTGGAAATTGAGAAGGAATCTGAGATAAAAGCGGATCTTGAAACTTTGATAAGTCTCGTCACAAGGTATAAACTCAATTGGGATAATGAGCATTTTGTGGCAAGTAATCATAATCTGGTTTCGATTATTAAGCGCGATGCAAGAAAGAATATGGAAGTGTACCGGAAAAACGTTGAAACTGTGCTTAACAACTCAAAACAGTTTAAACCCATTACTCAGAATAAGGTGAAATCAACTTCTTCTGACTTGCAGAAGAATTTCCAATATTACAGACTTTGTCTTTATAATTTTTCGCTGGCATCGATGATGGAAGTGTTGCTTAGCGAAAATTTTAAAGAGGATAATATTACGAAGCTCAGGGACGAGATAAGGGGAATGTCCGATAAGTATAGAGAGCTTTTTAGCGACTGTTCGATCTGTCTTGAGAAAATGGGAAATGCAGCTGTTAAGGTTAAATTAGAGCGCATTGGAGAGCGCATTGGAGTAGCAGGTAAAAAAAGGTAGGCAAACTAATCAGAAAGATACCATTTTTGAAAGAAGGTCTGGTTGATGAATTACAAGGTTCAGGTGAGCATTTAAAGAAAAATGCAGTCAGTATGGAGATGCAAGCAGTTAAAGAATTTGCGTCAATGGGCAATCCAGGCACAAATGTTTTTATTGAGAAAATGGAAGATATGATTCAAATCTATAACCGTACTTCTCAGATATGTTTTGATAATGAGAAGATATACTTGATAGCAAATAAAGGCGCAAAATACTAGATTGGGGATGCAGTATGGCTGATAAATGCGCATAGTGAGAAAAGGTTTGTCCGGCGATTGCTGCGTCGATTTTGCTTTATTTCGCTCACGATGAAGATGAGGATGAAATAGTAGTCAATATGACTTCTGGTTATAGTATCCTTGAAGAAGGCCAAAAGGTGGGTGCAAAAATGGAGCAAGCGTTAAAGGGTTTGTATGGATAGGGTCCGTGGAGATACAAAGAACAATATAGTTTCAATAGAAAAGCAAACCAAGCTCTATGGTCTTATAAGATGGGCAATAAAAATGGATAAGGAGAAAAGAATGAACAAACGGAATAAAATAATCGGATTGTGTATTTGCGCAGTATTGCTCTTTGGGTTCACGGCGTGTGGGAATTCAGAGAAAAGTTCAAAAGGTAGCCAAGAAGTACTAACTTACTCAAATTTAGCAAGTAAAGACAGCATAGATGAGGTCAGAACCTTGCTGTCTGCTCATTTAGACAAGGACAGCGTTGAAAGTTTCATCAAAATGGTGAATGAGTATAACGAAATTGCAGGGGCTACAGGATTAAAAGGAGAGTTCACGGAATTTAAGGCGCCGCAATATGATGTGGATAAAATCACGACTTTGTGGCGTGAAAAGAAGGGAGATTTTATCGGCACGAATTGCAGGATAAACAGCTATACCCTGCTTAAAAAAGACATTGAAATTCCTCCAATGGACATGGATGATCAACTTTTATTCTTAGATAAGGATGCCATTGGCAAAGGAAAATTATTGGATGCAAAAGAAAAGGAGCAGTTTAAAATCTTATTCTCAAGAGTAAAGACGGAAGCAACACAAGATATTCAAATACACGCGAAGAATATGGAGGAATACTTTGAAAATTTCAAGTTTCATGAAAAAGTGAGGATGATTTCTGTAATCATACACGATAATCTTGACGGTGACTTTCTCTTTGTAGGGCATGTCGGCGTTTTGGTTCCAGATCAAGAGGGATTTTTATTTGTAGAAAAACTGAGCTTTGAAGAGCCTTATCAGGCAATAAAATTTGCCGCCAAAAAAGAGTGTTATCAGTATCTACAGGACAAATACGCAGACTATACAGGAGAGGGTTTGGCAAAACCTTTTATTATGGATAACAATAAAAAGGTTGAAGTGAATTAGATATTCATCTTTTCCATATGGACATAGGTTTCAATTTTGAACGAAAGCTGAAGCGACAAAGAGTAAATATGGTAAAAGTCGGTATTTGGGAAAGAACATTTTTAAAGATTCAGCCGAAGAACGATGAACAAAAATTCTTCCTAATGCTTGGGCAATGAAGAAAGCGACAACAAAGAATATTTTTTTGTGATGGATAAGATCGGAAGTTGATTTCGATGAATGAAGGCGCAATCTTAAATGGATGAAACATAGACACAGGAAATGTATCCAATACAAACCTTCTGAAGAAAACTTTTTTGAAAACCTGCAATAGGTGTGCAATAGGTGTTGCAGTTGATTTTACAATTCATTTATACAAAAGAACAAATACATGCTACGCTAAGTAGCAAAAAAAGGTGTCCATGACAACTGGGATTGCTTGTGGGGATGGGCTTTAAAAGATATGCTTTTCATACCAAAACTTGAAGGAGGAATAAGATGAATTTTGCAGAAAAATTAAAAAATGCAAGAAAGATGACAGGCATGTCCCAAGAGGCTTTAGCGGAAAAACTTGGCGTATCCAGACAGGCGGTAACCAAATGGGAGACTGAACGTGGAATTCCGGATATTGAAAATATGATGATTCTCTCAAAATTATTCGGAATCAGTGTAGATGAGTTTCTTTCAAAGGAAAAAACGGCTGTCGTTCAAACCGGTTATCGATACGAGAGCAAAACGGAATATGATATGGACGAGGTAAAAAGGTTGGATATTAAATTAGGAGGAGCTTCCAATTTGACGATTACGGGAACCGACGGGGAGAAGGTTCTGGTGAAGCTTGCGTCCAATGCAATCAACACCTTGGAAAGAGATTTTAAGGTTAGGATTGACGATATCAAACGGCGTCTTGATATTGATGTCAACAGAAAAAATGGGATGACGGAGGCTAAAGCGAAAGACAATCTAAGCATTGAGCTTTTCCTTCCAAATCGTTATCTTTCTCATGTGGAGCTGGATGTGAACTGTGAGAAAATTTGCGTGAGGAATTTAATTTGTGAGCGGGTTGAATTTCACGGCAAAATAAATACACTATATTTAAAGTCTGTAGAAGCGATCTTTGAGGTGGATTCGAATTTGGATATGGCAATTGAGATTGCGGATTTTAAGGGTTCTCTTGAAATCAATCAAGTTTCATCTATCTCAAGACTTACGGTGCCGACGGACTTTTCTTTTCGCAATGTTGTCAAAGGATTTTTCACCTCGGTTTTTTATGAATCAAAGGGGGAAACGGTGGAGAATTTTTCGGATGCGGACGGGGAAAATGTGATTGAGTTGAACGGTATCAAAAGTGAATTGGTCATTTGCCGTAAGGATGAAAGGAACGAATAAGGAGCGATATAAATATTGTCCGATTCGATTTTTTTCTTATCACTTTTGTCGCGTGGCTTTTTTGGACGGAAGTTCTTTTGTTAAATAAAGGATTTGGCGGTACTTTAGATTTGTTGTTCGGCTTCATCGCTCCTGCCGTCATCGAAAGGAGTACGACTTTTTATTCAAATTGAGCTTGCGGAGGCGTTATGAATATCTTATTGGCAGCTTTTTATGCATTAAGCAGTAATTTTTATATGCTAAATAAGCATCTACCCATTCAGTCGATAGTGATGATTGCTCTGTTGATCGGTGTGTGGATCAATCTTTTGCCCGGTTTGTGGTGTAAAAAATTAGAGAGTCGACAATTAGAACAATTAAGAAATGGAAATAATTTATTAATCATATTTTTAATTTCGACAAGTATGACAGGGATGATCTTATTTGGCGGATATCAATTTAATCTCTTGACGTGGGATTTAAAAGTCTTTCTGATGAATTTATTATATGTATTTTTATTTGAATTTGTTTTATTTTGGAACGGAATCATAAGAATATATTTATATTCCAAACAGATTGGAATCAAGTGGAAAGTCATAGGAATTTTATGTGGGATGATTCCTATCGCTCACCTCATTATCCTGATTAAAATGATAAAAGTCATAAAAAAAGAAGTCGATTTTGAAAATCATAAACTCCTTTGCAATAAACAAAGACAACAAGAAAAGATCTGTAAGACGAAATATCCCATCCTATTTGTTCACGGTGTATTTTTCAGGGACAGCAATTTCTTTAATTATTGGGGAAGGATTCCGGAAGAATTGGAAAAAAACGGCGCAACAGTTTTCTATGGGAATCAAGAAAGTGCTGCAAGTATTTCAAAATGCGGAGAAGAATTGGCGATGAGAATAAAAGAAATCCTTAAAGAAACAAATTTTGAAAAAGTAAACATCATTGCCCATTCAAAAGGGGGATTGGATTCAAGATATGCCTTGTCGAAATGTGGCATGGATCAATATGTAGCAAGTTTAACCACAATAAATGCGCCACATAGAGGATGTGAATTTGCAGACTTTTTATTAGAAAAGATCAATGAAAAATTAATGGAAAAAATAGCGGAAAAATATAATTCGACATTAATCCGTTTCGGAGATCGAATGCCGAACTTTAAAGAAGCGGTATACGATTTGACCAGTAAACGAGCTAAGGAATTTAATGAAAATATAAAAAATGTTGAAAATGTATATTATCAAAGTACGGGTTCAAAGCTCAATAAGTTGACCGGCGGAAGATTTCCTTTAAATTTAACGACGACTTTCGTCAAATATTTCGACGGACCGAACGACGGTTTAGTCGGTTATCGATCCTTTGAATGGGGGGAGAACTATATCTATTTAACGGTAAACGGGAAAAGAGGAATTTCTCATGGGGATATGATTGATTTAAATCGAGAGAATATAGAAGGATTCGATGTCAGAGAATTCTATGTGCAATTGGTCAGAGAATTGAAAAATAAAGGATTTTGAAAAATACATTTGTTAGAAAAGCTTATTTATTACAAGGTGGCAACTGGATAAAATGTGCCTTTATGATAAGAAGTAATGATAAATTATTTTACTATTGTGCTATATAAAAATGAAATGTTGTTCCGGAGATATTCAGTCATAAAGATATCATCAAGTAAATATCTTGTTGTGGAACATAAAGGTTCGATAGCAGAAATCTATAGGATTTAAAAGTAATTATGAACGGATACTATCAAATAACAGCAATCGATTTATATAGTCGAAAAAGAGTATTAAAGCTAGTAAATGAGCATAGTTCCCATGAAACAGGCAAGATGCTAAGGACATTAGAAAAAGGCTTTGGCTTTAAGATAAAAACAGTACAAACAGTACAAATTGATAATGGCAGAGAATTTTGCAATGACAGGGAGCATAAAAAAACTTTATTTGAAAATATTTTAAGGCAACTGTGCAACATAGTCAAGCAAATAGACACATT
>KI259779.1 GCA_000467935.1 Peptostreptococcaceae bacterium oral taxon 113 str. W5053
TCAAATGCAACTCTACTGAATAATAAACCTCGTATGGAGTTTTCCAATTTAAGCATTTGCGAGGTCTAAGATTTATTTCTTTCATTTTTGCTTCAACATAGCTGTCGGATTGATTAATGTCCACAGTTTTTGGAAAATATTCTCTCAACAATCCATTGGTGTTTTCGTTTGTTCCTCTTTGCCAAGGATGATGCGGAAATGGAAAATAAAACTCTACTACATTCAACGCTTGACTAATTTCTGCATGTTTAGAAAATTCTTTTCCTCTATCTGGAGTTATTGTTTCTAGAGGTTGTTTTTCTAAAAGCTCAATCATCACTTGTTTGACTAAAGATGAATTCTTTTTTGCAATTTTTTTGCATAGCAGATATCGACTTTTTCGATTAGTTAATGTTACTAAGCAGGCCTTACCAGTCTATCCCATAACTGTATCAGCCTCTCAATCACCTAATCGTTCTCGATTATTTGCAGACTCCGGTCTATCTGTAATTAAATTACTAATCTGAATTTTACCACGTCTTTCTTCATAATTTTTTGTGTGACGACTTTTACCACGATGTCGTAGCTTGCGAATGACTCCTTGACTTCCATGTGATAATCCTTTTTCATCAAAACGGCCATTATATATTTCCCTGTAAATCGTATTGTAGTTAATAGTGAAGCTTAAATTTTCAAATTTCAATCGAGAGGAAATCTGCTCCGGAGACCATTGATGCTTCAAAAATAAATCCTTTACACATTCATATAGCCTCGGATTATCTAATTTTTTCTTGGTCTACAATTAAAGCGTCTTTTTTTATACCTATCATGGGCTTCACAAGGGATGTATTCACCATTTTTGCTATTTCTTCTAATTTCTCTTGATATAGACGATTTGTTTCTCCCGAATAAAGTTGAACTT
>KI259780.1 GCA_000467935.1 Peptostreptococcaceae bacterium oral taxon 113 str. W5053
GAATATGATGCGGTTGTAATCGGTCATACGCAGTTTGAAAAAATCCCAATGAGTAAGGAATATCAGGAGAAACATATTCAGGATCAGATTGATGAAATTTTGAACTATATTGAGGAATATAAGCACGACAGAAACCAAAATTTTACGGTTAAGCAACTTGAAAAGACCAAGAAAAAACTGGAAGCAAGGCTTGAGAAACTAAACGATGATTTTAAGAAAGACGATGTCATTACTTTCGAGGAACTGGGTGTAGATAAGCTTTTTGTGGACGAAGCACATGGATTTAAGAATTTGTATCTTCATACAAAAATGCGTAATGTTGCAGGGATTGGGCAAAGTGAAGCCTTTAAGTCATCCGATATGTTTATGAAATGTAGATATATGGACGAGATGACAAACGGGAAAGGAATAGTCTTTGCCACAGGAACACCAGTAAGTAATTCTATGACGGAGCTTTACACCATGCAGCGTTATCTTCAGTATGAAAACCTGAAGAAGAATCACTTGGAGCATTTTGATGCTTGGGCAAGTACCTTCGGGGAAACTCAGTCCGCCTTTGAACTTGCTCCTGAAGGAACAGGATACAGAGTGAAAACAAGATTTTCAAAGTTTTATAACCTACCTGAATTGATGTCCATGTTTAAGGAAGTCGCTGACATTCAGACCGCAGATATGCTAAATCTTCCAACACCTGAAGCACACTATGAAGTAATTAAAACCTTGCCGAGCGAGGAACAAAAAGAAATCCTAAAGGGATTATCTGAAAGAGCGGATAAGGTTAGAAATAGAGTGGTAGAACCTGATGAGGATAATATGTTAAATATTACTAATGATGGTAAGAAACTTGCCCTTGACCAAAGACTGATCAATCCCCTACTTCCTGATAATCCTGATAGCAAGGTGAATGTTTGCGTGAAAAATGTCTTTAGTATTTGGGATAAGACCAAAGAAAATAAGTCTACACAGCTTCTATTTTCCGATATGTCCACACCGAAAGGCGATGGAGAGTTTAATATCTATGATGACATCAGAGAAAAGCTCGTTGCAATGGGAATCCCGAAACAAGAAATAGCCTTTATTCATGAAGCTAATTCAGATAAACAAAAGGACGAACTCTTTGCAAAGGTGCGAAAAGGAGATGTGAGGATATTACTTGGTTCAACTCAGAAAATGGGAGCCGGCACGAATGTGCA
>KI259781.1:0-60737 GCA_000467935.1 Peptostreptococcaceae bacterium oral taxon 113 str. W5053
TTCACTGCTAAATTCGATTTCGCTGATTAATAAGTCGAAACCATCGGTTAATATCCCTTCTTTATGAAGGGATATTAACCCTTCATTTTACCTATTCTTTAGGGCGAAAATATTTTTTTCGCAGCTATTATACAAATCTTAAATAACGACTCCTGTTGTTTAAGAAAAATTTTTGGGGAGGAAAATATGGAAAACAACACAAATGGAGGCAATAAATTTGCTTCAAAATGGGGCTTTATCCTTGCCTGCGTAGGTTCTGCAGTAGGTATGGCCAATGTATGGGGCTTCCCGTACAAGCTTGGTAGCAGCGGTGGTGCTGCATTCCTAGTCATCTATTTATTCTTCATTGCATTGTTCGGATATGTAGGGCTTTCTGCAGAATATGCAATCGGTCGCCGCAGCGGTACCGGTACTTTGGGTTCCTATGCTTTTGCATGGAAACACGGTAAGACCGATATGGAAGGTATCGGGAAAGTGATTGGTTGGTTACCCTTAATCGGCTCCATGACCATCGCTATCGGTTATGCAGCAATCATTTCTTATGTATTAAAAGCATTAACTCAATCCTTATCCGGAAGCATTATGACCGTTGAACCCGGTCCTTGGTTTGAAAGTTTTGCATTTAAAACTTTCTCTGTTGTTCCTTATCACATTATCATTGTTATCGTAACTTTATTGACGATTACTCTTGGTGCAGACTCTATTGAAAAAGCGAATAAAGTAATGATGCCCTTATTCTTTATCCTGTTCATCATTCTTGCCGTTCGTATTGCATTATTGCCGGGAGTTGCGGCTGGTTACAAATTCCTTTTCATTCCGGATTGGAAATTATTGGCTGATCCGAAGATTTGGGTTGCTGCTATGGGACAGGCTTTCTTCTCGCTATCCATCACCGGTTCCGGTATGATTGTATACGGTGCATATCTGAGTAAAGATGAAGATGTTGTCAGCGGCGCAAAACAAACCGCATTGTTCGATACGATTGCAGCTATGGTTGCCGCTTTAGTTATGATTCCCGCTTGCTTCGCTTACAATATGGACCCGGCTCGCGGTCCCGGATTATTATTCGTCGTTCTTCCCACCATTCTTCAACAAATGGTTGGCGGAAGAATCTTCGGTATCATCCTTTATACTGCAGTAGTATTCGGTGGAATTTCTTCTCTACAAAATATGTTCGAAGTCGTTGGGGAATCCTTAATGCATGTCTTCAAAGGTCTCAGCCGTAAAGTCATGATTATCATCCTCGGCGTTATCACTTTCGGTATTGGCGTATTTATGGAACCTATTGCTGATACTGAAGGCGCTATCATGGGCGGTTGGGGTCCTTGGATGGATCTCGTTTCCATCTACATTATCCCTATCGGTGCAGTCCTTGGTGCTATTTCCTGGTTTTGGGTTCTTAAGAAAGAAGATCTTTTGGATGAAATCAATACCGGAGCCAAGAAAAAATACGGCAACACTTGGCACGCTCTTGGAAAATATGTATATACCGTCTTAGCTTTAATTTTATGTATCTATGCTTTAGCATTCAAAGTTGCTTTCTAATCAAACGATTACAAGTATAAGGGGTGGGGGTTGCGCTCCATCCCTTTTTCTTTCACATCCTCACTTTAACACTTGATATTCTGTAAGGAGTTTGTACAATGAAATTAATGCGAAAATCGCTTAGCGATCAAATCTATAGTGTCTTAAAATTGGAAATCTTAAAACAAAAAATCCCTTTCGGTTCAAAACTGGTCAATCGCAATTTACAAGAGCGATTTGAGGTCAGTTCCTCCCCGGTTCGTGATGCCATCAATCGTCTATATAATGACGGACTGATCAGTTCTATCACTCAATCGGGAGCCACCGTTGTGGATTTTACTTTAGATTTTTATATTGAGATGAATGAAGTTTTACTGTGTATCGCAGAAGCCGGCGTCCGTTTAGCCGGCAAAAAAAACACCCCGGAAATCATCGTGCCTAAACTGAAGGAAGCTGTTGCCTTGCAGGAAAAAGCTGTAGGTACAGATAAATATTACGATTATGATTATGAGTTTCATCGTACCTTTATCGACTATTCCTACAATGAACGACTGTTGGCTTTATTTAAGAAATATAATGTCCTTCATGAAGTATTGGTCCGTTATTTCTATAATCCCTCATCAAAAAAAACGCAACAGGAAAGCATCGCTATGCACAAACAAATTATCGAAGCTTTCGAAAAAAGCAACATTCGAAAAGCCATGATGTTGACAGAAGAACATTATGAGACCGCGGAAATTATCTTTCGAAAATTGTTTGAAGATTTAAACAAAAGCTAAGATACATCATTAAACACCAAAACAAAAAACACGTTTTTCAACCCTTGAAAAAACGTGTTTTTTTATTCCTACCTATCTAAAATATATTGGCTAAGTTCGTTTAATTTTCGTTCCCCGGTATTAAAAATCGTAAAATTACCTATTGCTTTAATTTCTTCATCTTGAATAATGTCCACATCAATCACCCAAGTTTTTTCCCCTTGATGCTTTATTTTTCCGTGAGCCTCTACTTTACCCTCATAAGAAGGTCTCAAATAATTCATATTCCCGCATAAAGTCACACATTCTTTTCCCGCTAATCTGGCAAACATCCCCGCCGCCGTATCTGCTAATGCGAATAAAATCCCTCCGTGAATCATATCCATGGGATTCAAATGAGTTTCGGTTGCTCTGAATTCCATCACAATATCTTTTGAACCGAGTTCCGTAATATATAAATTATTTTTTCCGAAAAACGGAATCTTTTCCACTAAAAACGGTTCTTGTAACTTTTGTCTCTCTTTCATGCTATGCACTGCAAATCATACGATATAAACTTCGAACACATACGCCGGTTGCATCTTTTGGCAAATAGCCCTTTTCTTTGGGAAGAAAAGCGGTTCCTGCAATGTCCAAATGTAGCCATCGTTTCCCTTCTACAAAGTTTTCCAAAAACATCCCTGCCGTAACGGTTCCTGCTCCAAAACCTGTGGAATTGACCACATCGCCCCCTCGTTTTCCCTTAACAGCTTCTCTGAATTCCTCATCAGCGGGCAAAAGCCAAACTTTTTCACCGGTTTTTTTCGCAGCTTTTTCAAATTCCATATATAAATTCGTATCGTTGGTTACTGCACCGGTATATTCAAAACCTAAAGCCGCAATGCAAGCTCCGGTCAAAGTAGCCATATCGATAATATATTCCGGATTCAATTTGGTTGCGGAAAAATATAAACTGTCCGCCAATGTTACACGACCTTCCGCATCGGTATTGTCAATTTCAATCGTCTTTCCGCTCATGGACTTGATAATATCGCCGGGCTTATAGGATTTACCGCTAATCATATTCTCGCATAATGCACTTACCCCGATAACATTTTGTTGCACCTTATTTTTCGCCAAAGCATACATGGTTCCCGCAACAGATGCTGCACCGCTCATATCACAATGCATGCTAAGCATCCCTGAAGTCGGTTTAATGGAATATCCGCCGCTATCATAAGTCAGTCCCTTGCCGACAAGAACTTTAGGCTTTACATCCTCTCCTAAAGGCATATAACGCATGATGACAAATCGTGGCTCTTCATCACTACCCATCGCAACACTTAGAAAAGCTTTCATCCCCAAATCTACAATTTCCGCACGATTTAAAATTTCTACAGATACGCCAACTTTTGACAACGTATTCTTTGCTTCCAATGAAAATTTGGTTGGAGTCATCACCATAGCCGGTTCATTCACCAAATCACGGGCAAAGAACACTCCTTCCATATAGGATTGCACCTCGTCCAAAAAAGCTTCTTTTTCTTTCGGTGCATTGAAAAAAGAAAACAATACTTCTTTTTTCTCTTTCTTCTTTTCTTTGCTTTGATATTTATTATAAGCATAATTGGACTGAATCAAACCTTCCACAGCCGCTTTAAACCCTTCCTCTCCGAAAGATTCAAAAAAGGATACATCCATTTGAGCTTCTCCTTCTTTCGCTTTGTCCAATGCCTTTGCTCCGTTAAAAAATCCAATTCGAATACTTTCCAAATCAGCTTCTTCTTTTTTCCCGAAACCGATTAAGATTATTTTTTTCCCATAAAAGCCTAAATCGGAATAAACTTCACCTTTTTTACCGACAAAAAATTCATTGGTCTCTAAATATTCCCAAAATTCTTTTTCCAGCTCTTCAGGGGCTTCTCCTTCCCAAACCGGAAGAGCGCGAACCTTTGCCTCTTGATCGAAGACAATTTTAATCATACTCTCACCACAACTCCTTTTCTCTATATTCGAGCCACTCCACTACGAATAGCCGCTTCTTTTACCGCTTGACTGACTGCCTCGGCGGAAGACTTATCCAAAGCGTCCGGAACAATATAATCTTCACTAAGTTTATCCCCTACCATATCTGCAATAGCTTTTGCCGCCGCCAAATTCATCTCTTGATTGATTTCTGTGGCTCTGGCTTCCAAAGCACCCCGGAAAATACCCGGAAATGCCAATACATTATTAATCTGATTGGAAAAATCACTTCGTCCCGTCCCTACAATTTTGGCTCCGGCCGCTTTCGCTTCCTCCGGATAAATCTCCGGCACCGGATTAGCCATCGCTAAAATAATCGCATCTTTATTCATAGTATGAACCATTTCTTTCGTGACAATACCCGGTCCGCTGACACCGATAAAAATATCCGCACCGGACATCATATCGGATAGACTTCCTTGAATATTCTCCGGATTGGTCCGTTGAGCAATTTCTTCTTTATAAACATTATTTTTCGGATTTCCTCTCCACACTGCGCCTTGACTGTCACAGATATAAAGTCTTTTTACGCCCATATCCAAAAGCATCTTGGCAATGGCAATTCCTGCGGCTCCTGCACCGCTAATCACCGCTTTCACTTCTTCTTCTCTTTTATCAACCAATTTTAAAGCGTTCATTATAGCGGCAACGGTAATAACTGCCGTTCCATGCTGATCGTCATGAAATACGGGAATATCCAATTCTTCTTTCAGCCTTTTTTCAATTTCAAAACAGCGCGGTGCGCTGATATCCTCCAAATTGATGCCTCCAAATCCCGGGGCGATAGTTTTAACGGTGCGAATGATTTCCTCTGTGTCATTCGTATCCAAACAAATGGGAACAGCATCAACATCTCCATATTCTTTAAATAAAATGGCTTTTCCCTCCATAACAGGCATCGCCGCCATAGGACCGATATTCCCTAAACCCAAAACCGCACTTCCGTCAGTCACAACGGCAATCAAATGACTTTTCGCCGTATAACGATAGACTTCCTTTGAATTTTCGTGAATTTTTCTACACGGCTCCGCTACGCCCGGAGTATATGCCGTCGCCAAATCGTCTTTGTTTCGAATTTCAATCTGAGACACCACGCGAATTTTTCCTCTGTTTTTTTCATGTAATTCCAATGCAGCTTGATTATAATCCATTTCTTTATCCCCCATTCTATATCCGTTTATGTCACACATTATACCACAACTGATTCAATGAAAAAAAGCGAGGGAATCCCCATCACTTTTTTTCTAAGAGCATTTATACTTTCTTCTTCATTTTTATTCCCAAAAAAGGTTTTGTTAAACCTTAATTCAAGCCGAAATATTCTTCTAAAGTCAGACCGCTTGAGAAAATCTTACCTGCCAATTCTTCCCCTACATAACGATAATGCCACGGTTCATAGGCATAACCGGTCACTTCTTCCTTATCCTTGGGATATCTCAAAATAAAACCGAACTTATAAGCGTTTTCTTTCAACCAAGTACTGACAGGATATTGATCATAAACCTGTGCGTTACCGATTTCATTCTCTCCATCCCCAATATCAAAAGCAAATCCTGTTTGATGCTCCGACTGACCGGGTAAAATCCAATCGATTTTTTTCTTCGGTTTCTCTTGTTGTGGATTTTTTCCCACTCCTGAATTCTCAATATCTCCTTCTGAATTTTGCTCTTCTTCCATAGGATTCTCAAAATTTTGGGCATCACTATTATTCTCCAAATGTTGTACCATTTGCGCCTGATAATTATAATCTTGAAAATCTCCACAGCTTTGAATGGATAATCCGCCTCTGGCCGCATCCTCACGCATCCTCTCAAAAGCGATTTGCGCCTGAGTGTTTAGCCCCGGAGAATATTGCTCCGGCAGTCGATAAGTCCGATTCACAATCAAAAGTCCGCGAACCACCTTAAAAAGATGAGGATCTTTTAAGTCTTCCAATTCATTTCGACTAAGATAACCTACCTTCTCCTGATATCTCACCTTCACATAACCGGATTCCACTCCATAAGTTTCCACATACTGTCCCTTTGGGATAGTCATCACCGTTTCGCTGTTTTCATAAGGCTCCTTTGCCACTTGTACTTCCTCTACAGTACGCATAAATTTCTGTAATTCCGTCATAAATCCTTGATGATCTGAAGCTATCGTTTCTCCTGTTTCACTGGAAATCCTTGCGTTATCGGATTCCGACCCGGTTTGAAGCATCTTTAAATCCACCACTGTCGCCCCTTCTTCTACAGACGGTTTTTTAAAGAATACTCTCAATATTAAAATCAGAACAATCCCGATAAAAATCAATAAGAAGAAGCGAAAAATTTTTCGTTTACGTCTGGTCTTGATTCTTTTTCGAAAAGTTCCGTATAACTTTCGTTTTTCCTTATTCAAAATGCTCCACTCACTTTCTTTTTTTATTATAACACATATCTGTCTTGTAAGTTTTCAATAAATAAGGCTTTTTAATGACAAATGAATATTTCTTTAAATCCGTGGTATACTATAAACATCCTAAACAAAAAATTTTCAGATATTTTTTATGAAACAAAACAAGGAGGTATTTTATGAAAAAGCTAATTGCCGTATTCTTAATTGTTACTTTACTTAACGCCTGTTCTTCTCCTGTAGCACAGACGAAAGAAGAAAGTTCAACGACAGAGAGCAAAACACCCGCTACCGCAGAAGAAAAAACAAACGCAACGTATCCTGTGGCCAGTGACGAGTTAATAGAATTTGCAGACAAATTAATTGAAGGAAAAGAAAGTGTGAAACCAAAAGATTTTAAACCCACAAAAGGTTTTATGGACAAAAACGATAACCTTCTCTTAGCTTTTAACGATGACTTATACGATACCGATAAATCCCCCGTCTACATTCAAAAGGGGAGCCAAGTATATGAATTTGACCGAAAAGACCCCATGTTGCAAGAACTGATGTATCGCATGGGAGTATCCGATTCAAACGCAGAATCAAAAGGATATGCTCTAACTTTTGGTACACAGGAACGGAAGCAAAAATTACCCGATTTAGGTGCACTCTTTGACAAGTTTCCCAAAGATTTAAAAGGGGACGATATGCAAGACACAAGCTTAGCTTATATGATTTACAAAGACGGTGAATTCTTTTTCCGTTACGGCGAAAATTTATTCGATTCCAATGCAAAAGAAATTCCAGTTTATATGAAGAATAAGCGTTATATATTGGATGCAGAAAAGCATTCGGAATGGCTGAAAGAATTTAGAAATATCATGCAAGATTATCGGGTAAAATAAATACGATCGGTTAAGACGGGTATTCTGTTATGAATAGCCGTCTTTTATATTTGCTTTTGAAATCGCCCAATTTTTGCGTTTTTTACTCCACAATGGGTATATATACTATGTATATCAATATTATATCAAAATATTAATCGAAAGGAGTTAGGTGATTATGCAAACCATTAAAAATCTTTTTGAACGACAAACTGCCAAATTTATTATCGACAGAGCCATATCTAAAGTTAAGGCAAATCCTGAAGACGGAATGATGGACTTATTAAGTTATGCAGAAAAGCTTCATGTATTTCAAGATGCAACATTTGAAAGTGCAAAAAAAATTATTCAAGACCCACAGAATAAATGGACTCGATTAGCAAAATCTTTAATTTGTGATACCCATCCTAATGTCCTTCGTATGAATCTTTTAAATGCAGGATATCAAGCCGGACTTTACGGTTCAAAAATTCAGCGTGAAATTCGTAAAAAACTGAATACCAACGTTCCATGGACTATTCTGTTTGACCCTACCAGTGCATGCAACTTAAAGTGTGTGGGATGCTGGGCTGCAGAATACGGACATCAACTTAATTTATCTTACGCAGAAATGGATAATCTGATTACTCAGGGAAAAGAAATCGGTACGTATTTTTATCTTTTAACCGGCGGAGAGCCTTTAACCCGCAAAAGGGACATTTTGAAACTTGCTGAAAAACACCACCAGTGCGCTTTTCATATTTTCACCAATGGAACCCTTATTGACGAAGAATTTTGTAAAGAAGTTCAACGTCTTGGAAATTTAACCTTTGCATTAAGTTTGGAAGGTTTTGAAGACGAAAACGATTTAAGACGCGGACAGGGTGTCTTCCAGCGAGTCAGTCATTCCATGGAATTGATGAAAGAGTACGGTTTGATTTTCGGTGCGGCTATTTGCTATACCTCGGCCAATTATAAAACGGTGACTTCCGATGAATTTTTGGAATATATTATCGAAAAAGGAGCTCGTTTGGCTTGGTACTTTCACTATATGCCTGTCGGAGTGGATGCAGAACCGAAATTAATGTTAAATCCCGCGCAAAGGGAAACCATGATTCGCCGCATTCGTTACTTACGTTCCGAAAAAGGAAACCACCCCATCTCCCTTATCGATTTTCAAAACGACGGTCAATTTATTAACGGCTGTATCGCCGGCGGAAAAGACTATCTTCATATCAATGCCAACGGAGATGTGGAACCTTGCGTCTTCATTCACTACAGTACCGCCAATATTCGAACTCATACTTTGAAAGAAGCCTTGGCTCAACCTTTATTTATGGCATATCGTGCAAGACAACCTTTTAATTCCAATCATTTCAGACCCTGTCCCATGTTGGAAAATCCGGAAATTTTACGAAAAATGGTTAAAGAATCCGGTGCCAAATCTACCGATTTAATCCAAGAGGAATCTGTAGAACACCTTTGCTCAAAATGCGATCTCTATGCTGCCCAATGGAAAAACAAATCGGAAGAGCTGTGGGAAATTTATGGAAATCATACGGAAACAGAAGATTTCATGAAAAAAATCTCCTAATCATTTATCCGTCATTACATACGAATCCATTTCAAATTTGAAAAATAGGAATCAACGAAAGAGAATGGATGCCTTTGACCTTCGCTGCAATATAAAAAAGAATAGCAATTTTATGAATTTAAAAACGGATACCAAGGTATCCGTTTTTTTCCTGTTTTTTTGTTTCTCTAAAAGCAATCTTTATCGATTGGGATGATACTCGGGTACAATTTCCCGTAATTTTTGAATCAAAATTTCTTCATCTTCCTGAGAAAGGAATTCTTTCAGACTTTTCAGCTGATTTTCCAAAACCTCTCCATGCAATACTTCCGGTTTCTCCACAAAGATTTTATTGTTCATCGTCTCTTCCATAGTTTCTTTATCCAGAAGAATCTCTTCATATAATTTTTCTCCGGGACGAAGACCTACAATTTTGATTTCGATATCTTTCCCCAATTCCTTACCGCTAAGCTTAATTAAATTCTTCGCCAGCTCCATAATCTTCACCGGCTCACCCATATCCAAAACGAAAATCTCTCCGCCCTTTGCCATGGAACCTGCAATCAATACCAACTGACAAGCTTCCGGAATCGTCATAAAATAACGAATAATTCGCTCATCGGTAACCGTCACCGGCCCTCCTTGCGCGATTTGCTTTTTAAACAAAGGAATGACACTGCCATTTGACCCCAACACATTACCGAAACGAACCGCCACATAATCCGTCTCCATCTTTCCATTGGCACTTTGAATCATCTTTTCGCAAATTCGTTTTGTACAACCCATCACATTGGTAGGATTTACGGCTTTATCTGTAGAAATTTGAACAAATTTTTTAACTCCGTACTTTCCGGCGGCATCAATTACATTCCGAGTTCCGAATACATTGTTAAGCACTGCCGAGAACGGATTATCTTCCATCAAAGGCACATGCTTATGTGCAGCTGCATGAAACAAGATTTCCGGACGATATCTGTTCATCACCCTGTCTATTCGCTTTTCATCGCGAATAGACTCAATCAAAACTTTCAAATTCAATTCCGGATGACGACGAGTCAACTCGATTTGCACATCATAGACATTATTTTCATAAATATCCAAAAGGATTAATTGTTTCGGTCGATATTTTGCAATCTGACGCGCCAATTCCGAACCGATAGACCCGCCGGCACCGGTAACCATAACCACTTTATTTTCGATGAAATCCTTCAAATAACGATTATCGAATTCTACCGTATTCCTGCCCAACAAATCCTCCACTTCCACTTCTCGAAGATTGTTGATATCCACCTTGCCGTCAATTAACTCATAAAGCCCGGGGACCAATTGAATCTTGGCTTTCGTTTGGTTTGCCAATTTCAAAATCGCCAAACGCTCTTCATTTTTTGCCGAAGGCAAAGCATAAATAATCTGCTTAATATCATACTGTTCCACCAAGTGTGGAATATCATAGCGATTACCTAAAACCGGCACCCCGTTTACCGTCTTGTGTTGTTTTGTCGGATCATCATCCACAAACAAAACCGGATACATTCCTAAGCTTTGATGCCGTCGCAGTTCTTCCACCACCATATTGCCCGCTTCTCCGGCACCGATAATCATCGTACGGCGAATGGGGCCGCTGAAGGGATTCTTTGCACCGCTTATTGTACGGAATAACAGTCGAGATCCTCCAATAAAAAGAGTATCCAAAATAAAAATAATAGAAAAAATACTTCGCGGAATCCCTGTCACCAAAAAACGATTCAAGCCAAAAACCAAGACACTGGCTGCCACATTGGCGATAATAATTCTCCATAAATCCCGCATGCCTGCAAATTTCCACAAAATATGATAGAGCTGTGCCAAATAATAAATAATCAATTTTATGCCGATAAAAAGAACGATAAATCGAAACCACTCTTTATTAAGCTCCCACGGGATATTTCCGTTAAAGCGAAAATACAAACCCAACAGAAAACTTAGGGCAAGTAAAATAAAGTCGGACAGCATAAATAAAAAACCTTTATGTTTTTTCACAAAACTCACTCCCAAAAGCCTCTTTGTTCCCAAAAAGTCCGATTTTTTCTTTTCATCAATATTCTACCCTCTTTGCATAGGAAAAACAAGACAAAAAGTCGCTTGCCTAAACAACTCTTTTTACAATATATCGATCAGCTCTCCGGCAAGGGCTTTATTCATACTGCGAACTGCACAAAACTTCCCGCACATACTGCAAGTATCGGAATGATCGTCCTCAGGCAGACGACTCTCACGAATCGCTTTCGCACTCTCCGGATCAATCGCCTCAAGCCATTGAGCCTCCCAATCCAGGTTTTGTCTTGCATCCGCCATTCTGTCATCCCGCTCCCTTGCATGGGGTATCCCTTTGGCAATATCCGCAGCATGTGCGGCAATTTTACTCGCAATAATCCCCTGATGAACATCTTCTACATTTGGAAGGGCAAGGTGTTCCGCAGGAGTCACATAACACAGGAAAGCGGCACCGGACCAGGCGGCAATCGCCCCGCCGATCGCTGCGGTAATATGATCATAGCCCGGCGCAATATCCGTCACCAAAGGTCCCAACACATAGAAGGGCGCCCCCTTACAAATTGTCTGTTGTATTTTCATATTGGCGGCAATCTGATCCATCGGAACATGACCCGGACCTTCCACCATCACCTGTACATCCCTTTGCCAAGCACGTTCCGTAAGTTCCCCTAAACGTATAAGCTCTTCAATTTGACATCCATCCGTCGCATCATGTAAACATCCGGGACGACATGCATCGCCAAGACTGATCGTCACATCATATTCACGACATATCTCTAAAATATCATCATAATATTCATAAAACGGGTTTTCATTTCCCGTCATCGACATCCATGCAAAGACAAGACTGCCCCCTCGACTGACAATATTCATCTTTCGATGACCGGATCTAATTTGTTCCAAGGTCTTACGGGTAATTCCGCAGTGTAGAGTCACAAAATCCACTCCGTCCTGTGCATGTAAGCGAATGACATCGATAAAATCCTGTGCCGTCAAAGTCATCAAATCTCTTTGATAGTGAATCACCGAATCATAAATGGGAACGGTCCCTATCATCGCCGGACATTCTCTGCATAATTTTTGACGAAAAGGCTGTGTGTCGCCATGGCTGGATAAATCCATAATCGCCTCCGCCCCCAACTCAACCGCCTTCATCACCTTCTTCATCTCTATATCATAATCTTTACAGTCTCGACTGATCCCTAAATTCACATTGATTTTGGTCCTTAGTATACTTCCCACGCCATTGGGATCCAAAGACTTATGGTTAATATTTGCGGGAATAACCATCTTTCCTTCGGCAAGCAAAGGTAACAAATCTTCATAACTTCTTTTTTCTTTTTTACAAACCGCTGCCAATTCAGGCGTTACAATGCCCATTCTTGCCGCTTCCATCTGCGTATGATATTTTCTTTCCATATGCCCTCCTCCTTTTCAAACAATAAAAAAACAAGACCGAATCGGACTCGTCAATATAGCAAATCTCCCTACGTTGGCATTATCCAAATCAGGTCATAGGGTCGTAACGCATTTCATCGTCACCTCTCAGCCGTATAAGCTCCCCTTCATTCTTTTCTTATACTTCAATTATACAACATGTCCAAAATTTTTCCAACCAACTGTAAACGCCCGAATTAGTATACGCTAATTTTTTCAAAGAAGCATTACCCTTTTCCAAAGTTTGGGCGTATAATAAGAATTGACTTTGAACAGTTCGAAAAGCAAAACCAAGTTTAAAGATGAAATGAAACCGACTCGAACTGAAATCAATACATGTAAAATAAGGAAAGGAAGATGATAATGGCTTGTACAACAATTTTAATCGGAAAAAATGCCAGCTATGACGGTTCAACCCTTGTCGCACGCAACGAAGATTCCGGAGCGGGTGCCTTTAATGCAAAAAAATTTGTCGTCGTTCAACCGGAGGAACAACCCCGAATCTATCGTTCGGTTCTGTCTCACGTGACCATTGAACTCCCCTCCAACCCCATGCGATATACCTGCTATCCCAACGCGATACAAGATGAAGGAATCTGGGGAGCCTTTGGCGTCAATGAAGTCAATGTATCCATGACGGCAACGGAAACCCTAACCTCAAACGAAAGAGTTTTAGGAGCCGATCCTATGGCGGAATTTATTCCTGCCAAAGGAAAAGAAGGAGAAGATAACTATATTCCCGAACAAATCGGCGGCATTGGCGAAGAAGACATGGTCACCCTTGTTCTTCCCTATATTAAGAATGCTCGTGAAGGCGTCTTACGCCTTGGAAATCTGTTAACCCGATATGGCACCTATGAAATGAACGGCATCGCTTTTCAGGATGAAAAGGAAATATGGTGGCTTGAAACCATTGGCGGACACCATTGGATTGCCAGAAGAGTTCCCGACGATGCCTATGTGATTATGCCCAATCAATTGGGCATAGACCACTTCGACTTAAAAGACGCCTTCGGCGAACAAAGGGAATATCTATGCTCTTCCGATTTAAAAGAATTTATCCGAGATAACCATCTGGACTTATCTTTTGACGGCAATCTCAATCCCCAAGACGCTTTCGGTTCGCATTCCGACGCGGACCACGTCTATAACACCCCCCGTGCATGGATTTTGCAGCGATACTTTAATCCCCACAGCAACTCCTGGGACGGTGTCGACGCAGACTATCGTCCCGACTCCGATGATATGCCGTGGTGCAGAGTCGCCGAGAGAAAAATCACCGTGGAAGACATCAAATATGCAATGAGTCATCATTTCCAGGGCACACCCTATGACCCTTACCAAAAACACGGCGATTCTTCTTTGAAAGGAGCTTTAAGACCCATCGGCATCAATCGAAACAATGTATTGGGTTGCGTTCAGATTCGCCCCTATATGCCCGATGAAATTAAAAGCATAGAATGGATAGCCTTAGGTTCCAATGTATTCAACGCGATGGCACCCTTCTACTCCAATATCGACAAAGTCCCCGACTATCTTGGAAATACAACGGAAAGAGTCACCACAGAAGACTTCTATTGGACAAACCGAATGATCGCAGCGCTTGCCGACCCCCATTACACCTATACAAGCAATTTCATTGAACAGTATCAAAACAAAGTTCAATCCACCGCTCGTGAGATTCTCAATAAATACGACAAAGAATTCCTCGAGCAAAAATACACCGGCAAAAAAGCTTCTGCGCTATGCGAACAAGCCAATGAAAAAATGGCAAGGATGTTAAAATTGGAAACGGAGGATTTACTCGACAAAGTTCTCTTTGAAGCAAGCTGTCATATGAAAAACAGCTTTTCCCGTTCTGATGCTTAAATTAAAAAAGAGAGTGTAATTACACCGACCTCCATTCGTTAGATTTTGTCCGATAAAGAATACTCATCATTTAGTCTAACTTTTGGAGGCGGTACATAACCCCCTCTTCTTTTTGAATTTTACAATCATATATCGATGATGCATTGATTAAAATAGTTTAATAAATCTTTTCTGCAGCTTATCACACCGATACCCTATATTTTCATAAAAACCATGCGCTTTTACTCTATGATTTGCGGAATTTAATCGAATAAAAGCGATAGCGTTCTTGTTAGCATAGGATTCTAAATGACTTATCAGTTCTTTTCCTATTCCTCTTCCTTGATACTCGGGTAAAACCGCCAAGCCTAAAATATTAAATCCCGTGGGACTGTATACGCTTTCATAAAGCTCGGCATGAACAAATCCCACCGCTTTATCTGTATTTTCATCTTCATAAACGGCAAGAAAATGATGGTTATCATTTCTTAATTTATCAATTCGAGATTTTACCCATTCTAATTCACATTGGTATCCCAAAGCAATTTCGGATATCCTTTGAATACAAAGTGCATCTTTCGATTCCATATTCCTTAGCATGACATTTTCCTCCAATTTTAAGAAAAGACTTTACCGAAGGTTCGGAAAATCAACAACAAATCTTTCCATAAAGAATAATTTTTTAAATATTGCAAATTTAAACGCAACTTTCTCGGCATAATCTCTTCAATATAATACTTTTCCGGATCTTCCACTTGCCCTAAGAGCTCCGACTCATTTCGAAAGACAATGGAAGCCTCCTCGGTAATTCCCGGCGCCACCAAAAGCACCTGTAATTCCTCTTGGGAATAATATTTACATATTCCGGCACTTCCGGACGAGGACCGACCAAACTCATCTCCCCTTTGAACACGTTGATTAACTGTGGAAATTCATCCAGTTTGTATTTACGCAGTACGCTGCCTATAGAGGTAATTCGCCGATCCTTGCCGACAGTAATTTTTTTACCCTCTTCCCGGCGCATCGCCATAGTTCGAAATTTATAGATTTCAAAGGGCTTTTGATCTTTCCCGACTCTCACCTGACGAAAAAATACCGGTCCCGGAGAAGATTTTTTAATCAACAAAGCGATGACTAAAAAAGCGGGGCTTAAAAAAATTAAGCCCGCCGCCGAAGCAAAAAAATCAAACACCCGCTTGATTAAAAACTGTACTTTTTTGCGTTTGAGACTTTCCTCTATGTTCATTTTACAATTTCCTTTAAACAAGAACTTATATACTCCACCTCTTCATCGGATAGTTTGGTATGCAGAGGTAAGGTCATTACATTTTGATAACGGCAAAAAGCTTCGGGATAATCTTGGATATCGAAGCCCATTTTTTTATAGGCTCCATGATAAGGCAAAGGCTTATAATGCACATTACATGCCACACCTTTCTGCGCCATTTTTACAATAACCTCATTACGTTCCTCCAAAGTCTTCCCTTCCAAATTCACAATATAAAGATGCTTGGTGGAAAAACCTTCTTTCGGATAGTGATTCATCGGATGAATCGTCGTTCCTTCAAAAGCCTTAGTATACGCCTTGACAATCTCGTCTCTACGCTTCAACAATCCCTCATAACGCTTCATTTGCGCTAAACCGAGACTTGCCAAAATATCCGTCATATTGCATTTATAACCGGGATAGAGAATCTCATATTCCCATGCCCCAAGCTTGGTCTTTGCCAGAGCATCCTTGTTTTGACCGTGAAGCGACCAAAGCATCAATTCCTTATAAATCCTTTCCTCATCCGTGCCCGGAAGATTCCATGTAACCGCCCCTCCCTCTCCTGTGGTGAAATTCTTCACCGCATGAAAAGAAAACGCTGTAAAATCCGCAATGGATCCAATTTTTTTGCCCTTGTATTCTCCGCCGAAAGCATGCGCTGCGTCTTCCACTACAGCCACACGTCCAATCGATTTTTGAATTTCATTTTTCGGATGAAAAAGAGATTTCTTTCTTTCCAAAATTTCAAAAATTCGATCATAATCACAAGGAACACCCGCAATATCCACGGGAATTACCGCTTTGGTTTTCCGGGTAAGAGCCCTTTCCAAAGCCTCATAATCCATTTGAAAACTGTCCTTATCCATATCCACCAATACAATCTTTGCGCCCACGTGATGAATCACGCTGGCGGAAGCCGTATAGGTATAAGCACAGGTAATCACTTCATCGCCTTCACCGATTCCCAAAAGAATCAAAGCCAATTCCAACGCCGCCGTAGCACTGTTCAAACAAACCGCTTTTTTCACACCCACATAATCTGCAATCCGACGTTCCAATTCTTTCGTTTTCGGGCCGGTAGTTAACCAACCGCTTTTCAATGTATCTACCACTTCTTCAATTTCCAAATCGGAAATATCCGGGGGAGAAAATTCTATTTTCATCCTTTGCCTCCTTTAGGCAGTCTTTTGTGCCTTCCCAATTTTTCTTTTACTTTTTCAATCACCATATCCACTTCTTCCACCTTTAAAAGATAGATGCATCCTCCATAGATTAGCGCCCCTAAAGCTATACAAGCTAGTGTTAATCCCAAAGTCATCAATTTTCCGTCAGGCAATCTGCCGCGGAAAAACTCATAACTTCCATAAACCGCTCCGCCCATCACTGCCGATGCAAAAGTAATCTTGAGAATATCTCGAAGATGTTTTCCGGTATTCATCTCCGGAAAGCGAATATGGATAGCTTTATAAAGCACCATGGACCCTATATTAACACTGATTCCCGTCGCCAAAGCCAATCCGGCATGAGCCATAAAACCAATAAAGATAAAATTTAAAACCACATTACATACCACAGTTAAAATCCCGTTATACATAGGAATTGTGGTTTTTTGCAGGGAATAAAACACTTTGGATAAAAACAGTCGAATCCCTACACCGGTCATCCCCATACAATAGAATATCAACGCCGACGTCGTCATCAAAGTGGCATGCGCATCAAAATGTCCCCTTTGAAAGACCACTTCCACCACAGGCTTACTTAAAGCAACAACTCCTAACGTAGCGGGAATGGTAATCAACATCACCGTGGTGATCCCCCTGTTAATCATACCCACTAATTTTTCCCGATTACGTTCTTGAAAAGCCCGGGATAACATGGGAAAAACAACGGTTACCAAAGCGGCAATGAAAACCGCTACAATTCCTTCATTTAATCGAAAAGCCAAATCCAAAACGGTAAGACTTCCCTCTTCCAAACCGGAAGCCAAAGCCTTATCCACCACCACATCGATTTGAATAACCGAAGTTCCCAAAGCAATGGGCAAAAGCATATGCATGGTTTTGTTTAAATAGGGTTCATGAACGGGCATCTTCAGTCTTAAACTGTTTTTTCGGTGAAGCACGGCGGGCACCTGTATAAGCGCTTGCATAGCCGCAGCAGCCACACTGGCCAACATCAAACCGTTCATACCGAACGTCTTGCCGAAAAAACCCAAATAAATAAAATACATCAAATTAAAGGGAATCCCCATGAGTGCTCCCGGGCCGAAACATTGCTCTGAATGAAGATAGCCTTGAAACACATAAGTCATTCCCATAAAGATCACCATGGGTGCGGATAAACGCACCAAATACACCGCCATGTCCAGCTGAGGTCCTTGAAACTTCCACAACACCATCTTTGTCAAAGGTTTTGCAAAAATCACAATGACAAGCAAAATTCCAATGGTCAGGAAAAACACTCCGGTATATATTTTTCTGAAAAACTCTTTTTTTCTTTTTTCTCCATATTCCTGACCGATTTCCGTAAAGATGGGCACCAAACTGGTATTTAATGCTCCTCCCAAAATCGTCATACTGATCAGAGCGATGGTAATTGCTCCTTTATAGGTATCCACTTCCATTGTGGGTCCATAAACCGCTGCAATCATGGCCTCTCGCGCAATTCCCAAAATTTTGGAAAGCAGGGTGAAAATGGCGATAAAGCCAGCGGCTTTTGCCACATTCTTTCTGGCCAAAGCCTCACCTTTCCTTTCTATGCTTCAATGGCAGAGGCCTCATAAATTCCAAGGACAATGCTCATACTCTTCCTTCCCTCATCGCCGGAAACCAAAGGCTGTCTTCCCTCTTTCAAAGCCAGGAAAAAATCTTCATAAAGAGGGGTATGTCCGCTTCCGTAAATATTTTCGATGACCTGATCGAAATTTTCACGGTCATAGGCTTTCTCATCGGCGAAATCCCAAACCTCCACTTTATTCACCGCTTTTCCTCCTAAAACAACCGTTCCCTTCTCCCCGAACACGGAAAGGGTCTCCTCCAGGTTTTTCGGATAAACCACGGCACTGCCTTCCACAATCCCGATTCCTTTATTCTTAAAGCGAATCAACGCCGCCCCGAAATCTTCCATCTCAATGGGCCGCATAAAACGAGCTCGCTCTGCGGATATACGCTCCACATCACTGCCCATCATCCAACGCAACAGATCGATATTGTGAATACACTGATTCATCAAAGTCCCTCCGTCTTGAGCTTCGGTACCTCTCCAAGAAGCCATTTGATAATAATGATCGTCTCTGGTCCACAAAATTCGCGCCGTAATCGAATGAATTCGTCCGAAACGGCCTTCCTCCACCGCACGACGCAGCTTTTTCACCGCCGGGTTGAAACGGTTTTGGTGGCAGGTGCCGATGGTCAAATGTTTCTCTTTTCCCAAAGCGCAAAGAGCATTCGCTTCTTCCATCGTCATGCAAATGGGCTTTTCCATCAAAATATGACAGCCCGCTTTTAACGCCTCCATTCCCACTTCAAAATGATTCCCCGATTCGGTGGACACTACCGCCACATCGGGATGAAGTTCCCTAAGCATCTTTTTATAATCCGTATATACTTTCGCTTCAATGCCCGAATATTCCAAATATTCTTTTTGCCTCTCCTCGGCACGGGATAAAATCAAATCACAAAGACCTGCAAAAAAACCGTACTTTTGATTATCCGCCATGGCCTTCATATGATTCTTGGAAATTCGCCCGCATCCGATTAAAACAACTTTAAACCCTTCCATTTTCACGCTCTCCTATAACAGTTCCAATGTATCGCTGATAAAACCTTTGGTGGCATTTTTCGTATCAAAGACAAAAGGACTCTCACGAAGCACCATTTCATAATCCACCGTGCTGTGATCCGTAGTAATCAAAACCAAATCCACATTGTTTAACACGGAGGAAGTCAACTTACCGATGGACCTTTGAATATTGCCGTCCATACGAACAAAAGTCGGATTAAAGGGATCGTAATACTCCACCAAAGCCCCTTCTTTTTCCAAAGCATCAAAAATCAACAATGCCGGACTGTCCCTTAAATCATCGATATCTCTTTTATAAGCCACACCCAAAAGCAAAATTTTCGCTCCGTTTAAAGATTTCTTGAAACGACGACTCAAAATCTTCATCACCCGATGAACCACATAAAAAGGCATGGCGTCATTCACCGTTCCCGCCGCTTCAACTAAACTCATATGCATATCATACTCTCTGGCTTTCCATGTCAAATAGAAGGGATCCAAAGGAATGCAATGACCGCCCACACCGGGTCCCGGATAGAAAGCCTGAAAACCGTAAGGTTTTGTCTTGGCGGCATCCACCACTTCCCACATATTGATGCCCATTTTTTCCGCCAGCATGGTAAATTCATTGACCAATGCAATATTCACATTGCGATAGGTATTCTCCAAAATCTTTTCCATCTCCGCAATCTTGGGAGAAGAAACGGTAAACACTTCCCCTTCCAAAACCTTGCGATATAAAGCCGCCGCCACTTCCGTGGATTCTTCATTTACACCGCCGACCACTTTCGGTGTATTCTTGGTTTTAAAGAGCTTATTGCCCGGATCTACCCGTTCCGGTGAAAAAGCGAGGAAGAAATCCTCTCCGCAGGTAAGCCCGCTGCCCCTTTCCAACACCGGCAGCAACAATTCTTCCGTGGTGCCCGGATATGTGGTGGACTCCAAAACCACCAAAGTCCCCTTTTTCAAATATTTGGACACATCCTCGGCGGATTTTCGCACAAAACTGATATCCGGCTGTTGATAAACATCCAAAGGAGTCGGTACACAAATGGCGATAAAATCCAAATCTTTGACAAAAGAAAAATCCTTGGTCGCACTTAAAAGTCCCCGTTGCACAAAATCGGACAATTCTTCGTCCACCACATCACCGATATAATTTTCACCTTTGTTGACCATATCCACTTTTTTCCCTTGGACATCAAACCCGACGGTACGAAAACCGGCTTTCGCCTTTTCCACCGCCAGAGGCAATCCCACATAGCCTAAGCCGATAACCCCTAAAACCGCCGTTTTGTTTTCAATCTTTTCTAAAAGCTCTTCTCTGATTTTACTCATCTTTCGCCTCTATTTCTTTCAAAAATCCGTCCCGCACATATTTTTTTCCACAAGACGGACAGCTATATTCCTCTTGATTCTTTTCCAAGGTCACACCACATTGGCAGACATAACCGATCTTTCGGGCAGGATTGCCCACCATCAAGGCGTAAGGCTCCACATCTTTCACCACTACACTGCCGGCACCGATTAATGCATATCGCCCGATTTGATTCCCGCAGACAATCGTGGCATTGGCGCCGATCGAAGCGCCCTTTTCAATACGAGTCTCTTTAAACTCCTCTTTCCGCTCAATAAAACTGCGAGGATTAATCACATTGGTAAACACACAGGAGGGTCCTAAAAACACATCCTCTTCACAGACCACACCGGTGTATACGCTTACATTGTTCTGCACTTTCACGCCTCGCCCTAAAACCGCGCCGGGCGAAATAACCACATTTTGTCCCAAATTGCAATTTTCTCCAATGACCGCCCCGGACATCACATGGGAAAAATGCCAAATCGTACTTCCCTTCCCGATAGTAACCCCCTCATCGATACAGGCGGTGGGATGAATCTTCAACTCTTCCGTCATGCTCTCACACTTTCAATGATATAATCCTGCTCCTCTTCCGTCATCTCCGGAAACATCGGCAAGGCGAAGGTTCGCTCCGATAAATATTCCCCCACGGGCAAATCGCCCTTTCGATAGCCTAAATCCCCAAAAGCTTTTTGCAAATGAAGAGGTACCGGATAGTATACACCGGTAGCAATCCCTTTTTCGCCCAATTTTTTCGTCATTTTATCCCGTTCTTCACTTTGAACAATATAAAGATGATAAATGGCTCCCTCATCCGTCTTATACCGGGGAACCGTCAGCACATCTTCCAAAGCGTCGTTATAACGCTTTGCCAAAGCTCTTCGCCTGTCATTCCACTCATCCAAACGGGGCAATTTCACTCTTAAAATCGCCGCTTGAATTTCATCCAGACGGGAATTATGCCCGATTAAATAATTATAATACTTTAACGGATTGTACACCGTATTATCCTTGCTTGTATCCGCCTTTACCTCTTCTTGGATGCCGTGGATATCGTTATAAGCCCTCTGGCCGTTTTCTCCACTGCCATGCATACGATACGCCTTCATTCGGACAGCCAAACTTTCGTCATGCGTCACCAACATTCCTCCGTCCCCTGCACCGCCCAGATTTTTGGTCGGGAAGAAAGAAAATACACCGATATCTCCCATGGAGCCGGCTTTTTTTCCCTTATAGCTTGCTCCCGCCGCCTGACAGGCATCCTCAATGACCAATAGACCGTGTTTTTTTGCCACGGCGCAAATGGAATCCATATCCGCACAGGTGCCGAAAATATGCACCGGCAGAATCGCTTTCGTTCTGTCCGTAATCTTCTCCTCAATTTTGGCAGGATCCATATTGAAACTGTCCCTCTTTACATCGACAAAAACGGGAACCGCACCCACTTGAGCAATACTTTCCGCCGTAGCAAAAAAAGTAAAGGGCGTGGTAATCACCTCATCCCCTTGACCGATGCCCAAAGCTTTTAAAGCCAAAACCAAACCTTCCGTTCCGTTGGCTACGCTGACGGCATGCTCCGCACCGATATAAGCGGCAAATTCTTTCTCAAAGGAAAGCACATTTTTTCCCATAATATACGAGGTATCATAAAGCACCTCCAACACCTTAGGCGTCAATTCCTTCTCTAAGGCTTTCATCTGTCTTTTTAAATCAATCAACGGTATATTCATTATTTCCTCCTGAAAGCATTTTCTAAAGTATCCGTCAGCTTCTTAAAATCAAAAGCTTCGGCGGCAAGAACTGCCCGTTCTCCGTAAGCCTCGTATTCTTTCCGATTTTGTTCATATAGATTATAAAAATAAATCAAACCTTCCGCCATGGCATCAACATCGTCACCTTCTACGGTTTTTCCCGCTTTATACATTTCAATTATATCATAATTGCAATTCAAATTAGATAATACGGGCACACCCGAGGCGAAATACTCGAACATCTTATTAAAGCTGATCCCGTAATCGTACAGCGGAATCTTCTTCCCTGTAATGATATTCACATGAGCGCATTTCAAAATAGAAGGAATCAACGCCTTCTCCACACGCCCCATAAAATGCACCCGACTTAAAGCTTGCTCCTCTTTGTACTGACGAAGAGCCGCCTCCTCGGTTCCGCCGCCGTAAAGATAAAAATTCAAAGGCAAACCCTTATCCTGCAAAACTTTGGCACTTTGCAAAAGAATATGAAGGTCGTTAATCCGCCCCATGGCGCCCGTATACACCACACGGAAACCGGACTGTTCTCTTAAGTCACAAGGCATCTTGGCTTGCCTTTCAAACTCATCCAGATCCACCCCGTTGTTAATATAATACACCTCGTCCCGATAAATCTTTCGCTTCTTAAGATAATCCTTTCCTCCGGGCATGGTGAAAATCAAAGCGTCCGCCTTTTTATACATGGATTTCTCCAAAGCATACAACGCTCTTACCGCCGGATTTTTCTTCCCGAACTTTCCCATAGACACGAAAGTCTCCGGCCAAAGGTCTCGCACCTCCGCCACAAATCGGGCACGATACCTCCGGGCCAATCTCCCGGCTATCCAAAGACAAAAAGGATGCGGCGAACTGGCATAAATCACATCCGGCTTATAATAAGCCTTCACCGCCTTGGGCAAACGAAAGGTATATTCCAACATATTGACAGCCCGACTCTTCAGAGAGGAATAATTTCTCACCGGCACAAAAACATAGGGAACCCCTTCATAATTTTTTTCGACAATTTTTCCCTCCCGTGCCAAATTCATCCGGGTATTATGAATGGTGGAAGCGGTAAAAATCATCACCTCATGCCCTCGGCTTATCAACTCCTTGGCGAAATGAAAATGACGCAAATATTTTCCACCCTCCGGGGGATCCGCATAATGATTGACAATCCAAATCTTCATCCGACAAAAACTCCTCTCTTTTATCAACGCTATATTATATCACGAATCCCGCTCTTTTGTATGTCTTTATTGACTTTTAGGCACCCTTTTGCTAAAATCATTCAAAAGAGAATAAAGAAAAATAAAGAACCGATGAAAGAGTACTTAGGCTACAGAGAGTTTCCGTTTGCTGAGAGGAAAACAAAAAGGAATTACACTTCGGGGAATTTTTCAGGGTCTTGCCTGCCCTTTAAGGCAAATCAAGGCAATCTTTTTTGCGAATAAAGGTGGTACCACGGATTTTTTCGTCCTTTGGGTATCCCTTTTTTTATACTTTTTTAAGGAGGCTTAATAATGATTATTCCCGGAATTTTTGATGAATTAACGGAACGCGGATACTTTGAACAGGCAAGTCATCCGGAAGAATTAAAAGAATGTTTGGACAAAGAACGTGTAACCTTCTACTGCGGCTTCGATGCCACAGCGGACAGTCTGACCTTGGGGCACTTCGTCCAACTCATGGTCATGAAGCGCATGCAGAACCACGGGCATCGCCCCATCGCCCTCTTAGGCGGCGGCACAACCATGATCGGCGACCCGTCCGCCCGCAACGACATGCGCAAAGTCATGGGTGTGGATACCATCGATGAATTCGCCCTGCGCTTCAAAAAACAGTTTGAACGCTTTTTGGACTTCGGTGAAGACAAAGCCATCATGGAAAACAACGCCGACTGGCTTCGCCAACTAAACTATCTGAACTTTATGCGCGAATACGGTGTTCACTTCTCCGTCAATCGGATGCTTGCCATGGACTCCTACAAAAATCGACTGGAAACCGGACTGACCTTCTTTGAATTCGGATACCTGCTACTCCAATCCTACGACTTCTTGGAATTAAACCGTCGCTATAACTGCAAACTTCAAATCGGCGGCTCCGACCAATGGTCCAATATCATCGGCGGCATGGAACTCATCCGCAAAACGGAACAAAAACAAGCCTACGCCATGACCTTTAAACTCCTGACCACCGCCGACGGCAAAAAGATGGGCAAAAGCCAAAAAGGCGCCGTCTGGTTGGATGAAGAAAAAACCACTCCCTACGAAATGTTCCAATACATGCGCAATATAGACGATCGTGACGTGGAAAAATTCCTTCTCCAACTGACCTTCCTGCCCACGGAAGAATGCAAACGCTTAGGTTCCTTCACCGATGAACGCATCAACGAAGGCAAGGAAATCTTAGCCTATGAAGTCGTCAAAACCATCCACGGCGAAAGCAAAGCCAAAGAAGCCTTGGAAACCTCCCGTGCCCTCTTTGCACAAAAAAACAGCATCGACAGCATGCCCACAGAAGAAATCGACTTTAAAGGAAACATGGGCCTTTTAAACCTCCTAAGGGAAACCGGACTGACCGCCTCCAACGCGGAAGCTCGACGTTTGGTGGAACAAGGGGGAATCACCGTCAATGACGAAAAAATCACCGACCCCGGCTATACCTTCACTGAAGAAAACTTCAAAGAAGGCTTTATCATCCTGCGCAAAGGAAAGAAAATCTTCCGCAAAATCGTTAAAAAATAGTTATTCTCACAAGAGACAGGGTATGAATCTTTGTAGTGAAAGGAGAATAGAACATGGAAGAAAACAATCTGAAAGATTTGCTATTGGAAGTATACAGTCTTAAAACGGATTTGATTCGTGAAAAATCCTTACAGGAAAAAATCAAAAATCTATACACTCTGCGCCCCGGCTATCAACGTCAACAGCTTGTCGGACGAAAACGCGTCCACGAACCGGACCGGGGATTTCAAAAATTTTTATACACCCTCTTAGGCAAAAAAGAAGACGTGGCAGAAATCCGTCAGGAACTCTACGACGCCGCCAAGAACCGCTACAAAACCTTCTCCCGGATTCTTCGGGATAAAGAGGAAAACTACACCAAACTGAAAAGCAGAAACAGCCTTCACGCAAAAAAACTGCGGGAAACCACGGAAAACTTAAAAAAAGGGGACAAAGAGGAACAAGCCGCTTTGGAAAAAGAAATCCGCCAAAACTACATCACATCCGCCATCACCGCCGGAAAAAGTGTAGCAAGCCATATTTATCGCAAAAAACAATTTTTGCGAGCCAAAATGGCGGTCAACCGTTTTGCAGACCAAAAAATCAACGGCGAACGTTTCCATTTTCAATTGGAACTGAAGTTAAAAGAGCAAGATGAAGTCCTGGACGAACTTCTTGACCTCTTCTTGGATGAATTGACGTTCTTGGAAAAATTATTCCACATCCCCGTCAACACCAAGAGACTGCGCCGTCATACCTTCCCCGTTATGCGCCGTACACAGCTTTCCATGGGAAAAGAAGACGCCAAAAAATACATCAAAGAATTGGATAAACTTCACAGGGAAGTCCTTCATCTGTTGAAATTTTTGGAAACAAACAAATAAAAATACCGAAAATCTTTCTCAAAGCCTTAGAGAAAGATTTTTTTATAGGCAAAATCCCTATAGCCGACTCGACCTTTCTCCTTAGGAACTTCGCCGAAAAATTTATCCTTCTCTTCCTGTCGGCTTAAAGCGAATGGTCTTCCCCTCCCAAAGGACTCTTTCATCAAAAAAAGAAGGAGTTTTTTCTCCTTCTTTCTCTCAATCTTCCTTTATTGCTCCTGTTTCAATCCGAAAGTGTTGATATAGCTTGCCTTTTTTTGTTCCAAAGTCTTTTTGTCGATAAAGATGTCTTTTACGCCTTCCAGCCTTTCCGATTTGCCGAAGACAAAACGGGTGGTCAATTCCCTTTGTCGAATTTTTTCCGCCGCTTCTTCAAAGCTCAGATCGGTGGAATGACTTTCCAGTCCCCGACTGTTGGAAGAGGGGTAGAGCAAGGTGTAACGCGGAATAAAAAGCTTGCTCCAATCTCGGTCAAAACTCGTGTCCGCTATCACCAGGGGCGGATTGTCCCCCTGAAGCAGGGTATTCATGTCTTCAGACCTAATCTTTTTGCCCCACTTGGAGGCCGGGGTGTTTTCTTCCAGTAGAAAGATTTCGGCGCCCTTCTTTTTTGCTTCAAAGAGTTGTAAAGCGGCAATCGGGTGGCTTGTCCTAATGTCTTTGGTACAGAGCAGAATTTTTTCTTCCCGATGAATTTCGGTCCAGGGGATTTCCTCTCCCTCTTTTGGAAATTTGTGAAACGTTTTTTCTCCGGGAGCTGTGGGAAGTCCCAAAGCTTTCGCTTTTTCTCCGATGGCGTTCATTTCTTCCAAAGAACAGTCGCCGCCGATGGAGACAAAGGCTTTTTCTTGAAAAGAAAGTTTGTCGTAAGCGATTTCTTCCTCTGTTTCGGGGAAGCGCCCCTTGCCGCATAGAAGTCCTTTATTGATGCCTTTCGAATCGGGGAGGATGCGGATTAAATCTTCTCCGACAAATTCGGACCGGATGCCGCAGCCCAGACTGCATTTTGTACAGATTCCGTTTTCCTTTTTACCTTTTAACGGAATGTCTTTTTCCAGGAAGAGTTTTTCCGTCAAGGCTCCGGTGGGACAAAGGTTGACACACATTCCGCAAGAGATACAATCCGTCTCTTCCAAAGGCAGTCCGAAAGCGGGTTGAATCAAGGTGTCAAAGCCTCGGTCCACCAATCCCAAGGCACCGTTGTCCATACGTTCGGAGCAAATCCGAACGCAAAGTCCGCAGAGAATACATTTGTCCACATTGTGTACGATATGGGGATGAGCGGATCTTTTTTGACGGCGGTGTTCTTCTCCCGCCACTTTTTCCGGTTTGACCGGATAAAGATTGGCATAGGCGAAGAGTTTGCATTCAAATTGATCCATACAACCGCATTCCAGACAGCGTTTCGCTTCTTCCACCGCTTGTTGTTCGGTATAGCCCAGATTGATTTCTTCAAAGTCTTTTTTACGCTCCCAAGCCTTTCGTACGGGCATAATCTGACGGGGTTTTTTCGGTTCGTCCAGAAAGTCTTGTTCCGTTATTTTCTCATCTCGGGTGACTGTAAACGGTTTTTTCCAAGGCTTAAGATTGCCTTTTAAATAGCTGTCCGCCACTTCCGAAGCTCTTTTGGCATCGCCGATCGCTTTGATGGCAATGTCGGCGCCGTCGTTGATACAGTCACCTCCGGCAAAAACGCCGGGAAGATTGGTTAAATAGGTGTCCTCTTCCGCCTGAAGGGTTTCCCATGGTGTGGTGTCGACGGTTTCCAAGCCTTTTAAGTCAACTTTTTGTCCGATTGCGGCGATAATCAAATCCGTTTCGATTTGTTCCACGGCACCTTCCACGGGTACGGGGCGACGCCGTCCCGAGTCGTCGGGTTCTCCCAGTGTCATTTTTTGAATCTCCAAGGCGACGGCTTGTCCGTCTTTGCCCAAAACTTTTAAAGGGCTTGCCAGAAAGATGAACTCCACGCCTTCTTCTCTGGCTTCTTGAATTTCTATTTTTTCCGCCGGCATTTCTTCTTCCGTGCGGCGGTAGATGAGCATGACTTTTTCCGCTCCCGTGCGAATAGCTGTGCGACAGGCATCCATGGCGGTGTTGCCGCCTCCCACAACGGCGATGCGTTTGGCTTGGGGAAGTTCTTCATTCAGGGCGACTTTGCGAAGATAGTCGATACCGCCCATGACCCCTTCCATATCTTCCCCTTTGGCGCGCATGGAGGAGGACTTCCAGGCGCCTACCGCCAGATAAAGGGCGTCGTGCCGTTTTCGAATCTCTTCAAAGCCGATTTCTTTGCCGATTCGACAGTTGTTGACAAAGTGAACGCCCAGTTTGCGGATGATGGCGATTTCTTCGTCCAGAATATCTTTGGGTAGACGATACGCGGGAATGCCGTAGCGAAGCATGCCGCCCATTTGAGGCATTTGGTCATAGATGGTGATGTCATAGCCTTTAACCGCCATAAAATACGCCATGGTCAATCCTCCGGGGCCGCCGCCGATAATGCCCATGCTTTTCCCTTGGGAAGGTTCTTTCTCCGGCAGGAAGGGGTCTTTTAAATCCAAATCCGCCACAAAATATTTTAAGTGGGCGATATTGATAGGTTCTTCCACCAACTTGCGTCGACAGGCGCTCTCACAGGGGTGAGGGCACACCCGTCCGATGGAGGCGGGCAGAGGCAACTGTTCCTTGATGAGTTTTAAAGCCTCTCGAAACTTTCCGTTGGCGATAAGACCCACATAGCCCTGACAGTCCGTCTCTCCCGGGCAGGCTCGCACACAGGGCGCTTTGCAATCCCCCTGATGGTCGGATAAGAGGAGTTCCAAAGCCGTTTGACGGGAGCGAATCACTCGCTCGCTTTCCGTGAAAAGGGACATGCCGGGGGCAACTTTGGCGGAACAGGAGCGAAGAAGCTTGGGGCTTCCTTCCATTTCCACCACGCAGATGCCGCAGGCGCCATAGGCTTCCACTCTTTCGTCATGACACAGAGTGGGAATGAATATACCGGCGTTTTTTGCCGCTTCGTAAACGGTGTCGCCGTCATTGCACTGAATGTTTAATCCGTTGATTTTAATTTCCATACCAATCCCCCTATGCTTTTTCCACGGCGTTAAATCGACACACCTCGTAACATACGCCACAGGCAATGCAGATTTCCTCATCGATAAAATGGCGCTCCCGTCGTTCTCCGCGGATGGCTCCGACCGGACAATTGCGCAGGCATTGTCCGCAGCCAATACAATTGTCCAAAATTTTATACTGTAATAGTGCCTGGCAATGATGCGCCGGGCAGGCTTTTTCTTTGACATGGGCTTCGTATTCGGGATAGAAATAGTGCATGGTGGACAGTATGGGATTGGGCGCCGTCTGTCCCAGTCCGCAAAGAGAGCCCGCCTTGACTTCTTCTCCCAATTCTTTTAGCAAATCCAAATCCGATTCCCGACCCTGTCCTTTTGTGATGCGTTCCAAGGTCTCCAAAAGTCGCTTGGTGCCCATGCGACAGTGAATGCATTTGCCGCAGGATTCCTTGCGGGTAAAGTCCAAAAAGAATCGAGCCATATCCACCATACAGGTCTCTTCATCCATGACCACCATGCCTCCGGAGCCCATCATGGCGCCTGCTTGGACGATGGATTCATAGTCAATGGGTAAATCCAACAAACTTTCCGGCAAACATCCGCCGGAAGGACCGCCCATTTGCACCGCTTTAAATCTTTTGTCTTCTTTGATGCCTCCGCCGATCTCATAGATGATTTGGCGAATGGTCGTTCCCATGGGGACTTCCACCAGTCCTCCTTTTTTGATTTTTCCCGTCAGGGCGAAAACCTTGGTTCCCTTGGAGCTTTCCGTACCAAATTTGGCAAATTCTTCTGCTCCGTGACGAAAAATCCAGGGTACATTGGCAAAGGTCTCCACATTGTTGATATTGGTTGAACTTTGCCGAAAGCCTTTTTGTGCCGGGAAGGGCGGTTTTAAACGGGGCATGCCCCGTTTCCCCTCCAAGGATTCAATTAACGCCGTTTCCTCACCGCAGACAAAGGCGCCCGCTCCCTCTTTGATGCGCAGACGAAAAGAAAAGTCGCTGTTCAAAATTCGATTGCCTAAATAGCCCTTTTCCTCCGCTTGCTCCATGGCAATTTTCAGTCTTTGCACTGCCAGAGGATATTCGGCACGCACGTAAATCATTCCCTCCTGCGCACCGACCGCATAGGCGCAAATTAACATCCCTTCCAAAAGGCGATGGGGGTCTCCTTCCATAATCCCACGATCCATAAACGCACCCGGGTCTCCTTCGTCCGCATTGCAGACGATATATTTTTTGTCGCTTTTTGCCTTTCGTGCCGCATCCCACTTAAACCATGTGGGAAATCCGGCGCCGCCCCGTCCTCGAAGCCCGGAGGTTTTCATCTCCTCGATGACTTCTTCTTCGGTCATGGAAAGGGCTTTTTTTAAGCCTACATATCCTTCTTTCTTCAAATATTCTTCAATTTTTTCCGGATTGATGATTCCGCAATTTTCCAAAACCACACGCACCTGAGTCGCCATGGCTTTTTCGTCTTCCACGGAAGGAAGCCCTAAATTCGCTTCGCCTCCTTGAAGAAAAGAGAGAATCTCTTCCACGTCTTCTCCTTGCACATGGACAAAACGTCGGGACAATTTATCTTCTTCGTAAATATCCACAATGGGTTCCAGATAGCAGGACCCTACGCAGCCGGTTTTCTCCAATGCAAATTGAACCGGCAAGAAATTCTCCAATTTCTCATAAATTTTATCCGCTCCGGCGGCTCTGCCGCAACTGCCGAAGCCCACGACAACTTTTTTCATGATCCTTCTCCTTCTGCCAAGTTTTTCAATATCTTTTTGACTTTATCCGCCGTAAGGGAACTGTAGGTTTCCTCTCCAATCATCATAACCGGCGACAGACTGCAACAACCCAAACAAGCCACATTGTTTAAGGTGAACAAGCCGTCCTTTGTGGTCTCTCCCTCGTGAATATGAAGTTCCTCCTCGATGACCTTTTGAATCTTCTCCGAGCCGTTGACATGACAAGCCGTTCCCTGGCATAACAAAATCAAATGCTTCCCGATGGGATTTAATCGAAATTGGGTGTAAAAGGTCGCCACGCCGAATACCTTTGCCGGAGATATATTTAATCCTCGTCCAATCCACACCAGATTTTCCCGGGAAAGATATCCGAATCTTCCCTGCACCTCTTGAAGAATGGAAATCAAGTTCTCCGGATTGTATTGATATTTTTCTAAAATCTCCCGGATTTGCTCCTGAGCTTTTAAAGTTTTTTCATCACACATCCTCATCACACCTTTCTTGTTACCTATAATACTATTCCACATCAAATTTGAAAAGCATTTGAACAAAAATAAAAAAAGCGGAAACTTATTCCGCTTTTCTCCACACTTCTTTTCCTTTTTTCCAAACCCGTTCCACATGATTTACACCGAAGTGATAGGGGATATAGTCTAAATTCGGTGCATCCCATAAAATCAGATCCGCTTCTTTGCCTTTTTCAAGGCTGCCGATTTTTTCCTGCCGTCCAATGGCGCATGCCGCATTATAGGTTACCGCGGTGAGGATTTCCTCAGGGAGTAGACGATAATAGAGGGCTGCAAAGGTCATGATAAGCTGAAGATTTTCCGTAGGACAGCTGCCCGGATTATAGTCGGTGCAAAGAGCTATGCTTACGCCTTGTTCCACCATTTGTCTCGCCTTCGCGTATTTTCCCTTTCCCAAATTAAAGGATGTGCCGGGCAAAAGGCAGGCGATTACGCCCGCTTTGGCCATATCTTGAATTCCCTTGTCACTGGCGGCGATTAAATGTTCCGCACTCAGGGTGGGTAGCTTCGCCGCCAACTGGGCTCCCCCTAAGGAGACGATTTCGTCGGCGTGAATTTTAAGTCCGAAGCCCAATTCTTTTGCCGCCGTCAAAATCCTTCGAGACTGTTCGATGTCAAAGACGCCTTCCTCACAAAACACGTCCACAAATTCAGCCAAACGCTCCTCTTTGACAAAGGGCATCATCTCTTCTGTCAAAATCCGAATAAATTCGTCCGGATTTTCTTTGTACTTAGCCGGCATCGCATGGGCTCCCATAAATGTGGAAACCACATCCACCGGATGATTGGCATTAAGCTGATGAGCCACCTGCATCTGTTTGATTTCCGTTTGAAAATCCCAAATGCCGTAACCGCTTTTCGCTTCCACCGTCGTGGTGCCATGGGCGAGCATCACGTCCAAGCTTTTTCGAGCCTTATCATAAAGGCTTTGAAAGTCGGCTTCTCGGGTCGCTTTTTGAGTGGAATAGATGCCGAGTCCCGCATTGTAAATTTCCAAATAGTCGGCACCGGCAATTTTCATAGCCAATTCTTTTTCTCTGCTGCCTCCATGCACCAAATGGGTATGAGCGTCGATCAGTCCCGGTGTAACCACTTTGTCGGTACAGTCCACCCTTTGGGTATTCTCCGAAGCTTGTATTTCCTCCGGCAAAGGATACGCTCCCCCATAGATAATTTGACCGTCAAAGACAGCTACAACGCCGTCTCGAACACCTTTCGCCTTTAACGCCTCTTTGCTGCGAGGTCTTTTCTCTCCCTCCAAGGTATAGAGAGTACCGATATGTTCCAATAAAACATCAATTTGCATGGTATTCTCCAAGGATTAAGCTTTCAATGAGTTTTTCGTCCGCAATCTCCGGTTCGGTGATGATTCCCCGATTTTGTTCCCGTTTATTATATTCTTTCACCGTGTTTAGGGAATTCTTATTTCCCGCCCAGCTGCGACGGGATACCCCTACCATCACATCCCAGGACATGGAGAGTTTCAATATCTCGTCTACACGTTCGCTTCCATCCAGAACCATGCCGAAGCCTCCGTTGACAGCGTTTCCGATTCCGGTGCCGCCGCCGTTATGGAGTGCCACCAAGCTCATTCCTCTTGCCGCATTTCCGGCAAAACACTGAGTAGCCATATCCGCCATCACATTGGATCCGTCTTTGATATTGGAAGTTTCTCTAAAGGGTGAATCGGTGCCGCCGGTATCGTGATGGTCACGCCCCAACATCACCGGTCCGATTTTTCCTTCCCGGACCAATTCATTAAATCGGAGCGCAATCTTTAAACGTCCCTGTTCGTCCTGATAGAGGATACGGGCTTGACTGCCCACGACCAATTGATTTTTCTGTGCATCCTGAATCCAGATATAATTGTCTCGATCCTGTCCTCGACGATTCGGGTCAATGCATTCCATCGCCGCCCGGTCCGTAGCTTGAAGGTCTTCTTTTTTGCCTGACAGACAAACCCAACGGAACGGTCCATAGCCGTAATCGAAAAGTTCCGGTCCTAAAATATCTTCCACATAGCTGGGGAATACAAATCCCTCCAAAGTATTTTCTCCGTTTTTGGCGATTTCTTTGACACCGGCATCAAAGACGGACTTCATAAAACTGTTGCCGTAGTCGAAGAAATAACTTCCTCGAGAAACTAAAGTTTTTATCAACTCATAATGTTTGCGTAAACTTCTGTTGACCGCTTCGACAAATCCCGCTTTATCTTCCGCCAACATACGGGTGCGTTCCTCGAAGCTGATTTTCCACGGACAGTAACCGCCGTCATAAACCGCATGACAGGAGGTCTGGTCGGACAAAAGATGAATGAAAATATTTTTTTCCACCGCATACTCCAGCAAATCCACAATATTTCCATGAAAAGCCACGGCTTTGGCTTCTTTTTTGTTCAAATACTCTTGTGCGATGGCAAAAGCTTCTTCTTTTGTTTGAGCGACCGCATCCACCCAACCTTGTGTCAAACGGGTCTTGATACGACTTTCGTCCACCTCCGCAATGATGCCTACGGCTCCGGCAATGTGAGCGGCTTTCCCTTGTGCCCCGCTCATACCGCCAAGGCCGGAAGAGATAAAGAGTTTTCCCTTTAAGTCTTCTTCCTGTCCCAAGCCCAATTTCAGTCTGCCTGCATTCAAAAGCGTATTGTAGGTGCCGTGAACAATCCCTTGAGGTCCGATATACATCCAACCCCCTGCCGTCATCTGCCCGTAATTGGCAACACCGAGAGCCGCCGCTCTTTTCCAATTTTCCTGATCGTCATAGCAGCCGACCATCAGCGAATTGGTAATAATTACTCGAGGGCTTTCCTTTTTGGAAGGGAAAAGCCCCAAGGGATGACCGCTCATCACCACTAAAGTCTGGGTGTCCGTCATCTCTCTTAGATATTGTTGAATCAACAGATATTGCATCCAATTTTGGCAGACCTGTCCCGTCTCCCCGTAAGTGACTAATTCATAGGGATAAAGAGCCACATCAAAATCCAAATTGTTGTCCATCATCAGTTGGAACGCTTTGCCCTCCAGGGTCTTTCCCTGATACGCTTCAACGGGTTTTGCAAAAATTTTGCCCTCGGGGCGAAAACGATAACCGTAAATTCTGCCTCGCTCAATCAGCTCATCCATAAATTCCTGTGCCATTTCCGCATGAAACTGTTTGGGGATATAACGCAAGGCATTGGATACAGCCAAACGCATTTCTCTTGGCGTCAAATTTAATTCTCTGCGGGGAGCTCGACGAATTCCTGTTTGGAATTCTTTTTTCGCCGGCAGTTGTTCCATCTTTAAACGATTCATTTCATCCTCCTATTGTATTTCCAAAAGCCCGACGGCTTTTTCCGTTTCCGTCAAAATCTCTTCCAATAATGTTTCCGCCCTGTGAATATCTTTATAATGTTCCCGATCTTTATCCAAATAAGGAATCTCTCGGCGCAAAATTTCATAGGCTCTTTGCGTGCCTTTGCCCAAGGAAAAATCGCCTCGCATATCCAAAGCTTGGCAGGCAATCAACAATTCAATTGCCAAAACATTTCTTGTATTGGCAACGATTTTTCTCGCTTTTCGGGCAGCAACGGTTCCCATGGAAACCAAATCTTCCTGCCCTGCCGAAGAAGGAATGGAGTCTACACTGGCAGGATGCGCCAAGATTTTATTCTCCGAAACTAAGGATGCCGCCGCATATTGAGCAATCATATATCCGGAATGCATTCCACCCTTTTCCGCCAAGAATGGGGGAAGTCCTTCACTCATGGCGGGGTTGACCAATCGCTCCAAACGACGTTCGCTGATATTTGCCAATTCGGATACGCCGATTGCTAAAAAGTCAAAAGGTTGAGCCATCGGTTCCCCATGAAAATTACCGGCGGAGATAATCTCCCCTTCGTTGAAGAAAATCAACGGATTATCCGTAACCGAATTGATTTCTATCTCGACTTTTTCTTTCACATAGGAAATGGTATCTTTGGAAGCTCCGTGAATTTGCGGCATACAGCGAATGCTGTACGGGTCCTGCACTCGAAGTTCTCCCTGTCTTGTGGTCATCCGACTGTCTTCCAAAAGGCGTAAGAGATTCCTTCCTGTAGCTGCCTGTCCCCCATGAGAACGAACCATGGAAACCAGCGGTGAAAAGGCATCGATAATACCGAAAAGACTTTCCGTTGTCAAAGCACCGATAATATCCGAACATTTAGCCAAAAGTATCGCATCATAAGTAGCCAAAGCGCCGATGGAAGTTAAAGCTTGGGTACCGTTAATCATAGCCAAGCCTTCTTTTTCGCACAATTCAATGGGGCTTAGTCCGGCATGTTCCATCGCTTCTTTGCCGGAAACTTTTTTTCCCTCTACAAAAGCTTCTCCCAAGCCCAACATCACCAAGGTCATATGTGCCAAAGGAACCAAGTCGCCGCTGGCTCCTAAGGAACCTTGCTCATAGACCGCCGGATAAACTCTCTGATTGAGCATATCCACAAGACATTGAATTGTTTCCTCTCGTGCACCGCTAAATCCGCGTACCAAATTATTGGCACGAAGAAGCATCATGCCCCGCACCGCATCTTCCGGTAAAACTTCCCCCACACCGCAAGCATGACTCATAATCAAATTTTTTTGCAATGCTTTGGTATCTTCCCTCGGAATAGAGACATTACAAAGTTTCCCAAAACCTGTGGTAATTCCATATACTGCCGCTTCACGATTTACACAATCATCCACCATTGCTCTTGCAGCACGAACTTGTTGCAAACTTTCCTGCGCCAACTCCACTTCTTCAAAATCTCGTGTTACGGCAATAAATTGTTCCAAGGTCAAAGCATTTCCCCGAATTTTTATCATTTTCTTCCTCCTGTGCCGCGGTACAAAAATAAAGTAAAAAACACGATAACTATTTATCGTGTTTTCATCCCTTTTTATTTAATTGAACAGCTTTCTTTTTCACCATCACAATCCCCCGCTTTTGTGTTGATTATATCAAAGTATTCGCAACACTTCAAGCAAAATTCCAGCTCAAAAAAAGATTCGATGCAAATCTTTGAGGGCTTCTCGATCGGTAAAGTTGTATTCCATGGGACTTAAAGTCATATAGCCTCGTTCCAAATAATAGCGATCTGTATCCGAGGTCAATTTCCTTTCAATACGACCTTTGGCAATCAACGCTTCCTGTCCTTCTTCTTCCCCGACAAAATATTTATAGAATACCGGATCTCCCACGGAGCAAACTTTAATTTCACCGGATGTTAACGCATAGGGAATATTAAAATTCAACAGCATCCGCTCTTGAACCATACGACTGCCCAAGCGCTGTACCAATTTAACGGTTTCTTCCACAGCCAACAGATAGTTGGTCTCTTCCTTGTCATGTAAATATTCCGCCGATACCGCCATAGCGGCTTTTCCATAAATATGAGCTTCCAAGGCGGCACTGACCGTACCGGAATAAAGTGTATCAATCCCTGCATTATATCCTCGATTGATCCCCGAGATGACCAAATCCACACCTTTGGAAAGATATTCCAAACCTACTCTGGTACAATCCGCCGGTGTTCCGTTTATACTCCAGGCTTTTCCTGAAAAATCATTGAATTCACGGGGTTCCATAACTAAATTTTCATAAATTGTAATGGAATGGCTGCTTCCGCTGCGTTCTTTATCGGGCGCTACAATGGTTATTTCATGCTCCTTTTGTAAGGCGATGCCCAAATCCAAAATACCCTGAGAATCGATTCCATCGTCATTGACCAATAGTATTTTCATCTTCCATACCCCTTATAAATAAGGAAAACCCGGTTTATTCACCGGGTCTGTCTTCTTATTCTTCCGTTTCGTTTTCACCGATAACCGGTACATCTGCTGCAGAAATTGTTTCTTCCGTTTCCGCCTCGCTTTCTTCTTGAGGAATGGAAAGACTTGCAATCATTTCTTCTCCGTCTGTATGCACGGTAATTTTTTCGTCATTGAATACAGCTAAATCTTTTACAAATACAGGCGTTTCAAAATTAATACCGGACACATCATATTCTACGGTTTCCGGAATATCCGCCGGTAAGCATTCAATTTCAATTTCATTGATTCCCTGAATCAAAACAAAAGGTTGATCCGCACGGATATCATCACGACCGGTCAGAGTTACCGGAACCATTAAACGAAGAACTTCGTTCATATTGATTGCGTATAAATCGATGTGTAAAAATTGATTTTTGAAAGGATGCTTTTGAACCTCTTTAAAAAGAACCGGGATATTCTTTCCATCCATTACGATGTCCACGATAGTTGTTCCACCGGCTTCACCATATACTTTTTCCAATTCCTTCGCATTCAAAGTAATCATTACATTTTCTTTCCCTTTGCCGTAAATAACAGCCGGGATTTGTTTGTCCGCCCTTAATTTATCAACTCTGTTCTTACCCTTTTCTTCACGCAGAGTTGCGTTTAATTTAATATCAGCCAAAATAGTTCCTCCTCTTTGCTTAATTCAATAATATAGTTATACACTATTAGCCTTTATTTTTCAAGTTTTCTTATAAAAAATAGCGAAAAATCAGCATTACAGCAATGCCGGGCAATCCGAAAAAGCCTGCAATAACAGCACTTAATTTTGTAATCGGTAAAGTAATCCCAAGACTGCTGCCGAAAAAATTAAAAAAGAGCAATAACAAACAACCGACAAGTCCGTTCATAATCAGTTTTCCGATAATTTTAATCGGAATACGGATTAATTTTCCGACGATATAGATCAAAAGGATTCCCAATAAAAAATACATGGACGACATCTCCTTTCCCAATTTCCTTATTCCAAAGAAACTATAAAAGTTTAATTTATTATACCCGATATCTTTCTTTTATACAAAGGAGAATCTCTCAAGCTTTTTCAGTTTTTAAGCGGAATGAATTGGGTAAATACAATTTATACATTTAAATGGAGAGGAGAATTGAAGGATGGAAAAAAGACAGGAAACCGCCATGGGCGGAAAACCCGTTACTTTGCTCGGAAAAAAACTGAATGTAGGCGATAAAGCGCCGGATTTTGTCGCTCTAAAACAGGACTTGACGCCCTTTACGCTAAAGGAGGTCTCTGAAAAAATTAAAATCGTCAGTGCCGTTCCCTCCGTGGATACCGGCGTATGTGAATTGCAAACCAAACGTTTTAACGAAGAAGCAAGCAAATTAAAAGATATCGCCATTTTAAGCATCAGCATGGATCTTCCCTTTGCCCTGGGACGTTTTTGTGCAGTACAGGGCATTGACAAAGTAATGATGCTCTCCGATCACAAAGACGCCTCTTTCGGAGAGGCTTATGGAGTTTTGATTGAAGAACTTCGTCTGTTAAACCGCAGCATCTTTGTTTTGGATGAAAACAATATCATTCGATATATGGAAATCGTCGCTGAAAATACCAATCATCCGGATTATGAAAGTGCGTTAAAGGCGGTGAAGAACCTTGCCTAAGCTTATGGAATGTGTGCCCAATTTCAGTCTTGGACAAGACAAGGAAAAATTGGAACAGATTTTAAATCAAATTCGCAGTGTGCCCGGCGTCCGTCTTTTGGATTATTCTATGGACGCCAGCCAAAATCGAAGCGTAACCACTTTTGTCGGGGAGCCGGAAGCTGTCAGCGAAGCTGCTTTTCTTGCCATTCAGGAAGCCGCAAAGCTTATTGATATGACCGTTCATAAAGGAGAACATCCCCGTATGGGAGCGACCGATGTTTGTCCCTTCGTTCCCATCTCGGACATGACCATGGATGAATGCGCGGAATATGCCAAAAGCTTGGGTAAGCGAGTGGGGGAAGAATTAAATATTCCCGTGTATCTTTATGAAGCCGCAGCCAATGCCCCCTATCGCAAAAATTTAGCGGACATTCGCCGTGGGGAATACGAGGGCATGGCAGAAAAAATGAAGCGCCCCGAATGGAAACCGAACTTCGGTCCCACGGAACTTGGAACTGCCGGTGTGACCGCCATCGGTGCTCGTCCTTTTCTTATCGCCTATAATATCTATTTAAACACCACGAATATTTCCGTGGCAAAAAAAATTGCTTTCCGCATCCGCGCCAAAAACGGAGGCTTTTCTTCCATCAAAGCTCTTGGATTCATGAGTCGGGAAAGAGCTTGTGTGGAGGTATCCATGAATATGGTGGACTTTAAAAAAAGTTCTTTATACCACGCTTTTGAATTTATAAAACGAGAAGCTGAAAATTACGGCGTCACCGTCAGCGAATCGGAAATCGTGGGATTGGTTCCCCAAGAAGCCTTATTGGATGCGGCCAAATGGTACTTAAGACTGCACAGTTTCGATAACGCTCAAATTTTTGAAAATAATCTATAAAAAAAGCATCTTTCCATCGGCTTGGATAAACCGATAGGAAGATGCTTTTTATCTTTCATTCCCTTCGATAAGCTTTGCATCCGGTTCTTAAATTCCATCTTCAAAAGAGAGGCATCTTTCACAAATTCGAGAAGCAAAGGATTTATCTCCCGCTTTTGCTTTTCGTACTCTTCTGTCCAACAGTTCTTCCCTCTTTCCCCTATCTTTGGAAAAAATCCCCATATAAAAAGTTTCAACCCATAAAAAATCCGCCGAAGGATTTCGACGGATTCTCTTTGAAATTTACATTCCGAATACGGGTGCTATGATTCGAGCTAAGAAGATAAATGCCAAAATATACATCAATAGGGAAACATCTTTGTGTTTTCCGGAGATCACTTTGATCAATACATAGCTCATCATTCCGAAGGCAATGCCTTCCGCAATGCTGTAAGCAAAGGGCATCATGACAATGGTCAAAAAAGCGGGAACGGATTCCGTATAATCCTCAAAAGGAATATCTTTGATGGGGGTCATCATAAACAAACCCACCATAATCAAAGCCGGCGCCGTTGCTTGTGCCGGCACGATGGAAAATAGCGGGAATAAGAATAAGCTGATGAGGAAAAAGAACGCAACGCTTAATGAGGTCAATCCCGTACGTCCGCCGTCGGTTACACCGGAAGCGGATTCCACAAAGGTGGTTACGGTGCTGGTTCCCAGCAATGCGCCTACAGTCGTTCCCACTGAATCGGCAAACAATGCCGGACCCGCTTTCGGAAGTTCACCCTTTTCATTGAGCAAATCGGCTTTGGACGCTACACCGACTAAAGTTCCTACGGTGTCAAAAAGGTCTACAAACAAGAAGGTGAACGTGATGGCAAACATATCCCAAGTGAAAATTTGTTTCCACTCCAATTTGAAAGCTACCCCCGACAAGGAAGGCGGCGCTTGTATCCATCCGTTCTCAGGTGCATGCGTTACACCTAAAATCAAAGCCAAAACGGTGGAGATAATAATTCCATAAAGCAATGCTCCCTTAACTTTTTTCGCCATTAAAAGCGCCATCACCAAAAGACCGACAAAAGTGACCAATACGCCCGGCGTCAACAAATTACCCAAACTTAAAATAGTACCTGCTCCCGAAGATATGACTCCTGCGTTTACAAAACCAATCAATGCAATAAACAAACCGATCCCTACGGACACGGCTTTTTTCAAACTCATGGGAATTGCATTGAAAATAGCTTCTCTTACATTAAAGAAACTCATCAAAATGAAAATAATACCTTCAATAAATACTGCGGTCAATGCAAATTGCCAACTATGCCCTCTGTCCAAAACAACGGTATAGGTGAAAAATGCGTTTAGACCCATTCCCGGTGCCAATGCAAAAGGTAAATTTGCATAAAAACCCATCACTAGCATGGCAAATACGGAAGCCACAATCGTCGCCGTAAATACGCCGCCCTTGTCCATTCCCGTTTGAGCCAGCATGTTCGGATTGACCGCCAAGATATAGGACATGGTCATAAATGTGGTCAATCCTGCTAAAAACTCGGTTTTAACATCCGTTTTTCTTTCACTTAGGCGAAATCTTCTTTCAAAGAAACCGCCTTTACTCAGTTCCGTCATTCTCTTTCCTCCTTATAAAATATTTTTACGCATTTATTGTATCATTCTTTCAGCGCTCTGAAAACTGCATGAAAACGCTATCTTTTAGAAAAAAATATCTCACAGAAGACAGAGAATTTTTTTGCACAAAAAGGATGCTCGCTTATATATCGGTGCTTGCTGATTGCGTTCCACAAGTAAATCTCCAACCTTACGCCGTTCCCAAGTTATTTAAAAGAAGAGCCAAGATAAAAACTTGGCTCTTGAAATGAATTTCTTATGCTTCGTTCACCGGGACTTCGATGTCAAATCCTCCACTTAGAATAAAATCACGAAGCAATATATCAGACTTAGTCATAACTTTTGGCGGTATTATTTTTATTCCTTCAATCTTTTCAAAATAATCTTTTGCCTTCTTCTTATCTATAGTCTGCTTTAGTTCATCGTATCTACCGAACTCGTTTAAATTGCTTTCAACAAGCTTTAAACTCATCATAGCTCTTAACTTATTTTCGTCCACTCCGAGGTGAACAGAAACACGGTGGATTTGGTCCTTCTTCGCTTTTAATAAATACTCATTGATATAATCCCGCAGTGCTTTTCCGGAAGTAATTTCAACATCTCCCCTTTGAATGTCATGTAGGAATATATTTGCATATTTCTGTTCCTCTTGTGTTAGCATTGCAAAGGTCTTATGAAGCTCCGTCTCGGCCTTTTCAACATCCCCCGTGCTTGCTCCGTTTCCATTTAATAATTTAATGTATTTATCAAACCTGGAGTTCATATAATCTGAATCAATCAAGCCGGTGTCGATTTCCGTAATATATCCGACCAAGTCATATGGCACGTCATCATCACCGGAACCGGAACCTCCTCCTGTCAATTCTTTGTAACGAAGAACTAAAATTAAGTAAGTCTTTTCATCAATTGCTACATCAAGATTCTCTCCCGTCGTGTCGTCCCGATAAGAAGATATACTCCACTTAAATCCCTGAATTTTTGCGGCTTCCAAGAAAGTATTGAACTCTTTAAAATCTTTTGCAAATTTTTTGCAGGCATCTATATCTGATGGCAATCTTTCAAAATTTAAAACTCCTGCACTCTCAAAAATATCAAAAATATTTTCAAAAAGCCGATTGATTTCCTTTAAATTTTCTATAAGATGCCAGGCAAATAATCCGAGCGGTTTATCTCCTGAATAAAGCTTTACAGCAGCATTTATATTGCTCTCCATTGTATGCGGTTTTCGATAGTAACGAATGGTGCCGAACGGCTTATTATCCGGTCCGAACAGTCGATTCGTGCGGGAAAAAGCCTGAATAATATTTTCATACTCAATAACCTTATCCAAGTATAACGTGTTGATCCATTTCGAGTCGAAACCTGTAAGCATCTGATCGACGACAATCAGCAAGTCCAGTTGCTTCTCCGGTTCATTTTCAATTCGTTCATAAGGTTTCTTATGGGCCAAACGGGAAGCAATATCCTTTTTCATTTTATGGAATGTAGGAATGGTAAAATCCTGTCCGTAAAGTGAGTTATAATCCTCAATAATCTCTACAAGCCCATCCTCTTTAGACCGGGCATCTTCATTATTATCAATGCTTGAATCAAACAGTGCTGTAATTTTAAGGTGCGGAAGCTCGCTTTTCATCAAGCGATAATAGTCAATCGCTTCCTGTATACTGCTTGTCGCAAAGATAGCGTGAAATTTACTTCCTCTGCTAAGCGTCAGCCAATTCTCCTCTATATCCTTTACAACGGTTTTAGTATGTTCTTCGGTCTGATATTGAGTCTTAGGGATATAATCTTCTATGCCCGTAATGTACTTTCCTTTCTTATCAAAATGTCCCGCCATCGGCACCCTGCCCGCATCCATATATTTATAATATATTTTACTCTTGGCGGGGTCTGAAATTGCTTCCTCTTCAGTCTTTGCATTGGCTTTTTCAAGTGCCACAACTTTGCGGACATCTTTGTCTTTAAAGGTTAAAACTTTGTACGGGTCGAACCCCAGCACATTCTTATCCCTTATTCCGTCCGCAATGCTGTACCTATGCAATTCATTGCCAAAAACCGTTGTCGTGGTATTTTTCTTTTTCCGGTTCTCATCTTGAATAGGTGTTCCTGTAAAACCGAAAAACATTGCCTTAGGAAAAGTATTTTTAATTGTAATGAGCATATCTCCGAATGTAGAACGATGAGCTTCATCAACAATAAACACAATCCGTTTATCGCTTATCATCGCAATATCCCGGGCATTTAGCCCACCTGTCTCATCTTTGATATTACTCATTTTTTGAATGGAAGTAACAATCAGCGTATCGGCAGGATTACAGCTTTTAAGCTTGCTGACAAGCACATTCGTATTTTCTGTTGCTTGAACATCCTCATTTTCATCAGCAAATCCCCGATATTCTTTAAGAGACTGTGTCCCAAGTTCAATTCTGTCCATTAAAAAAATAACTTTATCTGCATCTTTTGAACTGGCAATCAGCTGCGCCGATTTAAAACTCGTCATGGTCTTTCCGGACCCTGTCGTATGCCATACATAACCGCCGAGCTGATTATTTCCTTCCCATTTTGCCTTGGCAACTTTATCTGAAATAGCACTTGCCGCAAAATACTGATAACTGCGCATTACCTTAAGAACACCATCGGAATCATCGGCAACTGTATAAAATCCGATCAGTTGATGAGCCATAGGAATAGAAAGAAGTGTCGAGGCTACCTTAGCCCATTCATTGATTGGCTCATTATTAAAATCTGCCCAATGAAAATAATAATCCGGATTGAACTTGCCGTCAGGACCGGGATTTGCAAAATATACTGTTTCTTTCGGCTCCATAGCAACAAAAATCTGGACAAGTGAAAATAGCCCTGTAAAAACACCTTCATGCGAGTATTTTTCAATTTGATGATAGGCTTGACTGACCGGTATACCACTCTTTTTTAGTTCAATATGAATGACCGGCATACCGTTTATGAGAAGCATTAAATCTCCACGACGGTCATTAAGCAGTTTTGACTTAGCAGAAAATTTCGGCTGCTGTACAATTTGGTATCTGCTTTGACCGGCTGCGATTTCCATGCGGTCATATATTTTAAGACTGACCTCTTTGCCGAAGTGCAAGCTATCATCCGGGTTATCCCGAACGATAGAAACACTTTTACCATTGATAAATCCGTTTAATTTTAAGGGTGTTCTAAGTGCCTCAATCTGCTCTAATATTTGCTGCATCTCACTGTCAGTCAGAGGATAATCGTTTAATCGATCAATATCTCTGTTATTTTCAAAAAGAATATCTGCCCAATTCCTAAGCAAATCTTTTTCAGAGTAGTTTTTCAAGACTTCTTTTTCCCACCCTTTCTCGGATAAGATTTTAATTAAAGCCTCTTCAAAATCTGACTCTTTATTAAAAACCATTGTAATTCCTCCTAACTTTCAATATACTACGATTTTGTCCGAAGCGCCGTGAAATAAGATCAACTTATCCATTTTCGCCTTTCCTCCTAAACAAACATCTTTTCCAGCATCGATTTCTTGATATTTTTCAGTTTTGTAAGCTTATGCTGATAAAGAGTGATAAGGTGGTTTATGTTCTTAATAAAGTCACTAATCTTGTTCTGCTCATCCAAACTTGGTACAGGAACAACACATTCGTAATAATCTTTCAGATTATAATTGTTTCTTCCATCACCAGTCGAAATATTCATAGCAAAGTTTTTATGTGTATCTGTATTGAGATAGATGCATAGATAATCTGATGTAATTATATCTTTATTGGGGCGCGTAACAATCGTAGCAAAACCTATGGAACCAGCCTCTTTTTCACTAATTACCGCAGAAGTTCCTATATCGCCTGTATGTACTGTAATCACATCACCAACCCTATGTTTTCTTGAAGCATTTTGTTTTGCAAAATCATCGTCAAGATAAATCGGATCATCTCCAAACTCAAAACAGCCATCTTTTATATCTGAATTTCTTATAAGTAAAGCCCCTTGGTCGGTATAATGAGATGTCATTGTAGTTACTAATCCAATATATATTTCTCCAAGCTCAGTAACCTTACGCTGTTCCCAAGCTTCCGTAAAACCCTTAAAACGAATTTCAGGAATATTTTTACCATTTTTCGGAAACATTTTTTCAAGCATCGATTTTTTGACAGCGGTCAATTTGTCCACCTTACACTGATAAAGGGTAATAAGGTGGTCAAGGTGATGAAAATAATCCGCTATTTTTTGAGTTTCCATTTTTGAATTAGAACATTTAGTTTCCATTTCGGTCAACATATCATAGGTCAAAAATGGTAATCCACTTCCACCACGATATTTTCTCAAATTCATATTTAATAATAGGTAGTATCCGAATTTTGCAGAGAAAACATCGTCTTTTGGCTTGGTAATAGTGCCATTATAGGTTACAAAGTGTTTGCCTTCGCCCCAAGAAACACAGCCTGCATCTCCCATATGACCTATTATCACAGAGTTTTCAGCATTGTATTTTGTGTAGCCACCTTGAATACCACCCGCACCGAAAACAGGATACTGTCCGCCATTACTTGGATTATTATTTCCATCTCCATAATGGAAATTGAATAGTTCTCCCAACTTCCGCTGTTCCCAGTCATCTTCGAATCCGGCAAATCGAATGTCCGGTCTTTTTTTAGTTTCCGTCATGTGTTTCCCCTCCGAGAAGCTTCTTGAATTCCTGAAGTCCGAGCAGGTCAAATTCACTGCCTTCGAGCTCGTCCATCATTGAAGAAAGTTCTTTTTCCGTCTCTTCAATTTGTCGTTCCACCTCGGCAAAGGTCGTTTCGTATTTTTTGGCAAGCACTTCGAGTTTGGTGACCAATTCCGAGACAATGCCGTCCGGGAGCTGCATTAAATTCCGAAGCAGCGGATGTATCCATTTTTCCTTAAGCAGTTCAATGACCTGTTCCTCAGACAGACTTTCTATGGTTTCTTTTGTTTTTTCTTCTAATAATGCACTTTCCGTTTTAATCTCCGACTTTAATGCCTTTTCTTCTGTATTTAATGCGAAGGCGGCTTTTAGTTTTTTCTTTGTTTCCGGTTCAATATCCTTAAGTTTCAGCGCTTTCTTAACTTCGGCAAATACAAAGCTATCCTCATTTACATAGTCTGTCTCTTTTTCTTCTTCGGTCAGCGTATCAAAAAGCTCTTCATACTCGGAAGTGATTTCGGACAGTCTGTTTTCTTTTTGCTGTACCCTCTGCTTTTCGTCTGAAAGTAATGTATTTTGCACAAGGTCGAACGGAATAATACGTCCTTTCCAGCCTTCCTGTACTTCCTGTTCAGAATTTCCTTTCTTTTTGACGACCATATTCGGGTCAACAACTTTTGCCGCCTCAAAGCCTTCTGTCTGAAGAATTTCCAAGTCTATGGCAATTTTCGTCCAATCATCATCAAGCAATTGATATGCTGTATACTTATCTATAAGAGGAATACCTTTTAGTCTTGCAAAAATATCGGAGGATAAAACTTCCTCTGTCTTTGAGATCCCGAGTGTATCCATGTTCGCAATCAATTCGTTATACAGATACTCATCAAAATTTCCGAACGCGTTTTTGAAACTTTGTTCAAATGCCTGTACATTACTATGTTCCTTAACTGTTTTTTTTATGTCTGCGGCAACAATCCGAAAGTACTCGCCTGTCGTTTTTTCTAAAAGAGCAGTTTTAAGCGTTGGAAACGCTGTCCAATACTCACCAAGCTCGTTAATTTCTGAAATCGGCAGCCCTCCAAACATGGAAGCATAAATATCCCAAGACTCCGCCTTGTCGGAAGAATCAACATATCTCGGAATGTTAAGGTTGTAGTCGTTTCTTCTAATTTCATCACGACTGACAACTCGTGAGAATTTTTCTTTCGTTTCTCTCCGAGTTACAACATCCACGATTTTCTTAATATCCGATGCTCTTAGTTTGTTATTTTTTCCTTCTTTTACAAATCCTCTTGAGGCGTCAATAATAAGCACATCGGTATTCGTTCTTTTTTGTTTCAAAACCATCACAATGGTCGGAATCCCTGTGCCGTAAAAGATATTTGCAGGAAGCCCGATGATGGCATCAATTTTATTCTTCTCAATTAAATTTTTACGAATTTCGCCTTCCTCTCCGCCACGGAATAAAACACCATGCGGAAGAACAATATTCATAATGCCGTCAGGCTTGATATGATAAAGGTCATGCAACAAGAAAGCATAATCCGCCTTTCCCTTTGGGGCAAGCCCATATCCCGCATAACGAGGATCGGTCTCTTTATCCGAAGGATTCCAGCCTTGGGAATAAGGCGGATTGGATACAACCGCATCGACATAAAGCGGATTATATGTTTGGGTCGGATCGTTTTCGTCAAAGTACGGCCAATCATCTTCCAAAGTATCTCCATTTCGAGTGACAATATTGTCCGCTTCAATCCCGCGCATCACCAAATTCATACGAGTGAGGTTATACGTATTTTGTTTTAGCTCTTGAGCATAATACTTTATTTTATTTTTCCCCTCGATATACTTGGACGCACTCTTTCCGATGTTAATAAGCAGTGAGGCTGAACCGCTTGTAGGATCAAAAATCTCAATTTTCTCTCTGTTTTTCAGATGTTCCGCAACAATTTCAGACATCAGAAGGGATACTTCGTGAGGCGTATAAAACTCACCCGCTTTTTTCCCTGCATTCGCTGCAAATTTTTCAATTAAATATTCATAAATAAATCCCAGCACATCATATCCTTGTTTGCCGTCCATCGGAATATCTTTGATAAGATAGATAAGATCACTGATAGATTTTGACTGCGAAGCTGCACTATCCCCTAATTTACTAAGTCCCGTTTGTAATGTGTCAAAAATACCGTCAAATACTTTCTTTTGAGTAGGATTGATTAGACGACTAAATGCAGACAGAGCATCACGAACATCCTGAACACTAAAATCTTTGCCTTTAGAAAGCCAAGTGGAAAATAAATTTTCATAAGATATAAAGTATCCTAAGTTTTTCTGTATGCTGATAACCGTTTCTGTATCTTCCTCTTTTAATTCGGGAAGATATTCATCTGTCCAGTCATTGGTTTTTAAATACTTTACTTCCTTTTCAGAAAGGAATTTATAGAATATAAAGCCCAGAATGTAGTCTTTATATTCGTTTGCCTCGATTTTGGAACGCATTTTATTTGCAGACTCCCAAATCTTTGCGGCTAACTGTTGCTTGTTCATGTAAAAGCCTCCATATGTCTTAAATTTTTCTAAAACCTTTTAAATAAACGGGCTTATTCTTCATCCGGAAGAAAATCAATACTATCTGTAATGTGTCTTGGTGTTAAGATAATATCGTCTTCCGCCATGAGTATTGCCTTCACTTAAGACCGCATTTTGCGACCGGTTCATTCTTCTTGAGGTCATAAATTGTGACCTCAAAATCATATATCCGCCTCTTATTTATACTTTTATAAACCTAATGTATACATATCATAACATTTTTAACAAGTGTTTTTTCAAAACCGACATGAAGGCTATAACTTTTTCAAGGGTTTCATTTCCTTATCCTTTGGAGCGCCGTCCTCCCTTTTAAAGGATACGATACAAAAAGACCGCAACAACTAAGCCGCTACGGTCTGATCTTCCTGTATTCTCCGGTAAAGCTGTCGGCGTTTAACAGATCCTTGTTCGTTCGGAAAGCTTTTCTCCGTTTTGCCCCGATGCTTATGCGAACAGGCTTTCATCTGTTTCAGTCCGTTTGTTCTATACTCTACTCCCGCTCGATAAAAAATCCACGCATAGCCCGGTGCAAAGTCTTGGTGCGAAGAACTTTCTCCATAGGAAAGAGTATTCGCATTCCCCATGTGGATATAATGAAATATTTTTCTCCGGACTTTTCTTCTATGCCTGTGACCATCACCCAATGTCCGGATAGAATACTTTTTGGAATACAATGCCAGTGGAGCATTGCAACGCTGCCTTTTTTCTCCAAAATCGTGCGTATAAAAGTTTCTATATTTTCCTGTGTCCAAGGTTGAACAAAAGGTTCACTTCTCAATGTCATGCCCCGATTTTTTAAAAATTTTCCAAAGCGTTTTGCAAAAAGAGTCATAAAAGGCAATCCGAAAATTCCCGGTCGAAGAATATCTTTTAATTCTTCCGCAAATGTTAGAAATTCAGATTGATCGACGACTTTCCTACTTTCTGACAAATTGTTCGTTTGCGTATAAAAAATATTGCTTGCTAAAATAACCGCACAGCCGTTGTATCGGAGTTTATCACTCCAATTTTGATCGCCCCCGTAAAATTCACTGCTTGCCCCCTTAACAACAGGTGCCGGAATTTCCATTTTTTTCGGATTCATTTTCTTCTTTTTGATGACGTCGTATTTTGTCCGCAATTTTCGCTTTTAGTGCATCCGGTGAAACGATATAGCGTTCATGTTTCGCTTTTCCTACCAGTTCTTTCTCATCAAATAATTTTACTTGAAAAACCAAACGCTTGTTATGAATTTCCGTAAGCTCGCATTCACAACGAACTTGCATTCTGATAGGTGTCGAAGCCAAATGGTTTAACTCAACGGAAATCCCGACCGTTCCTAAACCCTGTTCCAGTTCCGGCTCTACACAGTGACGACAGGTGCGTTCTAAAAAGGCAAGCATTTCGGGCGTCGAAAAAACAGGAACACCCTTATTTCCTAATCTCTCAGCCGTCATTTCCCGGTTCACTTCAACTTCTTCCCTGTATTTCATTCCTTCCTTCAGCATGCTTCTCCTGCTCCTCTCAATAACTTTAAATGATTCTCGATAAATAATCCGTCTCTTGTATCTTTCGTAAATTCCCGATTGCCCAAAATGGCACGATAAATAAAATCGGAGGCTTTTCTTGCAGAGCATTCCAAATTTTTTCCTCTTAGCAAATTCCCCAAAAGCACGGCGGAAAACACATCGCCCGTGCCGGGAAAATTAACGGGAATATATTCATAATCCACCGTAAAATTCCGTTTTTCCACATGGTCATAGCCATAAATACAATGCCTTCCCCCAGGCGTGATCACGCTGGTGATCAGATAGCTTTGTGCACCCAAGTCCGACAAACCTTCTCCCAATTCTTTCAATTCCTTTTCACTTTCCACTTTATCTTTCGCTTCTTTTCTTCCGGTCAAAAAATAAGCCTCGGTTAAATTGGGCAAAGTCACATGCGATTTTTTGACCATATTTTGCATCAGAGGAATCAAATTTTCCGACAAACCGTTGTATAGTGAACCGTGATCTCCCATAATGGGATCCACCATGATAAAAGGATTTTTTTCTCTGTTGTTGTCAATCAATTCTTCAATGAGGGGAATTTGCTTTTCCGATGAAATAAAACCCGTGGCAATGGAATCCATTTGAAAACCTAAACGTTTCCACACCTGAATGGCCTCTTTCATATATTCCGTGGTATCCAGCAGATGAAAATCCCCATAATCCAAAGTGTTGGAGACCAATGCCGTGGGCAGATTGTGAACGGAAAATCCCATATACGATAAAATGGGAATCATCGCTCCCAAAGCCACCTTTGTCACGCCCGGCAAATCGTTGACCAACATCACCGCTTTTTTCTCCATATCTGCACCTCATTTCCGCTATTATTATACTCCTTCCCCCGAACTTTGTCTTAATTTTTTTCTTAAGATATCCTTAAGCCCTGCAAAGGAGTGAAGTTTATGCGAAGAAAAGATCCCGAAATTCAAGTCTCCAAATCCAATCCCGGTCAAATAGTTTCTAAATATAAATAAATTTAATATACTCATCTTGTTTTTATTTTTTTATTATTATATTTTCTTGACTCTTAGAATAATTTCTGTTAGCATTATAATGTACCAAATATTTTATAAGGAGGATTGTTATGAACACAAAAAAAATTCTGTCGGTATTGTTGTTGACCCTGCTGATAAGCTTGCCGTTAAGCACAGCATTTGCAAGGGAACAAGGTTTTGAGTTTTCACTATACTATCAGGGGGGACCGGAAGTAGAGCATACCTCTCCCGAGAGAAAACCCGATGCCGAACCCGCTCTGTATGCCTATTTAACTTATATTAATTACAATGGAAGTTTTGTGGATGAGTATTTTACCATTTGGGCTGAAAAGAAAGTCTTGTTTTACACTACTTTAAGCAATCCGACCACAGTGCATGGATTGTACAATCCTGCATACACTTTTTATCGTGATGGGGGTGGCGTAATGCAGGGAAAATTCATAGGAATGGGAATTAAACGTCAGGGAAAAGTACTTCGCGACAAAACAATAGGAGTAGGCGGTAAATTTGAACCTTAAAAGTAAGTATTCATTAATATGGCTTTTAAGTTTTTCGGTTCTTTGTCTTTTTATCCCTTCCTGTACAAAAACCGAATCGGAAGCCTCCTCGCCCAAGTCGATATCCGAATGTAAGCTGACTGCCCTGGAGGGTATAATAGGAGAATCCGGGGCAGAAAGAGAGTATCCCTTTGCCCAAGAGGATTTTCCCGTGGTATTGGACTTTCTTCAATACTTTGACCGTTCCGCAGCTTCCCTCCCCGTAAAAGAACCGGACGCCATGATTCCGGTGGGACATTTTGTTGCCCTGGATCAAAATGGAAAAACTTTTTCCTATGACTACCTGGTTGATAAAAAAAGTACAGATGAGTATCTGTGCCGTAAGGGCAATTGTATGCGTATCGATCCCGAGGATCCGAATCAAGCCGCCTTTTGGGAAAAAATCTACGCTCAAGTCGAAGAATCCGAAGAAGCGAAAAAAGGTCCGTTTCGGGAGATGCCTCCGGAGATTGTGAAAGTTTCCGTTGAGTTAGGCTTGGGAAACAAGTATAAAATGGATCACAGACATTTTGAACTTCCGAAAGAAAAATGGGAGAAACTGCAAGATTCGGTGCTTCAACTTCTAAAGCGGGAGCAAGTCGGGAAAAGTCCCGATCCCCATCAGGTCGGGCGTTCTCAAGGACTTATTTTTGCAGGCACGGACTATCGCTTTCTCTTTTTTTTCCCTTATATGGAACTGGCAAACAAAGAGCTTTCCGATCAGGATTCGGTGGATGTGCTCTTCTATTCCGGGGATGACTATAAGGTCTTGACAAAAACGGTTCCCTGCAACGATCCCGTCTTACAGGAAATCGTATCCGTGCTCCTTGAAGAAGACCCCTGGAAGGCTGCTCGAAACAGAGAAGGAAGATAGAAAACAAAAAGAGGGGGACTTTTTTCGTCCCCTCTTTTTTTACGAAAACCGTCGGGCGGAAAAATTTTTCCGAAAAGCCGCGTTCAACCATCCGCAACGGCAGCGAAATAAACCCGACAAATCATTTAAAATATAGTGAGGAATGGTGAATCATATGAAAAATGAATGGAAACGGGCGTTTTTTCATCCGATATTCTGGTTGGGTGTTGTCATCATCACTTTGGTTCTTTATGCTTCCGGCAGGAATGCGCTGCTGTCCTTGGAGACACACGGGCAAGTCCCTCCGGAGTATTTATTGCGGGGAATGGAATATTCCGTCAACGGTTATGTGAATATTTATTGGAGTTCACTGATGAACTACGCTTTATGGCTGTGGCCTTTTTGGGTCGGCATTCCATATATTGTGGAATATGCTACGGAACTGTCCGCAGGTTTTGCGCCGATGATGAATCTGCGCACGGGCAAAAAAGGAATCTATGAACGGCGCAAGCTTTTGATCAGCGGTTTGATTTCCGGCTGTTCGGTGATTTTCCCCCTGCTTCTTTATCTTTTGATTCTGTATTTGCGTATAGGTCATTTCGGGCCGGGGCGATATATTGTGGAGTTGCAGGGCGGTATAGACCGATTGCCCTTTGTTTTTATTCATCCCCATGCTCTTTTTCATCAAATTCTTCTGATCGGGGCATATGGTGTCGTCCTGGGGATTTTGGGAGCGTTGTTGGCAAGAAAATTAAAGCTTCCCGCATTTAGCTATCTTTTTGTTCCGGTCTGTCTGATCGGACAGAATAAAATCCTTGAAACTTTCGCCTTTCTCACCAAAAGCCGAATTTGGAATTCCTTTAATATTTTGGGAATCTATGTTATGGATATCTACAGTTATCGCTATGTGATTATTCAATTGTTTGTTCTCATTTGTTTCGTCTATTTTCTTTATGAACACGAAAAAAGGAGTGAAGTGGAAGAATGAAAGGATTATTTCGATTTACGTTTCAAAAACAGCTTTTTTATTTTCCCCTGTTCGTCGCCTTGATTGTTCTTTTCGTTTTGATTTCCTTAGGCGAAATACAGATCACGGGAAACACATTGTTTGATGATGCTTCCACCTATATCTACGACGGCAATGAAGTGCTTCTGGATCTTTTTACCGGTTTGGATAATCTGACGATTATTTATGTTCCGCTGTTTTTTCTGTTCGGAATCCATTTGATGCAGCGCATGGAACATATGGGTTACTTGATTTTACGCCATAAAAATCGGCATGCCTGGAGCGGAAAACTTCTTGGGGTTTCCATCCTTGTATGGATAACTTTTATGTTCTTTTATATGCTGTCCAATTTTATTTTGGTGCATGCCTTCTTTCCTTTTAAGAACAGACGCACGATTTTTTCCGATCTTCTGAAAGTTCCCAAAGAACATTTAGCGGCAGAGTATATTCCATCGGCGGCGCTGAAATTCGGTTTGTGTCTGCTGGCTTTTCTGTGGCTTTATATTTTGCTTCGATTTCTGTTTGAAAAGAAAGGGGTGGCTATCGCCGTTATCCTATTCTATTTGGCGGCGAATATCGCTTATCCAAGACTTCCCTATATCCCCTTCTTTTCTCAGTGGTTAGCGTATTCGATGATTTCCTGCGTGAAAATGTATCATCCGATGGGACTGTGGCTTTTGATTGCAAGAATCTGTTTGTTCGGTCTCGGCATTGTCTTGTTTTCAAATCGATTTCAATTTAAATGGAAAGAGGTACGTCAATGATTGAAGTAAAAAATATCTCCAAAAATTTTGGAACTCAAAAGATTTTGGACAACGTGAGTTTCTCTTTGAACAGTGGTGAAATTATAGGGATTTCCGGACGAAACGGTGCGGGAAAATCCGTGCTTTTTAAAATTCTGTGCGGGCTAATCTATCCGGACAGCGGAGAGGTTTTGTATAATGGAAAGAAACTGCATCGGGGGTATTTCCCCGAGTCTACCGGTGTTGTGCTGGACGCTTTGGGTTTTATCCCATATTATACGGGTTTCCGAAATTTAAAGCTTCTTGCCGATGTAAACGGAAAAATCAAGGACGATGTCATTCGTTTTTATCTGGATTTGGTCGGTCTTGGAGATCAAAAGAAAAAATTGGTTTTTCAATACTCGAAAGGTATGAAAAAACGCCTGGCATTGGCACAGGCTCTGATGGAAAATCCCGATATTCTGATTTTAGATGAACCTTTTGACGGTATCGACTATAACGGACTGCTCTACTTCCGGGATGTCCTCCAACAAGAGCGGGACAAGGGAAAATCCATTCTGATGACCAGTCATAATCAGGAAGATTTAAATGTGTTGACGAATCGTATTTTGTTGTTGCAAGACGGCAAATTATCCTTGAAAAAGTGAGGGTTCATAATGAAAACCAAAAAAATCATTTTCTTTTGTTTGCTTATCTGCCTTTTCGGCTTATGGATAATTCAAGCCGACCGGACGAACACGTTGATTATTCATCAAACACAGGCTTCTCGGGCCCTTGCAGCGATAAACAAGACGGATTTAACGGATGCGAAGAAGATTCCCGCCACGCATTCCATGGTGTTTACGCTGCTTTTGGAAAATCCCGAACCTCAATATCAAGTGATGCGGGTGGATGTATATGTGGACAACCCTCAAGACCGTGCATTTTTTGCCGCTTTATTGGATCGAGTGCGTCAAGCCGAGTCTGTTTCATACCCCACTCCTCATTTTCATTCCTATTTGGAATGGAACACGGGAGAATATACTGACGAAGGTGTCCCGTTGCAATCCCGTCTTAATTTTCTATTTCGGGATCTGAGTCCGGCTTTGCGGAATAAACCCTGGAAAAAAAAGTTAGAGGGGGATAAAATCCCTTTTTTTTATCATCGCAGCGATATGTACGGTTCGGAAATTTTATTTTTGGAATATGGCGATGAAGATTTGGTTGTGCGAAGTATTCGTGAATATTTAATGGAAGCTTTATCCGGACACGGATTGGATGAATTTTTAACCTGATCGATGTCGAATCAACTCAAAAATGCGCCTCGTTTTTTCTCCGAGACGCATTTGTTTATTTTTTCCATAGGATTTTTTCCGCCCATGCCCGATTGATTTCCGGGAAAAAGACATCTTCCTCCTCATGTTTTTTTAATTCTTCCGACACGATATCATATTGCATTGTATCAAAAGGCAGGGCATAATCCTCTTCTTTGGTGTGAAAAACAATATGATTTTTCCCCTGTTCATCCTGTTGAAAGTAAATCCCCGAAAGGTTTAAGTTCGGATGATCTTCTTTAAAAGGAACTTCTCCCACAAATTTCAACAATTCCACCGCAGTATCGTCCAAATCCGCATCGCCGATTAAAATTTTTTCACAAAGCTCGTTGACATTACGCACCAGACGAAAAACATAACCTTGTTCCGCCAAAGGCATAAGGCTTGCCCGCATTTGCTCCGGAACTCGTTCATCTTCATCGGGAATCATAAAAATCATAAACTTGCGTTCCATATCGTGATAGAGCATAGGGTAGACCACTTCCGTCTCAAAACCGCAACTGCATCCGAAGTGAAACAATCTGTGACTTAAAATTTCCTCTTTAAACCGAGGCTCCGCCGTAATATTTAAATTATGAAAGATAGGAAAATTGGTTTCCCGTCCGCAGTTTGGACAAATAAACGCATCCGACATGATTTCCTCCTATTCGATTCGAGTGCCTGTATGACCGTTTAATGCTTCCGCCGCCTTCTCCAAAGAGGTGATGATTGCCGTTTTTCTCGGATGTGAAGATGCAAAAGCACATGCCGCCTGAACTTTGGGCAACATGGAACCTTCGGCAAAGTGCCCCTCTTCAATGAGGGCGGGGATGTCTTCCACTTTGAGCAGGGTGCATTTTTTTTCATTCGGTTTTCCGAAATTTAATGCAACCTGTTCTACTGCCGTCAAAATCATAAAGATATCCGCATCGATTAATTCCGCCAATTTTTCTCCGGTAAAATCCTTATCGATAACGGCAGAAATTCCTTGATATTCTCCATTGTGACGGATCACCGGAATACCGCCTCCGCCACCGGCAATCACTACAACGCCCGCTTTCAACAAAGACAACAAACTTTCCTTTTCCAAAATATCCACCGGTTTGGGACTGGCTACCACTTGACGAAATCCTCTGCCCGCATCCTCCATTACGGCAATGCCTTGCACTTGACACGCCATGATTTCTTCCTCACTTAAAAAATGTCCGATCGGTTTGGTCGGGTGTTTAAAGGCTTCGTCCTTTTCATCCACCAATACTCGTGTAATCATGGTTACCACATTTTTTTTCATACGTCTTCGGCTAAATTCATTGACCAAAGCGTTTTGCATATGATAGCCGATATATCCTTGGCTCATCGCCCCACATTCCGGCAAAGGCATTTTCGGAGTTTCCTCCCCTTCAAAAGCCTTTTGGATCATACCCACCTGGGGTCCGTTTCCGTGCCCAATAACCACTTCATGCCCTTGCGCCACCAAATCGGCAATGGTCACCACGGTACGAGCCACCGCTTTTTTTTGCTCTTCCGGATTATTTCCCAGCGCATTGCCTCCCAAGGCAATTACAATTTTACTCATACTTCTCCACTTCCTCCCCACTCCATGATGTCTTGCTTTTGTCTTAAACGAAGAAGGGTCGTATCTTCCAAATCCACCATGGCATAGGTCATCCAGGTATCTTTTTTGACATCCTCCTTCATCACCGCCCCCTCGGTTAACAAACCCATAGGCACATAATTTTCCTCTTGTTGAGTGCTATGGGAAACGATCATTCCATAACAACTTTTTCCGCCAATCCCTTCCAGAGATTCTCCTTTTTTCAAATCTTTTTTCGCCACGGCAACGGTGTCACAAACCTGACCGCAACCTGGGGCGATCGTAGCCTCTCTTTCCACAATGGCATTGTAAATCGACAGAGGGGTTTCCAAACTGGTCAAATGATAGGGACGATGCAATATAAAATTCGGTCCTTCCCCCATATGAAGATATCCCATCAATTTTTTGACATCTTCATTTTTACTGGTTACAACGGCAAAGACTCCCGGTGCCATGCCGAAAGCGAAATCCACTATGCCGTAACCGGATAAAATTCCCCCCTCTTCTTTCAAGGAAAAAATTCGGGACAAATTTTCGGGTGTAGCTTTAGGTCCGTGACATCCGGGAATATCCGGCACAAAACCTAACGCATTGCCTACGCCGGTCAGCTCAATCATCGTATTGGTTCCGTCGACAAAACCGGTCAGCATCCTTGGGGATAAACCCTGTTTAAGGGCCGTTTGTCTAAGATCGTCTTCCGTCATGCTTCGGTTTAAAATATTATTTTTCCCCTTTCCTACAGCCAATAAATCAAAACCCACGCCTAACGCAAAGTCGGAAAGTTCCATAATGGCTCCCGGTTCATCACCGGCGCTGCCTGTGTAAATCAGTCCTTTTTCTTCAGCTCTTTTTAACAACAGGGGACCGATAACCGAATCCAATTCCACATTAAGACTGATTAAATCTTTTCCCGCATCCAAAGTTTTGATAGCCAGTTCGGCTCCGAAAATCGGGCTGCCCGTCGCATCCACAACCCCTTGAATCGCATCGATTTGAAAAGGCAAATCCGAATCCTCCGTCAATACAAAACGCCCCTTTTGAACGGCTTCTTTTGCCTTTTCCAATTGATTGGTGATCACCATATCCTCCATGGATACGCCGGCAGTCAAAAAAGCCGCCTTTCCCTTTTCCAAAGTGCGGCCGACTACAACGGAAGGACGCATCCCCGGAATACGAGACATTTGGGCGATCAGTCCTCGACCCATTTTTCCCGTTCCAATCAAAGCCACCTGAACTTTTTTTCCTTCTCTATCCATTTGTAACAGCTTACGATTAATCCGCAGCATAACATCTTCCCCTCTTTCTTTCCCCTACTATTATACCTGATTTACTGTATAATCCAATCAAAATCTTTATTTTCCGAAATTTTTTGCAAAATAAAAAATCGGAGATGTGATTTTCTCCGATTTTTAAAATACCTATTTCAGAATAAAGCCCGCATCTTCCACCGCCTCGCGAACCGCATTCATCGTGTACTCTCCCTCAATTTGAGCTGTTCCCGACTTCAAATCCACATCCACGTGAACCATTCCCGGAACATGAGACAACTCTTTTTCAACAGCCATCTTGCAATGCTCACAACTCATTCCTTCAATTTGAATCGTTTCTTTCATGCTGTATCTCCTCCTTCTCTTTTATTATACCATGCTTTTCCTAAAAGCAATATTAAAGACTATTCTTCCCCGTCATCTTTAAATGTCCCGGTTTGTCCGTTCTTGCTCATCCATTCCCCGTAAAGCTTCCAACGTTGCTCTTCATAATCCTGTGCATCGGACGGTATTGTATTAAAAATATTTTTGATTAAAGGCATATACACACTTTCCGGATAATTTTGAATGTATTCCGCATACGCTACACGAGCCTCCGTAGGTATTTTAATTCCCAAAATAAAATGCTCATGTGCATTTTTAATTGTTTCTTGAACCCGATGTTGCATATAGACGGATTTGAGCGGATTTTTTTTGGCAAAATCAGCCAGAACCACATAATTTTTAATATATTGAAACCATTCCTCCGAAGTGGAAAGGTCTTGAATATCGTCTACGGATTTCGAATCGGTTTCCCTGATAAATTCTTGAACCAACCTGGAAAATTCAGGCGACAAGTACTCCTTAAAATGCCCATACACAACCATGGGATTAAAAAGAACTCCTTGTTGATAGGGATATACGCCCCAAGCCTTTAAACCCCTTTTCCATTCCGTTGAGGACATGTTTTTAAAGTATTCTTCATAAAAATCAATAAAATCCCGAATCATCCGATCTGCTTGATTCGGTGTGACTTCTTTAAGGATTTTAGGCATCTCTGTGACCAAAGATAAAAAAGAATCCACGGACGGTCTTAAAGCTTTTAAACGATTCCGAAAAATACTGACCGGAGTATTGGCATCAAAGTAATGGACACTTTCCGCCATTCCCGCAAGAACCGTTTTATCCGTCATACTTTCTTTCGGATACTCATAAATAACGGATAATAAATCTCCCGTCTGTTTATTTATGATTTCCATGCCCTCTACGACAGTATCGCCGGAAACCCCGAAATAGGACAAGTATACTCTATTTTCTTCCAATTTTGCCTTAAACGTCTCCTTCTTGGCCGTCATATAATCCGGTTTGATTCCTCCATGAATCAAAGAGGTCCGAAGTTCCTCTTCTCGTGTGAAATATTTCGTGGAAAAAGGTTCCTTCCGTTTGATAATCATATGCACTTTCGGATCACTTCTTTTGGAAAGCTCTAAAATCTCCTCGCTGTCACGCCAAATCACCAAATAATCTTTGGGCACTTGCAGTGTCACGCCGATAGAGTCCGCCGTGAATAAAGAAAGCTTCTCCTCATCCGTCGTCTGGGGCGAAGGTTGTCCCTCGCAGGCACACAATAGTATGGATAAAAGTAAAACCGCTATAATCTTCTTCATTTCTTCCTCCTGAAATCATTGTACCATCAAAACCCGGGATTGGAAAATCAAAAAAGCTCTTTCTCTATTCTTTCGGAATCCAAGGCCAACAACGATTCACCTTTTTGCAATAGGCTTCATATTCTTCTCCATACAAATTTTTCAGCCATTTTTCTTCCGTGCACTTCATCAAGATGGTCAAAGCCATCCAATCCAGTATAATCAGGGAAAATAAATACACATTCCCCATCATGAATACTACCCCTGTACAAATCAATAAAAAGGCGGAATAAATAGGATTCCGAACCCAAGCATAAACGCCCGTAGTAATCAATCGATTTTCTTTGATTGCGCTGTCGATTCTGTCAACAAAAACCGCTCTTATCCATAGCCAAACGCCTCCTATATTCAAAAAAATTCCGAAAGCAAACCCGGGAACTCTCCACTTTTGAAAATCCATAACCGGAATGCAGTTCCATTTGGACAATACCGCACCGGCTATTGTAAGACAGATAATAAAACACACATAAACAGGTCCTACCCCATACGTAGGCAGGTGATTCTTCTTTTTTTCCTCTTTCAAACTATCCCTC
>KI259781.1:60837-61101 GCA_000467935.1 Peptostreptococcaceae bacterium oral taxon 113 str. W5053
GAAGAATCGGATTGCGCTTATAAAAAACAACCCTTTAATCCCAAAGAAAATTTTTCACTTCTCTTTTATGTCCCGTTGCGACAGTAAAACAGATTTTTTATGATAGAATATAGTAAAGGAGGTGATGTCATAAGTATAGAAGAATCCTCAACGGTATAAACACGGAAACTGAACTAAAGCGGTGTAGGAACACATATACCAATTGGATTTAAACGATTGGAGAACAACAATAAATAAGCAATTTGGTGATATGTCAAGAGGCAT
>KI259782.1:0-1221 GCA_000467935.1 Peptostreptococcaceae bacterium oral taxon 113 str. W5053
CATAAACTTTGCCTTATCTTGCACTTTGAATAAGCCTTTGATGTCTTTTAATATCTTATTTATCACGAGTCTTTTCACCTCCAATCAAAAGTAATAGGTAGCTCCTGCCTTTCGGTGTTACAAAGGTCTGTATCCCAACTGCTTCACTGCCTTCTTTGCACCATTCCTTCACCTCAAAATATCCCTTATTGTTCTTGGCATAGGGTAGAAGTCTATTTTTCTTATCCCGATAAATAAGTTCCTTCTCTATGAGGAATTGAATAAATACCTTTTGTGGAATATGAAGCTCTTTTGCTGTATTTCTGAAATTAGTAAGCAGATGGTTATTCACCAGTTCATCAAAATACTTGGCTTTCGGCTCTAAATCTTCTATGATTTTTTCTTTTTCAGCAATCAGGTGATTGGCAAGGAGTACCGCATTTGCCAATATTTCTTCATTACTCATTTTTTCTTGATTTTTGATATATCCGCCATTCTTACGAATACTCGGCAACACCTCTGTGGTGATCCACTTCTTAAATTCCTTTGCCTGTGGTAGCTTTGAAGATAGGATCAGAGAGTATAATCCTGACTCGTTGATAGATACCATACTTCTTCTTTGCCTGCCGTCGTGAAACACGACATCAGCTTTATCATCTATATCCACATGTCTTACCAAAGCATCTCTCGTGTTTGAATAGCCCAGTTTTTCGGCTACTTCTTTTCCGATAAAGAAAAACTCACCGTCTTTTTCCATTACAGTGAGTTTCCCGAATTCCATATTTTCAAATGTTATCAAACTGCTCATAAGCTCTGCTCCTTTTGTTTATTCTTAACTTTATCCTTAGAAACAGTATTTTTTGCCATCTCCTTAAACTTCTCAATATTTTTGTGAATGGACTCTTTCCTCTCAGCCTTTCTTTCTGATGTTGCAAGAGCATTTTTAAAGGCTTTCTCCATCATTTTCATATCTTTGGCTTGGAAAAATACGGAGTATTTGCCTGTTTCCTTATCTTTCATCACTGAAAACTTAACACCATATTTGTTAAGCTCTTTTTTCAGTTCCTTAAGCTCTGCTTCTTCTACCGGTATTTCTTCAAGCTGTCCTTTTTTCGCCATATCTTTGAGCTTGACTTCATTTCCGTTTACTTTAACGAGTTTTTCAAGTCCTCCCAGTTTCTCTGCTTCTTTTATCAGTTTTTTCAACAGATTTAAAAGAAGTTTTCCGGTTACTTTGGCAGC
>KI259782.1:1321-18513 GCA_000467935.1 Peptostreptococcaceae bacterium oral taxon 113 str. W5053
GTGTCTTTCTTGCAATTTCTTCGTTAATCACATTCAATATCCTCCTCTCATATCATAGCTTACAAGGGCAGAGTAATGTGCATCTATCCCACTTGGTGCATTATATGCTGCTGTTAGGACAAATGCTCTGATATTCCTAATCTTGTATTCATTTTCCTTAATAACATCTGACAGATACTCCAAATGCTCTGATTTAAGTTTTCTAAATCTTTCTTTTACTATATGTGCCGGAAGCTTCGTTTGATTGATTGTAACAAACTCTCTATCATCAAGTATCATAATATCTGCCAGTATCTTTAATATCTCATCGAAGTCTTTAACTATAAATTTATTGCCCAACTCAAGATGTTCATAATAGCCTGTCTGTGTTCTTAACTCATCTAAGCAGTTCTGATATATATTTTTGTTTTCTATTTCCGCCTCTCCGTCCATCCTTTTTCTTGGTTCTGAATACTCGGCATCTATGACGGAATGATGGGTGGAATTATATGATGAAATATCTGTAGTAATCTTTGATGAATTATTTGTAGTAATCTCTGGTAATGGTTGGGGCATATTGCCATTTTGCATTGGCAGATTTTGCTCTGTTGCATTGGTGCAATCTGCACTTGTGCATTGGTGGATTTTGCACTTTTCCATTGGTGCATTTTGCCCTAATGCATTAGGCATAGCTTTTTCTAAGGCTTGTAATTCTTCTTTTTTCTTTTTGTTCTCAATTTCAGCATAAAGTTCCTCCAGCTTTTCAGTATTTATGGTGTACCATTTTGTCTTATCTCTTGGATCTTTATTGTAGTTTCCTACGAGTAGAAAACCTGCCTTTTCCAACTTCGCAAAGGTTCTTTTTACAGTATCGAAACTCATATAGTCAAAATCTTTTTCCTGCCATGCTCTTATTGAGTTATATGTCCAATATCTTCCGTCATAGAAGTTATTGCCGGATTTCTTATTTATTTCTATCCAATAGTTTATTTGTTGTAAGATAAGAGCTTCGTTTAAACCTATTTCCCTTGCCAATGTCTTATTTGCAACGATAGGTTGTTCATCAAATAAATACATACTCATCTAAAAGCTCTCCTTTCCATGATATTTTTCCACTAAAAAAGACGATAGTTTTTATCTATCGCCCTTGGTAACCATTTTTATAAAATTTTTTTTATTGATTTTATGGCTTCATTGATTCCTTGTATAAAAGCTATGATTACAGCTCCAATCATCGGTATTCCGTAAGGACTTAGTAGAAATCCTATAATGAGTGCCTCTATTGCTGCTCTTGTGTTGTGTAGCATAAAGAACGAGCCTATGGCAGCAAATACACACATCAGCATGAGCAAGTACAGTAACGCTGTTCCTATGCTTAGTAAGAATGTTAAAAATGCAGTAAGAATACTTAACAGCAGGCTGATCGGAAATAAAATTATTTTTAATATCCATCTCATTTATTCTCCACCGCCTTTGCTAACGGAATAACTGACATAATGGCTTGAAATATTCTTTTACATATCATAAAAGCCTCCTTTTCGATATTTTGTTTGATTTTAAAAATAGGGATACAGTGCTGAAAGCTCCTATTTATCAAGCTTTTTCCTCTGTATCCCTATTATATCTCAAGCCCATTTGGTATGTGCTAAACTGTTATTGACATTATTTTGTTGAGACATTTTAATGTTCCTCCTAATCTATTCTGTTTTTCATCAGCTGGCAGGCTTTAATACAGTTTAGCACATTAGGAGGTTTTTTTTCACCGCTTAAGCTCTTTTGAACCACGCGACTATCGCGTGGTTTTCTTTATACAAAAAAACCATGGCAATAAAGCCATGGTTTTTTATAAATAGTTTCTTTGTAAATTTAGCTGTCTTTTTGAAGTGCAGTGCGTTTTTTATAGAGACTCCACCATCCAAAAAATCCGAAAACGGCTATGGCGAGATTAATCACTCCAAACAAACTGACACCCTTCGAGTTTGTCAAAAACATTCCGATATTCCATATGCCGACGAAAAGGTTAAGAATTATAATGGGAAGGATAAATTTTAAAATACTGTTGATTTGATTGATTTTAGACTGGTTATCGGAGAACAGTTCAAAGGTTTCTTCTTTGGATTGTCTGCGTACATAAATCCATTTGCAATAATTGCCCACATATTCAATGCCGCTGTCTTCCAAAAAACGGATATAGTCTTGACTTGCTTTTTCCTGTACCTTTTTCTCCAATAATTGAATGCGAATTTGGTATTCACCCGGCTTACATTCTTCAAAGGTGTAGCGACAAAATCCAACCCCTGTCAACGCATACCCTTGTTGAGCCATCCTGTTTAACCATTGTTCTTCTTTTTCCGATTGCCAAACCGGAAATAGTTTATATCGAGTGATTTTCATTGTATGCCCTCCAAAAATTTTCTCCGTTTTTCCATAATTCGTGTAGTCGCTCTATTTCCGCTACCAAAATCTCTTTGCCTAAATCCGTAATCCGATACTCTTTTTTGCGACTTTGCTCCTCTTCCGGCAACGCCTCAATCCAATTTTTATCCAACAAATTGTTAATGACACCATAAAGTGTTCCTGCCGCCAATCTCACACGCCCCTTGGAAAGTTCTTTCACATTTTGCATAATGCCGTAGCCATGCATGGGCATTGTCAGCGAAAGCAGGGTATAGTAAATCGCTTCTGTCAACACTACATTTTGCATCGGTCTCCTCCCTTCAAACCTATCTTCCTTCATTATATCCTCGCCCGTTATATCGTTGTACGATATATAAATTATATCGGCACACGATATAACTGTCAATCCTTTTTCTCCATAAAAAAATCGGACAGTCAAGTCCGACTTTATGATTTCTTATTTTTCTTTAAAATGTTTTCTTAAAAGCAAATAACCGATATACATTCCAATAAAAGACAATGCGAAGGTGAGCACGGAAGCCAAAATTCCGAACATTCCGCCGGTGTAATAAATATTCGCATCCATATCCGCCGGACTTTGTCCTCTTGCAATCCAATGGTTTCGATAACTTTCCACAAAAAATAGAGAAGGAATAATTGCCCCCCATGCCTGTCCCATATGCATCAATCCCGAAGAAATCGCTAACTTCCAAACCGGTGTGTCATTGCTTTTAGAGGAAATGAAATCTGCAATCATAGCCGTAATCATCGAAGTGATTAACCAGGGTAAATATGCGCCGCCCATCAATGCAAAAATCGCCATGACGATTAAAGTGAATAAACTATATTCCCACATCTTTCCAATTTTCCGATTCATAAAATAGAGTACCGCTCCGCTTAATATTCCTGCAATTCCAGGGCTGATAGCATGTCCGAAAGGTCCTAATACGGAAATAATTCCCATAGCTATAAAATATAAAATCATATAGACTGCCGTAAGTAGTGCAATTAAAATAATATCTTTTAAACTCAATTTTTTACTCATATTGTTCCTCCATTTCTTTAAAAATTTGATTGAATTGTCCGATATTTTCCTCTTTAAGCAAAAAATCATTTTCTACTTTCCCGTCCTTAAGATAGATGACACGATCCGCTATTTTACGAATGAACTCATAATCATGGGAAATGATGATTAAAGCACGTGTCTTTTTCAATTCGTGAATGCACTTTGCCACTGCATTCATAGATTTCACGTCCAATCCGCTGGTGGGTTCATCAAAGATAACCAAATCACTTGTGCTTAACAAAGCCATGCCAATTTGCAGCCGTTGCTTTTCTCCGCCGCTTAACTCAAAGGGGTGACGTTCTCTTAATTCATAAAGATTGAGCTTTTTCAAGACCTCTTCAATATCTTCTTTTTTGGGCGGAATAGGAGCTATGGCAAGCTCATTTTCCACAGAAGTTCCAAAAAGTTGATAATCCGAATCCTGCATAATGTAAAAAGGCAAATTTTTTGTTTCCGTCTTACCCTCATCCGGGCTTATACCTCCGGTCAATATTTTGGCAAAGGTGGTTTTGCCCGCTCCGTTATTGCCGATAAGAACAGCCACTTCATGTTTATAAAAATTCAAGCTGATCTTTTCCAAAATTCCCTTTTTACAAATTTTTTCCGTATGGGCTGCGATTTCTCCCTTTTGATTCTCCGGTTTGGGATGTGTTGTTAAGTGAAACAAATCAAAACTTCGAGTGTCATAGTTGCTGTTTTTAAAATCTTCTTCTCGGTCAAAAATCGTCAACTTTCCCTTTTGGATTAAGAATACCCGATCCAAAATTCCGTTTAAATAATAGAAACGGTGATCTGCAACGATAACGCTGATTTCCATATTTTTCAAGTTTTGAATAATCTTTTTTAAACGCATGGCATTGCCGTAATCCAAATTAGCAGAGGGCTCGTCAAAAAGTAATATCTTCGGTTTTAAGACAAGACTTGTCGCCAAAGATAAAATCTGACATTCTCCGCTGGAAAGAGAAAAAATTTCTCTGTCCAAAATTTTTTCCAATGAGAATGCCCCACTTAATTCTTCCAGACGCATTTTCATCTTTTCCTTGGAAAATCCGAAATTCTCCATGGCAAAGACCATCTCTGCCGTCGAATTTAAAGTAAAAAACTGACTTCTCGGGTTTTGAAACACATTTCCCACGTTTTGACTGATTTCATAGACGGGAAGAGCTTCGTAATCTTTCCCCAGAAGCTTTCGCTCTCCTTTTGTTTTTCCTTCCACCAAATCCGGAATCAATCCGTTTAAGGATTTCAAAAAAGTGGACTTCCCGCTTCCGCTATCTCCTGCCAACAAAATAATTTCCGGCTTGTCGATTTCAAAAGAAATATTTTGAAGCGCTTCTTGATCTTCTCCTGGATAAGAAAAACTATACTTTTGAACTTGAATCAAAGGTTTTAAAACACACATATTCCCACAACTCCTATGCACAAAATTGCCAATAAAGCATAATCATACCTGTGCATACGCACCTGATAATATGAAGTACGCCGTATGGGATTGGTAATCCCTTTGGTCAAAGCCGCCGCCGAAATCTCCCCTGCAAGTTCTGCACATCGAAAAAGCTGAGGGACCAAAAAATAGGAAAAACTGCTTATCGGTTTTTCCCAGGTATAAGGAATGCCTCGTAAACGCATCGACTCTTTGATATAACCGAATTCTCGTTTAAAGGTCGGAATATAGCGAAGAGCCACCGTCACCGCTACAACAAAAGACTTGGGAAGGTGAACCGGATCTAAAGCGGAAAGAATTTCCGTAGAATTATAATCCCAAATCAAAATGCTCGCCATGATCAAGCAGGGAATAAATTGCATAAACATCATCAAATAAACAGACAAGCCTTTCATGAATGTTGAATCCTGTATATGCGTATAGCTATGGAGCAACCAAAAAACAGCATAAAAAATAAACACTTTCGCCGCTCGCTTATATCTGCCGGATAAGAGCAGAATTCCAAAGGTAAAACACAAGAAAAACCAATGCAACTGAAGACCCGCGGTAAACATGATGCTTATAGGAAATATTAAATTAAAAATAAAAGCGACTCCCGGATGAATTTTTATGATAATCTCCTTCTTTCTTTTTTAAATTCGAACTTTATCCCTTTGGTTGTCTTTAGCTAACTTTTATAGTATAACACAGTTTTCTTTCCATCGCCAAATAAAAGAGAGAAAGAATTTTCTCCACAAAAAAATCGGACACTCACGTCCGATTTAATATACAGCTTGCTTAAGGCAGCAGGAAAAAATAGACCAATAAAACATGAGCCGTGGAGCCTAATAAGATAAAAATGTGAAAGATATCGTGAGAAGTCCACTTGCCCATATGGGGTTTTTGTATGCCGTAAATCACGCCGCCTATTGTGTAGAACAATCCTCCTGCCACTAAAAGTTCAAAGGCGATTTTATCCAAGGCGAAATACAAATCTTTGACGACAAAGAGAGCTGCCCATCCCATGATTATATAGATGCCCGTCGATAAAACTCGAGGCATATCCATCCAAAATATTTTGCATAAAATTCCAAGAAGGGCAATGACCCAAAGCCCAATCAATAGGGGAACTCCTTTACTTTTTGGTAACACATAAAGACAAAAAGGTGAATAAGAGCCGGCAATGAGAACAAAAATCATGGAGTGATCCAGTTTTTGCATAAACTTCACTAATTTTACTTTCGTAGCGGATATGGCATGATAAATCCCGCTGGTAAAATAAAGTAAACACAATGCCAAGCCAAAAATAATAGTCGATGCAAATAATGTACCGTGAAATTCTTCCGAAAATATTTGCTTCACCATAAAGAGCACCGTCACCAAAATGGATAAAAATCCGCCGATTAGATGGGTTACGGAACTAATAGGATCTCTTAACGTTTTCATTTTGCTCCCTCCTTATGCGTTTCCTTTTTTTCTTCCCTAAAGCTTGTTCAATCATTTTCTTTTTTCAAAATTTTATATAGGAAAATTCCTCCTAATAAAAACATCCATCCCAATATTTTTAAAACTGTATTTATCCATGATGTAATCATGATTTTCGGAATATAAAGTCCGCCAAGAAATAAAAAAATACTTAAAATAATACAACTTAACCCTAATAATTTAAAGCTTGTTTCGCCCATTTATTTTACCTTCCATCTCTTTCCATCCTTCCATTCCTTCATCAACCATATTCATATGATAATAGATTCCTTTTAAATGCATGAGTTCTTTATGATTTCCTCGCTCTTGAATTTTTCCTTTTTCCAAGACCAAAATTTGATCTGCATCTCGAATCGTTTTAAGATGATGGGCAATAACCAAAATCGTTTTGCCATAACAAAGCCGACTCATAGCCTGTTGAATCTCTCTTTCATTATCCACGTCCACGCTGGCAGTTGCTTCATCCAAAATAATAATCGATGCATCTTTTAAAATTGCTCTGGCAATAGAAATACGTTGAGCCTCTCCTCCGGACAAAGAAGCTCCTCCTTCACCGATTATCGTATTGAATCCATAAGGAAGACGCATAATAAAATCATAACAGCATGCCTTTTTAGCCGCTTCTATCATCTCCTCTTCCGTTGCTTCCGGTTTCCCCATCATAATATTATTTTTTATGGTATCTTCAAAAAGGTATACCTTTTGAAAAACCACGCTGATTTGATCCATTAAAACCGATATGGGTATCCTTTTTATATTTTTTCCTCGTAAATAGATTTCTCCGGATTGAATATCCCAAAATCGTGCCAAAAGATTAGCAACGGTCGTTTTTCCACTTCCTGATTTGCCGACCAATGCAATCATTTGTCCCTTCGATATACAAAAAGATATCTCATGCAAAACCTCTTCTCCTCCATAGGTAAAGGAAACATTTTTAAACTCAATTTCTTTTTCTGCGTTTTCCGGTAAAGTATCAGTCCCTGAATCGTCCAGTTCAACTTCCTTAAAAATCTCTTCAATGCGGTTTAGAGAAACTTGCATAATTGTAAGCAATACACTTTTTTGATACAGTTGTCTTAAAGGGGTGAATATATTAAATAAAAAAAGTAGCACCCCAATGAACATTGACGTACTCACCCCGCCGCTTTGCAATAAATAAAAATTTACCGCCAGGAGAACCGCCTTTCCAAATCCGTAAATGATTAGCATGTTCCGTTCTTTAGGAGCATGGTCTTCTTCAAACTCCAAATTCGTATCTTTCATTTTTTTAAAACTTTTTCTTAAGTCAGCCGCTCCAAAACCCATTAAATTATAACTTTTAATGACTCCTAAACCATCTGTATACTCCAAAACGGACGTCGTTAAATCTTCAATGCTTTTTTGTCGCAATTCAGAATTTTTAAAGGCACCTCGTATCATCGGTTGAGCTGCTATCACAGCAATAATTTCCACAATAAGAGCCGTATATCCCAAAAACGGATGTAAAGTAAACAAGAAAAAGGTCAAAATAATTTGTGCAAAAATACTGCTAACCACATCGGCGACAATCATCATTGCCTGTTCTTCAATAAAAACCATGTCCGCCGATAAAACAGAACTGATTTTTCCCATATTACCCGCATTGAAATATCCCATGGGTAAATGTCTCAAATGATGTCCAAGTTCCAGTCGTTTTTCGGCAAACACCTGATAACCTGTTCCCGACTGTAAGCGATCCGCAAAATTTTGAAAGATTGCTTGCAAAAGAAGACAACATAGCATCCCAATTGTAGTGTAAATCACAATTCCAATGTTAGCTTTTTTTTGCATTAAAATATCGATCAAGAAAATTGCAATCATCAACGGTACATTGGCTACAACAGCTTTCAAAAATGCAAAAAGATATGCTAAACGAATACGCTTTGCATATGCTCCCGAAAATTTAAGAATTCGATGCACCATGGCAATCATAGTTGTACCTCCCGATTCTCTCGAACTTTCCAACCCCTTGTTTGTTCAGAAAACTTCCAAAGATTTTTATATTCTTTGCATTGTGCCATCAGCTCTGTATGAGAACCTCTTGCCAAAATTTTTCCTTCGTCAAAAAGCAAAATATGATGGGCATTTATAATAGAATTTAATTTATGTGCAATGACCAACACCGTTTTACCGTATACAATCTCTTTAATCGCAAGGTTCATCTTTCGCTCATTTTCAGGATCTATAAAAGCTGTAGCTTCGTCAAAAATAACAATAGGCGCATCTTTTAAAATGGCTCTTGCAAAAGCAATTCGTTGTCTTTGTCCACCGGAAAGTTTATTCCCCGCTTCACCTGCGAGGGTTTCATATCCCTTTTCCAGTTCTCGAATGAATTCATCCGCTTGAGCTTTTCGTGCCGCTTCCACAACCTCTCTGTCTGTTGCGTTCGGTCTTCCCATTCGAATATTTTCCAAAATACTTTTATTAAATAAAAATGTATCTTGAGAAACATAAGCTATTTCATGATTTAAAGCTTCCAAGCTCATTTTTTTTATATTTTGTCCTCCAATGGAAATTTTTCCATCCATAAGATCATAATAATGGACTAAGAGCTTTGCCACTGTACTTTTTCCGCTTCCACTTTTTCCGACCAGTGCTGTTATTTGTCCTTCTTTTGCTGTAAAAGAAATTCCTTTTAATACTTCCAAGTCCTGATATGCAAAATGAACATTTTGAAATTCAATATTCCAGTTTTCCCCTGAAAATTTCTCTTTCCCCGTTTTCAATTGAGTATGATCCAAAGCTTTTTCCAAAGCTTGAATTTTATAACTTACCTGAGGAATCGCGCTGATAAAACTCATACTTCGCAAAAGTAAAGGAGAAATTCCAAAGGAAATACAGAGAATCAAAACATAACGTGCCAAACTCAACTGTCCCAACAAAATTAAAAGCACACCAAAAGGCAAAGTATATAGCAAAATTTCAGAAAAAAGACTACCGTATAAAGCCATCCAAGGCCAGGAAACTTTGTACCATTTCAAAGCAAAATCTCGATAAGAGCGAACCGAAGAAGCAAAACGTTCGCCGAATTCTCTTTGGCGATTGAATACACGCACCACTTCCATCCCGTTAACATATTCTACAATGGTATTATTTAAGCGTTTGGATGCGGCAAAATAATTTCCCATCTGATCCATTCCTACGCGATACATTTGTCCGGAAACACTGATTCCCAGAATAATGACAAAGCAAGTAAGCAAAGTCAATTGCCAATCAACAGCAAGCATAAAAAGCAAAGACACAATAACGACTGTCAAATTGGCAATTCCTTCCGGAATCATATGAGCCAAAAGAAGTTCAATGGATTCAATATCATCTGTAAACAATTTTTTTATTGCTCCGCTTCCCATTTCTTGTATTGTTCCTAAAGGCTGTGCTTCCATACGTTCCTGTAAAAAACAGCGAATATTTTCCAAAGTACTAAAAGCCGCTCTATGGGAAATTTGCAGTCCATAAATATACAAAACCGCATAAAGAATTTCAAAAACAAAAACCAAAGCAACTATTTTTCCTGCCCAAGAAAAAGTTGGAATAATCCCCTTCAATAAAAGTTCAATACATTGATAAATTAAAAAATACGGCAAAACACTTGCCACCGCTCCTATAATCATAAAAAAAGTCGCTCGATAAATCAAATTCTTTCGTTCTCCCGCATACTCCAAAATCTTTCCCACAGAACTCTTTTTATCTCTCTTACTGCTTGTATTTTCATCACTTTCACGCAAAAAATAAGTTAAAATCCTTTCCGAGCTCCCTTCATTAAGAGGATAAAACGAAAGTACCCTACCTTTTTCTATATGTAAAACATGTGTACAACATCGCATAATCAATTCCGGATCATGGGTGATAATCAAAAAAAGTTCCGCTTTTTCTTTTACTCCGTTTAAAAGTTTACCAAAGTGTTCCATCCCTAAATGATCCAATCCGCTTGTAGGCTCATCGAAAATGAGAACCTCTTTTTTTGCACAGAGCGCCGATGCAATGGCAACTCTTTGTTTTTGCCCTCCGGATAAAGATGCCGGATGACGATCTTTTAAATCCAAAAGCCCCAGTCCGTTTAAAATATCTTCCGCTTCCTTCGTACTTACCTGTGCATTCATAGTCACTTCTTCTATTACACTATCCGAAAAAAGTTGGCGATTTACATCTTGCATAACCATAAAGCTCCGGCGGGAACGTTCTTTCGCTGTTAAATATGTACCGCCAATAGCCACACTTCCACTTGAGGAAATTAAACCGGTCAATGCCTCCGCCAAAGTACTTTTACCCGATCCGTTATCTCCAATTAAAGCAATCACTCCTTTTTGTGGAAGTGTAATTCTCTCTATATCCAAAATCCTCGTCGAACCTCGACTACAAATTAAATCTAAAGTTTCTAAAGCTGGTTTAACATTTAAAAACTCCGGTTTTTTTATAGAAAAATACTTTAACTCTTTTAAATCGGTACAACGTAAACCCAACTTTTCCCGTTCTCCTTCTCCTAATTTCTTCATGTCCTCAGCAGTAAAAACTTTTTCAATTCGTCCTCCACGCATATAAATAAAACGATCTGCCAAATCCATCATATAATAGAGTCGATGTTCCGCTACTATGACTGTTTTCCCTTCAGACTTAATTTTACAAAGCATTTTTCTTAATCTTTGAATTGCCCGTTTATCTAAATTAGACGAGGGTTCGTCCATAACAAAAATTCCAGGCTCCGATGCATAGACAGAAGCACATGCAATTTGCTGTTTTTCTCCACCAGACAACTCAAAAATATTTCGATCCATCAAAAAATCCAATTGCATGTCCGCTTTGGCTTTGTTCATACGACGTATCATTTCTTCTCTTGAGATCCCTTGATTTTCTAAGCTAAATGCCAACTCTCCTGTAGTATCGATGTTAAAAAACTGACTTTTAGGATTTTGAAATACGCTTCCCACGATTTCTGCCGTAGAAGACAACTCTTCTTTATTTACACAGAATTCATCAATCATCACATTTCCTTTTAACTCCCCCTCATAAAAATGAGGAACCAGTCCATTAATTAAACGAGTTAACGTCGTCTTTCCACAACCGCTCTCTCCACAAAGTACAACGAATTCTCCATCCGCAATTTCCAATTGTATATCTAAAACTCCATCACCGGTCCCGTGTTCTCCACCATAGCGAAAACAAACATCCTTAAATCGAATCAATTTATGCCCTCCCATAAATGATAACATATACATCTATAATCAAAAATACCGACATTACGATATAATCGGTCACTCTTAACTTTACTTCTTCATAAGAAGTTCTTTTCCGTTTTGCATCTAACCCTCGTGCCAAAGATGCTGATGCAAGTTCATCCATCACCGATATACAACTAAAAAGAAGAGGGATTAAAATATATTCAATCGTCTTTAAAGGTGCTCTTACAATTGCTCCCGGTTCAAGAGAAATCCCTCGAAATGCCATTGCTTTTCTAACGCCAATCCATTCATCTTTTACTGTAGGAATAAATCGAAGTAAAACAGAAATCGCTATAATCATTCCAAGCGGCAAATGCATCGCTGTTAAAGAGGAAAGAAATTGACTAATCCTTGTAGTTTGAATCAAAAGCACCAAAGAAAGAACCATAGGCATGCTATACATAAAAATCATAATCAGTCCGTTCAATATTCCTATCACAACAGACGAGCCTGTACGGGATATTGCCATGGCATAACGAAGATATTGAAACACAATAATTGCAAAATAGCACTTTACGGCAAACCATTTTTTACCGCAAAGTGCTAAAACTAAACAAAGTCCTGTACTGAATACCAAATACGGAATAGCGTTAAAACAAAATGTACTTAAAATCATGCCGGAAAAAAAGATCATCATTTTTGTTCGCGGATCTAATTTCACTATTCCCTTGGTATCGTCACCATACAATTCAAATTTCACTTAAATTACGCCTGCCTTTACAAAATGTTTTTTTATTAAATTCTTGGCAATGAAAACTCCGATAACCCCTCCAAGAACTGCACCGCCCAAAATAGCATACCATATCCAATCTGGTGTTATTTCAGCAAGATGTTGTGCATGCTCAACTCCTCTATATCCTGCCGTAAGAGAAAGAAATTTATCTCGATTATAAAGAAGCATCATGGTCGGTGCCGCCATATTTAAATTGAAAACTACAAAAGATAACAAATACATTCTTTTTGACTTGTATTTTCCAAGATAGATCACCAACTCAGCAACAAGTGTAGTTGCCAATGCAAAAATAGCACTATATAAATTAGATGAACAAGCTATAAGAGCAAATAAAATACCGAGAATAAGTGCTGCACCGAATTTATGAAGTTTTATCACATATATCATATAAACCGTAGCACATATCAAACCCACCGTAAAGGGAGCCGCAAGGTATAATACAGGAGAGATCATGCTAGATCCCATTACAATAATCAACATCAAAACTAAATAAACCGCTCCAAAAGCACCTGCATAAATCAAATCTTTCGTTTTCATCTTTTTATTATTTTTTGTTTGTACCGTTGTATTCATAGAAATATGATATCCTCCTTTTTGTTAGTTTATGCTAACTATAGTATAAGCCACAACTTTTTCTATGTCAATAAAAAATATTCATAAACAATTATGGGATCTCTTAAATGCCAAGACATCTCTTCTTCCGTTCGACAAACTTTAATTTTAATTTTCCCTTTGACTTAAGTATTCATAAAACCACCGATGAAGCTGCTTCATCTCATCCGGCGCTTTCATAGAATGTCGATACATAAATTTATCACCAAAGTTGCTGTTAAAGAGAACAGATAATCCGACTCCTAAGAAAAAAACAGGCAAAACTCTAAATAAATTTATTTTTCCCGGCGAAAGTTTCATGCCCGATCGATAAAGTTTTTTGCAATTTTCTTTAATTTGTCTTGCAGTTTCAAGCATCTGCCTGAAATTTTTGCCTACTTTCTGCGGGCATTCGGTTTCATAATAAGCATCTCCGATCGGGACAACAACAGCCAAATGACAGATTTGCCATATATGCATATCCGGCACGATTTGATAAGGAATTCGAGATCGTTGAAAGATAGTTTGTAGTTTTCTCACTCGCTCGCTATTTTCTCCGCCAATCTCGGCAAAAGATGTCTTTTGGATCATGCCTGGCGTCAAACTTGCGTCCAATACATTTTCCTCTATACTTCCTCCTGCACCTGGAAATGCAGGCAATATTCTACCTTTTCCGCAAATATTTTCCCAGCTGTCATAATCATCCAAAGAATTGACCATGGTAACAATGGTGTTGCTTTGATTTTCTTTCAGCTCCCGCAAAGCTTCATAGACTTGATGCCCCTTTACCGTGAGAAAAATAAAATCATAGGTATCTTCACAAAATAACTTACTGATGATATGTACCTTTGCATAGTATTGTTTTTCTTTTTTCAAAAAAATCAAACCTTTTTCTTTTAAAGCTTCCAGGCGTTTACCTCGAGCATAAACCGTAACATCATATCCCGCCTGGGAGAATAGCGTTGCATAAAGGGAACCAATTACACCTGCGCCATAGATTAACAATCTCAAATTTAACTCACCTCAGCTTAAACTACCCCATAAAATCCCTTCTATAATAATTAAATGCTAATTTTTCACTGCAAAGTTTAATTGTTTCCCATAAAGATTGCAAAACTCGAATAACATCAAAGTCATGCTCACAAACCCCAAAACGGCAGACAAAGTAAAACACCATTCCGACATTTACACCTATACAGGCTCAATATCTTCATGGCTGATACCCGAAGAAAAATATAGCAAAAAGTCACCAATCAAAAATAAACCACTTAAAAATCCTAAGAACACATCTTTTTTCATTTTACCTTTAAAATTTTTATATACTATCCGAACTTTTCTCTTTATAAAAATTTCGAATAAATATTTTATCTTTTTTTAATTGGATTTACCTTATTCTTCTAAGATACTTCCGTATCCGTTAACAAAAAACACATTCATGAATTGAATATCCCCTTCCATCGGCCAACTATTGGAAAATTTTTTGAATTTCAATCGCAGTACTTTGTCCAAAAAGCCTAAAAAAGGCAACGGGATGGATTGAGCTTCGTTCAAAAAAATCATTTTATTATGCATTCATCAATGCATGCATAAAACACATTTCTTTTCCTTCCATTGCGTAAATCAAAATTTTTTTCATCTATCTTTCTCCCTTCTTAACTTTCATCTGCCATAGAACTTTATTTATTTACTTTTTATACCCAATTTTTCCTTCTATAAGAAATAAATTTGGACGCTAACGGACATAGGATACCAATTCCCCAAAAAATTGACATTTATATCTAGTTATAGTATACTTATCATATAGTTTCGAAAACAAGGAGGTAGTCATGTATACAAATGATTTTGCAAATTTACAATCCATAAAATTACCCCGATATCAAGAACTTCCCAACTTCGGCATCTACTCGGAACAACTTGTCGATATAATTCGCGCTCTATTTACAACAATCCTTGATGACGAGCAGCTCATCACCAAATCGATGATCAATAATTATGTAAAACACAAACTTATGCCATCCCCCATCAAAAAAAAATATTATAGAGAACATATCGCCTACGCAATCGTCATCGTAATCTTAAAAAATGTACTTACACTCAACGAAATCCATCAAGGAATTCTCCATGAACTTACAAAAGATTCCATCGAAAAATTATACGATTATTTTGCAAATCAATTCGAAAAAATCTCTTCTCTTGTCATGGATTTGCTTCATTCACAAAATATAGAATCCGATTTTCAAATAGGAATACCTATGAATATGGAAAATAAAAACGGATTATCACTGGCAATCCTTAGTTTCGTAACAAAAATCGTGACAAAACTTTTGTTAAAATATACACCCGAACCAAAACAAACTACATCTATTGAGGAGGACGACAATGAGTAAGATAGCCATAATTGCAGATACAGCATGTGATCTCTCAAAAGAATATTATGAAAACAACCATGTGGAAATATTGCCACTTTGGGTCAATTTTTCAACCGGTTCCTATCGAGATATTATTGATTTGGAAAAAAAGACCATTTATGAAATGATGGACGAAGAACTCCCCAAAACCAGTACCCCCTCACCGGGAGAAATCAAAGCCTTAATCGATGAGTGTTTCAAAAAAGGATATGATGAGGTTCTTATCATCACCATTTCCTCCGGGCTAAGCGGCACCCATAATTTGTCCAATCTGATTGCAAAAGAATACCAAGACAAAGTCAAAGTATTTGACACAAAAAATATCGCCATCGGCTCCGGCTTTTATGCAATCCATGCAGTGGAAATGCGAAATCAAGGAAAGTCCATGGATGAAATTATCAATGCCTTGGAAACCGTTAAGCAAAAGGGAAAATCCTGCTGCTACTACACCATTCCTTCCCTATATCATCTAACCAAAGGAGGAAGAATTGGATTGGTAGCCGGCATTATCGGAGGACTCCTTCAATTCAAGCCGATTATCGCCTGCAATCAAGAGGGAATTTATTACGCCGTCGATAAGGTAAGAGGCTTTAATAAAGCACAAAAAATGTTAATCGAAAGAGTAAAAAAAGAGCTAAGCGGTGTGAAAAATTATTATTTCTCTATCTGCCACGGGGACAATATTGAGGCATTGAAAAACGCAACGAATGAATTAAAAGAATATATCGACCATGCAAAACTTTTTGTCACCCATCAAATTGCCCCGACCTTGACCGTTCACACCGGCAAAGGACTTTTAGGCATCGCTTATTATATATTAGATTAATCATTCTTGTTTATCAAACAAAAATACTGATTATAAAATCAGGCAATCCGAAATCTAAAGACTGGTTTTTCCTCCACACCTTATCCTGCTTAAAGTGAACACAAGTGATAGAGAATTTCAACAAGTAGGACAACTTATCCAAACGTAATGACTATATTACACAACAACTATCGATCAATCCTCGACGGTTGTTTTTTATTATAAATTTTAATTTTATCATCATTCCTTTTGCATTCACATATACAAACAAAATTTTCAGCAGAAACACTCATGCGAAAGAACAGGCATTATGAGAAAAACAAAGAACAAAAACACAACCATCAAAATTATACACGCGATATTCGTAATAGTGAATAGGATGTACAGAATATGTTGAACAACACGCATCAGATAAGTTTAAATCTTGGCTTGAACAAGCTTTAAAATATGAAGAAGAATTATACAAACAAAAAATCATTTACGGGTAAGACGAAAAATATCAACACGAAAAGCAACTATCAATATTTATTTGACGGTTGTTTTTTTTATTGCAAATCTATGGGAGGATTAAATGATTGACAAAGTCAAAATCGGATGGAAAGAATATAAGATTTCCAAAGAAGAAAAAAGCAGTATTCTGGTTGTTGACGGTGCGGAATGCTATGGTCAAATAAGCTATGACAAGCAGATGATCTATTTACGAAAAGCAAACAGCGAAGAACAAGACAAGGCGACTTTGATTCATGAAATACTGCACGGTATCTCAGAAATGTATAATTTAGGTTTGTCAGAGGATATCGTCACAAGACTTGGAGATGACTTTAGAGAATAACGAACATCGACCCCTTTTGAGCAGATAATATAAAAAATGCAGATACAACACAAATAGAAAAAATCCTAACTTGTATAGCCTTCATAGCTGAAATCCGTTCTTCGTGAATAAAGGGAACGAAAGCTAAAAAGTTAGGAAGGAGGAAGGGTGAGTAATCACCCCGCGTGTGCGGGTAACATATTGAATCGAGAATTGATTATATAGATAGTCGAGGATCACCCCCGCGTGTGCGGGTAACA
>KI259782.1:18613-18948 GCA_000467935.1 Peptostreptococcaceae bacterium oral taxon 113 str. W5053
AGGATCACCCCCGCGTGTGCGGGTAACATGACATCTTTCCAGCTTGTTTTTTCTCCCAAATAGGATCACCCCCGCGTGTGCGGGTAACATTTCAATTCCTTTTGAAAAAACATCCATTTTTTGGGATCACCCCCGCGTGTGCGGGTAACATCCGTTGAAAACTTTCCTAATTCTTCAAAGGATAGGATCACCCCCGCGTGTGCGGGTAACATTTCAATTCCTTTTGAAAAAACATCCATTTTTTGGGATCACCCCCGCGTGTGCGGGTAACATGGTATTTGGTTAACAACAGAGTGGCAGCGGCAAGGATCACCCCCGCGTGTGCGGGTAACATG
>KI259783.1 GCA_000467935.1 Peptostreptococcaceae bacterium oral taxon 113 str. W5053
ACCTCCTCGTATAATAAGTTTGTAGCCAATAAAAATCGGGTTACAAACTTTTCTTTTTGAGTATAGATGTGTGGACATTCTTATCTGTCCGGAGGATTCTCCTCCACCAAGTGCTGGCAGTCCATTTCTCACCTATACAGTTTACAGTTACATTGCGACATGACATCTCAAATGCTATAATGGTTCCTTAGTGAATCCAGGCTATGGTCACTTCTGTGCACCTCCTGCGGAGCTTATGCTACTGCTACGAAAGCTTGAAGCCCGGACGATACACTGCGATCTATTACACAAATGCTGCATCCCGGTTCTAAAAGTCTCCAGCAGGACGTTTCTACCGGACAATGCTCATAACGCGAGGTTTAGACTGGTGTATTGGTTTGGGATAAGCCATGTCCTCTATTTCACGCCCATTCTATGATGAGAGGAGGTGATTAACCATGAAGAAAACCGATTACCTGTCAACGCTGTTTGTTGGGATTGATATAGGATCTCGTACAAATGTTGTTTCTGCCATTGATTTCAACCAGGATTTTTTTATCCGCATGAAGCCCGTGCCTAATGCCAAAGAAGGTGCAGAGACTCTTGAATCCCTTCTTGTGGACGTTCTTTCAGCCCACCATGAGTTCAACCATGTAATCATCGGGCTTGAGTCTACTGGATTTTACGGCGTACATATTGCCAATTATCTTTCAGCCAGTGATTTGTTGGCACCATTTGGGACAGAGGTATACTGTCTCAATCCGAAAGAAGTTGCCAAGTACAAAGAATCATTCAATGCTCTCGACAAGAATGATGGCATTGATTCCTTTGTCATAGCCGACTTTGCAAGAGTCGGACGTATCAATATAAAGCCGTGGCGCGGAGCCCAGTATCTGGCTCTTCAAAGGCTTACAAGACACCGTTTGCACATCGCTGAATGCATTGCACGTGAGAAGACCTATGTGCTTAACAACATCTTCCTCAAATTCAGCGAGTTCGCCATGCTGAAAAAGGAAGACCATCCATTCAGCAACAAGTATGGTGCAACTGCAGAAACCATCTTGGAACAATATGTAACCAATGATGATATCATAGAGGCTTCTATTGAAGAACTGGTCGAACTCATTGAATCCAAAAGCCGTGGACGTATTACTGATCCGGAAGAAACTGTAAAGATTTTAAAGACCGCCGCTAATGGTTCATACCGTCTGGACAGAGTCGTTGCTGAACCGATCACGTTGTCTATCAGCAGTTCTTTTAATTGCATCAGAGCTTTTGAGAAAGAGCTCAAGGCAATTGAAAAGGCAATTGAACATACCGTGCTGGGACTAAACCCTGTCGAGTACCAGATACTGAAATCAATCCCCGGCATAGGTCATGTATATGCAGCCGGTATACTTGCTGAAATAGGCACTATCAAAGCTTTTACCGGCAACGGTGCACTCGCTAAATATTGCGGCATCGTCTGGAAGGAAAACCAGTCAGGTAACTTCCGTGCAGAAGATACTAAAATGAGCAAAGCCGGAAACCGTTACCTGCGTTACTATGTCATAGAAGCTACCGGAAGTGTTATCAATAACTGTCCGGAATATAAGGATTTTTATGACAAAAAGTTTGCTGAGACTACTACGCATCAGCACAAAAGAGCACTCGCGTTGACATCCCGTAAATTTTTACGTATGCTTTTTGGACTGCTGGACAAAAGCCAACTCTACTCTCTGGAAAGGAGTAGGTAATCAATAGAGAATATTGAACTTATGTTCTCCATTTCTATGGTGTACATAGGTTTGTTAAAGTTACACTTTTATCTAAAAATCTTTTCAAAATGCCTCTTGACATATCACCAAATTGCTTACT
>KI259784.1 GCA_000467935.1 Peptostreptococcaceae bacterium oral taxon 113 str. W5053
CATTCCTTAGGGGATGCTTTTTTCTTTGCGGTGAACATGGACGAAAAGATAAAAGAGGAAGGGCTTTAGAAAGTTGTTGAAAGAAGATATAATAGACGAAAGGAGGGCAGTGAGATGAAAGCGTATAATTTTCCGAACATGTTGGAAAAGGAATGGATGTTGATTACCGCCGGCAGTGATCAAAAAGTGAATACGATGACAGCGGGTTGGGGAGGCTTTGGAATTTTATGGGGGAAACCTTGCGTCTTTATTTTTATTCGTCCACAGCGTTATACCTATGAATTTACAGAGAGAGAAAATTATTTTTCCCTTAATTTTTTTGAGAATGAGAAAAAAATGCTTTCCTATTTAGGGACAGTCAGCGGTCGTGATGAAGAAAAAATTGCAAATGCAAATTTAAATATTGAGTTTCAGCATAATACACCTTATTTTAGAGAGGCAAAAGTCAATATTCTTTGCAAAAAAATTTATCGAGACATTTTAAGAGAAGAGAATTTCTTATTTCCGGAAATCCATCAGAAGTGGTACCCTAAGAAAGATTATCATATTGTTTATATTGGAGAAATTTTGGAAATTGTCGAAGGAGGGAAAGAATGAAAATAGGAATTTTTGATTCCGGTGTAGGGGCGCTGAGCGTATACAGAGAAGTACGTAAGGCATTTCCAAAGGTCGATATCGATTATTTTGGAGACACACTTCGCATGCCCTATGGAAGCAAAACACCGGAAGAAATTCAAAAGTTTACGCTGGAGATTGGCACATATTTGGTCAAAGAAGGGGCGGAAGCTCTTATTATCGCCTGTAATACGGCGACCGCTTACGGACTAAAAGCATTAGAAGAAGCCTTTCCGGAAATTCCTGTGTATGGCATGATTGAACCCGGGGCAAGATTGGCTGTAAAGAGGACGAAGAATAAAAAAATAGGATTGTTGGCGACCAAGGGAACGGTCAATTCGGGAGCTTATGATAAAGCTCTTCAAAAACAAAATTTTGATGGAAAACTTTGCAAGGTGGGGGCAGGTTTATTGGCACCCATCGTAGAAGAAGGCTTTGGGGATCATCCGGGAACTAAGAAATTTTTGGAAACCTATTTAAAACCTTTCACAAAAGAGGATACATTGATTTTAGGCTGTACACATTTTCCCGTATTGGAAGAATTCATCAAAGAAATTATGCCGGAAGTTGTTTTAATCAATCCCGCATTCGGTGTAGTGGAAGAGATAAAAAACAAGATGGAGAATAAAGGAAAAGGACAGACCCAGTTTAAAATCAGCGGAGATATTCAAAATTTTTCCGCTGTGGCATCAAAAATTTTAGGGGAAAAAATCTCCGTGGAATTTGTGGAGAAAGTGATTTTGTGAGGTGAAATCATGCGAACTATTTCGGTAAATGAAGTCAAAGAGGCAGTTAAAGAAATGTGCATGGAAGCGAGCTTTTTTCTTCCGGAGGATGTAAGAGCGTCTTTGGAGAGTATGCGCCAAGAAGAGCCCTGGCCTTTGGCAAAGGAAACCTTAAAGCGAATTTTAGATAATGCGGATATCGCAGAAAATCAACAGGTGCCCATGTGTCAGGATACGGGCATGACGGTAATTTTTGCGACCATCGGTCAAGAGGTGCATTTTGAGGGAGGCTCTTTCGAGGAGGCTATTCAAGAAGGGGTCCGTCAGGGCTATAAAGAGGGTTATTTGCGAAAATCGGTAGTAAAAGACCCTTTGTTTCATCGAGAAAATACACAGGACAATACGCCGGCAATCATTCATTACAATATTGTACCGGGAGAAATCTGTCATATTCTTTTGACGGAAAAAGGCTTCGGTTCGGAAAACATGAGCCGTACCGCTATGTTAAAACCCTCCGACGGAGTACAAGGCGTAGTGGATTTTGTCATTGAAACCGTGCAGATTGCAGGCTCGAATCCCTGTCCGCCCATTGTGGTGGGCGTGGGCATCGGAGGCACTTTGGAGAAAGCGTGCCTGTTGGCGAAGAAAGCTCTGATGCGACCTTTGGGACAAAAGCATGAGAAAAAAGAATATGCCGGCTTGGAAAAAGAACTTTTAGAAAAAATCAATGCGTTAGGAATAGGGCCTCAAGGCTTTGGAGGGAAGACCACCGCCTTGGACGTTTTTATTGAAATTTTTCCAACCCATATCGCAGGTTTACCGGTGGCTGTGAATATAAACTGTCACGCCACCAGACACAAAGAAAGAAATTTATAGGAGGGTGCAAGCATGGAAATAAAAACTCCTTTTACCCAAGAGACTTTAAGCAAGTTAAAAGCCGGAGATTCCGTGGAGATTACAGGGATTATCTATACGGCACGAGATGCTGCGCATAAAAGAATGGTGGAAACCTGTGAAAGAGGGGAAAAGCTTCCCTTCAACCCGGAAGGACAATGTATTTATTATGTAGGACCTACCCCTCCCAAACCGGGAGAAGTCATCGGTTCGGCGGGACCGACCACCAGCTATCGTATGGATGCCTACACGCCGACGATGTTGGACTTAGGTTTGATGGGGATGATTGGAAAAGGGAAACGAAGTCCTGAAGTCGTCGAAAAGATGGTGGAAAAAGGAGCGGTATATTTTGCCGCTATCGGGGGAGCTGCGGCTTTGATGAAAGACAAGATTAAAAGCGCAGAAATCATCGCCTATGAGGATTTGGCCTCAGAAGCCGTGCGAAAATTATGGGTGGAAAAATTCCCCGTCATCGTGATTATTGACAGCCAAGGGAACAATCTCTATGAGTTGGGACCGAAAGCTTATTTGGAAAGTCAACAATAAAAAAAGAAAAGCAACCGATCAAACTGAGTGTTATCCACTCACGGAGAAGAGGTTGCTTTTTTACTGCTTTGAAGATCAATCCTCAAAAGATTGCGTAGATTTTTTCATATCTTCTACAAATTCCACGAACTCCTGGGGAGAAAAACCTTTATATTTTTTAAACAGAGCGGAAAAACGACTGTGGGAAGAATATCCTACACAGCGTGCCACTTCCGAAACCTTTAATCGGGTGGAAATAAGCATATGTTCCGCTATGGAGATACGCCTGCGCTGAATATATTCGGTAATCGTCATATCGTATTTTTCTTTGAAACATTGTTTTAATTTCGTCTTGCCCATATAAGCGATAGTACACAGAAGACTTTGATTCAAATCCATAGCGTAATGATCATCGATATAGCGGCACACATTTTTCAAAGCTTCATCATCTGCAAGGGAACGTTTGGCCGGTATACGTTTCTTTTCAAAATATATTTTTAAAATATAACTTAAGACTTCCTTGACCTTCGCTTCGTAAAATATTTCACTGCCGGGGGAAGTGGTGTTATAAGCCACAATTTCATCCACAATATGTTCAATTTTCGGAGCGGAGTTTAAATCGTTTAAATCATCAAAAGCTTTTTGAATTTCTTCAAAGGCGATATTCAATTGCTTTGTGTTTTGCAGTAAGAATTCTTTTTTATACTCAAAACCTACGCTGAAATAGGGAAATCCTCCATGAAGGAAAAAGCGAAAAGTACCGTCTCTCTTGGAAAAAGTATACAGACAGCCGTTATGTACACAGCGGTAAGGATGAATGGATTCACCGCAGACGGATTTGATAAAACTGACGCTGAGGACATCTTTCAATAAAGTCGTTTCTCCCACAAAAAGATAGTCTTGTCGCATATGAAAATCATGGATATTAATGGAAAAATCTTCGGTGTCATAAAACCAGTAATTACCGTACATAATCGAGTTATTCACACTGTAAGTTTGTCCCAAGGCACAAAAAGGCGCAGGATCATCCTTTTTTTTAAAGCCTAATGCGATTAGAAAATATTCATTGGAATAAGCCATAAGTCCTCCTTAGCTAACACGATTAGCCGTTTAAGACGGTTAGCCGATGTTTACTAAATAGATTGTACCAGACGAAGGCTTGCTATACAATACTTATGATAGCAATTATTAAAAGAAAGGAGAGATACGCATTGGACAAGAGAAAAAAGAACGGACTTTCGGAAACGGTTCGCCGTTATGGAAAAGGACGGAAGAGCTTTTTTTATACAACTTTATTATTTTCAGCAATTTACGGACTTAGTTCCATTCTTCCCTATTATTTCATATGGAAAATCATTAACGCTTTAGTTCGAGGAGCGATATCCCAAAGTTTAGATACATCTTTGATTGTTCACTATGCCTTGTGGATTGTCGCTTCACAGCTTATAGGATTAATCGTTTATTTTATAGCGTTAGCATCCTCTCATATCCTGGCTTTTCGTGTTGAAAAAAATATTCGCAAAGAGGCTATGGCATATGTGTTGGAACTTCCTTTGGGATTTTTTCAAAATCATGATTCCGGCGTTCTGCGCCGTTTGATTGATGACAACGCATCCAAAACCCACGGCTTAATTGCCCATGTCCTTCCTGATGTAACCGGTGCCATGGTGGTTCCCATCTGTTTGGTAGTGGTGCTTTTCCTTGTGGATTGGCGATTTGGACTTTTATGTGTTTCGGGTGTGGCGATTGCTTTTTTCAATATGGCGACTTTGCTTCAAGGTTCAGCGCGCCTGATGATGGACAAATATGCTCAAGCTTCAGAGAGTTTAAGTGCCAACGGAGTGGAATACATCCGCGGTATTCCGGTGGTAAAAGTCTTTAATCAAACGGTGGAAAGCTTTAAACGCTTCCACGATTCCATTTTAGATTATGATAAACACGCCAAAAACTTTGTCAATTTTTGCAGACCGGCGATGAGCAGATATACGGTGAGTCTTTATGCACCGGTGCTTTTGTTGCCCCTTCTATGTATATTTCTTATGCCAGGTTCGGTGCAACCTGTGGAACTGTTTGTAAAATGTCTATTCTATGTGATGATCGCCATTCTTTTTTATACGAGCTTAATGCGCACCATGGCAATCAATGAGCAATTAAATGTTTTTAATGTCACTTTAGCTCGATTGGATACTATATTTTCACAAAATAAGATGATCGTGAAAGAAGAGCAAAAGAAAAAAGAAGAAGGCATTGTCTTTGAGAACGTCAGCTTTACCTATCCATCCAAAGACGAAGCCGCATTAAAAGACATCAACCTCCATTTTGAAAAGGGAAAGTCCTATGCTTTGGTGGGTAAAAGCGGAAGCGGCAAGACGACTTTGGTTCACCTGATTGCAAGATTTTACGATATCACACAGGGAAGCTTACGCATGGACGGAAAAGAACTTAGAAATATTGAAAATGACGAACTCTTAAAAGAGCTTTCCATCGTGTTTCAGATGAACAAGCTGATGAAAAATACTTTGCGGGAAAATATCACCATGGGCGGCGATTTTTCGGAAGAAGAAATCAAAGACGCCCTTGAAAAAGCCGGAGGACAGGATATCTTAGAACGCATGGAACAAGGCTTGGACACTATGTTGGGCACGAAAGGCACCTATCTTTCGGGAGGAGAGATTCAACGTGTCGCCTTGGCAAGAGCCTTCCTAAGAAAATCCAAAGTGTTGCTTTTGGATGAGGCTACAGCCTATGCCGATCCGGAAAACGAAGAAGTGATTCAACAAAGTATTAAGAAACTTCGAGAAGAAGAAAAACAAAGGGAATCGGTCATCATCATGATTGCCCATCGCTTAAATACGGTGAAAGATGCGGATCAAATCATCCTGATGGATGAGGGAAGAATATTGGAACAGGGAAGTCACAAAGAGTTGATGGAACGATGCGAAACCTATAGAAAGATGTACGAAGAGTTTACAAGAAGCATTGAATGGAGGGTAAAACATGCGTAAATATTTACAAAATCATTTTTTCCTCTCTGAAGAAGGAGCAAAAAATATGGAAAAGGGGATCCTCTATTCCGCCCTTCTCAATATTTCTTTTATGCTCCCCATGGGCCTTCTCTTTATCTTTATTCATGAGACTTTGGAAATTTATGTAGACCATGTAAAAAACGGATACGACATCCTCAAATATCCCATTCTGGCTATCTTCATATTAGCTGTTATCTATTGGGCAAATACCAGACAATACGACAATGTATATACCAATACCTATACGGAAACGGCGAAAAAAAGAGTGGAATTAAGCAATCGTTTAAGAAAACTTCCCTTAAGTTTTTTTGCACACAGAGACTTGTCCGATTTGACAACAACGATTTTATCCGATATGGAAGCCATGGAGCACGCGTATTCTCATGCGGTTCCCTCTTTCTACGGAACCATCCTCTCCGTGCTTTTTATTGCTTTGAGTATCTCTTTGATGAGTCCATGGATGGCATTGGCACTTTTGTGGCCCTTTCCCATTGCCATAGGATTTTTGTTCCTGATGCGAAAGAAAAAATATGAAAAAGACAAAGCTCATGCGGATGAAAAATTAATTGTTTCCGAAAAAATTCAGGAGATGATTGAAAATATCCTGCCCATTAAAGCCTTTGGACGAAAAGAAAAATCGATGAACGAACTTAAGGAAATCTTGGAACGGGAAGAAAAACAACATCTGAAATCCGAATTTCTAAATCCTCTGCTTTTAGGACCGGTATCTTCTCTTCTGCGCCTTGGAGTGATCAGCGCAATTTTGACGGGAAAGGGGCAATACGCCGCAGGAAATTTAAGTTTAAGTCGATTGATTTTGTTGGTCATTGCCTGTGCAACCATCTACTTGCCCATGGACGGAGCCTTAAGCTTTATTATCGAATTTATTTATGTCCAGGTTCCGGCAAGACGTATGCATACGATTATGAATATGCCCGTTATGACCGGGGAAGATTTAAGCGTGGACAATTTCGACTTGGAATTAAGTCATGTGGACTTCGGCTACGAAGACCGAGAAGTGTTGCATGATATCAGTTTCATTGCGAAACAGGGGGAAACCACCGCGTTGGTAGGTCCTTCCGGCAGCGGAAAATCTACCTTGGCAAGACTTATGCTTCGCTTTTGGGACGTGGACGGCGGAAAAATCACCTTGGGCGGAAAAGATCTTAGAGACTTTGACCCGGAATCCTTGCTTAAAAATTATTCCGTCGTCTTTCAGGAAGTACTCCTCTTCAACAATACGGTAATGGAAAACATTCGTATCGGCAAACGGGGTGCAACGGATGAAGAAGTGTTTCGTGCGGCGAAAATCGCCTGCGTGGATGACTTTGTACAGCGCTTTCCGGAAGGCTATCAAACCAAAATCGGGGAAAACGGCATTCTTCTTTCCGGAGGAGAAAGACAACGCATTTCTATCGCACGTGCCGTCTTAAAAGACGCACCCATTATCTTTTTGGACGAATCCACATCCAGTGTAGACGCCCAAAGCGAAACCAAACTTCAAAAAGCTTTATCCCAACTGATTCAAAATAAAACCGTTGTGGTCATCGCTCACCGTTTAAGAACCGTTGAAGAAGCGGATAAAATTATCGTCTTAAAAGAGGGACGTTTGGTAGAAACGGGCAATGCAAAAGAATTAATAGCGAAAGAAGGCGAGTTCTATCGTCTTTGGAAGACACAAAAAGAATAAAAAAAATAGAAAAGGAGCAAAATATGCAATTAAAAGATATTATTAAAATTACAATTTTTGCGGTTATCGGATTGATTTTATCCATAGCGGGAGGATATGCTTCCATGTTGTTCGGACCGGCAATGCTTTACATCAACTCATCCATTGCGGCAATTCTTACTGCACCCGTATTTTTTGTTATGGCGAAAAAAGTACACAAAAGAGGCGCTATCTTCTTATATTTTCTCATTCCGGGCATCGTCTACACGATGATGGGATTTTGGCCAATGCTTTGCATCTTAACAGTCGGCGGAATTTTGGCGGAACTTATCGTGGGAAAAGAAGAAAATTATTTGTCCGACAGTAAACTTACCCTGTCCTATATGATCGGGGAATTGGTGTACGCTTTGCATGGCATCATCTTTTTCCTGGTTTTAAGCAAGGAAGGCGTACTAAAAACCTTTCCCAAAATGTTTACACCGGAACAAGCCGATACCTATGCGGCATTTTATGGTGAAGCTTGGCACATCTTGGCAATTATCGCCATTCAACTGTTCATTTCTTTTATCGGAGCAAAATTCGGAAGCTATATTTACAACAAATTTTTCGGTAAGATTAAAACGCAAAGTGTTTTAAAATAAGATACCAAATACACAAAAACCGGGGCAAAAAATGCTCCGGATTTGTGCTGTTTAAAATACATGAAGAAAAACACCAAGCAGATTGAGGAGTAGTCATGAAAGAAAAAAAGTTTTTTATTCATCCCATCACCGTATTATTATTGATGATTGTAAGTTCATTTTTATTTTTCGTACCCTTTAAAGGAGCATATATCGCCGCCCTTTCTCTAAGCTTAGGGATAGAATTTTTGATGGCAAGAAAATCTTTTTTCAAGTCGGTATCGGTCTTATTGATTTTAATTTTTTTCATCCATGTTATTTTTGTAAATATCGGATTTTTTTTGATTTTTTTCATCCCTTTTTTAAAACTTATGCCCGTATTGATTTTGGCGGAAGTGATGGCTGAGTTCACTTCTTCGGAACTTCTTTGGGCTTGTCGAAAGATTCATCTGCCGGAAACCTTAGCCATTTCTGTCGCTGTCTTTTTTCGCTTTTTGCCGGAATTTAAACATCGTTTAAAAGAAGTACGAGAAGGCGCCAAAGTCAGAGGCTACGGATTTCATCCTTTGCATCCCGTTCGTAGTTTTGAAATCTTTGTCGTTCCCCTTTTATATAAAGGACTCTTGGTCAGCGACACCATCAGTTGTGCCATATGGACCAAGGGAATTGAAAGCACCTGTGAAAAAACGGAACTTCACCCCGCAAACTTCAGCTATCGGGATGTAGCGGCTTCGATGCTGATGTTTTGTATTGTAGGAGGCGGACTATGGAAGATCTTTTGATGAAAGCGGATATCCGACGATTTGCCTATGACAATGAGAGTAAATTGGAAAATATTCAATTGAACATTCAAAAAGGAGAATGCCTGGTTTTGACAGGTCTCTCCGGATGCGGAAAAACCACCTTGCTTCGCTGTCTAAACGGATTGAACCCGGATTTTTACGAAGGCATCATGGATGGAGAAGTTCGATTTCAAGGAAAAAAGCTCTCCCAATTCGGCAAAGGAGAACTGGCAAAACACATGGGCAATGTCTTTCAAAATCCGAAAGATCAATTCTTCTCCACCGTTGCGGAAGATGAAATTGCCTTAGTGGGCGAAAATATGGGAATGGAACGAGAAAAATTAAAAAGAAAAGTAGATCGGGCAATGGAATCGATGGGCATTGAGCACCTTAAGAAAAAATCCGTCTTTGAAATGAGCGGAGGAGAACGACAAAAAGTCGCCATCGCTTCCACCCTGGTCTATGACACGGACATTATCTTCTTTGACGAACCCTCCGCCAGCTTGGACTATCAAGCCACCGAAGAACTGAAACAAAACATTCACAAGTTGAAAGCGATGGGAAAAACCGTCGTCATTGCGGAACACAGACTCTATTATCTAAAAGATTTATGGGATCGACTGGTCATTATGAAAAATAAAACCATTCATCGAATCTACTCAAGAGAGGAACTCACCGAAGACATCCGAAAAGCCAATGATTTGCGTTGCTTTGATGAAAACAGCTTACGGGCATCCATGGGACCGCCGCCGAAACAAGAAGGCATCCAAGTCAATCAACTGCAAGTCGCCATCCACAAACAGGTTTTACTCCCGCCGATAAACTTTCAATTGGCAAAAGGAGAATGCATGGCGGTTATCGGCATGAACGGTGTAGGCAAAACCACCTTGGGAAAAGAACTGGCGGGACTTTTACCCGTACCTTTTGGCAGTACCGATTACGGAAAAAGCAAAAGGCAACGACTTAAAAAAAGCTATTATGTTTTGCAAGATGCAGACTCGCAAATCTTTGCCCCCTCGGTGGAAAAAGAATTGATTCCCAAAGAAAAAGTGCAAGATGAAAATTATCTGAAACAAGTGGCAAAACTTTTAAAAGACAGCGACCTTTGGGAAAAGCGCATGGAACATCCCCAAGAACTATCCTCCGGCGAAAAACAACGCTTAGCCCTTTTAACCGCACTTATCGAGGAACATATGCCGGTTATATTGGATGAACCGACAGCGGGATTGGACTATAAACGCATGGACATGGTTGCCAAACTCATCGAAGAAAAAGGCAAAAATATACCCATTCTTTTAATCACCCACGATGCGGAACTCATCTTTAAAATTGCTCACACCGCGCTACTTTTAAGCAAAGAGAAAACGGAAAAAATTATTGTACAGGGAAACGAACAACGTATCCTAAGTCATATGCGAGGAAAATAATTAAAAATCCTCAAAAAAATAGAATTAGGGGGAGCAATTTATCGCTGTTTACGGATAGACACAAAAAGCCGTTTTCCTAATACGAATCGCTGAACTTTTTTTAAAAAAGGAGACTAAACAGGTTTAAGGGAGATATTTTTATAAGTGATTTTTAAAAGGAGAGAGACGGAATTTCATCGCCTTAAAGACAAACCTTAACGGCAAAAACTACACCATAGAAGGCATCGAAGAAGCCTTAAACGGAGCGACAAAAATCCAAGTGGAAAAGAAAATAGGAGGAAGTTTTATCTTCCACCTCTACAACGAACAAGGAGAAAAAGATCCCCTCCAGAGGATACGTCTTTGTAGAAATCCCCACACCGGAAGGAAAGAAACCGCCCTATAAAGTAACCGTAGGAGGGAAATCCACCACCTTTGAAGAAACGAAAAGAGGCACCGTAGCCTTGGGTCTTCTCATCCAATAAGAGAAAGAAAGAAAAACAAAGAAAAGAAGGAGCAAAGACTCCTTCTTTTTGATTGAAAAAGTGAGTACAGCAAAGGAAATGATTTGCAGTTCTGTCGGAGTAATTTTTGTTATAAACGAAAAAATTGGATATGGTATAATGGAAAATATAAGTGAAAGGAGATGAAATACGATGAGTTTAGCAGATAAACTGTTTATCGATATGTGTGAGGATATCCTACAAAACGGTTATAATACTTCCGGTGATCCGGTGCGTCCACACTGGTCCGACGGAACGAGCGCCTACACTTTAAAAAAATTCGGAGTGGTCAATCGTTATGATTTGTCCAAAGAATTTCCGATTTTGACTTTGCGTCCGACGCCTTTAAAGTTGTGTACCGATGAAATGCTTTGGATTTGGCAAAAAAAATCCAACAATATCAAAGATTTGAAAAGCGGCATATGGAATGAATGGGCGGATGAAAAGGGATCCATCGGAAAAGCTTACGGCTATCAGTTAGGTGTTAAACATCAATACAAAGAGGGGATGATGGATCAGGTAGACCGGGTGCTTTATGATTTAAAACACAATCCCACATCAAGACGAATCTTAACCAATATCTATGTGCATCAAGATTTAAGTGAGATGACGCTGTATCCTTGCGCTTACAGTATGACTTTCAATGTGACCGGAAAAAAGTTAAATGCCGTTTTAAATCAACGATCTCAGGATATTTTGGCAGCCAACAATTGGAATGTGGTGCAATATGCCGTGTTAATTCATATGTTGGCCCAGGTCAGTGATTTGGAAGTGGGGGAATTTGTTCATGTGATTGCGGATGCGCATATTTATGATCGGCATATTCCCATGATCAGGGAGTTGATTCAACGCCACGCCTATCCGGCGCCGAAGTTTTGGATCAATCCGGAAATCAGGGATTTTTATCAATTCACCACGGAGGATATTAAGCTCATCGACTATCAAAAGGGACCGCAAATCAAAGATATTCCCATTGCCATATAAAAATATCAATTTTTAAAAGGCATGTATTTTTGAATATTTCGTGATAAACTTAAATTTATGATATCGTGCCGAAAAAGGAAAATTTAGTATATACTTTTCAAAAATAAAAAATGAAAGGGGGTGCAATATGGAGCAGAAACAATTGGAGAATATGAAGAAATATTTTCTTTGGTTTCCGTTTAGTGGGACGATTCTTTTCTTTTTAGGGGCTTTTTACGGCTTGCTTTTCAAAAAAGAATTGGTTCATCTTAATTTTTTAACTCGTTTGCTTGTGCCTTTTATCTGTGCGGTGATCCTATGCTTGCCGTTTAATTTTATTTTTAAACAGTTCCCGCCCTATTTAAAAGGAAAAGTATTATGGATTACGATACTTCTTTTCGGAGTTCCCATTATTCTTTATGTGGTATAAAAGAGAGGAAAATATATTCAAAGAAAGAGTTTCAAAGTAAAAAAATAAACATTAGCGGAACAGTCAAATAAGTATTTTAATAAAAACCACTAGTGAAACTAGTGGTTT
>KI259785.1 GCA_000467935.1 Peptostreptococcaceae bacterium oral taxon 113 str. W5053
CGCAAAGAAAAAAGCATCCCCTAAGGAATGCTTTTCATCTCTTTTCTTATGCCAAAATTTTGGATACAACTCCCGCTCCTACCGTTCTTCCGCCTTCTCGAATCGCAAAGCGTAAACCTTCGTCCATGGCGATTGGTGTGATCAGTTCTATGGTGAATTTTGCGTTGTCTCCGGGCATGACCATTTCTACTCCTTGTTCCAGTTCAATGTTTCCGGTTACGTCGGTGGTTCTGAAGTAGAATTGAGGTCTGTATCCGCTGAAGAATGGGGTGTGTCTTCCGCCTTCTTCTTTGGTTAGGACGTATACTTCGCTTTCAAATTTTGTGTGCGGGTGGATGCTTCCCGGTTTTGCCAGTACTTGTCCTCTTTCAATGTCGCTTCTTTGTACGCCGCGTAAAAGTAGGCCCACGTTGTCTCCCGCTTCTGCAAAGTCCAGGATTTTGCGGAACATTTCTACGCCGGTTACGACGACGCTTCGTTTCTCTTCGGTCAAGCCTACGATTTCTACGGTGTCGCCAACTTTGATTTGTCCGCTTTCTACTCTTCCGGTTGCTACGGTTCCTCGGCCTGTGATGGTGAAGATGTCTTCAACGGGCATTAGGAAGTTTTTGTCGGTGTCTCTTACCGGGGTTGGAATGTAGGTATCTACTTCCGCCATGAGTTTGAGGACTTTTTCTCCCCATTCTCCTTCCGGGTCTTCCAGGGCTTTTAATGCGGAGCCTACGACGATTGGGGTGTTGTCTCCGTCAAATTCATATTCGTTTAGGAGGTCTCTGACTTCCATTTCTACCAGGTCAATGAGTTCCGGGTCGTCTACTTGGTCTTCTTTGTTTAGGAATACGACGATTTTGGGTACGCCTACTTGTCTTGCCAGTAGAATGTGTTCTCTGGTTTGAGGCATGGGGCCGTCTGCCGCGGATACGACGAGGATGGCTCCGTCCATTTGCGCTGCTCCGGTGATCATGTTTTTTACGTAGTCCGCGTGTCCCGGGCAGTCTACGTGAGCGTAGTGTCTGTTTTCGGTTTCGTATTCTACGTGGGATGTGGAGATGGTGATTCCTCTTTCTCTTTCTTCCGGTGCTTTGTCGATGTGAGCGTAGTCTACGAATTCTCCGCTTCCGTATTTCTTGTTTAATACCAGGGTGATTGCTGCTGTTAAGGTTGTTTTCCCGTGGTCTACGTGTCCTATGGTTCCAATGTTTACGTGGGGTTTGGTTCTCTCAAATTTTTGTTTTGCCATTTTCTTTCCTCCTTGAAATCTCTTCTTGCCTTCCTTCAGATACAAGCTTTCACTTTTAATTATAGTGAAAAGTTTCCATTCTGTAAAGAGAATTCCTTTTTCTTAATTGTCAAGATGTTAGGAGATAATAGAACTGTGACAAAA
>KI259786.1 GCA_000467935.1 Peptostreptococcaceae bacterium oral taxon 113 str. W5053
AACCACCGGCTATGCCGGTGGATATTTATTTGATAAAAAAATTTGCCGTTAAATCGGAGAGGCGGATATGATGTTCCTTATATAATTCAGCTTTGTAATAGTTAAAAAAGAAATCCAATTTTAAGATTTTCCATAATTCAAAAGCATAGTAAAAATGTTTTTCAAAGTCCTTTTCGTGAAGATAAAGCAAATTCACAGCGTGATGAAAGTGAAAGCTTGCCGCCAAAGACAAATCCGACCCTTGATAACATTTTTGAATTCCGGCAGAGGAAAGGTTGACGGATTGTTGGTATTTTTCGAGAATTTGAAGATACATACACAGATTAAAATCCACCACCGTCGACAGTCGAAAAGGGGCATCGGGGAGTTTGGACAGGGAATGTTTGCAGCGATATAAAATATCAATGCTGTCTTTAAGTTTATTTTGTCGCTTTAAAAAAATAGATTCCTGGAGTGCAACCTGTATCTGTTTTGCGGAAAGAGAATAGGATTTAAAGGTAGATGTATATTCATGAATCAATTGATAGGCATATGCCAAATCACCATTTAGTTCAAAGGTGGAAACGCTGTCGCAAATCACTACATTGGCATACCACAGATCCAATTCGGATAAGGACAGACGATTTTGTGAAATTTGTAAAAGCTCTTCCTTTCGTTTGATAAGATTGGAAAATTGTTTGTCTTTTAAATCATGAAAAATAAAATCATTGATTTGTAAAAGTTTTTCGGGAGTATTTTTTTTAGATGAAATATAGACGGATAAATCTTCATGGAAAAATTCGGAAAGGTTCTTCAATGTTTTTGCTGAAGGGATTTTTCCGTTTAGCCAGCGGTGTAAGGAATGTGCAGAAAATCCTGTACGTTCACAAAATTCCAAATGTGTAAGGTGATATTCCGTTATTTTTTGCTGTAGTAGTGTTGAAAATTTTGTGTCCATGATTAATACTCCGATAAAATTAACCTGATGATAATTTAATTATATCAAAAAATATAAAAAAAACAAATTTAAATGAAAAGTTTGTATAAGAGGATAGAACTTGAATTGACAAGTCAAGTGCAAC
>KI259787.1:0-661 GCA_000467935.1 Peptostreptococcaceae bacterium oral taxon 113 str. W5053
AATTGGAAAACTACTATACCCTGAAAGTGAAGTGCAGATTAAAGGACTGGAAGAAACTTCCTTTTCCAATAACTTCTTCGATGCGGTTATCGGTAATGTCCCATTTGGAGAGTATAAAGTAAATGATAGGGAGTATAACAAAAATAACTTTTTAATTCATGACTACTTTTTTGCAAAATCCATTGATAAAGTCAGAAATGGCGGTGTTATCGCTCTTATTACAACTTCAGGGACGATGGATAAAAAGGACGAAAGTGTCAGACGATACCTTGCAGCAAGAGCGGAGTTTTTAGGAGCAATCAGACTTCCGAACGATACCTTTAAGGGCGTTGCCGGAACGGAAGTAACCTCGGACATTATCTTTTTAAAGAAAAGAGACAGTATCAGAGAAAGGGATGAGGACTGGATACATCTATCTGAAGATGAAAAGGGAATGACCTACAATAAATATTTTGTGGAAAATCCTCACATGATACTTGGAACTATGGAAGAAGTGTCAGGAAGATTTGGAAATACTCTTGCTTGTTTGCCAAAAGAAAATACAGACCTAAAGGAACTTCTTACAAAAGCAGGCACAGAAATATCAAAGAACACAAAGTATGAGGAAATAGAGCTGCTTGATGATGAAATAACATCTATCCCTGCCACAGACGATGTCAAG
>KI259787.1:761-1169 GCA_000467935.1 Peptostreptococcaceae bacterium oral taxon 113 str. W5053
GCTCAAGAAAAGCTCAATGAAGTCTATGACGGATTTTCAAAGAAACATGGCTTTGTAAATAACCTTTCCAATACCAGAGCCTTAAAAGAAGATAGTAACTTCCCTCTTGTTTCCTCCATTGAAATCCTTGATGAAGAAGAAAACTTTAAGGAAAAAGGTGATATTTTTTCAAAAAGAACCATTACAAAGGCAAAGACTATCGACCATGTAGATACTTCTTTAGAAGCTCTTGTGTTATCTATGTCTGAAAAGGGTTATGTGGACTTTGACTATATGGAAAGCCTGACAGGAAAAGAGCGACCTACTTTGATTGAGGAGCTTAGAGGAGAAATCTATTTAAATATCAGAGAGGAGCAAAACTTTTATAGACCGCTGTCTTTTAACTTGGAAGATGGAGATTTACCTTTC
>KI259788.1 GCA_000467935.1 Peptostreptococcaceae bacterium oral taxon 113 str. W5053
ATGCTACTTTTGACAGCGCACAGGCGAAATTTTTCAGACTGGCAGCTTAAAGGAAAAGAGAGGTTTTACTACTTCTTTACTACCTTTCAAAGCGAAAATACAAGCAGATTTAAGAAAATATGTGAGTATCTTCCATACATAAAATGCCGGAAATGCCTGAAACAACAGACGATAGTTAAAAATCATATTAGAGTTTATTTGAAATCCGAAAATATCACCACATTAATTATACCAAGATATTCAAGATTAATTATTAATTTACAGTTAAAAGCTTCTTTAGTAATGATATTGACGGATGTATATGTTATTCTGTATTCCAAAGGACTAAAAGGAATGGGTTAAAAGTAATCGAACTCATTCCTTTTCATTTTAATAAAAATTTAATAAAAACTGTTTTTTATATGTGCATTTTTTAAAAATTAGTTAATTTCAATATTGGAAGATTTGATTTCTTATGGAAAAGCCAATTAATAATATTTTTTTGTTATAATGCAAACAAAGGAGGAGAACTAAGTCAGAATCTTTTGGAAAAAACTTTTAGAAAAAACAGAGAAGGTAAAAAATGTCGTTAAAAGATGTATCGGGGGATTATCTATCAATTTCATTTATTTCAAAGTTTGAACGAGGGGGAATCTGAGATATCCTTATCTAGATTTTTACTTTTGCTTAATAACTTAAATATTACCATTGATGAATTCTATCGATTGATTAATGAGGATAGTTATAATGAAAATGAGCAATTGATTAGTAAAGTAAGTCAAGCTTATTATGACAATAATGTGATAGTTTTGAAGAAATACAGGGATGTAGAGTTAGAAAAATATAATAAATTCAGGGTTATACAATTCAATTATGGTTGAAGCATTTATTTGTTCTATCAATAACAAAAAAATGAGTGAGGAGAGTTCAAGGATTTTGTCGAACTATTTATTTGGTGTAGACTACTGGGGAAAATATGAGTTAATGATATTTGGAAATTCCATGGGGCGTTGTCGATGAAAACATTGATTTTGTTAGTTGATGAATTGACGACAAAAACAAGATTATTTGGCACAGTTGATGAAAATTATCTTGCTAAAATAAGATTATTGATTAATGCTGTATACGTATGTATTGATGCCGATGATTTGAAAAATTCCGAAAAATATTTGGATCAATTATTATCTGAGAAATTTGAAATGCAATTTGCTTTTGCTTTATATCAAAAATTCATGATGTGATTACCGGTTATGAAACTTTATATTATTTTGGAAATAAAAAAATTTTAAATTTCCAAGTAAGAGAGGCATCTAAAATTCGCAAGGAATCAAAAATAGCTTATACAAAAGAAAATAGTGTCGTTAATTCTATGATTGCTATGTTAAGTGTACTGGCGCAAATTTTGATTATGGCAGCTACTGGATATTTTGCCTATATAGGAAGCGTATATCTTTTGGAGCCATTACATCCACAGCTAGTGTTGAAGAAAATGTATTCAGTTCTCTTTCTAATTTTAATCAGTATATATTAAGTATTAAGTCTGTGAAACCAATTATAAAAAAAATGCAAAGTCAAAGAACTGTTTTAAAATCAGAAAAATATAAGAATAAAATTACCGTATTAGAAGATTTTAAAAAATTATCAATACAGGATCCCACATTTAAATACAATGAAAAATCTATTATAATGACACTATTTTAAACAATATATCGCTTTGTGAAGAGTATTCTGATGAAATCCAGTTGCATTAAAAGCTTCCAATTTTTATGAATTAAGTTCAAGTTTACAGGAGGTCATAAATGAAAAAAATATCGGAAGGTCAAAAGCAAAGGATAGGGCTTGCAAGGGCATTTCTGAAAAATAGGAAAATAATGATTTTAGATGAAGCAACAGCGAATTTGGATTTCAAAAATCCAATGGAAATTGAAAACGAAATCTTAAGGAGGAAAGATATAACTTATATTACAGTTACACATCATTTAAAGAAGGACAGATATAAATTATTCGACAAAATCATAACTTTTTCGTAGTATGTATTATTTTTAATGAAAATAATGGAAGTTTTTTACTCTATTAAAAGTTAAGATTAAAAAATTATTTTATGTATAAAAAAATATAAAAAGATGATTTAAGGTGGATGACCTTACATCATCTTTTTTATACCTATTGATTTTCTTTTAGTTTTTGAATGAGTTGAGGAATGATGGTTTCATATTCGCCCACAATTCCGTAATCGGCAATTTGAAAAATAGGGGCATAGGGGTTTTTGTTGATAGCAATAATTGTCTTTGATTTTCGCATGCCGGCTAAATGTTGCATGGCTCCTGAAATTCCCACGGCGATATAAATGGACGGGTGAACAATTTTTCCGGTTTGACCGACTTGCTTGGAAAAGGGAATCCAATTTAAGTCTACGGCTGCTCGAGAGCCGGCGATTTCACCATGAAGTAAATGCGCTAATTCTTGTAAGAGTAAGAAACCTTTTGCATGGCCGATGCCTCTTCCTCCGGCAACCAAAACATCCGCGTCTTCAATTTGATTATTTTTTTGGATATCTTCAACAATCGCTAAAATCTTGGTGGGAAAATCCTCAGCGGCAAGTTTCGGATAAAAATTGATGACTTCACAGTTTTTTTTCGGTAAGGGCATTACATCAAAAGTGCCTTCTTGTATGGTGATGATTTGGGGATGTGTTAAGAATTTTAATTTAGCCATTTTATTTTCGCCGAAAGATGGGCGAATAAGGTGGATATCTCCTTGTGCGTCAAATTCCAAAGCGGTGATATTAGCGGCTAAACCTACATCCAGTCTTCCCGCCAGACGGGAAGCGATGGCTTGACCTTGAAAATCGGAGTTGAAAAATAAAATATCGGCGGGATATTCTTTTAGAATTTCTCCGATGACATGCGTATACGCTTCACAAGTAAAATTTTCCAATAAAGGATGTTCTGCAAGGATTAATCGATCGATACCTCGATGGATGAATTCCTCTTTCAAATGGTTGATATGATGTCCAAGCAATAATACTGTAATAGGATTATCGGGAGTTAAACGAGATATTTCGCTGATTATTTCAAACAAATTTTTTTGGAGATGCTTATCTTTAGAATAAGCGGCGGTAATTAATATTTTTTTCATCATTCCTCCTACAAGATATGGTCTTGTTTTAATTGAGCATATAATCGATCTACGGCATCTTTTTCTGTATCGTCTATAATATAACCTTTCTTTGTCAATACAGGAGAGAAAATTTCTTCCACATGAAGAGCGGAGCCGCTCCAACCCATATCGGTGATGTCAAGTTTTAAGTCCTTGTCGGTAAAAGTTTCCACAGGATAGTCATAGGCTGAAGACAATAATCTCATATTGGGTAATCGGGGGTGGTTGGCATCTTTATGGAAACTGACGACGCAGGGAAGAGTTGTTTCCGTTTCCACATAGCCGTAATTGACATGAGAGATGGCATAAATGTTTTTTTGATTACAGGATAAGTCGGTTACATTACTCAGAATCGGTAAGTTTAAGCCTTCAGAGATACGAAAAGGTAGACTGGATGTGCCTGCATCTGCAGAACGATATCCACAAAAAATTAAATCATAGTTTAAACCGGAGAGGACTTTGGATAAAATTTGCGCGGTAGCACGTGTGTCCGATTCCGAGAATAGCGGATCATAGATAAAAATAGCGTGATCTGCACCTTTAGCTAAACCTTCATAGAGTAATGCTTTGCCTTTTTGATAGCTCATCGTGATGATGGTCACCTTCACATTTTTATTCGTATCTTTTAAAAGCAATGCCGCTTCTAAGGCACATGCATCTTCCGGATTGACGTTCCAAGAAGAGGAATCACGTAAAAGGGTTCCTCTTGGAGAATAGGGAAGGTTGATTTCAGTAGGAACGGGTTTCATAAAAACAATAATATGCATATTTGATACACCTTTCTGTATTTTTTATTCAGTACATAAGAACGTTAGTTAATAGCGTACTATTGAATGCGAAAAATTTCAATCATTTTATCAAAGGGGAGTTTTGGCATTTATTCAACAAAATTTGGAAGAAAAAAACATGGAAAACAAACTGAAAAACATGAAAAATACTGGTGATTTATTGAATACAACGAAAAGTGTTTAACAAGATTTCTGTTGTTGAATTGTGTATTTAAAATAATTTTGTCAAACAAAGTCAACGAAAAGATATGGTTGAAAAGGGTTTTCTTATGTACAATAAAAGTAATGAAAATGTTTTTATGAAAACAAATCAATATAAAATGTTTTATAAAAACAAAAACATAAGGAGAGGTGAATGGAATGGCAAAATTTGTGACATTGGAAGAAGCGGTTAGTGTTGTAAAAAATGGAGATACGGTTGCGACTACAGGATTTGTACAAGTAGCGAATCCGGAGGCTTTGGAATGGGCATTGGGAAAACGATTTGAAGAAACGAAGGAACCGAGAGACTTGACCTTATTTTATTGTGCCGGACAAGGGGATGGGGATTGCAGAGCGGTCAATCATTTTGCAAAAGAAGGTATGCTAAAACGTGTTGTTGCAGGACACTTTAATATGGCTCCACTTCTTCGTCAATTTATTTCCGATAATAAATGTGAAGCATATAATGTTCCTCAAGGGGTTCTTTGTAATATGGTACGTGATATTGCGGCAAAAAAACCCGGTGTTATCTCTCATGTCGGATTAAATACATTTGCAGATCCGAGAATTGAAGGATGTAAAATCAATTTGGTGACTAAAGAAGATATTGTTGAATTAATGATGATTAACGGAGAAGAAAAACTATTCTATAAAACTTTTCCATTGACGATTGCTTTTATTAAAGGAACTTATGCCGATGAACGGGGAAATGTAACTTTGGAGAACGAAGGTATCCCGTCGGAAGCAACTTCCATTGCGCAATCTGTTCATAATTGCGGCGGAAAGGTTATCGTTCAAGTTGAAAAGGTGGTTGCCGCAGGAACATTGGATCCGAAGTTGGTTAAGGTACCGGGAATTTATGTTGACTATATCGTTCAAGTCGATGATCCTTCCATGCGTCAACAATGCTATGGCGTAGATTATGAACCGGAATTGGCGGGAAATGTATATATTCCGCTAAGTGATATTCCGTTAAAAACGCCTCTGAATGAAAGAAAGATTATTGCAAGACGAGGAGCTTTTGAAATTCGAAAAGGGAATGTTGGAAACTTGGGAATCGGTGTTCCGGAAGTGGTATCGGAAGTGGTATCGGAAGAGGGAATTACAGATTGGTTGACTTTGACCGTCGAGGTTGGACCTGTAGGTGGAAGTCCTCAAGGGAAAAATCGTTTCGGTACGGCAATCAATGCGGAAGCTATTTTGGATCAACCTTATCAATTTGATTTTTATGATGGCGGCGGATTGGATATTGCCTATCTCGGATTAGCTCAAGCGGATGCTAAGGGGAATTTGAATGTATCAAAATTTGGAGACAGGGTTGCAGGATGTGGCGGATTTATTGATATTTCTCAAAACTCAAAAGCGGTAGTTTTCTGTGGTTCCTTTACAGCAGGGGGATTAAAGGTAGAGGTTAATGACGGAAAATTAAATATTGTGCAAGAAGGAAAAGTAAAGAAATTTGTAAATAAAGTGCAACAGATTACTTTCTCAGGAGAATATGCAAGAAAAACAGGGCAAAGAGTGTTCTATGTCACGGAAAGAGCGGTATTCCAAATGAAACCCGAAGGGTTAACACTGATTGAGATTGCTCCCGGTGTAGATTTGGAAAAAGATGTATTGAACCAAATGGAATTTAAACCGTTGATTGCAAAAGACTTAAAATTAATGGATGAAAGAATCTTTAGACCCGGTCCTATGGGAATCAAAAACGATAACTAATTACAAATTGAACGATAAAAAAGTACGCTGTGAGAAAGCTTCGGCGTACTTTTTTTTGTATTTTTATAGTTATAATCGTTCGTTGATTTTTTGCAGTCGGGTAAACATTCTTCCATATTTTCTTGAAATTTTTACCATTTGTTCAACGTTGTACTCCTGACAATGAGGGGAATCTATAATATCCTGTAAAAAATCTGAAAAAGCCTTAAGAAATGAGGGATGCTTTAAAATGGTTAGCATCGAACTGTAGCTTTCTGAAGGGTAGAGTACATTTTTGATGTAAAACTGAAACTGATTGAAATACATATTAAATATCTTTTTATATCTTCCGGCTCGTACATTAAAGTCATCAAAAATATACAGATGAATATTCGGATTGGTACGCATACATTGAATGATGTAATTAATATGCATTTGTTGTTGTTTTTGCGAGAGTTTATAATGCGTACTGCAATATAGAATTTCGGATTTCTCAAAATATTCAAACAAAGCCGATTTGGGAATAATAAATTTCAAATTGGCTTTTTCAAATACCTCTTCCCAAGTGATTTGGAGTTTTTGAATTTCCGTTGCATCTGTACGAGAACCGGTTTGCTCGAAAGAGTAATCCGCAATTTCCTTTACAATAGAAGAAGGTAAAAGGTACTCAAAGCCATAATTGCAGAGGAAAATAAAATCCGTAGCCGCATAAAAACTCGTTCTAAAATTGGTGGAAGCAATATTATAAGAGTCTTTTAATTCCAAAATCAAATGTGTGCTGGAAAAGAAGGGTAATACGTATTTTGACAATTGCGATAGGATGCTTTGTCGAGTTCCATAAGACATCATTTGAATGTTATCATTTTCGTCTGTTGTAAAATTGGCGAAGAAGTAATCATTAATTAAAATAAAATTTAAACAATTAAAACTACTGTTATCGTAAAGTTCAATATTGATTTCCGGATGCTGTGATAACAATTCTACAATTTTGTGAATGGAATCTAAATTAATGAGTTGTTTCGAGAGGTTAAATCCAATATGCAATAATAAGCGACGATTCATAGAAACATTCGATTGTAAGATTTGTAATAAAAACGTCGCATTATTAGAAAATAGATCCAGGCTGGTCCAAATATGAATCGTGGTATCATGAATTTCCGAAATAGCTTGTTGGATGCTTTGACGAAGTTCGCTAAAAATAACATGATGACCTACGGCATATTTCAAATAGTCATTTTTTTCTTGAAAAACAACATGGGGGGCGCTGGTTTTATATGCAGCGTTCAGAATTTTTATAATATCCGCCTCGAGAGAATTTAGTGAAGTGGAAGAACGATGCACAGGTGAGGTCAAATCAAACATGGAGTAAAAAGCCAAGGATAGATTTTGCTCTAAAATGCTTTTTGCCAATAGACGACTGAGCTGTTGGTGAATGGAAGAAATCATTTTTACTGAAGGCAGCTTGGCTCCGTTACACCATTTACTGATATAAGAAATATCATAACCCAATGTGTTTGCGACAATAAACAGTTTAATATCCGCTAATCCAATTAATTGTTTCAAAGTATCTGCATAGGTAGAATCCATAATTAACCTCCCGGGAAAACTTTTTTTATGTGCAATATTCCGGCAAAATTTGAGAATCCGATATAAAATAATGTTTTAATAAAAGATATACACTTATTGTAAAGATAATTGACTAAAAAGTCAATAAGGCAAATGAAAGAGGCAACTAAGGTCAAGAGGAAATCGTTTTTAATTTCTAAAAAAAAGGCTATAATATAAGTGCAAGGAGATTTGGAACATTTCTTACTTTTAAAGAATAAATCAATGTTCTTGTGAGGAATATCCATGAAATTTATTAAGAAAAAACAAGGGAGGATGTATTGATGAAACCTATGCGAATGCACCATGTCGGAATCGTTCTGCCAACGGTGGAACAGGCAAAGAATCTTATTGAGCTTTTTGGGCTGGAATTGGATTATCAAGGATTTGTAGATGCTTATCATGCGGATTTATTCTTTACAAAATGCGGAGACAGAAGCAGCCCGATTGAATTTATCATTCCTCGTGAAGGTGTATTGACGAAGTTTAATGGAGGAAAGGGCGGAATAGCACATATTGCTTTTGAAGTGGATGATGTGGAAGCGGTTCGTCAAGAATTTGAAGCAAAAGGTATGGAAATGTTGGAAAAGAAAGCTGTAGAAGGTACGGAAGATATTATTGTAAACTTCTTAAGACCGAAATACAGTGAAGGCATATTGGTGGAATTTGTACAAACCGTAGCACCGATTAATTATTCTTACGGGAAGGAAGAAAAGTAAGAGAATAAGTTCTAAGGCAAAGCCTGTCGCTTGAGAAATATTGAGAAAACTGTATGAGGTGAAATTGTGTATACGATGGGAGTGGATATAGGATCGGCTTCATCTAAAGTTGTTATCTTAAAGGATTTGAAGTTATTTGATTCTGAAGTAGTACAAATCGGAACCGGAACAAAGGGTCCGGGTATAGCTGTAGAGGAAATATTTAAAAGAACCGGACTTTCTTATGAATCCATGGAAAAGATTGTAGTTACCGGATATGGAAGGTTCACTTTCGAAGAAGCGGATGAACAAATTAGTGAAATCAGCTGCCATGCAAAAGGGATTCATTTTTTGATTCCGGATGCACGAACCATTATTGATATCGGAGGGCAAGATGCAAAGGCTATTGCATTGGATTCTTCAGGAATGGTTAAGCAGTTTTTCATGAACGATAAATGTGCTGCCGGAACGGGAAGATTTTTAGATGTAATGGCTCGCGTGTTGAATGTGGAGTTAAGCGAGATGCAGGAAATTGACAAAAGATCCAAAAGTCCGGTAACAGTTAGCAGTACTTGTACTGTATTTGCTGAATCGGAAGTTATTTCTCAGCTGTCTAAGGGAGCTCCTATTGAAGATATTATTGCAGGAGTGCATAATTCCGTAGCACATAAAGTTTGCGGTCTGGCATTTCGTGCAGGTTTAAAAGACACAATTGTGATGTGCGGCGGTGTGGCGAAGAACAGCGGTGTGGTTCGTGCTATATCCGAAGAACTCAAAAGGGATATTCGTGTGGCGGATATGCCTCAAATCACAGGCGCATTGGGTGCAGCGATTTTTGCATACGAAAGGGCAATGAAAACTAAGGAGGCGTAAAAGATGAAAGAAACAGATGGCATGAAGGCAAAAGAGTTATTGGCATACTATCAAGAGAAATTGGATGAAGAAGCAAGACAAGCCAAAAAAGAAGGTAGATTGGTTTGTTGGTCCGCATCGGTGGCTCCCCCGGAATTTTGTGTAACTATGGATATCGCAATGGTGTATCCGGAAACACATGCAGCAGGCATCGGAGCAAGAAAAGGCTCATTAACCATGTTGGAAGTAGCGGATCGAAAAGGATACAATGTAGACATTTGTTCTTACGCAAGAGTAAACATGGGTTATATGGAATTGATGAAACAACAGGCATTAACCGGTGAAGTGCCCGAAGAATTAAAAGATTCTCCCGCAGCAAAAGTTCCGCTGCCTGATTTAGTAATCACTTGTAACAATATTTGCAATACCTTGTTGAAATGGTATGAAAACTTGGCGAAAGAATTAAATATTCCTTGCATTATCATCGATGTTCCATTTAACCATACGATGCCGATTCCTCAATATTCAAAGGATTACATAGCTGGACAATTTGATGAAGCGATTCGTCAATTGGAAGAAATTACCGGAAAGAAATTTGACTATGATAAATTTTTGGAAGTTCAAAAACAAACACAGCGTTCTGTAAAGGAATGGAACAGAGTAGCTAAATTATCTTCTTATAAACCATCTCCGTTAAACTGTTTCGATTTGTTTAACTATATGGCATTAATCGTATGTGCAAGAAGTTTATACTACGCAGAACATACTTTTAAAACCTTTGCCGATGAATTGGAATACAATCTGGCCAATGAAATCTATGCGTTCAAGGGTGCTGAAAAGAAACGTATTACATGGGAAGGGATTGCGGTTTGGCCATATTTAGGGCATACTTTTAAATCCTTAAAAGCTCTTGGGTCCATTATGACCGGTTCCGCATATCCGGGACTTTGGAATTTGGAATATACCCCCGGAGATATGAGTTCTATGGCGGAAGCTTATACTCGTATTTATATCAATACTTGTTTGGAAAACAAAGCTAAAGTTTTACAGGATATCGTAGAAGGCGGAAAATGTGACGGTGTTGTTTATCACTTAAATCGTAGCTGTAAATTGATGAGCTTCCTTAATGTGGAAACCGCTGAAATTATTGAAGAAAGAACAAAGACTCCATATGTAAGTTTTGATGGAGATCAGACAGATCCGAGAAACTTTGCACCTGCACAATTTGATACAAGAGTTCAAGCGCTATCCGAAATGATGGACGCAAAGGACGCATAGGGGGGGATTACGATGACAAAATTACAAACACTTATTCAACAATTTGAATATATTTCTCAACATCCGGCAGAAATGATGAAGAAATATAAAGAAGAAACTGGAAAAGGTGCTGTAGGGATTATGCCTGTTTATGCACCGGAAGAAATTGTGCATGCCACAGGTTATTTACCCATTGGCTTATGGGGAGGACAAAGAAGTATTTCCAAAGCAAGAACTTATTTACCGCCTTTTGCATGCTCCATTATGCAAGTCATTATGGAAATGCAAATTGAAAAAGTCTATGATGATTTGGCAGCGGTTATTTTCTCCGTTCCTTGTGATACTTTAAAATGCTTAAGTCAAAAATGGAAAGGAAGTTCTCCAGTCATCGTATTTACGCATCCTCAAAACAGAAAATTGGAGGTCGCCAATGTCTTCTTAAGAAGAGAGTATGAAATTTTAAGAGAAAGATTGGAAAAAACTCTTAATGTTAAAATTTCCGATGAGGCTATTAAGAAGAGCATTAAAGTGTATAATGAAAATAGACAAGTAATGCGTGAATTTGTAGAAGCGGCTGCTTTATATCCACAAATTATCGATCCGGTTGTACGTCATGCTATCATTAAATCCCGTTGGTTTATGGAAAAATCAGCTCATACCGCTTTAGTGAAAGAACTTTTGGTAGAACTTAGAAAAGAAGAGGCTAAACCTTGGGATGGAAAGAGAGTAATCTTAACCGGCATTATGACAGAACCGAACGAAGTGCTTGAAATCTTTAAAGATGAAAAGTTTGCGATTGTAGCCGATGATTTGGCACAAGAAAGCCGTCAATATCGTGTAGATGTACCGGAAGATATTGAAGATCCGCTATATGCATTGGCAAAATGGTGGCAAATTTTTGACGGCTGTGCCTTAGCGACAGATCCGAAAAAAGTTCGCGGTCAAATGTTAATCGATATGGCAAAAGATGAAAAAATTAAAGCGGACGCTGTGGTTGTATGCATGATGAAATTCTGTGATCCGGAAGAATTTGATTATCCGATTTACTATCAAGAATTTGAAGATGCAGACATCAAAAATATTATGATTGAAATTGATTTGGAAATGACTGCATTTGAACAAATCAAAACGAGAATTCAAAGCTTTAATGAAATGTTAGCATAAAAATAAAAAAAAGAGAGAGGAAGAAAGAAAATGA
>KI259789.1 GCA_000467935.1 Peptostreptococcaceae bacterium oral taxon 113 str. W5053
TGAGCGAGATGTCAAAAGAGCAAAATATGCCGTTCAGCGTATAGAAGTATATTTCAATTATATCGAAAAATTTGAAAATGAACTTACAAAAGAAATAGAACCGACAGAACAGGAAATGATACAGATGAGAGAAGAAATCGAAGAAGCCAAGAAAGAAAAATCAAGAGCTTATCATAGGGCATATTCCAAAGAATACAGAGCTAAAAATCTTGAAAAATTCCGAGAGTACGAACGAATAAAAGCACGAGAATACAGAGCAAGAAAGAAACTACAAGCGACAACTTAAAATTAAATATCAATCAAAATGAAAAGAGGGTTCCTAATCACAGGAAATCTTTTTTTGTGCAAGTCGAAAGGAGGACTAAATGGTAGAAAATGAAAAAGCACAAAGCAGTGAAATACAGACCAACAAAGAACGAGCCACACCCCAAAAATCGAATGGCGTTCTAATAAAAAAGATACATGGAAAGACCTTTGTAACAGAGATATATTTTGATAAAAATAGTAAAGATACATTTCAAGATAAACTATTAAAAATATTACAATCGGAACAGAAAGAATAAGGTGAAATAGCTCCCTTAATAACGATATTCCCATTCTTTTCATATCTGTTTTTGTGGAAGTCCTGAAAGCAAGTAGGAAATCTGACGGTAGAAAAAATGGCTTAAAAATGGTATAATATATAACAAATTCGAGGAGAGATATATTGGTTAGGAGGACTAAACTATGTCAAATATATATGAGAATGTTCCTAAATTTGAAAGTGAAAAATTTTTACTCCGATTTGTAGATAAAGATGATGTAGAAGATTTATTCGCAGTTTATAGTGACAAAAATTCATTGCCATTTTTTAATAGTGATAATTGTGATGGTGATAATTTTTACTATCCAACAAAAGATAAGATGGAACAGGCTATTGATTTTTGGCTAAAATCATATCAGACAAAATGGTTCGTTCGTTGGGTTATCATTGATAAGATTTCACTAAAAGTAATTGGAACTATTGAACTGTTTAATAGAACATCAGAAGATAAGTTTAATGGAATGGGCGTACTTAGACTGGATTTGAAAAGCGAATATGAAAAAGAAGAAGTTATTAAAGAAATTTTGGAGCTTATAGTTTCGCCGACTTTTGAACTATTTGATTGCGAAGAAGTTATTACTAAAGTTCCTAATTATGCCATTGAAAGAATGTCCGCAGCATCGGGTATTGGTTTTACAAAATCGGATAATTTTTTAGTAGGAACACATGATGGATATTCATATAAAGACTATTGGATAATTCATAAATAAAAAGGATAGATTAAAAAATATAGTTAAAATTCAAGGAAACAGTAAATCAAATCGGTTTACTGTTTTT
>KI259790.1 GCA_000467935.1 Peptostreptococcaceae bacterium oral taxon 113 str. W5053
AGTCCATCGAAGAATCTATTCGGCGTGACCTCTTATCCTTTGCCCATAAGCGTCTCTCCACCCGATGATTCCTTGACCCGGAGTAGATCCTTCGGCGGAAAATTCATCCTTTCGCCTCAACGGCTCAAGGTGAACTTTCTTCGCCTCTGGATGACATGGAAGAGAGGGTGACCTTGGAGCATAAAACAAACACTTATGGCAAATGCAGCCCTTCTTCATCAAAAAGTTCCATCCAATCAGGATTTACACTCTGTATCAATTCATTTTTCTTGGCTCTGCTCCATCCTTTCCATTGTTTCTCACGACTGATGGCGGATTGGATATCGGTAGTTTGTTCAAAGTAAACTAATTTGGTGACATGATACTTACTGGTAAATCGACTTCCTTTCATATTTCTGTGTTCATAGAGTCGACGTTCCAAATTATTGGTTACACCAATATAGATGGTATGATTATTTCGACTTGCAAGGATATAGACAAAATACATTGATATTTACTCCTTTCTGCGGCTATTTTAACATATTTTTTAAGTTTGGAAACAAAATTCTTTTTTAAACACGGTATCTGAGCATTTTTTTATGTAAAATCTTTCATCCCCACGTCATTCAGAACAAGTTTCTTGTCCCGGTG
>KI259791.1 GCA_000467935.1 Peptostreptococcaceae bacterium oral taxon 113 str. W5053
ATCAATGACCTTTTTACAAAGATGTATGATTTATCTTATCGGGAAGAAATTGAAATCCGATACAGGACAGTTACGGAAACATATACCGATGAAGATGGCAATGAGCATACCGAAAGCCATGAAGAAGCCTATGAGTATAAGAAGCTCATAGTAACGCTGAAGAAAAGAGAAATGGACAGTGTTGTAAGAGAAATCCTTGCAGAGTATCCCGATAATGTTCTTCACTATGAAGCACTGCTTGCATCTAAAGGAAATATGGAAACTGTCTTTGGAAGCGGAAACGGAAATTTATCGGAGATTGTAGAGAATCCCGACTTTTCAAATCCGGGAATTGCCTTTGATGATGTAACGGTGAAGGCATTGTTTAACGAAGCGGAAAAGCATATCGGAAAGAGATATGTATTTGGGGCGAACGGGCCGAATAACTTCGACTGTTCGTCCTTTGTGTGTTGGAGCTTTACCCATTCGGGAGTAAAAAATATGCCACGAACGACCGCTTGGGGAATTTACAAAACTTACTGCAATCCCGTATCACCATCGGAAGCAAAGGCGGGAGATATAATCTTTTTTAAAAACACCTATAACAGTGGAAGTCCAATATCTCACGTCGGCATTTACGCAGGGAACGGAATGATGATACACGCAGGAGATCCGATTCGCTTTGTCAGTATCAATACACCTTACTGGAGAGAACATTTCTACGGCTTCGGCAGAGTTAAATAAAGAAAGGACGGTAAAATGTGAAAAAAGAACTTACAGCAGTAAAAAACAAAATACAGAAGTTAAAGGACAAGAAGGCTCTGATTGATGAAGAATTGGAGCCTTTATTGATTCGTGAAGAAGAACTGGAAAATGAAGAGATTATTGCCATTTGCAGAAAAAACAATATCACAATTACAGATTTAATGGCAAAGGTTAAAAAGGAACAAACGGAAATAAAAAAGGAGAAAAATCATGAGAACAGTTATGAAAAATAAGGTGTTTACAAGGTTAATGACAGCGTTACTTCTTGCTGTTACGGTCATTATGGCAGCTTACCCATCGGTAGCCTATGCACAGATTGATGAAAAAGAAGCAGCACAGGAAACACTAAAAGAAGAACCGAAAAAACCGGAAATTACAGTTACCAAAAAGGAAGAAGAAAAAGAAGTCCGCTATCCCAATAAGTTAAATGCCAAAGAGCCGGAGAACTTAAAGCAAAGTAATGCAGCTTCAAATGGTGAAAAGGTAAATACAAATAAGGGAGTGGCTTCCGCTCCCTCAAAAGCAAGGGCTTCCGTTACGGAAAACAAGGATAATGCCAATCAAGATTATCCGATTCATCATAACAGCGATAAGGAGAATAAGGAAACCGATAAATATTCCGCTGATGCCAGACAGTTTATTACTTTTCAGACCAAGAACGGAAAGACTTTTCACCTCATTATCAATCATGATGAACAGGGAGAAAATGTAATGCTTCTTACCGAAGTTTCGGAAGATGATTTGCTTAATATGGTAGAAATCAAGGAAAAACCGAAAGAAGTAGTCAAGGAAGAACCCATAAAGGACGAACCGAAAGAAGAAGCAAAGCCTGAAAAAAAGGAAGAAAAAAGCAGCACCGGAACATATATCCTGCTTGCTCTTGTAACTTTGGGGGCATTGGGAGCGGGCTATTATTTTAAGGTGACAAAGAAGAAAGAAGATAAGGAACTGGAAGTCTTAGAGGAAGATGATGATTTTTTCTCGGAAGCGGAAGGCAGTGAAGAAACGGAAAATGAAGAAGTTGAAAATCAGGAAATGGAAGATCAGGAAATGGAAGATGAAACAGAGGACAGCGAAGAAGATTAGGAGTAAAAAAGATACTATTTGCTGTAAAACACAGGGCGAGAGAAAATCTTTCGCCCTCTTATATTGAAACAGGAGGAAAATATACATGGAACATAAACTTGTGATAGCAGAAAAACCGAGCGTAGCCATATCTATCGCAAAGGTTATCGGAGCGAAAAATAAAAAGGACGGATATTACGAGGGAAACGGCTATAAAGTATCATGGTGCGTTGGACACTTAATTCAGATGGCAAATCCCGATGCTTACGATGAAAAATATGCAAAATGGAAGATTGATGACTTGCCGATTATTCCAAAAGAGTACAAATATGAAGTGGCAAAGGCAACAAAGAAGCAGTTTGCAGTCCTAAAAAAACTGATGAATGATAAGGAGATTGATACTGTTATCAATGCCTGCGATGCAGGTCGTGAGGGAGAAGCAATCTTTAGACTTGTATATCTTCAGGCAAGCTGTAAAAAGAAGATGAAAAGGCTTTGGATTTCCTCCATGGAAGATAGTGCTATTAAAGAGGGCTTTGATAATCTAAAAGACGGAAATGTTTATGATAATCTCTTTGAATCAGCACAGGCAAGAGCCATTGCAGATTGGCTTGTTGGAATGAACATCAGCAGGCTCTATTCTTGCTTATATAAGCAAAATTATAGTGTTGGCAGAGTTCAGACACCTACCCTTTCCATGATT
>KI259792.1 GCA_000467935.1 Peptostreptococcaceae bacterium oral taxon 113 str. W5053
CTTTGACCAGATTGAAAATCCGGATGGCTCGAAAAGTTCTGTGCTAAATAAGAAAGAAACTCTCCTTGCAGGACAGAAACAAGAGCTTTTAAAAGAAGAATTTAAGAACTGGATATTTAGCGATCAGGAAAGAAGAAACAGACTTGTAAAGCTATATAATGAGCGTTTTAACTCTATCAGGAATCGTGAATATGACGGAAGTAATCTCTCTTTTGAAGGAATGAATACGGAAATCAAACTCAGACCGCACCAAAGAAATGCAATTGCACGAAGTTTGTACGGTGGAAACACCTTACTTGCTCATGTGGTGGGCAGTGGAAAGACCTTTGAGATGGTCGCTTCCGCAATGGAAAGTAAAAGGCTTGGAATGTGCAGTAAATCTCTCTTTGTTGTACCGAATCACCTGACAGGACAGATTGGCAGAGAGTTTATGCAGCTTTATCCGTCAGCTAACATTATGGTGGCTGACAAGAAAGACTTTGAGCCGAAAAACAGAAAAAGATTTATCGGCAAAATTGCAACAGGCGAATATGATGCGGTTGTAATCGGTCATACG
>KI259793.1 GCA_000467935.1 Peptostreptococcaceae bacterium oral taxon 113 str. W5053
AAAAAAAAGAGAGAGGAAGAAAGAAAATGAATTTTGAAATGAATGAGAAACAATTACAGATTGTGAAAACAGCGAAAGAATTTGCGGAAGCATATTTAGCACCGACAGTACTTGAAAGAGATGAAAAAAGCGAATATCCGATGGAAGCCTATAAGAAATTAGGAGAATTAGGATTAGTCGGACTACCATACTCTTCCGAATACGGCGGATCCGACTGCGGATATCAAGAATATGCACTGGCAGTAGAAGAAATCTCCAAAGTAGAAGGGGCAATGGGAATTTCCTATTCCGTAACCACATCTTTGTATGGCGGACCTGTCAACAACTTCGGAACGGAAGAACAAAAGAAAGAATTCTTACCTCCGGTATTATCCGGAAGCACATTAGGCGCATTCGGATTAACAGAACCTAACGCAGGCTCTGACGCTGCAGGCGTTGTAACCGTAGCTGAAAACAAAGGTGACCACTATGTAGTCAACGGATTAAAATGCTTCTCCACAAACGGACCTTTAGCCGGATACTATTTCTTTGTTGCAAGCACCAATCCGGAATTAAAAACCAAAGGATTAACCGCATTTGTAACCAAAACCGACGTAGAGGGATTAAGTGTAGGCAAAATTGAAAACAAAATGGGAATCCGCCCGGCACAAGTATCCGAAATGATCTTCAAAGACGTAATCGTTCCGGTAGAAAACAGACTCGGCAAAGAAGGAGAAGGCTTCAAGATTGCCATGAACACCCTTGACGGCGGACGAATCGGCGTAGCAGCGCAAGGATTAGGAATTGCAGAAGGCGCATATGAAATTGCAAGAAAATACATGATGGAAAGAGAACAATTTGGAAAAGCAATCTTTAAAAACCAATACCTTGCATTCAAGATGGCTGAATTAAAAGTAAAAATTGAACAAGCTCGTTTAATGTTAATGAAAGCGGCATGGGTGAAAGACAATAACGGATCATACTCCGCACCGGCAGCTATGGCAAAATATGCATGCACAAATGTAGCTATGGAAGTGACAACAGAAGCTGTACAAATGTTAGGCGGAAACGGTTACATGAAAGAATACCATGTAGAAAGAATGATGAGAGATGCAAAAATCACTCAAATTTATGAAGGAACCAATGAGATTCAAAAATTAGTTGTAAGCGGCGGTATCTTCAGATA
>KI259794.1 GCA_000467935.1 Peptostreptococcaceae bacterium oral taxon 113 str. W5053
CCACCGGCTATGCCGGTGGATATTTATTATCGATTCATTTTTTCCAACAACATTAAAGCTTCTTCCAAACGCTCTTCTTTATCATCCGAATGAATAGCTTCACTGACACAAGATCGGATATGTGCTTGGAGAATCTCCTGATTGGCTTTTTTTAAGACCGCCAATGTAGCTAAAATCTGATTGGAAATATCCACACAATAGCGGTCTTCTTCAATCATCTTTAAAATTCCGTCCAGCTGCCCCCGGGCGATTTTAATTTGTCGAGTGACCTTTTTATGATCTGCCTTCATATTGCCTCCTTTTTATCAACCTGATAGCCGACTTCCTCTACTGCCTGAATCAACGGTGCAATCTCTTGATTTTGAACCATTTCTACCGTTGCGGATTGACTTTCCAAATTCACCTCCACATTTTTTACACCTTCCACATTGGACAAAGCGTCAGAAACCCGTTTTACACAATGTTGACACATCATTCCCTCTACGGAAAGGAGGATTTTTTTAGAGGGCATGTCCACTTCAGCGGTCTTTTCCTCAGCGGATATGGATTTTGTGACCTTCATATCGCCATCCAATTTTACAAAACGTAAACGCAATGCATTGGTTACCACAAAGACGGAACTGAAACTCATCGCCAAAGCTCCAATCATGGGATTTAGTTTCAAACCGAAAGTCGGATAAAATACCCCCGCTGCTACGGGAATACAAATGGCGTTATAAAATAAAGCCCAAAAAAGATTTTGCTTAATATTCTTAAGCGTCGCCTTGCCTAAGCGAAGTGCCCGCACCACGTCCGTCAAATCACTATGCATCAGCACCACGTCTGCCGACTCCATGGCAATATCCGTCCCTGTTCCGATAGCCATTCCCACATCGGCTCGTGCCAGAGCCGGCGCATCGTTAATGCCGTCACCTACCATAGCCACTTTTTTGCCCGAAGCTTGAAGTTTGCGTATTTCAGCTTCTTTATCCTGGGGAAATACTTCCGCCACAAATCGGTCGACCCCCACTTGCTTTTGTATTGCTTCTGCTGTGCCTTGGTGATCACCGGTAAGCATCAATGTTTTAATGTCCATACGACGAAGTTCCGATACCGCATGGGAACTGGAGGGTTTAACAGAATCCGCCAAAGCGATTAATCCCAGGACTTTGTCTTCATCGGCGAAAAACAAAGGGGTTTTCCCTTGCGCAGCCAAGCTTTTCTCTAACGCTTCGATTCTGGAATCCGACAAAATCCTCTCCTCAAAAAGACGACGATTCCCGGCGGAAATTTGTTTTCCGTTGATTATCCCGTGAATTCCCTTGCCGGATTCCTGCACAAAATCCGATACGGGAAAAAAGGTAAGACCCGTCTCTTTGGCCTTTTCCACCACCGCCGTCGCCAAAGGATGCTCCGACAAATACTCCAGAGAAGCGGCAACGGCAAGAAACTCCTCTTTCGATTGTCCTTGAAGGGGAAGAATATCTGTCACCTTGGGTTTACCTTCGGTCAAGGTCCCCGTTTTATCCAAAACCACCGTACTTACATGACTTAGAAGTTCCAAAGCCTCGGCGGATTTAATCAAAATTCCTCGACTGGCACCCTTTCCCGTACCCACCATAATTGCCGTGGGGGTGGCAAGACCCAAAGCGCAAGGACAGGAAATCACCAAAACCGCAATGGCAATGGTCAGGGCGAATTCAAAACTTTTTCCCGCAAATAGCCACAAGACAGCAGCCAAAATGGCAATGGAAATGACCACAGGTACAAATATCCCGCTCACCTTATCCGCCATCTTGGCAATAGGTGCCTTGGAAGAGGTCGCCTCATCCACTAAACGGATAATCTGTGCCAAAGTCGTCTCTTCGCCCACTTGTGTAACCTGAAATTCCATATATCCGGAGACAAGTGTTGTTCCCCCGATAAGGGAATTTTCTGTCGTTTTCTCTACAGGAAGACTCTCACCTGTAATCGCCGACTCATCTACAGCGCCATGTCCCTTTAAAATCACACCGTCCAAAGGCACGGCGAAGCCGGAACGCACCAGCAATATATCTCCTTTTTTCACCGATTCAATAGGCACTTCCGATTCCACACCGTCTTTTAGTAAAAACGCCGTCTTGGGCGCTAAGTTCATCAGATTGGTAATCGCTTCGGAAGTTCTGCCCTTGGCACGAGCTTCCAAAAATTTGCCCAGTGTAATCAAAGTCAAAATCATTCCTGCCGATTCAAAATACAGATCCATGGAAAAATGCATAACCGTGAGCATATCTTTGTGCCCCATAGCATAAGCCATCTTATAAAGTGCATAAATCCCGTAAATGATAGCCGCACCGGAACCTAAAGCAATAAGCGAATCCATGTTCGGCGCTCTGTGAAATAACGAAGTAAAACCCACACGGAAAAATTTAAAATTAATTGCCGCAATAGGCAAAGTCAGAAAAAGTAAAGTCAATCCGAAAATCAAAGCATTTTCTGTACCGTTGAAAAAGTAGGGCAACGGCCAATGCATCATATGTCCCATGGAAATATAGAATAAAGGAATCATAAAACACAAAGAAGAAATCAAACGCTGTTTCATTGAAACAAACTCCTCCTCTGCTGCCGAAAGGGAAATGTCTTTTGCAGAAGTTGCAGTCTCGGCACCTTTTAAACGTGCTTCATAACCCGCATTTTTCACAGCGGCTTCAATCTCGGCAGAGGAAAGAGCGGACTCATCATAGGAAATTTGCATTTGATTGGTTAATAAATTCACCGATACATCCTTCGTGCCCTCCAAAGCGGAAACACATTTCTCCACTTGAGCGGAACAGGCGGCACAACTCATTCCTGTAATCTCATATTGTTCTTTCTTCATAGGAAAACCTCCTTTTAGGAATACATATACCCCGAGGGGGTATTTGTAAACCTATTATAAACATAAAAAAGTTTATAGTCTTCGTCGGGATATAATATTCAAAACGGCGATTATTGTATAGATTTTTTTGAGTTATAGAGTATAACAACATTCTAGGGTAGAAACACAAAGTATAGAAAGACAAAAAGTTAACAGGGGATAATGGTCTTATGTCAAGAAATAGTACAAGA
>KI259795.1 GCA_000467935.1 Peptostreptococcaceae bacterium oral taxon 113 str. W5053
ACCTTAACCGCTTTTCCTTTGACATAAAGGTAGTAGTCCTTTTTATCCACCCGGTATTCCTCCTTTTTCTGCTCTCTGATTTTGCTTTTTGACTTTTTGAGCATAAAAAAGGAGCTTCTTTTATCTAAAGATTTTTTATTCCCCCAGTAAAACTGGGGGGTATTGAGCTAAAGCTACAACTAAAAACCCGGTAGCGCAACCTACCGGGCTTTCTCTTTGTGGTTTCTTGAAAATAGAAACATCAATTCAATAAATTTCTGTAAGTATATTCTATTTTTCGAAGAACGGAAAATGTCATGCAATTTTATCGGATATATGTTCCAAGTCATAGAGCATGTCCGGAGCGATATCGATACAATCCCGAGGATCGCGATTTTCACCGAGATCCCACGCCAAAGTATCGTTCAATACCGTACAGCAACTTATAAACACCTGCAACTCGTTTAACGGCTCAAAAACTTTCTTACCCAGCCACAGCTTCACATCAAAACAGACGATCTTTCCGTCTTCAAAAAAATATATATATTTGATATTCTTCCATCGGAATCACTTGAATGATCTGAGGAAACATCTTTCTCCCTCCTAATTGTTATTTATATTCCCGTTTCAGTGTTTACACAAAAGCCTCTCACCAAAATTATGGAAGGTTTCCTAAACAATACACCTATTCAACGCCTCCCTTATTCAACGGATTTTAACGCTTCAACCATGTCAATCCTTCTTATTCTCTTCGATACAACCAAATTGACTAAAACAGAAAATCCTATAACACAGAATATAACTGCCAAAAAATGGTCTTTAGTAATAATAGGAGTCCATTCCATGCTCTCCATGGAAACAACTCTTATATATAATTTCAAGAACTGCCTGCTCAAAGGAATTCCGATAACAAATCCAATCAAAAGATTTAGAAAACTCTCCTTAAATACCATTCCCATAATTTCACCATGATTAAATCCTATGACCTTCATTGTTGCATATTCACGATAACGCTCAAGGCATGACAAGATACCAAGATTATATAGAATAACGACACTTAATACAAATGCTGCCAAAATTAGGATATACATGATTGAATGAACACTATCCATCATCTCCTTCATGTTGTCTTGTTGCTTTTTTATAGATATTATATTGCTTATTGATTCTTCTTTTTTTGCTTGCTCATAAGCTTCGTTGTCTCCTATATAAATTGTATTAGGTTCAAAGTTTTTCACCTTATCTTTGTGTATAAAAATACCTTGAGGCATCTTTGCATCAACGATTGCCGTAACGGTAACCCTATGTTCTTTTAACGAACTCTTCGTCTTATATGCAATCTTATCTCCAACTTTAACATAAAGTTTTTCTGCCAGCTGAGAAGTAATCGCCACCTCGTCTTTTTCTATTCTGATTTTCTTTTTTGAGTTTGCATCAAAAAGTCTGATTTTGTCACCTGAATCAAGCACTAAAAGAGAACCTGTTTTTTCAGTTCCGTGGAAAGAAAAATCAGCAGATTCACTCTGTGCAAGCTGCACATCAAAAGAATTAAATTTGTGACTTAAATTATTATAAGATTCTCCGTATACCTGTCCAATATACTTATAACAGAATTCATTATTATAAACATCTTGATAGGAACTGTAAAGAGAATCCCATACACCAATACCGGCAACCATCAACACAACGCTTCCCACAATTGCCGTTATGCTCATGAATGTTCTGATTGGATGAATTCGAACGCTCCTAATCGTCCAAAGCCAATCATATGACAATCTTGATTTTTTGTATATTCCAGAGCCACTCGACTTCTGATCAATCATACCTTTGATTGTAAAAGAAGGATTGTTTTTGATCACCTTTCTTGTAGTAATAATCGCAGCCAAGGTACAAACCGTAACAATCAGCACAATCAAGATCATACTATCTATTCCAAAGGACTTCTTCCATATAGGAAGCGTCAGTGTCGCCTTTTTTATATTCATAACAAGATTTGCCACCACCGTATATCCGAAAATCATCCCAACAAGACTTCCTATGGTAGCTACCAAAAATCCATATGCTCCATAGTGAAAATAAATTTGTCTGTCGTAAAATCCTAAAGATTTAAGTGTTCCGATCTGAACCATCTGATTGCTTATAAGCCGGCTCATCGTAGTATAAATTGATAAAATTGATAACAAGATAAATACAATTGAAAACAGCATCGCCATTTTATGAATTTGATTTATTTCATCATCAACCTGAGTGATAGAAATTTTATCCTCCTTCATGACTACTGATGAAAAAGAATCCCCCATTATCCGTTTAATATCCTTTTCCAGCTTTGCCTTGGAAACAAACTTTTCCGGTAAATCAAGTCTCACCTGATTATAAGATACCATTCCCAAAATTTTCTTTATGTATTTTTCATTTATATAAGCATATCCGTGTCTTTTATGATCTGGAACTGTTTCTGCATAAGAAGTGACAAAATATATATTTTCTGCATCGAGAACAGTTCCCAAAATCTTTACTTTCTTTTTAATCCCCTTAAGCTCAAGTACGATCTTATCTCCCTCTTTCAGATTGTGTATCTTGGCGTAATCTTCGTCAATCCATATACCTTCTTTATCATCCTTTAGGGGTTGCCCGCTTCTAAGGAGAGGATTCATGAGTTTTTTAGTGCTATTTGTAAATGAATTGATATAAAGCTCTGAATCTTCATTGTCAATTCTCGTATTAAACTTAACGAATATTGATCCTTCAGCCTGATTTACATAAGACAATTTTTTTATATTTGAGATGTTTTCCCCGCTTATATTTATGCCATTGATATAAGCATCTGCCAAGTTCGTTTTTTCTTTGTAATCAGTATATGATTCTTCCATCCCCGTCCATACTGAACTCATTCCGCAGTAAATGGAAACCGAGATGAGAGCCATAACAAGTACCGACACAAACTGCTTCCATTGTTGCAATATATCTCTGCCAAATTTCTTATTTAAATATTTCATTACCAGAAAACCTCCTCCATAGAAATAGGATTTTCCTGATCCATAACTTCACTGACTTCACCATCTCTAAGTCTGATAAGTCTGTCTGCCGCAGGGGCCACTGCAGCATTGTGAGTTACCAAAACTACTGTATGACCATAATCTTTTGCCATGGAACAAAGCGTAATTAAAACTTTTTTCCCGGTTTCACTGTCAAGAGCAGCCGTAGGTTCATCACAAAGAAGCAGCTTAGGATTTTTGCAAAGAGCTCTTGCTATGGATACTCTCTGAAGCTCTCCTCCCGATAACCGAGATGGCAAGTTTTCCGCTCTGTCTTTCAATCCTACCGCTTCTAATGCTTCATCAGCCGAAATGGCAACATCAGATAATTTGGATACCATATCTACATTTTCATAAGCTGTAAGAGTCGGTATAAGATTATAAAACTGAAAAACAAAACCGATATCTTTGCGACGATAAAGGGTTCGCTCCTTATCGGTAAATCTTGATATATTATTCTCTCCTACATAAATCTCTCCTCTCGTAACATAATCCATACCCCCGAGAAGATTTAAAAGAGTAGACTTTCCTGAACCGGAAGGACCTAAAATTACCGTAAATTCACCTTGTCTAATTTCCAAATTCACACTATTCAGAGCCTTTATTACATTGCTTCCAACCTTATATTCTCTCGTCACATTTTGAAAACGAATAAAACTCATTTTTTTCTCCTTTCCGCATAGCATAATTTTTATATCATATATTTGGTTTGCCATTAATCTTAATCATATCAAGCATCTGTTATGACAAGTATGCGTGCTGATCAAAGCGTATTATTAATGTGAGTAATAGCTCACATTAATAATACGTTTTCTTTTTTGCTTTGTCAACATAATATGAGTAAATACTCATATTATGTTCTTGATTTTTTTTATGAACGTGTTATACTTATATCAAAAAGTTTTTGTTTAATTCGTTTAGTCTGAAAAATTTCGATTTGTACAAGATTTTAATTGAGAAACTCATTATTATTACAAAAAGTTTAATACCCATTGCTGCTTCTTGGAGATGTTATGAAAACTAAAGAACCAAAACAAAAAAATACTCGAGTACCGAAACAAAAAAGAAGTATTGAAAAAAAAAATCTCATAAAAAGTACTGCTCTTCTCCTTTTTTCAGAGAAAGATTATGCAAATGTAAGTACAAATGAAATTGCAAAAACTGCAGACGTATCCATCGGTTCGCTTTATAATTACTATCCAAATAAAAAAGCAATTTACGATGAGCTTGTAAAAGATCTTTATTCAAATATTTTAGAACAAATCATTCCGGAAGATTTGTCGCAATTTTCACCCTTTGAAATAATTAAAAAATATATTAAATTTGTCTTGGATAGCCACAGTTATCTAACATTGTTTCAAAAGAAAATTACGGCTCTTTCCTATCAAAGTGATGATTTTCGTGAACTTGAAAAGCCTTATCGCATATTTGCCACAAATAAAATTCACTCATTGCTTGAATTCTATCGCCCTAATCTCAAGATAAAAGACCTTTCCACAGCGTCATTTATAATTCATACAATTGTGGAAAGTGTAGTTCATGAACTATCTTTTTATCCTGATGAAACACAAAACAAAGAAAAAGTAATTAATGAATTTGCGGAAATGTTGTATAACTATCTCTTCAAAGAGCCTCTTTAATGAATGTCATTACACCATTTCAACTCTTTAAAACCCATGTTTCACTAGTGGCGGTCCTAGGCGTCATAGTATCACCATACTCCTCTGCTACATCCATTAAGAGTTTCTTATTTTCTTCACTTTGCGATTCATTAAATACCTTCCTAAATACCTATACACAAGAGTTTTAATTCCTGATATCTTCTAACGATAATTTTTAATCAATTCATCCAGAGAATCATATATTCCTAAATCCTAAGTTGTTCCCTCTGTTTCAATTCTATCCTTTAACTTCTGCATATACCTGTAATTATACTCCCGCTTCTTTTCTCTCTTTTTCCTTAATTTTTCCAATTCCTCAAGTTCTTCCTTTGTAGGCTCTTTTTTCGGCATTTCAAACTTACCAATAAAATTTAAGTATATTTCAACTTCCTGTGTCCTCTCACAATTCTCCCATTTCCCCTCGTGAACCACTATCTTATCTACAAATTCATTGATCATTTGAATTGTGAGTTCACTAAAGTCAGTATATTTCTTTACAAGTGCAATAAACTTATCCGCTCTGATACTGTCTTCCTCAAAATCTCTTAATGTGTCTTTTGTTTGGACGCTGTATATAAGCTGCGAAACCAATACCAAATCAAGACACTTTGCAGAGTCCTCAAGGTCAATCGCAGTACTTATTACAAACATTTTTATTCTAATCCGACACTTCGAACTTGTGAAAATCAAGTGATTCGTAAGCACATCCTTCAAATCTACCTGGACCATGACACTTGGTGCTTACAAAATTCGTCGTGTTTTAGAACGGGATTATGGCATTCACATCAGCCTCGGTAGAGTGTACCGACTGATGAACACTATGAATCTCCCCAAGCGTTCCACGGAAAAACCGAAACTAAAAGTCTACGGAAAAACAAATGGTTGATGTGTCAATCATCTAAATCAACAGTTCAATCCGACTACTCCAAACTCCGTTTGGGTCAGTGATTTTACTTATATTAAGGTAGATAGAGTCTTCCATTACCTTTGTGTTGTGATTGATTTATTTTCAAGAAAAGTCATAGGTTGGAGTTTATCCAAGCATCATGATGTAAACTTTACCATTGAAGCTTTTCAAAAACCCTACTTTGACCGAGGTGAGTCGGACTATGTATTGTTTCATTCTGACCAAAGATCTGAGTATACCGCTTTCGCATTTTGCCAAATGCTTGAGAAATATAGTGCCATTTAATCCTTTTCCAAGAAAGGCTATCCTTATGATAATGCATGTTGTGAACGCTTCTTTCGCCATATGAAACGAGAATGTATCAATCGTAAATCCTTTCGCACTTTGGAAGAGCTTGCGTCTATGTTGCTTCGAATACATTAACCGTTATAACTCGAAACGACCTCGAAAACTTCTCTCTGATATTTTAATTTGTTGTTAACCTCATTTATCAGATGACTTTCTATCTTTTTATTCTTTTGTCACATATGTATTATCTCCTAACACCAGTTGTCCTTCCCATGAGTTCTTTCTATTTTATAAAAGACTTTTTACGCTATCTCTTTATTACGAAATTTCTCCAGTATAAAAACCGGTGCTGCTCGCTTTCTGCTTCCATCTTTTCTGTCAATTACTCAAATAGCACCCATGTTATCCTTGCCCTCATAAATGTAATAAAAGCAAGTATACGCTTGCAGTAATTTGGCTCTATTCTTTTCTTTTGTTTCATTTGCCGGACTGGTTTCAAAATCTTGATATTTTTCTAATAAATTTTGGAACGCTTTGACTTGCATCGTCTATAATTTCTCTGTATCTGCAACACTTATTTTCACCAATTCTATATTCATAACACACCTCGAAAAATTCGCCTTTGTTCTTTTCTTTATTCCAATTCCAAAAATGGGCAATCCCGATTGGGACTGCCCACTTATTCCGTTAATTATGCAATTTTTTTCTTGCCTGCATCGATTTCTGCATCCAATGATATAAGTTTGATGTAAATCGCTGTTTTTTAGCCTTTAAGCAAATTAAAGCACGTCCCGATTTAGTAGAGCTTTGCACCGGCAGGAATACGATTATTCACCATCAGAAGATTAAGCCTTTCTTCGCCTTCTTCTTCGTGAATGGCGGAGATTAACATACCGCAGGAGTCAATGCCCATCATAGCTCTCGGGGGCAGATTGATGATGGCGATTAGGGTTTTGCCCAAAAGTTCTTCCGGTGTATAGTATTCCTTAATTCCGGAAAGAATGGTGCGTTCTTTTCCCGAGCCGTCATCCAGAGTGAATTTCAAAAGTTTCTTCGATTTGGGAACTTCTTCGCAGTTCAGAACTTTTACGGCTCTGAAATCGGATTTTATAAAAGTGTCAAAGTCTACAAATTCTTCAAAGAGCGGTTCCACTTTGACTTTGGAAAAGTCGATTTTTTCTTCTCCCTCTTTGTTTTCTTTAACCGTTTTTTTACTCATATCCAAGTCCACAGGTTTCATGGTCGGGAACAATAAAATATCACGAATAGAATCGTTCCCTGTCAAAAGCATAATCATACGGTCGATACCGATGCCCAATCCTCCTGTGGGGGGCAACCCGACTTCCAAGGCGTTGACAAAGTCCGTGTCCATCATTTGAGCCTCGTCATCGCCGGCTGCTCTTTGAGCCGCTTGACTTTCAAAACGTTGTCTTTGATCCTCCGCATCGTTTAATTCACTAAACGCATTGGCATATTCGGTGCAGTTGATAAAGGCTTCAAAACGATGGGTATGTCTTGGATCTTTCGGATCTCTTTTAGCCAGGGGACTGACTTCCACCGGATGATGCGTGATAAAGGTGGGTTGTTCCAAATATTCTTCGCAAAGTTCTTCAAACATGGCATCGATGGCAAAACCCCTTGTCTTTCCCTTTTTGACTTCCACCCCTTTTTCTTCGGCTATAGCTAAAGCTTCTTCATCGGTTTGGATTTGATCGAAGTCGACACCTGCAAATTCTTTAAGGGCGTCGGTCATGGAAAGTCTTCTCCACGGCGGAGTCAAATCAATGGTTTTACCTTGATATTCGATAACCGTCGTGCCTAAAACTTCTTGAGCCACAAAGGCGAATAATTGCTCCGTCAAAGCCATCATATCCTCATAGTCGGCATAGGCTTCATAAAGTTCAATAGCGGTGTATTCCGGATTATGGGTGTGATCCATCCCCTCGTTGCGGAACATTCTGCCCATTTCGTAAACTTTGTCAAAACCGCCCACAATTAGACGTTTTAGATACAGCTCGTTGGCGATACGCATGAACATATCGATGTCTAAAGTGTTGTGATGAGTGACAAAGGGTCTGGCATTGGCGCCACCGGCAATGGTATTTAAAATAGGCGTCTCCACTTCCAAATATCCACGCTCATCCAGGAATTTACGTACCGCTTTGATGATTTTAGAGCGGGTGATAAACGTTTCCTTGACTTCCGGATTGACAATTAAATCCACATAGCGTTGACGATAACGTAAATCCGCATCCTTTAAACCGTGCCATTTTTCCGGCAAAATCTGTAAAGATTTGGATAAGATGACAAAACTTGTGCCTCGTAGGGAAATTTCTCCGGCTTGAGTGCGAAAGACTTCGCCTTCCACACCGACAATATCCCCGATATCCAAAAGTTTTAAGTCTTCGTAGTTTTCCCCCAGAAGATCTTTTTTCATAAATAACTGAATTTGCCCCTCGGCATCCCGCATATCCAAAAAACAAACTTTTCCGTGTCCGCGACGGGCAACGATGCGACCTGCCATACGGAGAGATTTGCCTTCGTATTCCTCAAAATTTTCTTTGATGGTTTTGGAATAGGTACGATTCTCAAACTTTTCAATACAATGAGGATCTTTCCCGATTTCTTTTAAAGTGTGAAGCTTCTCCCGTCTGATGACGAGCATCTCGTTTTGATTTTGTTCCATGACGGTTCCCTCCTATTTGGCAATCTTCATGATTTGATAGTGAATCACTCCGCCGGCAATGTGCACTTCCACTTTATTTCCTTTTTTCTTGCCGATAAGAGCTTTTCCCACGGGAGATTCATTGGAAATTTTCCCGTTCATCGGATCGGTTTCCGCCGTTCCCACAATGATATATTCCACAATCTCATCTTCATCCAAGTCTTTCAGGCTGACTCTGGAACCGAGACCGATTCGAGTGGTATCCACATTGTCTTCGTCAATGATTTTAACATTGCGAATCATATCTTCCAATTTGGCAATGCGTTCTTCCACCTGTGCCTGTTCCAATTTTGCCTGGTCGTATTCCGCATTTTCCGATAAATCCCCGAAACCTCTGGCAACACGAATTTTGTCAGCCACTTCATTGCGGGTTACGGTGCGTAAATATTCCAATTCATCTTTCTTTTCTTGTAATCCTTTTTCTGTTAAAAATACTTCTTTGACCATCTGATTCTCCTTCAGTCCAATAATTTTATCTATGATTATACGTAATTTCCGAGTTCACGTCAATTTTCCGTGCACAAAAATCTCTGTAGAATATCTTGAATTTCCTCCATATTCAAAGAGGCGTTAATGGCGGAACGTACTTTCCCATTGCCTTCCAACCCTTTGAGATACCACGCCGCATGTTTGCGCATTTGCAACAAACCCACTCGTTCGCCCTTGTCTTCCAGAACCATATGATAATGGCGCAAAATGGTGTCGTAGATTTCCTTCTTTGTAGGAGCTGTGTATGCTCTTCCTTCGATTAACGCTTCCATTTCCGCAAAAATCCAAGGATTGCCCAAAACGCCCCGTCCAATAAGAATTCCGTCCACGTGACTTTGTTGCATCCTCTCCAAACCCTGCTTGGCAGTAAAAATGTCTCCGTTCCCGTAAACGGGAATGGATAAACTTTCTTTCAGGCTGGCAATGGCTTCCCAGTCCGCTTTTCCGCTATAGAACATACTGCGTGTTCTCCCATGAAGAGCTACGGCACTTACTCCCGCATCCTCGGCAATCTTACCGATTTCCAAAAAGTTTTTTTCTTCCTCGCTCCAACCCAGACGCATTTTAACCGTCACAGGCAAAGGACTCTCTTTGACCATGGTTTTCAACAGCTTCTCCACCAGTTTAACTTCCCGCATCAAAGCGGAACCGTCTTGATTCTTAACGATTTTCGGTGCGGGACACCCCATATTCAAATCGATAAAAGCAAAGGGTAAGTCGTCCAGTTCCCCCAACACTTGACCGAAAATTTCCGGTTCATGTCCGAAAAGTTGCAAACCCACCACCTTTTCATCGACATGCCTCTGTAAATAGGCAGCGGTTTTCGGATCGTGATAAGCAATCCCCTTGACACTGACCATTTCCGTCAATGCTCCTTGGGCTCCCTTCTCAAAACAGATGCGACGAAAGGATTTATCCGTCACCCCTGCCAAAGGCGCCATCATCACCTTGGGAAGTTTAAGCATTTTCTTTTGTGGAAGCTAAAACAAAAGCCTTAAACAGGGGGTGTATCCGATTGGGGCGAGAATTAAACTCCGGATGAAATTGACAACCCACATGAAAACGACAATCCTTCATCTCTACAATTTCCACCAAATCTTTTTCGTCGTTGATGCCGCTGAAAATCATGCCTTCCTTAGCCAAGTCCTCTCTATACATATTGTTCAGTTCATAACGATGGCGATGACGCTCTACAATTTTTTTCTTTCCATAGGCCTTACCGGCAATCGTTCCCTCTTTTAAAGAGCATTCCCAATTGCCCAGTCGAAGAGTACCTCCGATATTGGTCAAATTCGCTTTATCCGGCATCATGGTAATAATCGGATGCGCGGTGTCGGGTAATACTTCCGTGCTGTGTGCGTCCTTCATCCCCGCTTTATGTCTGGCTACATCTACAACCAACATCTGCATCCCCAGACAAATTCCGAAATAGGGAACATCGTGCTCACGGCAATATTTACTGGTCAAAATCATTCCTTCCAAGCCTCGGGAACCGAAGCCGCCCGGCACCAAAACGCCGTCTAAGCCTTTGAGCTTGTCACAAACCGTTTCTTCGGTAAGTTCTGCGGAATAAATCCATCTTAAATTTACTTTATAACCTGCATCATAAGCCGCATCCACCAAAGCGTTCGCCACACTCAGATAAGCATCATGAAGTTGTACATATTTTCCAACCAAACCGATTGTGATAAGCTTTTGCGCCGATTTAAAACGAGTAACCATATCCTTCCAGGTATCTTTTTCCGGTTTGGGAAGATCCAAATCCAATTTGTGCAAAATATAATCATCCAAACCTTGTCTGCGAAAAGACAAAGGCACCTCGTAAATCAATTCCACATTTTCCGATTGAACAATGGCTTCCACAGGCACATCACAAAACAGACTGATTTTTTTCTTAATATCCATGGTAATTACTTCATCGCTGCGCAAAATAAAAATATCGGGTTTAATCCCCAAACTCATCAGCTCTTTGTACGAGTGTTGGGTAGGTTTGGTTTTTAATTCATTACTGCCCGGAACGGTAGGAACCAAAGTAGTATGCACAAAAAGGACATCTTCTTTTTTGTTTTCCGCATGGATTTGACGAATCGCTTCCAAAAACGGTAACGATTCAATATCCCCCACCGTCCCGCCGATTTCCGTAATCACCACATCGGCATTACTCTCTTTAGCTACAGTGTAAACCTTGGATTTGATTTCATCCGTAATATGGGGAATCACCTGAATCGTAGTCCCTCCATAGACACCCTGTCGTTCCTTGTCGATAACGGAAAAATAAACTTTTCCCGAAGTAATACTGGAATTTTTCGTCAGCTCTTCATCGATAAAGCGCTCATAATGCCCCAAATCCAAATCCGTTTCCCCTCCATCCACGGTAACAAAAACCTCACCGTGCTGATAAGGACTCATCGTTCCCGGATCAATATTGATATAGGGGTCAAATTTTTGCATAAAAACCTTTAAGCCGCGATCCTTCAACATTCTTCCAATGCTTGCACAACTGATTCCTTTACCGATGCCGGAAACTACGCCTCCGGTGACGAAAATATACTTTGTCATGATGCCCTTCCTTTCATCCACTACTTACACAAATAAAAAATTGGTCTTTTCATAAAGATAACACCAATCCATTTTTTACATATGAAACCGTATCGGTTCAGCCCCGATAAATAGTGTTTTTTTTTATCATAATGGAAAGAAGTCAAAATGTCAAGAAAAACCGACATTCTCAGCGATTTTCAAGTCTTGTGTTTACAAAGAAACAAAATGAAAATCCGTTCCTTGAAGGTTTCATTCTGTTCCTTTGTTTTACCGAACGTATACAAACTGTTCCAATTCAGATGTCATATCCGACTATTATCCGGATAGCCGTATTGTCGTATGCTTTCTTTCATAATAAAATACAACAATAGTTTCCATGGCATCAGTTTTGTAAGAATCGCCGCAAAACACATTGACTTGGATGTATACGAGACCGCCTTTCCTCTTTTGACATCTTTCAACGCCTTGCTTACAACCCGATTAACGTTCATCAGATTCCCCTTTTCGATTTGTTTTCGCATTCTTGTATCATTTCCACATGCCGTTTCGTAAAACGCGGTGCGTACGGGTCCCGGACAAACGGCAGTCACTGTAATTCCGCGATTCTTAAGCTGAACATTCATCGCCCGCGACAGATAAAGCACATAAACCTTGGAGGCGGCATAGACTGCAAAACGAGGTTGAGGCATAAAAGCCGCCCCGGAAGACATCTGGATGATTTTGGAACCCTTGTCCAAATAGGGCAGAACTATAAAACTCATTGCAGTCAAAGCTCTACAATTAACATCTATCATTCTGAGTTGAGCTGCCGTTTCCAAATTCTCCAACCAATCAATTAAACCATATCCGGCACAGTTAATAAGGTATGTAATTACCGGTTTTTCCCTCTTCAAAGCTTCTTCCATCGACTTCAAATCTTCCGGTTTTGCAAGATCAATCACAAACTGCCTGGATGGAGTCTTGAGTTTTTCCCCAATCTCCTGCAATCCCTCCCTGTCACAATCTATCAACCACAATTCATCCGTTTCCATAGGATCGTCAAGTGTAACGGCAAACGCTCTTCCTATTCCGGAAGCCGCCCCGGTTATCACTATACTTTTCATTCATCAGCGCCTTTCTTAAGTTGTTCAATCGGAATTCGTTTCGGATATTTCCCGTGAACTAAAATATCTGCCAACAAGTTATTGTCGAGAATCATATCTTCACGCACCAAATTCCAATTGGCTTTTTTTCGTGCAATCACCTTAAAAACCAAAAAATTTAAAATCGGTCCGATAATTGGAGTCCTCATTCCGAACTCTTCGGTATGGCTGAAACAACATCCCTCTTCCGTCCGTCTGCCTTCAAAAATAATCACTGCAAATTTCTGATCGGAAAGAAATACATAGCGAAAATGATCTGCACTCTCTTCACTTTCCGTAATCGTCCCCGTAACATCATAATCAATCCCCATCACAATTTCATAAAAACGAACGCGACTGCCCGGGCTGAGGCTTTGATCATAAAGTTCGCACTCAAGATGATAGGGGCTCCACTTTACAAATTCTTCTTCAAAATTTTCTGCCCATGCCTTCAATCTTTCATAAGGTGCCGGGATGTCAATTTTTTCATGAATAATTACCATATATTCTGTTCCTCCTCTTTTCTGTGACGGATACAGCCTTTCAACATATCCATCATCATTTTTTCATATTCCGCACGCTTTTCATCCTCCAACTGAAGTGTATTTCCACATAAACGAGCAAAACGATGAATAAACATCGTCAACGACTCGGGACTTCGATCCGGAAGACCTGTAATCAGCTGTCCGCTCCCCCCTGCCAGAAAACGTGCCATTGCATCAATATCCTCAGAATCTTTCCGATCCGGCTTTAAATAAATAATGCATCTTTTCCAAACCTCAATATACCTCATCGTCACTTGTTCCTGCAGATGAAGATAAAATAAATGACTCTCCGGATCCTCCGCATCAATAGTTCTTCCATTTGACAATACGTCCATAAAGGTTGCAAGAAAATCCTTCAGCATATCCAACGGCTTTTGCTCTTTGAATAAAATCGCGTCAATTCTCTCTATATAACGCACAGCCAAACTCTCTATCACTGCACGATATATACTCTCTTTGGAAGAAAAGTAATAGTAAAAAACACTCGGAGAGCTGTCTCCGACCGCACTTAGAATATCTCTAACCGATGTCCCCTTATACCCCTTTACAAGAAACAGTCGGGATGCCGCATCGATATATTCCGCCCTTCTTGAATGTTCTGTCATAATTCTTTTTATTCCCCTTTACATAAATATGTTTACCCTCTAAAAACAGTCCGTTTAAAAATACCGCCGAATCTTTTTCCTCCAAGCTTTGATAGCCCATTTCTGCGGAATAATCTTGCAGATAACATGACGAGTTTTTACAAGCCATGTATGTACGGACATATCTCTGCCCGCCTTTGCATCCTTCATTGCCTGTGCAACGACATCATCCGGATTGGACATCCCTTCGTATTTCATTTCATGCCCGTTGATCGTATGCGGCAGCATATCCGTATTCACCCAACCCGGACATACTGCGGTCACAACAATTCCCCGCTCTTGCAACTCCGCATTTAAGGCACGGGAATAATATCGCAGGAATGCCTTTGCCGCACAATACAAATTGATATATGGCAACGGTGTGAACGCTCCGATGGATGACATGTTCAAAATATGACTTCCCTCAGGCATAAAAGGAATGCATATCGCGGTAAGAAGTACCGACGCTTCGCAATTGACCATCATTGTTCGGTGCAGCTCATCAAAACATGCATCCTCTGTCGATTGGAACTGTACCGTTCCGGCACAATTGACCAAATAAAGAATCTCCGGTTTTTTCTCCTCTATCATCGATTTTAATCCCGTTAAATCCTCATAAGACGAAAGATCCGCACCAATCGTGACCGCTTTCTCTCCAAACTCCTCTTTAAAACCTTTCAGCAAATCCAATGTCCGATCCATGCACCAGATTTCATCCAAATCCTCCTGCATCATTCGACGTACATACGCTTTACCGATCCCACCGGCGGCACCGGTGACAATTCCGATTTTTGTCATTTGTAACACCTTCTTTATAGAACAATATTCTATCTGTATTCAGTATAGACTATCGTTCTATAAAAGTCAATACATATTCTAAACCCCAAAATATTCAAAATTAAAAGAACTCCACATCAATCCTTGGGAGAGCTTTCTTACGACTCCCTTCCCACATCAAAAAACAACGGTTGAAAA
>KI259796.1 GCA_000467935.1 Peptostreptococcaceae bacterium oral taxon 113 str. W5053
ACGCTTTCGTATCTTGTAATCTTTTTTGCTTAGGTTATAGCTTTTTTTAGCCTTTTTCTTATCGGCATAGTTTTTTATCCCATGAAGTAATTTTGAATTGCCGTCTGCAATCTTTTCTCCGGTTTCCACACCCTGATTTTCATCACTGCCATGAGATAGATAATCTCTTACCGCTTCGCTTCCTTTTGCTAAGCCTGACAGAACGGATACCTTTGCAACATTTTTCTTCTTTGATGTTTCCTGCTCCTTAGAGATTCTATTTTTCTTTTCTCTATCCTGAATCATCTCTTTGGAAGACTTTTTTCCTTCCGTCTTATCGTCTACGTGATTGTCTTCCTTTTTCCTTGTATAGACCTTATCCGAGTAGTTTTTTCGTTTATACAGCTTCTTTTGAGAATTGTGCTTTTTAGAAGAGCTTTCCGTTATATCCTCTTTGGTATGAAGATTATCTTCCACATCATAAGTCGATTCAAAATAGTCGCTGTCCCTAAAATCATTGTTATATCGGTCAATGATCCCGTCATTATCAAGGTCTTTGCCTAAAGGA
>KI259797.1 GCA_000467935.1 Peptostreptococcaceae bacterium oral taxon 113 str. W5053
ATGTGTCTACTTTTATAAGTATAATGCAAACTGTATAGAGAAATTACAACAGGAAAACAGAGAACGAACACAGGTAAAGAGGAATGAGTTAGACCTATAAAACGGGCTGGAATATGGTATAATATCATAAATATTAAGTAAAACAAAGTAGAAGTTATGGAGGATGAAGATGGATTTTATACAGGATAGGAAAAGTAATATCCTTTTTAGCTTGCATGATAGTAGGATAAAGAAAATTACATTTAAAAACAATATTTTAACATTAGAATTAGATAAATTGTTTCAATATACTGAAGATGAAGAAAAAGTATATTCTGGAGATGTTCTGTTTTTGGACAGTGATTTAGATGAATGCAATGTTTTGATATTTGATCAGACAGTTTATGAGGGGGATTTTTCTGGAAAAGCCATTGGATTGAAAGAATATATTGAAGAATATTCCAACGTAGAGTTTGAAATTTTGACGGAAGGATACTATGGATTTAATGCAACATATACAGGGTGGATTTGGATAGATGGAAAAGAACCTGTATCGGCAATCATGTATATTTGGAACACTGGTGACATGGTTTATAGGATTGATAACTAACTCCTAGTTTGTAAAGGCAAACAAAGCAGAAATTGTGAGGTGGAGGCATAAATGTCTGTCACATTCTTTCTTCATTTAAACGAAACAGAAAATGACGCTTTTGATTTGGAAAAATTCAATAGAGAAATGGAAAAGAAGTATCCGGGAACAAACAAAGAAATAAGCAATCCTAAGTCATTTTCCTATGATATTTGTTGGGAAAATTATTCGGATTTCTATCAGTTTACCTTAAGAATGGATAAAAAGCGATGTACCTTTGCCATAGAATATTTTAATTCCAATAATAGACTTTGGGATTATGCAAACTTTATCACGTGGCTGAGCATGTTTTTTGACAAAGAAAAAGAATTATTCCTATGTGATGAAAATTATGAAGATACCCTGATTCTTTCTTCTGCTATATCCATAGAAAAACTGGAGAAGTGGTTGCGAAAATCTGGGATATAAATTTGAGCCGTTTATGCACGACCCTTCTGTTTTGGATATTTGGAGTGCGGATTTTTTTGTACAAGTAAGAGGAGAAATAAGTGAAAGATAATGTATGCAGAATAATAAAAATAAACAAGGAAGCTTTGTTTGAATTTATATACGAAAACTTCATCAATCAGGAAGAAGAGCTGCTGGATTTAGATACAAAGCTTGGGATCAGTAACCATTTTGATATAAATTGGGAGACAGGCGAGTTTATATTTTTAGCACATAGCAGTGAAGATGCAGAGGAGAACATCATCCCCTTTCCTAAAGATATAGACATCAAAAAAGTTATGAATAGATTGCCTGAAACAACGGATTCTGTTTTGAATTCAACGAAGAAATTTAAGGAATTAACGTTTGATGAATTAAGAAGTTTAAGTAATGGGTGAATTTGTGTAAGAAGATACCGTAATCCAATGGAAATGTATGGGCTATGATTTATTTATGAATTGAGGGCGTGAGCAACTCGCTTTTTATAAAAATCTGTACATTAGAAGTCCTGGAGGTTGGAGATGGATTTTATACGGGATAGGAAAAGTAATATCCTTTTTAGCTTGCATGATGGTAGGATAAAGGCTACAAATATTATTCCGGAAACATAAGCGTAAAGGGTGGATATAGCGCCGAAGGTATAGAACAAATACCGACTATTCATTTAGGAGTACAAGAACTATCAAAGACACCGCAAAGAGCATTGATGATAAAACAAAACTTATCGACCAATCCGAAAAATATTTGAAACATAAAGATACCTATAAAACCTATACCAAGTTAAAGAAAAGCAAACAGGAAGATTTTTACAATGAACATACCGCAGAGATTGTTTTATTTGAAAGTGCGAAGAAATATCTCAAAGAGCATTTAGGCGAAAGCAAGTCCTTAAATATATCCAAATGGAAATCGGAAGTAACAGCCTTGAAGAAAGAAAAAGATAGTCTGTATTCTCAAATCTTAGATATACGAAAAGAGATTGAAAAAGCTGAAAGTGTTAGAAGTTGCATAGAGAAATTACAACAAGAAAACAGAGAACTAACACAGATGAAAAAGAATGAGTTAGAGCTATAAATAGAAGTTGAAATAGAGTATAATAATGATAATTGTTGAATGAAATCAAGTAGAAGTTGTGGAGATAACTAAAATGAATATCATACTAAAAAAGACCCCTGAAGAATACAAAAAAAATGGTGGATGAAATCATACCTCCACTACTCGAACTGTTGAAAGAATTGACTTTCCTGGAAGAAGAAATTTTTAAGAAAAACCATGAATTGAATGTTGAAAAATCCATCTTGAAGATTCCCGCCAACCAAAATCATCCGAAATGGACAGAGCTTATGACAGAATATGAACATCGTTTTGAAGAGATGATAAAAGGGAAAGTAAGTGAGAACCTGATGTCAAAAGGCTATGCGACTCATTATGGGAATCCAAGCGAGTATTTTTATGTGAACCATGACGATTTTTTACTGGAATTCACCATGCAACAAGCAGACAGGGCAGTTATTGTCATACACTATCAAGGAGCTGTTGATATGAAACACAAATTCATGATTAGATGGATAAACAAAGTATGGTTAGTAGATGAAAAATACTATGGTTTTGAAGATGAAACAATCTGGTATGAGGATAGTCTTTGATAATAGATGAAAATGCTAATTTTCAAAAGGGAAAGGATAAGAGAGACAGGGGAAAATATGGAATTAGAATTTTTACAAGAGGAACCAAAACTTATCTTGACATATCCTCATAAGTCTAAATTTAATAGGATAGGCTGTTCATCCATGGTAGTATTATCTTTTATTGTTATGTGGATACTGAATCATCTTATGAGTTATCATACTGATTTTTCAGATAAAATGATTATGGCAATTGTGCTGATTGTCGCTCCGCTCCTTGTATGGTTTATGGGATATTATCTCTTCATAAATGGAGTGAAATTAGAAATTTATGAAAACAATGTTGTTAAATACTATACTTATGAAAGTAGAGGACGGAGTGTATTACATTTTAAATTTAAACTTGAAGATATAGAACAAATAAAAATGAAGAATCGTCCGTTTCATTGTCTGAAGATGACCATAAAAATTAGGAATCCCATTTTTTATGGTTTGCATGAGAAGAAACTAAAAAAGCTGATGAATGTAAGTATCATCATAGATAGAAAAAAATCGGATTTTTTTATGCAACAGATAGAACAATTTCACAGAAAACAAATCAATGAATCAATTTAGCAAGTACAATTATTAGCTGAAAAATTTTCAGTTCGTCTAATTGAATATATAGTAGTTTGAGAAACAGTAAATCAAAATAGGTTTACTGTTTTTTTCTTACTCAATTTTCAAAAAAGCGTCAATAAATCAAAAAAGGTAATTGAAAAACGCTTCCTGGGTTGCATACTATCAACTGTAAAGGAATGATATATAGACACAAAAAAGGAGGATAACGCCATGATAGAATATACGAATAAAATTACTGCGCTATACTCCCGCCTTTCAGTTGGTGACGAGGACAGGGACGGGGGCGAAAGCAACAGTATTGTAAACCAAAAGGCATTTTTAGAGCGATATGCAAGACAGCAAAAACTGATGAACATTCGCCACTATATCGATGATGATGAAAGCGGTAGGTTCTTTGACCGCTCCGCCTATACACAGATGATAAGCGATGTAGAAAGTGGAAAAATCGGCATTGTCATTATGAAAGATATGACAAGATGGGGACGAGATTATCTTCAAGTCGGAAATGCAATGGAGATATTCAGACGAAACAATGTACGCTTTATTACCATCAAAACAGAATCGATAGCAAAGATCAAAACACATTGGAATTTGCTCCCTTTATC
>KI259798.1 GCA_000467935.1 Peptostreptococcaceae bacterium oral taxon 113 str. W5053
TGAAAACGGAGAAAAAGTAAAACTCAAAAACGGCAATTACAAAACAAGAAAAATCAATACAGTTGATTGGAACGAACAAGACAAAGCAGAAGAGTGGCGGAAAGCATGGGCGGACATCACAAACAAATATTTAAAAGAAAACAACATACAGGAAAAAGTGGATCATCGTTCTTTTCAAAGGCAAGGCATAGAGCAAATACCTACCATTCATTTAGGCGTATCAGTTACCCAAATGGAGAAGAAAGGTATATACACAGACAGAGGAAATATTAACCGAGAAATCAGAAAACAGAATAGGCTATTACAGGAAATCAAGTTGAGAATAAAAGCCTTGTTAAATTGGATAAGGGGAATAGGCAAAGAAGAAAAAATAGAAACAGAAAACATAAAATCCACCCTCCCACCAAAAGAAAATCTACTATCCGTTTTTGAAAATCTTATCAATCAAAACGCAGATAGCAATAATGCAGACTTAGAGAAATATATTGAAAGTTATCAGCTTCTTAAAGATAAAAACATCACTTCCTTATCTGAACTCAAAGAAAGCATAGTTACTTTAAGAGATAAGAATTACAAGACCACAAGAGCCTTGAAAGATACTGAAAAGAGAATTGATGATAACACCAAACTAATAGACCAAGCGGAAAAATATTTGAAATATAAAGACATATATAAAGCCTATACCAAGTTAAAGAAAAGCAAACAAGATAATTTCTACAATGAGCATACCGCAGAGCTTATTTTATTTGAAAGTGCCAAGAAATATTTGAAAGAGCATTTGGGCGAAAATAAAACCTTAGTCATCAGCAAATGGAAATCGGAAGCAACAGCATTGAAGAAAGAAAAAGACAACCTATATTCTCAAATTATAGACATACGAGAAGAAGTTGAACAAGCGGAAAGTGTTAGAAGCTGTATGGAAAAGCTACTACAAAAAAAGAGAGAATTAGCATATGTGAACAAGAAAGAGTTGGAACTATAGAAATTGCAAAGATTTATAAAAATATTTTTCCTTATAGAATCCTTAAAAATGTTTTTTATACTACTTAATATAAATCAAAAGGAGGAATAAAATTATGGGCAAATATATATTAGAAACAAATGAGTTAACAAAAATTTTTGGAAAGCAAAAGGCTGTAAATAATGTGTCTATAAAAATTGAGGAAAATTCAGTATATGGGTTACTGGGACCTAATGGGGCAGGAAAGTCAACTACTTTAAAAATGATCACCGGTATGCTACACAAGTCATCCGGTGAAATAATATTTGAAGGACATAAATGGAGTAGAGATGATTTATCAGATATTGGTGCCTTAATTGAGATGCCGCCTTTATACGAAAACTTGAGTGCTAGAGAAAATCTTAAAGTTAGAACATTATTGCTTGGATTACCTGAAACAAGAATTGATGAGGTTTTAGAAATAGTAGATTTAAAAAATACCGGTAAAAAGAAAAGTGGTCAATTTTCTTTGGGAATGAAGCAAAGATTAGGCATAGCAATTGCTTTATTAAATAATCCTAAACTACTAATATTAGATGAACCAACAAATGGACTTGATCCATTGGGAATTCAAGAATTGCGTGATTTAATTCGAAGTTTCCCTGAAAAAGGAATAACTGTAATTTTATCTAGCCATATTTTGGCAGAAGTGGAACAGACCGCAGATCATATTGGGATTATAAATGATGGAGAGTTAAAATACCAAAGTATCATTGATCATAGTGAAAATTTGGAAGAACTATTCATGAATGTTGTGAAAAAAGGAAAGAGGGTGTATTTTAATGAATAATTATATTCTTGCAGAAAATTTAAAGCATAAACACAGCTTTTTAATGAAACTGCTATTTATTGCACCAATGATAGCTTTGCTTCATGCTTTTGCATTAATGCCATTATATTTTACGGTAAATGCATACAACTGGTGGTATGTGATATTAATGCCAGCAACTTTTGCTTTGATACCTGCGATGATGCATAGAACAGAGGATAGGAAACTACACTATAGAGCAGTCTTTCCTCTGAATATTGACTTAAGAAAGGTATGGATATCAAAAATATTAACAGCTTTAATTTACATGAGTACTACAGCAATGTTACACATGATAGGAGTATTTATTTTTCAAATTTTCGTTGGAGAACAGTTAACTCAAAACTATGCATTTACAACTATGCTATTGGCTAGTGTCTTACTGGTAATAACTAATATTTGGCAAGTTCCATTTTGCTTTTTCTTGGCTAAAAAGCTTGGATTTATAGCAAGTATTATAGGAAATGCTGCATTAGGTTTAGTGTTAGGAATTTTATTGTCTGATGGCTCTATGTGGCTCTACTGTCCGTATTCTTGGGGAATTAGATTGATGGTACCTGTTATGCATATTTTACCAAGTGGAGTTCCAACAGAAGTATCAAATCCAATGATTTCAAACACATCACTATTTATTCCTTGTATTTTATCCGTATGTCTATTTGCTTTATTAACATTTATTACTGCAAAATGGTTTTCAAAGCAAGAGGTGAAGTAATGATGAACATAATAAAATCAGAGTTCTATAAAATTAAACATACTTGGATTCCATGGGCTCATTTAGTTTTCCCCATCTTATATTCATTATTATTTTATGGAGCTACAAAAATTACTGGACTAAAGAACTTTGATGATATGGATATAATACAAAATTATTTGGTGATTTTGGGAGCTGTGCTTCCAATAATCTGTGGTGCGGTTACATCTAAAGTTGTAGACATGGAAGCGAGTGCAGGACGATTTCAAGTGCTTTTATCAACAACGAAATCTAGAAGTAAAGCTTATATCGGAAAACTTTTAGTGCTGTTAGTAACTTTCTTGTTTTCTGCAAGTTTTGCTATTGCTATATTTGCAATACTATTCGGTCATCAAAGTACTGTAGTTTGGTTAATTGAACTATTGTTAATTTTTGTGGGGTGTTTATCTATATATATGATTCATTTATGGGTGTCGATACTGCTAGGTGGTGGGGCATCTATGGGCTTAGGTTTTGTAGAAACATTGATCGCTTTACTTTCAATGACTAATTTGGGTGATAAAATTTGGTATTTCTTGCCTTGTACTTGGTCATCAAGGTTGTCTGCAATATATGTAGTTGGAAGCAAGTTAACTGATAGTTCATATTTACTTAAAGAGTTTAACATGTGGATGTGTGTAGCAATACCTATTACTTTAGTCATTTTTGCCAGTTCCTTATTATGGTTTAATAGGTGGGGTGGTAAATCATTGAGTGAATAATTAGACACCAGATGTAAAAGAAATATGGTATAATAATGAATTAATTATAAGTTTGGAGGTGGTAATATGGCAAAAATTCTTGCTATAGATGATGAATTAGATATGCTTATACTTATTAAGAACATTTTAAAAAAGGAGAATCATATTGTTGACATTCATCAAACCACTACAGATGTTGATGAAAATAGCTTAGGGAAATATGATTTAGTTTTACTTGATGTAATGATGCCTGAGGTTGATGGAATTAGTTATTGTAAAAAAATCCGTAATAAAGTGGATTGCCCGATACTTTTTTTGACTGCCAAAACAATGGAATCGGATATCGTGGAAGGACTTTTAAGTGGTGGGGATGACTATATAACAAAGCCATTTGGAGTTAATGAACTATTAGCTAGAATAAATGCACATCTAAGGAGAGAACAAAGAGAAAAACATTCCAGTTTAAATCTTGGAAATATACGATTTGATTTATCTGCTAATGAGGTGTTTGTTAACGAAAATAAAATAAATTTAACGAAGTCTGAGTATCAAATTTCTGAACTGCTTGCAAAAAGAAAAGGACAAGTTTTTTCAAGGGAACAAATTTATGAAAGGATATTCGGATTTGATGGGGTTGGAGACTCTTCAGCAATTTCAGAGCATGTAAAAAATATCAGAGCAAAGTTTCAGAGAGTTGGCGAAACTCCAATTGCTACAGTTTGGGGGATTGGTTATAAATGGGATTAAGTAGAAAAGGACAGTCTCTTAAGATAATTTTTTTAAAATATCTATTTAGCGTAGGAGTCGGGTTAGTGCTTGCTATTGGATTAGCAATGATAACTTTCGATATTTTTTATAATGTAGGCTTAATAATCCCTGCTAACTATACCGAAAATCAGATACTTAAGAATAAATCCAACATTTCTAGTGCAGAAAAATTTGATGAATCTTTAATACCAAATCGTGCAAGCTATATCTATTTATCCTCAAATGGAAAGATTATTCAGTCAAATATGAGTGAAGAAATTAAGCAAAAGGCTGAAAAGTTTCATAACGGAGAAGAGATTTCTACGCCATCTATTTCATTTATAGAAATTAAAAGATCGGATGGGTATGTTATAATTAACTATCAAGTCGTGCCATATTATACTAATGCTTGGATGGAGAAACATTTTCCTAAAATTGATTTTTTATTTATTACTTTGCTGATTATATTTTGTTTTATGAGTACTTTTGGAGTAACACTTATTTGGGTTAAACATATGACAAAACAATTAGTGCCTATGCTTGAAGCATCAGATAAAATTGCAAAACAAGAATTGGATTTTGAAGTTGGAAGCTCTAACATAAAGGAGTTTAATGATGTTTTAAATAGTCTTGAAAAAATGAAAATAGCTTTGAGTGATTCATTAAGGGAGAATTGGCTACAGGAAGAAAATAAAAGAAGTCAGATATCTGCATTGACACATGACCTTAAAACTCCAATATCAATAGTGAAAGGTAACGCAGAGCTTTTAAAAGATACAAATCTTTCAGAAGAACAAAAAACATACGTTGATTTTATAATAAAAAACTCTAATCGTATTTCTGATTATTCAATAACTTTAATGGATATGAACAAGTCAGAGCAGTTTAGTAATTTTGAACTAAAAAAAGTTCAAGTAACAAAAGTTGTAGAGAAAATAAAAGAACTTGCTAAGGAAATAACATCTGTTAATAAGCTTATGCTATCTGAAACAATTAATTTTGAAGATAGAATTTTGATGATAGATATTAAATTGTTTGAACGAGTTATCCAGAATATATTAAGCAATGCTGTTCAGTATGCTCCGGAAAGATCCGTTATTGAATTAACTCTAATTACTACTAATAGTAAACTTGAAATTTCTATATCAGATCAGGGGAAAGGATTTTCTGAAGAGGATTTAGAACATGGAATGGAACAATTCTATCGTGGAGATAAAAGCAGGCATTCATCTATAAATTACGGTTTTGGGCTATATACCTCAGCACAAATAATAGCATTGCATAATGGGAAAATATTTTTGAAAAATAATTTAAGTGAAGCTGGGGCGGTAGTAATGGTGGAATTGCCCTTATATTCAAACTTGTCGAACTAACACAGGGACAGTAAATCAAAAAGGTTTACTGTTTTTCTTTGCCTAAAAGTGAAAACACCTAATGGAAAGAAGCGTCAATAAATCAAAAAAGGTACTTGACAAAACGCATGTCCGTCGTCTATCCACTTGATTCATTTAAGGAGGTCTTCTCTGGGCGCATATTTGTCACCTGTACCGGAAGGTTCATTTTCACCGGTTGTACTGTTTTCTTTTTCTTATTTTTCCCCGCAAGGGACAAGAGAAAGGCTACAACAATTTAAACAGTTTGCATAAAATGGTATAATGATAAAAAAACACAGGAGAATTTATGAACGTATACGATTTTGACAAAACAATTTTTGATGGGGATTCCACACGGAAATTTTTCGTTTATCTTATCGGGAAATATCCGAGATTATGGCGTTATTTTCCTATGCAAGCCTGGTTCGGTCTTCAATTTGTGTTGGGTTGCATTTCCAAAGATGAATTTAAGGGAAAATTTTACCATTTTCTACGAGGCGTTGAGAATATAGAGGAAGAGGTAAAAAATTTTTGGAATGGACATGAATCGGGAATTTTTCATTGGTACAAAGCGCAGCAAAGAGAAGACGATGTGATTGTCTCTGCATCGCCGGAATTTTTGCTTGAAGAGATCTGTCGAAGATTAGGGATCCGATATTTGATTGCTTCCAAGGTGGACAAAAAGACGGGAACACTTTTGAGCAAAAACTGTTATGGAAAAGAAAAAGTCCCCCGATTTTTAAAAGAGTTTAAAGCGGAGGATGTGGAATGCTTTTATTCCGATTCTCTATCGGATACGCCGTTGGCAAAATTGGCGCAGAAAAGTTTTTTGGTAAAAAAAGAAACGTTGATACTTTGGAATGTACAGGATATAGAAGGAAAATAATCATGTTTTATCTTTCGGACAGGAATTGAAATGTTTAAACCTTGTATTGATTGTCGAGATAAAAAAAGAAAAAGCGATGCTTCACAGGATAGAGACAAAAGCGGCTTTATCCGATGAAAGATTATGGTTTTTGTAAAAAGCGGAGAGCTTGTTCATATTTTTTAAATCGCTCCCAATCCTTTGAACTTACTTTTTTTAAACGTTTAAGATTCATATTTTGTTTTAAGTCACTGATTTTTACGGCGGTTGCTATTGGATTTTTTTTAATTTTTTGAATATAGTCCATGTAAGGGATGAGGGGGTCATGAGTCAATAGCGCAAGAGCTTCCTTTTGTTCTTTATTTAGAAATTGGAAATCTTTTTGATGATAGGTGCTGTCTTCCATCACGTCATGAAGCAGTGCTACAATTTTTTTATCTTTTCCTTTTACATGAAGAGCCACTTGCAAAGGATGAAAAATATAGGCATGACCGCCTTTGTCTTTTTGTCCTCGATGAGCTTTTAAGGCGATGATCAGGGCATGAATTATAGAAAACATTGGAATATCCTCCCGTTAAAATTAGAAAAACTGCATTTCCGAGGGAAAATGTAGTTTTTATTTTATACATTGAAACGGAATAAAACAATATCCCCTTCTTGCATAATGTATTCTTTGCCTTCCAAACGAACCAAGCCTTTTTCTTTGGCGGTAACCATATTGCCATTGGCTTCTTCCATCAGAACGGGATAAGAGATGATCTCTGCACGAATAAATCCACGTTGAATGTCCGAGTGAATTTTTCCTGCCGCATCGACGGCTTTGGTTCCTTTTTGAATGGTCCATGCTCGAGTTTCATCTTCTCCGGTGGTTAAAAAGCTCATCAAACCCAAAAGATCATAACTCGCTTCGATAAGGCGATCCAATCCGGAGGAGGGAAGACCTAATTCGGATAAAAATTCTTCTTTTTCTTCCAAATTCAATTCGGAGATTTCTTCTTCGATTTTGGCGCTGATGATAACCACCTTGGCGTCTTCTTCTCCGGCACATTCCAAAACTTTCGCCACATAAGGATGTTCAAAGCCTTTTTCCACCTCTTCTTCCGCCACGTTGGCTACATAGATCATGGGTTTGGTGGTTAGAAGTTGCATTCCTCGTAAAATTTTTTCTTCTTCCGGTGTGAAATCCAAAATGCGGGCCGGTTTTCCTTCTTCCAAAGTGGCAATAATACGCTTGGTCATTGCCAATTCACCCAAGACGGATTTATCGCCCTTGGCTTGTTTAGTCAGCCTTTCGGCACGACGTTCCATAATCTCCAGGTCGGAGAAGATTAACTCCATTTGGATGGTGTCAATATCCCTTAAAGGATCCACTTGACCGTCTACATGCACGATATTTTCATCTTCAAAACATCGAAGCACATGAACGATAGCGTTGACCTCTCGAATATTGGAGAGAAATTTGTTTCCCAATCCTTCACCCTTGCTGGCACCGCGAACCAGACCGGCAATATCGTAAAACTCAATAACGGCAGGTACGGTTTTTTTTGAGTGATGGATTTCGGTTAATACCTCCAAACGCTTATCCGGAACGGAAACCAAGCCCACATTCGGGTCAATAGTGCAGAAAGGATAATTTGCCGCTTCCGCTTTTTGATTGGTAATGGCATTAAATAATGTACTTTTGCCCACATTAGGCAAACCGATGATTCCAAGTTTCATAGCTTAACTCCTTCTTTATTTTGACTTTAAGGAAAGCATTCCCTGAAGAATGCTTTCGATTAACGAATTCTTTTTTTGATTTCTTTAAACAGCTCACCGAGAAAGACTTTCGGGTCCGAAGCGACTGTGCCTTCGTATTTGGTGGCACTGCCCGTACCTTTTAAACCGTGATATTTTCCGACTTTTTCAATGAGAGGAGCGGGATAAAGGTTTTTATCCCTTACCCTTAGATAAATTTTACCGGAAGGGCTTGCCAATATGACGATATCCGCTTCCAATTGATTCCCCAGAACACTAAGGTTTGCAGGTTCCTCTTTCAAAAGATAACAGATAATGCTGATTCCTCTGAGATAGGTTTTCATTTGATTTAAACAATCACGGTAGATTTCAAGGATACGTTCTTGAAGACACTGATTTTCTTCTTTTAAGACTTTTTCTCGAGCGAAAAAATCTTCATATCGTTCTATCATTTGAAAAAGTGATTGGGAATATTTTTGAGAAAGAAAGGTCAATTTATCCATCAGAAAAGAGTATTGATGAAATAATCGAGTTCCTGAGATAAAGCTGATTTTTAAACCTTCGGATACCTCTTTGGATTCTAATAAGCGCAAAGAAAAAATTTCCCCTGTGTTTTCCGGATAAGGCTTCATAGAGGGCATACTGTGAACTCCTTTGATATGAACAATACGCTTTTCTCCGGGGTAAAGTTTTTTTAACTGTTCCGGAATTCGTGGAGTCATATAAGTTCGAATAGGTAAAGCGGTTTCGACAACTTTTTGCGTCATTCGTTCAATATCCTTTTTCCAATGTAGAGGTAAAGAATTGATTGGAGAAAGAATCATATAGGCTTCATCCTCTGTTAATGTGAAATTTTTAGCTTCTACGCCGTAAAAACGGGAAAAAAGTCCCTTAAGAACCAAAGCGGTAGCATGGTGTTGTAAATAATCTTTATGAAAATCAGGATTTAATGTCATTTGGACTTCCTCTTCCAACAGATCTCGATTCAAAACGTGGACTGTCCGTCCTTCTTTTTCATAGAGACGAATGACCGGAATGTCATCAATTTTTCCCTGTTCGATATGAATATTTTCGTCCGCAAAAAAAAGAGTTTGCTCAAAAATGACATGAAGCTCATCATCCTCTACCCATTTTTCTTTGGTTTTTGTTGTAAGTTCCGTTAAATAAGGATAGTTTAGGTAAATCTTTTCCATAGGCTCACCTCTTTTCCTTATTTTAGCATATTTTCATAAAATTTGTAAAAATCTGTACCCTCATAAATTTGTAAGTTATTTTGCAATATCAATTTATTTTGGAAATTATATTTTTCTCTATTTCCATAAGATTAAAAATTCTTTCATTTATGGTAATATGTGTATAACTCATATTGAATTTTCATGTGTTTAATCATTATCCATCTTTTACATGAAGTTGGATATGAATTGTTTTATCGGTAGTAAATTTATAGAGAATTGCAATTTGTAGAGTTGTTCTTAAAGGAAGGGGGGAAAATTGTGATTAAAATATTAATAGTTGAAGACAATAATGACATCAATGAATTATTAAGAGATATGTTAAGTCCGAATTATGAAGTGATTCAAACATATTCAGGAACGGAGGCGTTAACGCAATTTCAAATAAATAAGCCGGATCTGATTTTATTGGATATTATGCTTCCGGGGAAAAACGGGGGGCAGGTTTTATCCGAAATCCGTGCGGTGAGCAATACGCCGGTAATTATGTTGACGGCAATCAGTCATAAAAAAAGTGTTGCCGAATTTTTGGTAAACGGTGCAGACGATTATGTTACCAAACCCTTTGATAAGGAAGAGTTACTTGCAAGAATTTTGGTATGTTTAAGGAATAAAGAGGGGAAAGAGATGCTTCATCCTCAGTTTTGCGGACTGGAATTGGATTTAGAACGTTTTGAATTGAAAAAAGGACAGGCAAGTATCCCCTTGCGGTTAAAAGAAATGGAAATTTTAAACTGTTTGTTTCAACATCCAAAACAAATATTTACTAAAGAAAAATTATATGAAACGGTTTGGGGTGAAAAGTATTTGCCTGGGGATAATGTTTTAAATACGCATTTAAGTAATTTGCGTAAGAAAATAAAACAATTGGATGAAAATGAATATATTGAAACAGTTTGGGGATTGGGAATTCGACTTAAAAGAGGATGTGAAAAATAAAATGAAGGTTTTATTGATTATACTCTTTTTAATTATTTTCGCATTATTGATATACATTTTTTCGATACAATATGCATTGTGGAGATTGAAAAAAAATATTGAACAAAAAAAACGTACGAATAGTAATGTACGTTTAATGAATCCTTCTTCTTTTAAAATATTGGAAAATTTAGTTGATGAATATAATTACCTATTTGATCAAATAAAAGAGAACCAACTGGACTATCAGCGCAATCGTTTTATTCTTGAACAAACTCTGCATAATATCAGTCATGATATAAGAACACCGCTTACTGTTGCCTCAGGCTATGTTCAAATATTAAAAAAAGAACAGTCTGTTCAACCTCAGTTACTTAAAATTGAAATTGCCTTAAAGACTATTTCAAAAAGATTAGAGGAGCTATTGCTTTACCAAAATCTTTTGGAGCAAAATATTCGAGTTGAATGGGAAAAAGTGGATATTTCCAATTTATTGAAAGAACAATTATTATCCATGTATGATGCTTTTACGGAAAGAAAATTTCAAGTAAAACTGGAAATTGAAGAGACTGTTCTTTTAGAATTGGATCCGGATATCATGCAAAGAATACTGACAAATATTTTGGGAAATGTACTTAAGCATGGAGAAAAGCTGCTTGAGATTCAATTAACACGACAGCCAAAGCTCATTCAACTACGCATTCGTAATGCGTCAAATCAGGAGATTCAAAATCTTGAACAATTGACAAATCGATTTTATCTTGAAGATTTATCGACAAGTGAAAAATCTTCGGGATTAGGTCTTTATATTGCAAAAGAATTAGTTGAATTAACCGGCGGAATATTGAAACTAACATATCAAAATAACTTATTTGAAGTTCTTATTCAATGGCCGAGCAAGTAAAAACTCCAAGTCAGGAATTATCAGCACAATAACTTGGAGTTTTTTTATTATAGAGTTTTCTTTTTAAAGATGCAGTAAGCAATGAAATTTGATAATAGCATAGTGCTTATTGAATAAAGAAAATTGTTTTGCCAATGGACTTCATTCATATTTACAAGCCAGGCCGTATCTGAATTTAATTGAAAAGCGATGTAATTAAACCATTCATTTTTCGTAACAAGTGAAATGATTGTAATGGCAAGAGGGATGACAACCGCCGTGATGACGGCGCCGACACCGGAAAATAAACTATAAACAGTGACGGTTGCTATGGAAAAGATGGCCAACATATTGATATATTGCAGACCGATCACTTGCAATAAATGTAGTTGAAAGTCTCCGTTTAGATTCCCCCATCCGTTTTTAATGCCTCCGGCAAGTATGCAAACGGCATAATAAAATATCAACTCAAGTAAGAACGCAAGCGCAAAAACAATAAACTTTGACAGAAAGTATTGACTTCGAGTAATTCCGATAGTAATAATATTTTTATAGGTTTTTCGAGATAAATCAAAACCGATAATCATAATAAATATGGGCAAACCGAAATAAATCAGAATACTACTCATATGAGAGATGGCTTGTGCAGAATAATCGGCTGTCCATTTGACTCCTTCTAAGATTGTTTGACCGCTTGTTTCAGGGTTGTTTATATTTACGGATCCGATTGATTCGGTCAGTATAGATAATATTTGAACAATACTTAAAAACAGTAGCGTAATATAGAAACCGGGTGATTTGAATAAACGATATAAATCGGCTTTAATAAAATGTAACATTATTATTCCTCCTTTGATGAATCGATAAGTTGACTGAAATATTCTTCAAGACGTTGTTTCGTATAATGAATACCGTTAATCGGGATATTCTCTGCTACTAAAGCTTTCGTGATGGCATTTATTTGATTTAATTCTCCGAAAATATGGAGCTGTTGCTGATGGACGACTTTGATTTTTAAGGATAATTGTTCTTGGAGAAATTGGCTGGCCTTTTCAATTTCAGTAGTTTCCAAAATAATAAAATCATTATTTAATTGATCAAATTCATGCTTAGAAATTTCCCTGATAAACATTCCGTTGTCTAAAAAACTAAAACGAGTAGCAATTTGATACAGCTCACTTAAGATGTGACTTGAAATGATAATTGTCATTCCATATTCTTTATTTAGATTTTGAATAAGTTGTCGAAATTCGATAATAGCCAGCGGATCAAGACCGTTGATCGGTTCATCTAAAATAAGAAAATCTGGCTTTGAGAGAATTGCGATAGCAATTCCCAATTTTTGTTTCATTCCCAAGGAAAATTTTTTAAATTTTTTGGAGCCGGTGTCTGTTAAATGAACAAGGCTTAAAGTATCTTGAATAATTTTTTCGGCATGGACAATGCCGCGTAATTTACAATAGTACCGAAGGTTTTCGGAAGCGGTCAATTGGTCGTAGGCAACAGGGATTTCAATAACAGAGCCGGTACGTTTTAGCGCTATGCTCCGTTCTTTGTCGGTGGATGAACCGAATAAAGAAATAGTACCGGATGTCGGTTCAATTAACTGTGTAATTAATTTGAGAAGCGTTGTTTTTCCTGCACCGTTTTTACCGATAAGTCCATATATATCGCCTTCTCGAATAGTCAAAGAGACATTTTGCACGGCATAATTTTGGCTGTATTGTTTGGACAGGTTTTTGACTTCTAATATAGTTTTCATGATATTCACTCCTCTATTAATTTCTTTGATAAATATAGCATACCCTGCAAATTTCAAATAATTCTAAACGAAATCTAAACAGATTATAAAATCATACAGTGGATTAAAAAATTTGAAAATAGGAATGTGACAAGAATTGATCTCGTGGCGATTGCTTTGCGATAACTCAATTGACTGCGGTATTCGACCTGTATTCAATTCTAAAAGGCATTCATGGATATTGTGATCATTTTGGTAATATTGAGGACTTGACGCAGTTTAGTTATAATAGGGAGAAAGATAAAACGAGATGCATAAAGGGAATACGAATGTAAGATGAAAAGGAGAGATAAATTATGGATTTTATGAAAATTTGTGAAATAAATGATGATTTTATTCGCAATGAGGAATTATACAAATTTTTTGATGAAGAAAAAAGACTTTTAGGCAAATCGGGTCAGGTGGAAAAGATTACAACATTAAGAGAAATTAAAAAATTTATACACAAAGAATCAAAAGTATTGGATGTCGGTGCTGCTACCGGAGTTTATACGATACCATTGGCTAAAGAGGTAAAAGAGGTTGTGGCATTTGAGCCGTCTATAAATAATTATCAACAATTAGTCAAGAAAATAGAAAAGGAACATTTATTAAATGTCACTGCTGTAAATAAAAGTTCACTGGAATTTGATGATTTGAAAAACGGCTGTTTCGATATTGTTCTTCTGTTCGGACCTATGTATCACTTATCAAGTGAAAAAGATAGAAACTGTACCTTGCAGGAGGCAAAAAGAGTTGTTAAAGAAGACGGATATATTTTCATTGCTTTTATCAATCATGATATGATTCCAATGACGGAGACAGTTTATGACTTTAATTTTTTTGAGTCAAAAGGTTATAACTATCAAACTCAAAGACTGGTCAATAGACCTTTTATTTTCTTTACATTATCAGAGTGTCAAAAGATGCTGGAAAAAGCAGGGTTTAAGATCGAAAAGAAAATAGCTTCCAGTGGTTTTTCCGAGTTGTTAAAGGATAAAATAAATGAAATGAGCGAAACCGCTTACAATAGATATCTTGATTGGCATCTAAGTCATTGTGACAAAGAAGAATTGTTGGGAGCGAGCAATCATTTTTTATTTACATGCAAAAAGTAGCGGATCAGTTTTTTTATTAAAAAAATCCATGCAGTTGTACTCTTTATTTATGAGCAAAGTGAATAAGTGACGGTCTAAATCTCCTATCTTGTGTATACATTCCATGTAAAAATCTTCTTCTATGTGAATGATTTTAGGGTGGTAATTTAAACCATAATACAGGATAGGAGATTTCCGCTTTTTATTTTTTTACTTGTAACATATGTATTGTAATCTTATCGGGTAGAAGATTTTTTGTAATTGACTAATTGACGATATTTCTAAATAGTGATAAACTTATAAAGCAAATGATTAAAGAAAGGAGGGTGCAAAATGATTCGATTAAGAAGAAAATAAAACAAAATAGAACCCTCCATCAACGATAAGACAATAACAGGAGGGAAATATTCCCATCATAAAGAATTTACGCACCTTTGTGAGGGTGCTTTTTTATTGCTTTTTTGAAAGAAGGTGTTTATGTGTTTAAGGGTTTTAAGAAAATCCGATGGTATATATGGAAGAAGAGAAAATATTACGGCATCTACATTCTATCCTCCTTATTAAGCGGATATTTTACCATGCTTCCTCCAAAAATTATCGGAAATATGATTGATATTATTCAAAAAGAAACATTGACCATGCCTCAATTGATTGAAAATATAATGTTGTTGGCAGTGATGGCTTTCTCCATTTATATTTTGGATTACTTATGGGCTTATCATTTGTTTACAGCATCGGATACACTCGGGTATTTTTACAGAAATCATTTGATGGATAAGCTTTTGGAGGAGAGTCCGGTGTTCTATGAAAAATTTCCATCCGGAGAATTGATGGCTTACATGACCAATGATATTTCCAATATTGTAGAAATGGCGGGCTATGGCATCCTGTGTATCGGTGACGGGATTATTTTTCCGATCATCGTTATCGGTTTTATGGTGGCGACCACTTCTTGGCAATTGACTTTGGCATGTCTGTCTCCACTTCCTATTTTTCTTTGGATTTTAAAAAATATGAGCAAGCAAATCTATCCGCTATTTGATATCAGTCAAGAGGCATTTTCCGATTTGAACAATCAGGTGGTGGAAAATGTGTCCGGCGTTCGAGTGATTCGTGCCTTCGTGATGGAGGAACGGGAAGAAAGTAAGTTTAAAGCGTTATCCTATAATATCTATGAGAAAAATCTTCGGGTGATGCGTATGAATGCATTATATTTTCCTTTGGCGAAGATAGGGCAGATGTTGATTTATATCATCGCCTTGATTTATGGAGCGTATCTTTTAAAACATTCTCAAATCACGATAGGAAATTTATTCAGCTTTTTTATTTATTTAAGTCTTCTGGTGTGGCCCATGTTTGCCTTATCCGATATATTTATGGTGCAGGAGAGAGGAAAGGTGGCATTGGATCGTGTAGAGCGATTGTTGACTTATCCTTCGGACATAAAAGATAAAGAAGATGCGCAAAGCCTTTTTCACTTTGAGCGTGCGGAATTTAAAAATTTCTCTTTTCGCTATCCCAAAAGCGAGGCGGACGTATTAAAGGATATTTCCTTTTCTTTCACTCAAGGGCAAACTTTGGGGATTGTAGGCAAGACAGGCAGCGGAAAGACGGCGCTGATTCAACAATGGCTTCGCTATTATCCTTTACAGAAAGAATTTTTCATAAACGGGCAGCCGGTGACGGATTACACAAGGGTTTCTCTTCGAGAGAAAATCGGGTATGTGAGTCAGGAGCAAATTATTTTTTCCATGAGCATTCGAAATAATATTTTGGCATCCAAACCGGAAGCATCGGAAGAAGAATTAAATGGTGCCGTATCCATGGCGGATTTTGAAAAGGATTTGGCGCAATTGTCCGAAGGTTTGGATACCATGGCCGGCGAAAAGGGCGTAGCGCTAAGCGGCGGGCAAAAACAGCGGATTGCCATTGCCCGTGCTTTGATTAAAAATCCGGAGATTTTGATTCTGGATGATGCTCTAAGCGCAGTGGATGCACAAACGGAAAGTCATATTTTAGACGCTTTGGAAAAAGCGGGAAAGAAAAGGTCTTTGATTATCGCCGCTCATCGTTTAAGTGCCGTGAAAGGAGCGGATCTGATTCTCGTTTTGGATCAGGGTCGTATTGCGGACAGAGGGACGCACGAGGAATTGATTCAAAGAGACGGGTGGTATAAAGAGCAATATCAATTACAGCAAATGGAGGAGGGATACGATGCAATTCCGGACAGTGAATAAACGAGAGAGAAATCGAAAAATTGCCCGTTATGTCTTCTATGGGAAAAAACTTTTGCTTCTTGGATTATTTTTATCCTTTCTGCGAGTCGGCTTGGAAATGTTGGCTCCTAAAGTGATTGGAGATATTTTGGATAAATTGTTGAAAGAGGGCATCGGTATCGTCAACGGCCCCATATTTTTCAAAATGTTGGGACTTTATTTGTTGATCAGTATTGGAAACTCTTACTTTCAATATGCCGGCAATGTGGCTTTTTCCAAGGCGGCGGGACAGATTACGGATCGAGTGCGCAGAGATGCTTTTTCACATTTGCAAAAATTTCCCATTTCCTATTTTGATAATTTGCCTGTAGGAACGGTCGTTTCCAGAATCACCAACGATAGTAAGAACCTGCAAATACTTTTTGAAATGGTGCTTTGGCAGGTTACGGTTGCCCTATTATCCGTAGCCGGTGTGTATATTGCGCTTCTTCGCATCAATCCAACATTGGCTTTGTGGGGGATATTGCCGTGGCCTGTATTTTTATTGCTGATGTGGGATTATAAAAAACGTTCTGCAGTGCTTCGAAAAAATATTCGAGATCGATTAAGCGACATCAACGCTCAAACCCATGAATCTGTTACAGGCATGAAAATACTTCAAGCGTTTGGAATGGAAAAAAGAGTCAGAGAGGATTTTGACAGAAAAAATAAAGAGTGGTTAAAAAACAATACTCGGTTCAATAAACTCATGGGGTGGAGCTCTTTTAATATTATTTTTCTGCTCCGACAATTGATTACCATTGCCCTTTTATTTTATTTCGGTTACGGAGTGATCACCAAAGCTTATCCCGTATCCGCGGGTCTTCTCTATATTTTGGTCAATTATTCCGGTTTGATTTTCAATCAAATTCAAAATCTGATGCAGAATATCGGCAATTTAGAAACGGCTTTAACAGCGGCGGACCATATTTTTGAATTATTAAATCAACCGGTTCCGCTTATGGAGGAGAAAGAAAAAATTTTTGGAGCGGATGTGGAGTTTTCCCATATTCATTTTGCTTATGTGGAAAATGAACCGGTCTTAAAAGATGTGTCTTTTCGAGTGGAGGCCGGCAAAACCTTGGCTTTTGTAGGGGCTACAGGCAGCGGGAAATCTTCGGTGATGAATTTATTGTTTCGTTTTTATGATCCGGATGAGGGAAATATTTGTATCGGCGGAAAAGACATTCAAACCGTATCCCCCAGAGAATTAAGGAAAAATATGGGCATTGTTTTGCAAGAACCCTATCTTTTTACGGGAAATTTGTACAGCAATATTTCCTTAAATCACCCGAAAATTTCCAGAGAACAGGCTAAGGAGGCCTTAATCGCCGTAGGCGGAGGACATCTTTTAGATCGAGACAAGGGTTTGGATGCGGAAGTTACGGAGAAGGGGGAAACGTATAGCGCCGGAGAAAGACAACTCATCTCTTTCGCCAGAGCTTTGGCACATAATCCAAAGATTTTGGTTTTGGACGAAGCGACTTCCAATGTGGACAGCGAAACGGAACAAAAGATTTCTGAAGCCGTCAAGGTGCTTGAAAAAAATCGTACCGCTTTGATTATTGCACACAGACTTTCCACCATTCGTCATGCGGATCATATTATCGTCTTGGATAAAGGTCGTATTGTAGAACAAGGGAAACACGAAGAATTGATGAAAAAACATGGAGAATATTACAGATTGTATCAATTTCAGTCCAGAAACGCGGCATAAAAGCCATAGAGAGGGAAGTTCGTAGGTAGTCTGTCGTTTTTCGGCGAACTCGGAATCGGGTATGGACTTTGCTTTGGTAAGCAAAGTTTTCAATGAATTTGGGATGAAATTATTCCGAAAGAAATAAGCATGAACCGAAGAAGGTCGTGTTACAGAATGAACGGACCTTGAAAAGGAATCATTCGGATACACGACCTTCTTTTATTGTCGTAAACGATTAAATCGGTTGCTCGGATTCTTCTTCTTTTGCATAATAAGCATAAGATACAAATAAAAAAATTCGAAGCAAAGAAAGTAAAATGACGGTAAAAAGACCCATTTGCAGAAGGACGGTCAAAATGGACAGGATAAGCACCAAGGCCGTCAAAAGGATACTCATCAAAGAATAGGTTTTAAAGCCTGCCTTATAGACATGAATTTTTTCATATTCGTCTAAGCTGTCCATCCAATGTTTGTGGAAACTTTTATCCAAGACATCTCCTTTATATCGGGGATCAAGTTTTTTTAAAAGGTTGACAATGCTTCTTTGGATTAAAACATTAAAGATTTGGAAAGCAAAGAAAGTGAAGGCGGTAAAGATTAAATCCATCAGTTTTCTTTGAGTATTCTCATCGAAGATGGAAGTGTAAACAAAAGCTATAAAGCAAATCCATAAAAGAATGTCGGAAATGGTAAGGGTGACCATGGAAAGGGTGGCTTTTTTATTAAATTTTTTAAATTCGATTTCATAGTCGTCATCGTCTAAGTTCATCATTTTTTCCGCTTTTTTACGAGTGTTGAAATAGAGTGAAAGTATAATGATAAGACAAAGAATCAGTACGCCGAAAAATAAATAAGCTCCAAAACCTCCAAAAAATTTAAACAGGAGATTTTCCAAAAATTCTCTGCCGTTAAGTTCGGAAAAACCGATTGAATAAGATCCCATCGCCAAAAGAAAACCGACAATTCCGCCTAAAATCAACAGACCGAACATGATGAATATAAATTTAATGATTTTTTTCATTTTCATCCTCCTCATAAGTAAAAATATCTTCCACATCAACGGAAAATACTTTTGCAATTTTTAAAGCCAAACTTACACTTGGCGAATAATCGCCTCTTTCGATGGCGCTGATGGTTTGTCTTGAGACGCCCACCAGCTTTCCAAGTTCACTTTGATTGAGATTAAACCTATTGCGTGCTTCTTTTAATCGATTAAGTAGCGGCATATAAACCTCCTTTCCGAATGTTTTTTTGATTTGACAAGTTTATTTGTCATTTTTATGATACATTTGACAAGTTTATTTGTCAAGTCGTTTGTAAAATTAAAAAAACAGAGAATAAGGTATTTTTTATTCCCCTCTATTTTTTCTTTGCTCCAAGCTATGCTATGATTAATGCAGAAAGAACGCAGAAAGAATATAGAAAAGAAAAATTTTTATGGAGTTTAAGAAAGTTGAAAAATAAAGGATAAAAAGGAAGATGGAAATGAAAAGACCGATGATAGGATATACGCTAAGCTTAATAGCCGGAATCGGAATGGGAAAAATTTTTGGTACGGAGTATGTTTTTCTTATTCTTTGCGGAGTATTCTTTTGCGGTCTTTTTTATTGGGGCAAGAAGTCTTTAAGAATTGCAGGTTTATGTTTTCTGGTGGGTCTAAGTTTGCCCTTTTTAAGAGATCCGTTGTGGGACGACGGATTTAACGGACGTTACGTGAAAGTGGAAGGCAGAGTGGAGCGAGTTTTTCAAAAGGGGGAAAATCAAAAACTTTTATTGCAAGGTGAAAAGATGAACGGAGCGGCAGTTCGAGAGAAGTTTTATATTCGAGGCGTGACAACGGAATATGTACCCGGCGAAAAGATTAGCGTGGAAGGATTTTTTCGCAGTCCTCGAGCGCAAAAAAATCCCTATCTTTTTGATGAAAAAAATTATATTCGTTCCCTTGGAGCGGCAGGGAGTATTCAGGCAGAGAACATTTCGTCTTTAGAGTGCGTTCATTGGAAGCTGAAGGGACATCTGTATGTCCTCAGCCGTTTGCGGGAATTCTCACGGACAACGGAAAATTTGTTGCAGCGAAGTATGTTGGGTTATGGAGAAGGGGATTTCGATGCACTTCGAGAGATAGGCTTGGCACATATTTTAGCTGCCAGCGGTTTTCATTTGGGATTATTATCCTTTTTTTTCCTGCATTTTCTGCTTCTTTCAGGTTTGGGAAAAAGACAGGCGTCCATATGGACCGTTTTGGTTTTGTGGCTTTACGGAGCATTCATCGGATTCCCGCCGGGACTTTTAAGAAGTTTAGTGATGTTCACTTTGCTGATTTTTTCCGTACCGTTTCGAAAACGATATGATGCTTTGGACGCATTATGTATTGCCGCATGGATTTCTCTTTTTATAAATCCCTGGTGGCTGTTTCAACCGGCTTTTCTTTTAAGCTACGGGGGAACGGCTTGCCTTCTGATTCTTTATCCGGCTCTTCAGGCATGGGGTGTACACAAAATTTTGGCACTTCCCTTGTCGGTCGCTTTGGGACTTTTACCTTGGCAGCTTCATTTCTTCGGACAATGGAATCCTTGGGCAATTTTAGCCAATATTTTACTCTTGCCCTTTTTTATGGTGGCTTTTATCGGGGCCTTTTTGTATTTGATTTTTGGTTTCACACCGTTATTGGGAAGTATCCTCAAATTTTTCGTGGAGCAGAGCAGCGGAATTTTTTTAATCCTGTCGGAAGACGCCGCCGAATTACCCGGAAGAATTTCCACAGCGGCTTGGAATCTGCCGTTAATCATCGTATATTTTATCCTACTCTATCTTTTGTTTTCGCCGGCAACTCGTCAATGGCAGGTCAAGAAATCCTGGCGAAAATTTTTGGTCACGGGAACACTTTTCTTATGTGCGGCTCCATGCTTCCAAATCCTTTATCCTCCTTTTGTGCTTCGTCATATTGCCATCGGGCAAGGGGATGCGGCTTTGATTCAAGGATCATACAATCTGATGGTGGATACGGGGGGAGAAAAATACGGGTACGACAGCGGAGAGGGAATTTTATTTCCGCTTCTTCGAAAATTGGGAATTTCTACAATTCACGGTCTTTACATTACTCATCTGGATGCGGACCATTGTGAAAATGCGTTGGAATTGGTAAAACAATTTCATGTGAAGGGGGTATTCTTGCCGCCACAAAAGGAATATACACCTTGGTTTCAAAATTTTTTGTTGCTCTGTCAAAAAAAGAAGGTGCCGGTTTATGATCTTACATCCGGGGAAATTCACAATTGGGGCAATCTCCAAATTCAAAATGAATTTGCGGATTTAAGCGGGAATGACGGTTCACTGATGCAAAGAATTCAAATGGACAAAATCAGCATTTTATTCACCGGAGACGCAGGTTTTGAGACGGAAAAGCAACTGATGGATCGTTTTGCTCCCGTAAAGGTTCTTAAAGTGGGGCATCACGGCAGTAAATATTCCACTGGTGAAGATTTTTTGAGGAAAATTTCTCCGAAATATGGTATTCTTTCTTGTGGGGAGAATAATAGGTATGGACATCCCCATCAGGAAGTGATTGAAAAATTACAAGAGAGAAAGATAAAAATTTATCGCACGGATACCCAAGGCTGTATCACCGTGAAGTCTTGTTTCGGGCTTCGTGTTTCTACCCATGAAGAAGAAACCAAAGAGATTTTTATTCCTTGGCTTTTGGGAGCGGTTTTTGTGTTTGTGGGACTTTGGACGGGAAAGAGGGTTAAAGATGAAGATTGGATATAAAGAGATTGTAAAACAGCGAAAGCAAGAAGAAATAAAGGGCATCTATCTTTTCTACGGTCGTGAAAATTTTCTGATAGAACATATTCTTTCCGGGATTGAAGAAGATTTTTCAGGCCCGTTCAGTGCGTTGAATATCCACCGTCTTTCCGGAGAAAATCTGATTTGGGATGATTTTTTCAATGCCTGTGAGACTTTGCCCATGATGGAATCGAAAAAATTGGTGGTCGTGGAAGATTTTCCTTTGAGCAAAGAAGCCATAGGGAAAAAGAAAGAACTTGTCGAAGAGATGGTGAAGTATCTTCCCCGAATCGGTGACCATGCGGTGTTGATTTTCACATCGAAAGAGGAAAAAGCCTTTGCGGGAAAATTCTATAAAGTGATAGAACAGCTGGGAACCGTTTGCGATTTTGAGAAATTAAGTCAAAATGAATTGACTTCCTTTGTGCGAACTTTGATTAAGCAGGAGAAAAAAAACATTGAAAATCAAGTGTTGAATACTTTGGTTTTTCAATTGGATTATTTGGACAGAGACAGTGAAAAAAAACTTTTTGATGTCAAAAACAATGTGGAAGTATTGTGCCGTTATTTAGGGGGAAGAACGGAAATCAAAGGGGAAGATGTAGAAGAAGTTTTGATAAGCCCCGGCAAGAGAAATATTTTTGACTTATTGGACGCATTGACTTTAGGAAATGCACAAAAAGCTTTAACTTCTTATGAAATTTTGAGAAAACAAAAGGAAGAATGGACCATGATTTTTTATATGATGCTTCGTCAGGTGCGAAATTTGATCAAAGTCAAGTCGATCAAAGAAAAAGGATACACAAAACAAAAAGGAATTGTCGCCGCCGGCATCAGTCCTTATGAATACGGAAAACTATATACAAAAGTCGACGGAATTTCCTATCAACGACTGCTTTTTTGGCATAAAAAACTTTATGAATGGGAATTCCGATGGAAAAAAGTTTCCGTTCGGGAAGATTTGGGCATGGAGATGCTGATTACGGAAATTTGTGCAAAAAAATAACTTCGGCGGATACCGAAGTTTTTTATGGCTTAAGCTTCTTTCACAATATTTAACTTTTTTGCCAATTTGCTAAGCTTTTTGCTTGCAGCATTTTTGTGAATCACATTTTTCGATGCGGCGCGTTTTAATTTTTTATCGATAACGCGAATCATGCCTTTTGCTTCGTCCATACTTCCTGCATCGATCATACCTTCAAATTTGCGGATTAAAGTTTTCAATTCGGACTTTGTACTTTTATTACGAAGGGTTCTTTTTTCCGTCGTTTTGATTCTTTTTATTGCGGATTTAATATTTGCCATCGTGTTCACCTCCCGTTATCGTCCTCAACTTTTGATATTTTATCACGAGTTCTACAAACTTGCAAGTTCTGAAAGAAAAGATTTTTTTCTTTATAATATCGAAAAGTTTATCCGTCCCTGATATAATAGAAAAAATTGAAAGAGAGAAGAAAAAATGGAAAAGAAAAGAAGAAAAAAACGAGGAGAATGGGTCAGCGGTTTGATTATGTTTTGCATGATTTTGACAGCCGCTCTTTTGATTCGCAATTTTGCTCTTCATGCCGCCATTGTGGAGGGACAATCCATGGAACCCGAACTTCGGGAAGGGGATCGACTTTTTGTGGAAAGAGTCAGCTTGCTAAGACAAAGTCCGAGACAAGGCGCCGTAGTCGTCTTTGAACCTCCGGGCAAAGCCGGGGTTGAGTTTATCAAACGGATTGTGGCACAAGGAGGAGATGAAGTGGAAATTAAAGAGGGGCAAGTGTACGTAAACGGTAAAAAGTTAGAGGAAAAATATGCTTCGTCTCATCCGACACTGACGTATCAGGATAGTCGTTGGACCTTAACGGAAGATCAGGTTTTTCTGTTGGGGGACAATCGGGCGAAGGGAGCCAGTGAAGACAGTCGAAGTTTCGGTCCCGTTTCTCTTTCAAACATTCATGCCGTTGCCATTTTCAGATATTGGCCGTTAAGCCGTTTAAAATCTTTGCGTTCCTAGGAAAAGTCTTGTTGTATTTTCGGATCATATGATATAATCGGTGGTTGAATAAAGGATTCTTATGAAGAAAGGATTCACTTTTAACGAATAAAGAAGGAGAGAATTATGGATATTAAAGACAGAGAAACGGACATGGATGTGGAGAATCATGTCGAGGAGATGCAAGAGAAAAAAACAAAATCAAAGGGGCGCGAAATCCTGAGTTGGATTCTATATTTGGCTGTGGTGCTTATGATTGCCTTTGCTGTGAGAAAATTTATATTTAATTCGGTTTTAGTCAGCGGCAGTTCGATGAATCCCGCCTTTCAGGACAGGGATCAGGTATTTACCGCTCGCCCTTTAATCATAGGCAAAAATTATCGTCATGGCGATGTGGTAGTTTTCGATCCCCCCTTTGAATATTCCAAAAAAGGGTATTTTATCAAACGAATCATCGGATTACCCGGAGACACGGTGGAAATCAAAGACGGGAAAGTTTGGCTAAACGGTAAAGTTTTGGAAGAAAATTATACATCCCAAGATGCAACGGAATCCGGTGAAACCAAATCTTTTGTGATATCTGAGGGGGCTGTTTTTGTCATGGGAGACAACCGGGCGAAAGGAGCCAGCTATGACAGTCGTTTCTTCGGCGAGATTCCCATGAAAAATATTGAAGGGGTCGTAATGTTACGATATTGGCCCATTTCTCAATGGACGGCTATTCCCAGAGGGAAAGCGGAATGATGGAAACCCTGTTGTCCTTAGGGGCAGGTGCTTTGGCGGCTTTATGGATTCGAAAAACGATCGGTTATACTTTGCGGATTCAGGGAAAATCCATGAATCCGACGTTGAAAGACGGTCAAATGGTATGGCTGAATCGTATCGGGAAAAAATATCGTCGTGGAGATATTGTGGTCTTCAAAAGTCCTTTGAACAAGATTTTGATTAAGCGAATTATCGGACTTCCCGATGAAACCGTATCTCTTCAAGAAGGACAGTTTTTTATTGACGGAAAAGAATTGAAAGAAAATTATACGCAGGGAGACGGCAAGGAAAGGAACGGTCTTTGGAAAATGTCCGAAGGGGAATTCTTTTTGGTGGGGGACAATCGGTTGCCCGCAGGAAGTACGGATTCCAGAAGATTCGGTCCCATATCCGGAAAGCAAATTTTAGGCACGGTTCGTATTCGAAAACAGGAAAATCAAAAGATTCCGCTAAAGTAAGGAATCTTTTTTAAAAGGAGAAACAGATGGATAGAGAACATATTCGAAATTTCAGCATTATTGCGCATATCGACCACGGAAAATCCACTTTGGCGGATCGTTTAATTGAAAAAACGGGGATGATGAGCTCTCGTGAAATGCAGGCACAGGTTTTGGACAGCATGGAATTGGAAAGAGAACGAGGCATCACCATAAAGTTAAAAGCGGTGAAATTAAATTATAAGGCGAAAAACGGAGAAGACTATGTATTAAATCTTATCGACACCCCGGGACATGTGGACTTTAACTACGAAGTATCTCGCAGTTTGGCAGCCTGTGAAGGAGCTCTTTTGGTGGTCGATGCGACCCAGGGCGTGGAGGCACAAACCTTAGGCAATGTCTATTTAGCTTTGGATCAGGATTTGGAAATTTTGCCGGTCATCAATAAAATCGACTTGCCCAGCCAAAGAGCGGAGGAAGTCAAAGAGGAAATTGAAGACGTTATCGGTTTGGATACGGAGGGAATCCCTCTGATCAGCGCTAAAGAGGGTTTAAATATTGAAGATGTCCTGGAAGATATTGTTCAAAAAATCCCCTATCCGGAGGGAAACTCGGACAGCCCTTTAAAGGCTTTGATTTTCGACTCCTATTATGACAGCTATAAAGGGGTTGTGGCTATGATTCGCATCTTTGAAGGACGGATTGCACCGGGCATGACAATTCGTATGATGTCCACGGGACGTACTTTTGAAGTGACGGAAGTCGGTTATAATGCCAACGGACAACATAGAGTAAAGGCTTTGGAAGCCGGAGAAGTGGGCTATATGGTTGCCAGCATCAAAGAAGTGGGAGAAGCTCGTGTAGGCGATACCGTTACCGATGACGAGAATCCGACCGACGAGGCACTTCCCGGATACAAAAAAGTTGTCCCCATGGTGTTCTGCGGGATTTATCCGGCGGAAGGATGTCCTTATGCCGTCGTTCGTGAAGCCTTGGAAAAATTACAGGTCAATGACGCGGCTCTTTCTTTTGAACCGGAAACCTCGGAAGCTTTGGGTTATGGATATCGTTGCGGATTTTTAGGCCTTTTGCATATGGATGTTATTCAGGAACGTTTGGCGAGAGAATTTGATTTACAGTTGATTACGACGGTACCTTCGGTTATTTATCGGGTGACGACGAAAGACGGGAAGACTCTGGAGATTCAAAATCCGGGCAGCCTTCCGGACCCTACTTTTATTGAACAAATTGAAGAACCCATGGTTCGAGCGGATATTATGACCCCAAAAGACTATGTGGGAGCCATTATGGAACTTTGTCAAAACAAGCGGGGTATCTTTAAAAATATGGAATATTTGGATAAAACCAGAGTGAATTTACACTATACACTGCCTTTGAACGAAGTCATTTATGATTTTTTTGACGCTTTAAAATCCAAGACCAAAGGCTACGCCTCCTTGGATTATGAGCTTATCGGTTATGAGCCTTCCCAATTGGTCAAATTGGATATTCTTATCAACGGAGACTTAGTGGACGCTTTCGCGATGATTGTCCATGAATCCAAAGCATACGAAAAGGCGAGAATGATGGTGGAACGTTTAAAAGATGCTATCCCCAGACATCAATTCGCCATACCTGTGCAAGCCGCCATCGGAGGTAAAATCATCGCCAGAGAAACGGTGCGGGCACTGCGCAAAGACGTTTTATCCAAGTGTTATGGCGGAGACATCAGCCGTAAGAAAAAATTATTGGAAAAGCAAAAAGAAGGAAAGAAACGAATGCAACAAGTGGGCAATGTAGAGATTCCCCAAGATGCATTCCTATCCGTCTTAAAATACGACGAAGACAAATAAAGGAGGATGAATCGTGCAAGGCTTATATGTGCATCTTCCCTTTTGCAGACAAAAATGTCATTATTGCGATTTTAGAACCGTTGCCCATGGAGAAAAACGGATAGATGCCTATATGGAGGCGTTGACTCGTGAGTTGCGATTTACGGCACAACATTTTCATACGAAGGAGTGGACGACCCTCTATTTGGGAGGAGGCACTCCTTCTTTTGTTCCCGTGAAAAAGTTAAAAATATGGATGGATACCTTTTATCGTTATTACCCGAAAGTGGAATCGGAAGTGACATTGGAAGCCAATCCGGAGGACATTACCAAAGAGAATATCCGAGAATGGAAATCCATGGGCATCAATCGCATCAGCATAGGACTTCAATCCACCGACGAAAAAATGGTAAAAAAATGCGGCAGAGCGTTTATATCCGATTGGAAAGAACGTATCCGTTGGCTGCGAGAAGAAGGAATTTTAAATTTCAGCCTGGATCTGTTATTGGCATTACCCGGTCAACGGATGCAGGATGTGGAAAAAATGACGGATCAAATTCTCGATATAAAACCTCCTCATCTGTCGGTGTACAGCTTGATTTTGGAAGAAAAAACCTATTTCGGATATTTGGCTCGTCAAGGAAAACTGCTTTTGCCCGATGAGGATTTGGAACGGAACTTGGTGCATTACGTTACGGAGAGATTAAAAAACGCCGGATACAATCATTATGAACTGTCGAATTTTGCATTGCCGGGCTATGAGGCGATACACAATTCTTTTTATTGGGAGAGAATCCCCTATTTGGGTTTAGGGCTTGGCGCCGCTTCCCATTGGGAGGAGTTGCGATGGAAGAATTCGGATTCCCTTCAGCGATATTTAAAATTGGCGGGAACGGAAGAACTTTGGGAGGATAAAGAAAAGATCGGAATGGTGGAAGCCATGAGTGAAGCATTGATTTTGGGACTTCGAAAGATAGAGGGAGTTGAAATTTCCCGGCTTAAAAATCGTTACGATGAAAAAATTTTTGAAGAGTTCAAAAGGGATATCCGGAAAAATATACAGCGCGGAATTTTGGAGAGACACGGAGACCGTCTTTGTCTAAGCCCTAAGGGGATTGACCTTGGAGATATTGCAAACAGAGACTTTTTCAGGTAGAAGACAGAAGTTGTTGAGTCAATAGGCAAAGGGGTATTTTCTTGACAAATTGAGGCTTTAGGGATATACTTAACGGAAACAGTCAAGGTGTTTTGGCTGAAATAAAAGGAGGTATTAAAAGTGTACAATTCAAGAAAAATGCTTGCACTTTTGCTGGTACTGGTCATGGTATTTTCCGTAGCTTGCTCCGGAGGAAAAACACCTGCACCCAGCTCAGATGCAACGAGTGATTCCGTAACGGGAGAAACAACCGGCGAATCAAGCGGAAAAACGGCGGGAGATGCCGAAACATTAGTTGTCGGTGTCATCGCAAAAATGAACGGAGACTTTATTAACGGGTTTACCAACTCTTCCTATGATGTGGCGATAAAGACCTTAATTGGCACCTATGCCGGTTATTATGAGACCTATCCCACGGATGAACAGGGCGCTTTTGTTTTGGACAAAACCGTCAATGCCAAAGAACCGGAAATTAAAGAAAACGAGGACGGCTCTAAAACCTATCGTTTCTTCTTAAATGATAAACTGGTTTGGAATGACGGAACGCCGATTACGGCAAAAGATTACATTCTTGCATTTTTATATTATAACACAAAAGCCTATCTTAAAACCGGATATAATTCGACTCCCGGAGACGGCTTAGTAGGATATCAGGATTATCGTGACGGAAAAGCCAAATCTTTTCCCGGTGTTAAATATATTGACGATCATACATTTGAAGCGACGATTGCCAAGGAACAATTACCATATTTTTATGAGGAGTATCTGGTAGGCAGTCAGCCTATTCCTATGCATCGATTAACACCCAATTTGGATATTGGAGAAGACGGCAGCAGTTTAGTGGTTAAAGAAGGCTATCAAGTCAGCGATGCGGACAAGGCGGAATTCAAAGAATTAACCGAAGCGAAAATTGCCGATTTGGAAGCGGAATTAAAGACCACTTTGGAAGAAATGGAAGCCGGAAAAGCGGATTACGGCGATGACTACGAAGCGGAAGTGGCGAAAACAAAACAAGAAGCGGAATCGAAAATCAACGAATATAAAGAAGGCTTAAACAATTTGGATGCTTTCGATCCGTTGGAAGTATTGCTTCAAACCTATGCTTTGGAAAACACCACCAACTATCGTTTCAAACCCGATGTCACTTGCGGACCTTACAACTTTGTAAGCTTTGAAAATCAAACGGCTACATTGACTTTGAACGACAAGTTCTTAGGAGATTTCCGTGGGAATAAACCGGTTATTAAAAATATCGTACAAAGATATGTCAACGATGAAATCGATGCGGACTTAGTTCTTTCCGGAGACCTTGATTTGATTACCGGTGTTATCCAAGGGGATAAGATTGAAAAAGCCAAATCCAATCCGGATAAAGTCGGCACTGTAAGCTATAAACGTAACGGTTTCGGGATGATTCGTTTCTTAACGGATTTAGGTCCGACCAAATACAAAGAAGTTCGTCAAGCGATCGGATATTTGATGGACAGAAATATTTTCGTACAAAATATCCTTGGCGGATACGGTACCATTGTGAACGGTTATTTCGGTTTAGCACAATGGGTATATCAAGAAAGAGCTGACGTTATCGAAGAAAAATTAAACTCATATACATTAAATGTTGAAAAAGCGAATGAATTATTGAACGCAAGTCCTTATAAATTCGAAAAGGACGGAACCACTCCTTGGGATAAAGAAAAAGCGGTTAAAGAAGCTGAAAAAGGCGATGCTTTTGATTATTGGAGATATAACGACAAAGGCGAAAAGTTGATGATTAACCATGCAGCCGGAGCGAAGGAAATTTCTGAAATCATTTCCGCGGAATTGACCAATAACGGAAGACTTGCAGGTTTGGCATACAATGTTGTCAATATAGACTTTAACACTTTATTAAACGCATTATATACACCGGATCTAAACAATCCGACGTATACCGCATTTTCGCTTGCAACCGGATTTACCCCGATTATCGACCCTTATTACGAATTCCATTCCAGCCAAATCGGAGCACAGAACTTGGATCGTGTAAACGATCCGGCTGCGGATGAAATCGTATTGAAAATGCGTAATGTCGATCCGAAAAACAAGGATGAGTTCGCAGATCGTTGGGTAGATTTCCAAGTATGGTTTAATGACTATCTACCGGAAATTCCGATTTACGCCAATGAATACTATGATATTTACGGTATGCGCGTAAAAGGATTGCACACGACTCCGTTCTGGGGTTGGGAGAAAGACATTGTCAATCTGTCGCTATCGAAATAATGCATAGAACAGCAAAGGAGTGGGGGAAAAGCTCCACTCCTTTGTTATTTTTTCTTAAAGGGGGACACGTTCGTTTCCTTTCCTTGTGTTTTATGTGCATTCTTGAACGATGATAGAGTGGACATATAATCTTTGAAGAATACACATAAAGATAAGAATTGAAATTATGGAAAGAAAGGAAAGAGGTTTATGTTAAAGTATACCGCCAAGCGCATATTGCATTTGATTCCCGTACTTTTGGTTATTTCTATGGTACTCTTCGGAATCTTGAAGGCCATGCCGGGAGATCCGGTTTTAGCCATGATGCCGCAAAATCCGTCTGCTTATAAAAGTCCGCAGGCAAAACAAAAGATCTACAATGAAATTAAAAGGCGTATGGGTTATGACAAATCCATACCGGAACAATATATTCGTTGGTTGGGTCGTGTGTTGAAAGGGGAATTGGGAGAATCCAATACCCAATATAAGCCGGTTCAGCAGGTCATTGCTCAACCCTTAAAGAACACTTTTATTTTAAACGTAGGTTCTACGATTATCGCATTTATTTTATCGGTTATTATCGGTATAAAATCCGCTGTGCGGCGAGGGGGCGTATACGATAAATTTTGGCAGGTATTCTCTTTGGTGGGAATTTCATTGCCGACTTTCTTTACAGGTTTGATATTGATTTTCTTCTTGGCATTTAAGTTGGGCTGGTTTCCTGCGGGAATGATGCCCATTACGGTAGGATTGACCAAGGGAGAAATTTTCCTGTCATGGATTAAACATTTAATCTTGCCGACGATTACTTTGACGATTGGTTCTTTGGCGTCCACATCCCGTTATGTGCGTAATTCCATGATTGACGCTTTGAGTCAAGACTATATTCGTACGGCAAAAAGTAAGGGATTGTCCGACAAAGTGGTTATCTATTCGCATGCCTTTCGCAATGCCATGATTCCCGTTGTTACTGTTGTGGCATGGGCTATCGTAGGGATGTTCTCCGGAGCGGCGATTACGGAAACCATCTTTGCCTATAACGGCATTGGAAAGATTTTTATTGACAGTGTGATGCAGCAGGATTACAACGTGGTTATGGCGTTGAATATGATGTATGCACTGCTTAATGTATTTGGAAATCTGTTGGCGGATTTAGGTTATGCCTTAGTTGATCCGAGAATTCGATTGGAGTAAGGTGAAGACGATGAGTGATAAGAAAAAGGGATTTGGAAGATATTTACGTTCTTTCGGGGAAACGATTTTAGGCTTGTTTCGCATTGGGGGACGAAAAGAACCTATGAATGCATTGGAGGAAGAAGCCATTACCACACCGGTGATGACTATTGTGAAAAATTATTTTCATAACACCATCGGCATTATCGGCTTAGTCGGCTTTATCACGATATTTTTGGTGGTGTTGATCGGTTCTTCTTTGACAAAATATAATCCCTATTACAATCAGGCGGTATTGAAAAATATCGGACCGGGTTTCGGTTATTTAAAATATCCAAGCGCAATGCAGGATAAAAAGGTTCGGGATATTCGCTCCGGAATCACCTTCAGCGGTGCCATCACGGAAGACGGAGAATTGTTTTTCTGGGGAAAAGATTACGATAAGGCGACTGTCGTGCCTGACGATATTCAAGAAAAATTAAAACATGAAAAAGTAACTCACTTGGCAATTGGAGACAGACACAGTATCATCTATACGGATCAAGGCAATTTTTACGGATGGGGAAATAATTTTTTCAATCAAACCCAATTGCCCGCGGAACTCTATCACAATTTGCGCAGTGAAGGGGTTAAAAAATTAAAAGCGGGGGTTCAATACAGTGCCATCCTAACGGAAAAAGGAAATCTCTATGTTTGGGGTTCCACGTTGGGCAATAATTTGGATCGTGTTCCCAAAGACTTACAAGGAAATGTGGTGGACTTTGACTGTTCCGCTTTAAATATTGTCGCTGTGAAAAAAGACGGCGGCTTAAAAATTTTCGGTGTAAAGGGTTCCGAAATTCATTCCATTCCCAAAGAGTTGACCGACGGTTCCGTCAAGGTAAAACAGGTTGTTTTGGGAACTTATACGGCAGCCGCTTTGGGCGAAAACGGAAAAGTTTATGTGTGGGGTTCCTCTAAAGAGGGAACGAAAAAAATTCCCGAATTTGACGCACCGGTTAAAGAAATTCAAGCGGGTATGGATTATTTTACCGCTTTAACCGAAAGCGGAAAAGTTTATGCTTGGGGAAAAGATAATTATGGCGAAATTAAAAATGTACCCGATGGAAAATATACGCGTATTTTTTCCGGTTCGTTCCAAAATTATGCGGAAACGGAAGACGGAAAAGTGGATGCTTGGGGAAATAACGGATTTATCTTAGGGACCGATGAAGTGGGACGTGATCTTTGGGTTCGTCTGTTGCACGGGGGCAAAGTCACGCTGTTAATTGCAGCGGCATCCGTATTGATTCAAGTAGTTATCGGCGTTATTGTGGGTATGATTTCCGGATTTTACGGAGGGATTGTGGACAATTTGTTAATGCGTTTTACGGAAATTGTAGCTTCCTTTCCTTTCTATCCCTTGGTCATCACGCTATCGGTAGTCCTTCCTCCGGATACGAGTCAAAATAAGAGATTGTTTCTGATTATGATGATTTTAGGTGTTTTGGGATGGACGGGAATTGCCCGTTTGGTTCGTGGACAGATTTTATCCGAAAGGGAAAAAGATTATATTATGGCTGCTCGTGCTTTAGGTTTAAGAGAGAAAAAAATTATCGGCAATCATATCCTTCCCAATGTATTGAGTATTGTTATCGTACAGGCAACTTTGGGATATGCGGGAAATCTATTGACGGAGGCCGGTTTATCTTTCTTAGGGTTCGGTGTAAAACCGCCTTATCCTTCTTGGGGAAATATGATGACCAATGCACAGACGACGGAGGTTATTCAAATTTATTGGTGGCGATGGATATTCCCGGCATTAGCCGTATTCTTAGCGGCGTTTACGATTAATTTAATCGGTGACGCATTGCGAGATGCCATGGATCCGAAAGCGGCAGAAAGGTAGGTGTAAAGAATGGCATTACTTGAAATAAAAAATCTTCATACCTATTTTGAAACTCGCAGAGGACTTATCAAGGCGGTCTACGGTGTTAATTTAAAAGTGGAAGAGGGAAAGACTTTAGGCGTTGTGGGGGAATCGGGAAGCGGAAAGAGCCAGACGGCGATGAGCATTCTAAAACTTTTTGAAAAGAATCAACGAATTTTTGAGGGTGAAATTTGGTTCAACGGCAAAAGAATTTCCGATTATACGGATAGGGAATTGCAAAAAATCAGAGGAAATGATATTTCCTTTATTTTCCAAGAGCCGATGACTTCACTAAATCCGGTATTTACCGTAGAACATCAATTAAATGAAGTTTTGATCCTGCATCAAAATTTAAGTAAAAAAGAGGCTTCAAAAAAAAGCGTAAGGCTTCTTGAAATGGTAAAAATTCCCAATCCTCATATTGTGGTTAAACAATATCCTTTTCAGTTATCCGGCGGTATGAATCAACGTGTGATGATTGCTATGGCATTGGCCTGTGAACCTCGTCTGTTGATTGCCGATGAACCGACCACTGCACTGGATGTAACCATTCAAGCACAGATTTTGAAATTGATGAATGAATTAAAAGAAACCCAAAAGGCTTCCATTATGTTCATCACGCATGATTTGGGTGTAATCAATCAGATGGCGGATGACGTGGCGGTGATGTATTGCGGACAAGTGGTGGAATCTGCTCCCGTAGATTATATTTTCCGAGAGGGGATATCCGAATATTCCCATCCATATACGGAGGCTCTATTGGAATCCATTCCGAGCATTTCTACGGATAAGAATAAGCGCTTAAACGCCATTCCGGGCAGTGTGCCGCATCCCTTTGCATTACCGCAAGGATGTCGGTTTGCGCCTCGTTGCCGCTACGCAACGGAACTCTGTCGTTCCAAAATGCCGGAGCTCCAAGTATTTAACGACGGAAAACAGGAAATTCGCTGTTTCTATCCTGAGAAAGGAGTGAGAAATCGTGGATAAACAAGAAAAGAAAGTTTTAATGCGTGTGACCAATCTGAAAAAATATTTTCCGGTTGGAAAAAAGAGCATTTTCAGTAAAAAGAAACAACAATATGTACACGCCAACGAAAGTATTTCTTTGGATATTTACGAAGGCGAAGTTCTCGGTTTGGTAGGAGAATCCGGATGCGGAAAATCCACATTCGGAAGAACGCTCATTCAGCTTTATGAACAAACGGAAGGCGGTACCCTTTATTATGGAGAGTCCCTGGCTGAAATGGCACCGGCTTATGTGGCTCATGTTATTCGTGAAATTCCAAGCAAATTTAATGAATATGTAGCTTTGGAAAAAGAGTTGGAAGCACTTAAAGTAAGAAAAGAAAAAGAAGAAGGTTTGGAGCAGGCGGCTACGGAAGAAGAGCTGATGCTTAAAACCCGAACTTTGGAAAATAAGTATTTGAATATGGCACGTATTGCCGGGGGACTTTTGGTGCATAAAAATTTAACCGAAGTGTCTTCCGCTTTAGCTGAACGCTATACGACCCAAGTGGAGATGGCAAAAGAACGTCGTAAAATTAAAGATTTGGAAAATCAATTGCAAAATCCGTTGATAAGCGAAGAAAACAAAAATCAATTGAATGAGGAGATAAAAGCCGTTGAGGGAACTTTGGCGGAACAAGGCAAGAGGGAACGGGAAAAAACGGAACAGTTGGAAAATATGAAAGCCCAATGTAAAGAGGATCCCTTGTTTGAACACTATGAAAACTTGCGGGATGACGGGGTGGATCTTTCCAAGCTTAGTCGTGAAGAAATGCGTCGTTTACGCAATAATCTTCAAATCATCTTCCAAGACCCTTATTCTTCTTTAAATACCAGAATGACGGTAGGTCAAATTATTGGAGAAGGGGTGATCGCCCACGGCTTATTTAAGAATTCCAATGCAGAAGGATATAACGAATATATTCAAGATGTTATGGAAGAATGTGGATTGGATGCATACTTTATTCACCGCTATCCTCATCAATTCTCCGGCGGACAAAGACAACGTATCGGTATCGCCCGCGCTTTGGCTTTAAAGCCGAAATTTATTGTCTGTGACGAAGCGGTCAGCGCTTTGGATGTATCCATTCAATCTCAGATCATCAACTTGTTGCAGGATTTGAAGGAACAGAATAATTTAACCTATTTGTTTATCACCCACGATTTATCCGTTGTCAAATACATTTCGGACCGAATCGGTGTTATGTATCTTGGAAATATTGTGGAGCTTGCCAATGCGGAGGATATCTTCAAAAAGCCCTTACATCCTTATACAAAGGCTTTGTTGATGGCGATTCCTCGTACGGATGTGGAGCAGGATTCCTCCAAATTGGAAATTTTGGAAGGAGATATTCCCAGTGCGGTTAATCCGCCAAGCGGCTGTCGTTTTCACACTCGCTGTGTTTATGCCATGGAACGTTGCAAAAGTTTTGAACCGCAGTTTAAAGAAGTGGAACCTCATCGTTTTGTAGCTTGTCATTTGATGGATTTAAGTGAAGAACAGGCAAATAGCGAACGGGAAGAGTATAGAAAGAAACAGGACGATGTGGAAAAAAAATAAATCTTTAAAAAAATATGACTTCTCGGAAGAACAATTGGAGGAAAAACGGAAAAAAATAGATGAGATGGATTTTGAAAAATCCGATTTTTTTGCCATGTTTCTTGCAGCCATCATCACCTTCCTGCCTCCGATTCTTCTGATCGTAGGTCTTTTTTACGCTCTGGCGAGATGGATGATTTCATAAGAGAAAAGCGACCCTTTTGATATGTCCCCTGAGGGGATATCATAAGGGTCTTTTTTTATATGTTTTCCATTCATGAAAAGTGAATAGGGAAGATGTGTTTTATAAAAAGTAGCGCTACAAGGTAAGCCGGGATGGAAAAGACCATCGGTTTTTTTGGACTGCGATGGAAAACGGCAGAAGATCCCGTTTTACAAGTCGATGGATGGTATTTTTTTCAAGGACTTTTCATCGTTTCTTGCGTTCAGTGGATAAACAACGAGATAGGATGATTTTTCCGATGGGTGACATCTTTCTGTGTTGAGGGGAAGGGTTTGTGCCTTTAGGCTTGAATATCGTTTTCCCGGACCGTATCGTTTAAGCCAAAAAATCGCCGGTGTTTTATGCCGACGATTGTTTATTTTCTATTGTTGGGAATCAATTTCTTTAATCAATTTTTTTTAAATAGTCTTGATATCCGGGTGGTAATTCAAATTCACTTTTATCCCATTGTAAGCCGTGAGGACGCAATAAGAATTCATAATCCATGTGGGTGCCTTTTTCGTCGGGGGATTGATATTTTCCCTTAATCTTAATGATATAATGACCGTCTTTGTCCTTGACACCTTTAATTTTAAAGGCTGTATCTCCATGAACATTAGCATCTAAGAAGAAAGCATCTTCGTCATCTTCAACAAATTGATCTTCATCTAAATAAATATACATACTGAAGATGGGATCTTCTTTGCTGTATTCAGGAATATACGCCTCAAAAAAGGGTCGACCGGATTTGTCCTCTTCAATATAGGCATAGCAATCTTGGAAGTCATCATCCAACTTTTCATCGTTTTCAAATCCGTTGGTGAGTTTACAATAGCCGTACCAATCCTTATACCAATTGTTTTTGACTGTTTTCATATCCGGATTGGGATTGAGTCCTTCGGGAACTTTCCTTTCTTTTTGCTCTTTTGCCGCTTCTTCTTTGTCATTGTCTTTCTTTTCCGTATCGGAAACAGGAGTCGTTGCGGAAGCGCCTTCTTTAAGGAAAACTAATTGAACGCCGCTGATATCGTCAAAAGTGATGGTGGTATCCGTAACGGTCGCTTTCAGCTCATCTTTTCCCTGTTTGATCGTTAAGGTGTTGCCTTCAAGAGTAAAATCTCCGGTATAATTTTCTCCGTCCAATTGCAGAGTACATCTTCCGTTAGCTTTAAGTTCCAAAACAGGAACTTCGCTAAAGACGGATGTAAGGGGTACAGACATACCTAAGGCGGAAGCTTCATGACCGTTCCATTTTCCCATGGCGGGATGATCTTTATAGATTTCTTTGCCGCCGCAGGAAACCAGGATAAGTAGTGCTAATAAAAGGGGTATTAAAACATGTTTTTTCTTCATAAAAATCTCTCCTTTCTCCACTTAGGATATCGAAGGAAAAGGATTTCGTCAAGTAATTTTTAAAGATTTTTCTTTTCCCATGAACCGAAGAAATAAAGAACATAACCGTAGAGAACGGTCAACAAATTGGAAAGCAACATACTCAACCAAATGCCTTCACTCCCTAAAGAGGTCAACTTGGAGAAAATGAATATCATAGGGATACGCATGACCCACAGCCTTCCCAAAGTCATATGCATGGAATATTTGGTATTGCCCGATCCGTTAAAGACTCCAATCAGGGCGTTAAATACGCCCATTAAAGGAATGATGGGAATGGAATAAATCATATACGTGACCGCTTCTTTGAGAACGGGACCTCCTGCATCTTTCAAGAAGAAGGATAAAACGGAGAAGCGGAACAGATACATCAAGACCGCTCCGGTGACACTGAAGATTAAACTTAAGGTGACGGTTTTTCGAAAAGCTTCTTTCGCGCGCTGCATCTGATCGGCACCTATATTTTGCCCTGCGATACCGGTTAAAGCTCCGCCAAAACCCATAGATGGTTGGCTCAAAAGTCCGGTGATACGATTGACCATGGAATAAGCGGCCAAGACATCGGTACCGTAAGCCGTGATGAAAATATTCATAATCAGAAAGCCTAAAGCGCTGCCTGATTGTCCAATGGCAGCGGGAAAACCGATGCGTAGAATTTTTTTGATTTTATTCCATTGAAGCTTAAAACGATAAAAATAGAAATTAAAAGCTTTGGAGCGAAAATGAATGACCGCATAACCTAAAATCATCATAATATATTGAGTTAAAATTGTAGCGTAAGCGGCTCCTTGAATTCCGAGATGCAAACCTTTTAAACCGATCCAGGGGATGGTGTCGAAAATGAAAAAAGGATCCAAAACGGCATTGACAATCATACAAAAGCCGCTGACCACAGTAGTGGATTTGGTATCGCCCTGGGCATTCATCATGGACTGAAAGACAAAGAAAAATATGACCGCCGGATATCCCAAAAAGGTGATTCGCAAATAAATCACGGAACACGCATAAAGTTTTTCGACCGCCCCCATACCGGCAACCATATGAGGCGTAAAAAGATATCCTAAAACGGAAAAAATCAAAGCAATGAGCCCTGCGGTGATGAACAGATGATTGGAATAATCCGACGCCTCTTTATATTTTTTCCCTCCGATAAGTCGAGATAATAGGGATACACCGGCTACGCTGATTCCGAAGCCGAAGGATACAAACAGAAAAATAATAGGCCAAACAAAAGCTGTTGCGGAAAATTCAATTTTTCCAAGTTGTCCCAGCCACACTCCATCTGCCAGATTATAAAGTGTCTGGATGAGATTATTTAAAATCAGAGGGAAAGAAATACTCCAAATGACACCATACAGGGGAGCATTGAGAATTCTTTCTCTTTTTCTTAGTTCCATAAAAAAACCACCTCTTTCATTATACATTCTATTATATCTCTAAAAGGCAAAGTTTTAAAATAAAAGAACGATAGCTTTATAAAACATGTAAAAAATAAGGATACTACGATATAATAAAAAAAGAAAGTATTTTACCAAAAAGGAGGATTTTCCCATGAATGGTGAAATCAATGTGGAGAATGTGTTTTTAAAAACAAAGCGGATGATTTTAAGACCTTGGAGACAGGAAGACTTGGAAGAGCTGTTTGCGTATGCTTCCGTGGATGGAGTGGGGCAGATGGCGGGATGGAATCCTCATAAAACGCCGGCGGATTCTCAAATGATTTTAGATCTGTTTATTCGAGAAAAAAAGACTTTTGCACTGGAGTATCAAAGGAAGGTTGTCGGTTCTTTGGGGATTGAAAAATACAATGAAAAAATTTTGCCGGAATTTGAATCAAAAAAAGGGAGAGAGCTGGGTTTTGTATTATCCAAGGATTATTGGGGTCGCGGATTGATACAAGAAGCGGTGGATGAAGTCTGTCGTTATTTTTTTGAAGACTGGAGGGGAGATTTTTTGACCTGTAGTCATTTTGAACATAATATACAGTCCCGAAGAGTACAAGAAAAATGCGGTTTCCGATTTTATAAATGGATAGAGGTAAAGACACAAATAGGGAATATGGAGAAAGTCGCTTTAAATATTTTGACAAAGGACACTTGGGAAAAAGAAAGAGGCGTGTGAGAAGATGGGAAGATTTGATAGGGAATTATGGGCTTTGAAGGATGAAAAATATCAAAAATTTAACGGAAAATTACTACCGAATGTGGAGGATGAACGCATCATCGGAATTCGCACGCCGATTTTACGTGATTTGACAAAGCGATTATTAAAGGAGCGTCCCGAAGAATGTGCATTGTTTTTAGAAGAGTTACCTCATTTTTATCTGGAGGAAAATCATCTCCACGGATTTTTGATTGAAAGAATGAAAAATGTGGAAGAGGCGTTGGAAGCAACGGAAAAGTTTTTGCCCTATGTGGATAATTGGGAAACCTGTGATTTGTTTTCGCCCAAAATCTATAAGAAGAATCCACAGAAAGTTTTGCCCCGGATTCAAAATTGGCTCAAATCCAAGGACGAATATGCGGTGCGTTATGCTGTAGGATTGCTTTTGTCCGATTTTTTGGATGAACAATTTGAACCTGAGTATATGGATTGGATTTTGTCGGTAAAACGAGAGGAATACTATATCAAAATGATGATCGCCTGGTATTTCAGCACCGCTTTGGTAAAGCAATATGCTTGGGCTCTGCCCGTAATTTCGGAGCATCGTTTGGATGTTTGGACGCACAACAAAAGTATTCAGAAAGCGGTGGAAAGTCGTCGGATTTCCGATGAACAAAAAGCGTATTTAAAGACTTTAAAACGAAAATGAGGGGGATTTTTCAATGAAAAATATCCAAGATTATTGGGAAGCGGTCATTAGGAAACAAGCGGATACAATAAAAAAATACTTTCATTCGGAAGCGAAAATTCAATGGCACAACACCAATGAATCCTTTACCGTGGAGGAATTTATTCGTGCCAATTGTGAATATCCGGGAGAGTGGATGGGGAAAATTGAGAGAATGGAAAAGGTTGGAAATTTAACGATTACGGTTACTCGAGTGGAGGAATGCCGACAAAAAAGCTCTTTTCATGCCATTTCCTTTATTCGATGGAAAGGGGATAAAATTATATCCATCGACGAATATTGGGGAGAGGATGGAGACGTGCCGGAGTGGAGAAAAGAGAAGAAAATAGGGGAGCCGATTGGATAAGAATCCTAAAAAATCTCCCTATGGATTGGAGGGAGACTCAAGGATCAGGATGCCGGAGCAATAGGATTTTTTTGAAAAGAATATGGAGTCTTGGGGAAGTCGAGCTTGTAAAGCCTCCGTTACAATATAGAATTCTTCATCATCCCAAATATCCGGATGTTTTTCTTTGGCATCATTCATCTCCTGTTGTGTGTGAGTCATCACATCTCCGATGATAATTTTTTCATGGGGACGAAGATGATGTTTTAAAGTGTTCAAAAGATGAATTTGTTGTTCAAGATTCAAATGGTGAATGGAGTAGGTGAAGATAATTCCGTCAAAAGATTCTTCGTCAAGGTTTTTGGGCAAACCTTGGGAGAAGTCGAAAGAAATGAGTTTTGCATTGGGCATAAGACATTGCGCTTTTTTAATCATTTCTTCGGAAAAATCGATGCCGGTGATATTGTAGCCCGACTGATATAATCGAGCGCTTAATTTCCCGGTGCCGAAGCCCAAATCCAAAAGTTTTTTTCCGGGGAGTTTTTGAATTTCTTTTTGAATTTCATCCAAAATTTCTTCATAGGCCACAAAGGGGTATTGATTGGAATCATCACTTCTTTTCACATCTTCATCATACTTTGCAGACCATTGGTCGAAATCTTGTGGATCCATTAATTTTTTTTCATTCATTATTTTCTCCTGTATAGATTTTTCCTAAGTCATGTTGCGGAAACATGGCTTTTTTCTTGGTAAAGAACCGAACAACGGGTTGAGGCAGAATGCCTTTGAAAAAGCAACTGGCGGCAATGGCCCACCAGATTCCCGGGACGCCGAAATAATGTGCCAGCAAATAGCCCAAAGGAATTCGGGTAAAGTTGCCCAAAATACCGGTGATTCCCGGATATACGGTTTTGCCCATACCGTTTAAACTGCCTGTGGCTGCCGCTTCCAAAGCGGAGAAGACTTGAGCCAAAGCCATAATCTTTAAGTACAGAACGCCTAAATAAACCGTATCTTCTTGACGGATAAACAAGCGAAAGAGTACGTCCGCGCCGAAAAACAAAAGAAGACCGATGCCAAGCCCTAAAAAGAGAGCCAAGGTAAAGCCTTTTTGGATACCTTCCCGTACACGACTTTCGTTTCCTGCGCCGTAATTTTGAGCTACAAAGACGCCAATGGAGCTGGATAGTCCCAAAAAGCTCAGCCAACCGATGGATTCAATTTGCACGCCGATTTGTTGAGCGGCAAAAGCATGATTCCCGTAACTGGTGACCAGTCTGGCAATGACTGCGGAAAAAGAGGCAAAGATTAAGGACTGTCCCGCAGCGGGCAACCCCCAATAGGCGATGGTTTTAAGATAAGCTCTTCGGATGCCGTGAAAAAGGGAGAAGTTTTGAAAATATTCTTTTTTTCGAGAAACTCCGAGAAACAATAAAAAGATAGAGAGTTGAGAAAGTGCTGTTGCCAAAGCGGCACCTGTAACACCCATCTTTAAGACAAAAATCAACAAAGGATCCAAAATCATATTGAGAATTAAACCCAGAGTATTGATTTTAAAGGTTATCCGACTGTTTCCGAAGCCGTGATAGATACCGGTCAAAACCACTACGATGGAGTTGACGGGTACAGCGGGGAGTACAACGGATAGATAATTTAAAGCCATTTTTTCAATGAGCGAGGATTCGGTATGAAAGAAATTCATCACCTGATATCGACCGAAAAAGACGAATAGAGAGTAGGATAGGCTGATAAACAGAACGAAAGCGATGGCGTTGTTGATAAAGTGTTGAGCTTCTTCTTTGTTCCGGCGTCCGATGGATTGAGCACAGCCCACCTCCGCACCGGTTTTGCACAGGGCGGCAATCGCGAAACCGATCCAAAGCACATAGCCGGCAATTCCTGCGGCGCTGACAGCTTCCGAGGATAATTTGCCGACCCAGAACATGTCCATCAGATTATAGCTCATTTGAATCAGACTGGTTCCCATAATAGGCAAACTCAATTTGATCAGCTGTTTATAGGTATTGCCTTGCGTTAAATTTTTTTCCATCGGTTCACTTCCTGTCTTTAAAAAGATAAGCTATTTAAAAAAACGGTATCATGGTTGTCATCATACCGTTTTTTGAAAGCTTTTAATGGTTACCACGTGGCTTCTCCGTTATCTCTCAGGGGAGTGGGTTCCAGATTCCAAATATGGTTATTGTAATCCGCAATGGTGCGATCACTGCTGAATTTGCCGCTGTTGGCAAGGTTTTTCAGGCAGCGTTTCGCCCATCCCAAGGGATCCCGATAGGCTAAATCCACTTTTTTGTGTGCGTCCTTATAGCTTTGAAAATCCTTTAAGATATAATATTGATCGCCTCGACTGCCGTCTTTGGGGTCGACCAGAGCATTATAGATGTCCAAGAACATATAGCTGTCATTATCTTTTAAGATTCCATTTAACAGGGAATCCACTGCATGGCGAATTTCCTGATCTTTATGATAATATTCTTTCGGATTATAGCTTTGGGCAATGTCCATTAATTCCTCTACTCGTGCGCCGAAAATAAAGTTGGCTTCTTCACCGGCTTCTTCTACAATTTCTACATTGGCTCCGTCAAAGGTTCCTAACGTGGGAGTGGCATTGAGCATGAATTTCATATTGCCTGTGCCGCTGGCCTCTTTTCCGGCGGTGGAAATCTGTTCACTGATATCCGCTGCGGGGAAGAGTTTTTGCGCGTAGCTCACACGATAATTTTCTACAAAGACCACCTTTAACTTGTCCTGAATGGTCTTATCCTGATTGATCATATTGGCAATTTCATTGATAAATTTAATAATGCCTTTGGCGCGGAAATAACCGGGAGCTGCCTTGCCGCCGAAGATAAAAGTGTGCGGACAAATATCCAAATCCGGATCTTCCTTCAGGCGATAATATAAATCGATAATATGCAAAGCATTTAGAAGCTGTCGTTTATATTCATGGATGCGTTTGATTTGAATATCGAAAATACTGTCCGGATTCAGCTTAATTCCTTCAACGGATTCAATATATTCCGCCAATTGTCTTTTCTTTTCCCGTTTGATATCCATCAGTTCCATGAGAACTTCATCATTATCTAAAAATTGTTCCAATTCCTTTAAACGGGATAAATCTTTAACCCATTCCTGATGACCTAAATGTTTTGTGATAAATGCGGTCAATTCCGGATTGGAAAGCATCAGCCAGCGTCTGGGGGTGATTCCGTTGGTTTTATTTTGGAATTTTTCAGGATAGAGCTTGTACCAGTCCTTGAACACATCGGCTTTTAGAATTTCCGTGTGTAAAGCGGCTACACCGTTGACGGCTATGGCTGTGTGAAGAGCAAGGAAGGTCATGCACACCGTATCATTGGTCATAATTTTCATGGCTTCGATTTTTTCCGAACTGTAATCCAATATCCTCAGATTGTCGGTAAAACGCCGATTGATTTCCCTGATAATGCTAAGAATTCTTGGGGATACCTCCTCAATAACATCCAGACACCAGCATTCCATCGCTTCGCTTAAAATGGTGTGATTGGTAAAGGCGAATACCTGTTTGGTGATATCCCAAGCCTGTCCCCATTCCAAGCCTTCCTGATCCATTAGTAAACGCATCAATTCCGGAATGGCGATAACCGGATGGGTATCGTTTAATTGGAAAATGTGTAATTCCGCAAAACGGGAAAAATCATCGCCGTGATTTTTTTTGTATTTGACAATAATATCCTGTAAAGAAGCGCTGACAAAGAAATATTGCTGTTTTAATCGAAGGACTTTGCCCGGACGTTGCATATCGTTAGGATATAGTACACGGGAAATATCTTCACTGCGATTTTTATCCATAACAGCTCTATCATATTCAAAATTGTTAAACAGATTAAAGTCGAAAGGATTTACACTTTCCGCCTGCCATAAACGAAGAGTGTTGACATTACACGTATCGTAACCTAAGATAGGCATGTCATAGGGAACGGCTTTAATAATCTGCTCACGAAAATGAATCATCTTGGCTTCGCTCTCCTTGCGTAAAATCCATGGATTGTTGTCTTTAATCCATTCATCCCCTTCTTCCGTTTGAAAGCCGTCTATAAAACGCTGTTTAAAAAGTCCTTGATTATACAATACACCGTAACCGTACAAAGGCAGACTTAAAGTCGTTGCGGATTCCATAAAGCAAGCTGCTAAACGACCCAGTCCGCCGTTGCCCAAGGCGGCATCTTCTTCCTTTTCCTCCAGTTGATTTAAATTCAACCCCAGGGATTCAACAAATTCCTTAATTTGAGAGAAATAACCGATATTGAGCATATTGTTACCTAAGCTTCTGCCGATTAAAAACTCCGCACTGAAATAATAGGCTTTTCGTTTGTCATCGAAAAGTGCGTTGGTTGCGGACCAATCGTCAGCCAGCATGCTCATAATGGTATGGCTTAATGCCTCATACTTTTCCTGATTATTGGAAGTCTCAATAGTTTTTGTAAAATACAAACGTAACATCGTTTCAAAAGTCATTCGAAAACGATCCAAATCAAACATATCTCAAAAATCTCCTTTCTGCCTGGTCATTTAATTGTATATGGTATAGGAAGAAAAATCAATGAATAAGTGATAAAATATAAAATTGGGTGTGATTCATCAGATTGAAAGATAAATAGAATAGGAGATAAAAAATATGCGATTAATTTCATGGAATATCAATGGGCTGCGAGCCGTGTTGAAAAAAGGTTTTTTGGATTTTGTTAAAGAAAGCGGAGCGGATGTCATCAGCCTTCAGGAAATTAAAATAAAGGAGGGGCAGGCGATATTGGATTTGGGTTCCTATGAGGAATACTATAATTATGCGCAAAGGGCGGGATACTCCGGAACCGCCACCTTTACCTTAAAAACGCCTTTATCCGTAACACGGGGAATGGGTATCCAAGAGCATGACAATGAAGGTCGAGTGCTGACTTTGGAATATGACGATTTTTATTTAATCAATGTCTATACCCCCAATTCCAAAAGGGAATTGGAACGTTTGGAGTATCGAGGCATATGGGATGATGCATTTAGATCTTATGCTTTAAATTTGGAAGGGAAAAAACCGGTGGTAATTTGCGGAGATTTAAATGTGGCCCATCAGGAAATTGATTTAAAAAATCCGGCGCAAAATCGTCGCAGTGCAGGATTTACCGATGAAGAAAGAGAAAAATTTACACATCTTTTGCAAGCGGGATACGTAGACAGTTTTCGCCACGTATATCCGGATGTGAAAGATGCGTATACCTGGTGGAGTTATATCACCAAAGCCAGAGAGCGAAATGCCGGTTGGAGAATTGATTATTTTGTAGTCAGCGATCGATTGAAAGATAAAATCAAAGACGCAGGAATTTTAAATCAAGTGATGGGTTCGGATCATTGTCCCGTTTATTTGGAATTAGATGCTCAATAAAAGAAAAGTAATGAAAAAACCGAGATTTTGAAAGTTTTCAAAGTCTCGGGTTTTTTTAATCTAATACTTTAACATCCGGATCATAAATACACACAGGTCGACGAGAATGAGAAGTTTCCCGAGCGGCATCCAACAATCCCTTGATACGTACACGATGATCGTTATATTCTGCCGGATTGAAGTCGGTAAAAACGATTTGAATTTCGGAAATATTGGGATAATTCTTTCCATTTCCCTGAACATGGATTCGTTTTTCCAAATTTAAAACATAGAAATCCGTCCACCCCGTTTCCGGATCTTTCCATTGATTGATATGGAAGGTTCCTGTAAGTTCCACTTCATTGCCAAGGGATAAAGCATCTTCCATAGGAAGTTCATTTTCCCTATTTGCATTTTCTCCCGGTTTTTCGTTATTTTCCAATGGGTTAACGGGTTCTGAAGTTTCCTTGGATGCCGGTGGTTGAATGGAGCTTTCCGAAGAAGCCGGTTTCGGGCTGCTTGGATGAGCCGGACGATATACACCGAAATAATAAGCTAAAAGTAAAATGGGAATCAAAAGGATTAGAAAGCCGATAACACGCCGAAGAATTCTGCGACGCCTTCTTGCCTTGCGCTTACGAGGGCTTATTCGTCGGCGCAAACCGCAATAAGGGCATTCTGTAGCATTTCGATCCACTTCTTGATGACATCTTGGACAAATCATAAAACCACCTCTTTCTATGCTATTGTACCGAAAAAAGAGAAATCACTCAAGAGTGGGGGTATAAAAAAATTCTCCCGAAGGAGAATCTTTATTTGAGAAAATTAATAAAAGCTTCAATTTGTGCCACATTGGTAAAATCGATAAACAATGCGCCTACAAGAGGCAAAACGAAAAAGGCCTGTTCCGAATAGGAAAATTTTTCGCAGACGGAAACCATATTTGCCATACCGTTGGCCGTTGCTCCCATGCCGAAGCCGCAATGTCCGGCGCAAATAACAGCGGAATCGTAGTTATGCCCCATAAAATAGTAAGTAACAAAACGAACGAAAAGATAAGTGATAACACATTGAGCCGCTAAAAGGACGACCATGGGAATAGCCAAATCTGCCAATTGCCAAAGCTTCATAGTCATCAAAGCTTCCGCCAAAAACAGATTTAAACCGATATTTCCTGCTGTGGAAATTTCGTTCATGGGGGATTTATAAAGCCCCGCATCGGAAATATTACGCATGACGACGGCTACCAGCATGGCACCGATATAGCCGGGGAAGTGCAATCCGGTTTTTGAAATCCATCCGGAAACATAAACCCCGAGCCCCATGGCGATTAAGATGTGAACGAAAGCGGATAACAGATGTTCTTCTTTTAATACTTTGACCGTATCGGAGAGGATATTTCCTTGGTTGGAAGAGTCCTTTTTATCGAAAAGACTGAATCGAGTGATAAGACGATTGGCCAAAGGTCCGCCCATCATGGAACCGGCCAATAAACCGAAAGTGGCGCTGGCAAGGGCGACGGTTTCCGCACCCACAATCCCCAAGGCTTCCACATGAGGCGCAATGCCTCCGGAAGTGCCGTGACCTCCTGTCATGGCGGTAGAACCGGTCATCAAAGCCAACAGCGGAGGAACTTTAACCACGGGAGCCAAAATAACCGCTACGATATTTTGAAATACGGCTAAAAGCGTTGCAACCAGCAAAAATTTGACGACAATCAAACCTCCTTTTTTTAAGGTTTGGAAACTGGCGTTAAAACCGATAGAGGTGAAGAATATGGTCATAAAGAAATTTTTTAAAGTCTCCTCAAACTCGAATCCTCCAAGACCGCTTTGTCGGAGGGTGAGATGAAAAATTGCAAAAATTAAACCGCCGATAACCGGCGCAGGAATGCAATACTTCGAAAAGAAGGAGATTTTCTCTCGAATCCACCGTCCGACAAGTAAAAATAACACTGCTAAACCCATTGTTTGAAGCATATCCAGTTGAATCATTGTGAAAACTCCTTTCTTATAGTATTTCGTTAAAGCATACCATAAATAAAATAACAATGCAAGGAATTTTTTAAAAATTTTTCACTCAAAAATCAAGGTCAAATAGAATATGGTTAAAGGAATGGAAAAATACAAGAAAATTGATATTTTTCGAAAAATACGTCTTTTTTATTTTGACAGATTTGATACAATACACATGGAGGGAAGTCGTCATGTTTGTAGAAATCAAGGATACTTTAGTCCGAAGCGAGCCGACAAAGTGGAACGGGGAAAACCCGGCAATTGCTTATTTTACATTGGAAGAATTAAGAAAGAGTGCAAGTGTTTTGAAGATTGACTTGCAGATTTTGGAAGAATTGCAGGAACGTAAAAATCCGGAAAGTTTTATCAATGCTTGGGAAGATTACAGTTTCGGATGTCTTTATCTCTTGGAAGTGGGAAGAAAAGATCACGGTCGAGATTTAGCCGGAATTTATCTTTCGTCGGATCTTTTTGTATTGATTCATCTGTTTGATGAAGACGGTTCTATTGAAAGCGCTTTTCGACGAAGTTTGGAACAACCGGGAGTTCTTCGAGGAGGGATTCCGAGAGTACTCAGTCTATTTTTTAAAGACATGATTCGGGGACATAACAATTTATATGACAGACTTCGAGAGCAAATCGAATTTTTAGAGGATAAGGTCTGGTCTTCCAAAAAAGTGGATCAATTAATCGGTGAAGAGATTTCAAAGATTAATCACGAACTTTTGCTTCTTTACAATTATTATGAGCAATTAAGTGATTTCTGTGAAACTTTGGAAGATAATGAAAATGAAATCTTCACCGAGGAAGGTTTGGGACATATCCGTTCATTAAATACGCGAATTACCCGATATGCAGCCAATATAAGCCGATTGAGAGAATATTTGCATCAGGTTCGAGAAAACTTTCAATCCAAACAGGATTTCCAACTCAATCAGACCGTGACGATTTTTACGGTGGTCACCACGATTTTTTTACCTCTGACTCTTTTGGTCGGCTGGTATGGAATGAATTTCAAGTATATGCCGGAGCTCTATTGGAGATACGGGTATTTGGGCGTTTTTATTCTCAGCGTATTTATCGTAATCATCAGCATTTATTATTTTAGGAAGAAAAAATTGCTCTAAAAAAGCGTCCTTTTAAATGTCAGCCCTTCGTTTCGGATACGAAATTCGGGGATTCCCTTCAAAAGGACGCTTTTTTGTAAGAGTTAATTTTTCCCGTTGTGATTGGTATAAAGACCTGTAAGCATTAAAGCGATGGCTCCGTCACCGGTCACATTGCAGGCGGTTCCGAAGCTGTCCTGCAAGGCAAAAATCGTTAACATTAAAGCCACACCGGTTTTGTCAAAAAGTAAAATGCTCGTGATAAGACCTAAAGATGCCATAACTGTTCCCCCGGGAATGCCCGGAGCTCCGATGGCAAAGATACCTAAGAGCAGGATAAAAAGAATCATGGAGCTTAAAGGGGGCATTTGTCCGTACAACATTTTAGAAATGGTCATGACGAAAAAAGTTTCCGTCAACACGCTGCCGCATAGATGAATGGTCGCGCCTATAGGAATGGCAAAGTCCGTGACTTTAGGGTCTAAAGTTTTTGCTTTGCGTGCACAGGTTAAACTAACCGGCAAAGTGGCTGCACTGCTCATAGTTCCAAGAGCCGTCATATAAGCGGGACCGTAGTGTTTTAACACCTGGAAAGGGTTGGTTTTGGAAATCAGAGCGCCTATAGCATATAAAAAGGCGAGCCAAATATAATGCCCGATGATAACGATTAGGAGCACTTTTAAAAACAAGGGCAATTGGTGGATAATCCCTCCTTCATAAGCTAAACCTGCAAAGGTAGTGGCAATAAAAATCGGAAGAATAGGGATAATAATGCGTTTTACAATCGCCATCATCATATTGTTGAATTCTTTAAATAATTGATCCATTGTTTGTGAATTGGTCCAAATAATGGCAAGTCCCATAAGGATAGCGGTAAATAATGCGGTCATGACAGGAAACAATGGAGGAATCTCCAAATTAAACAATAATTCTTTCGGCAATTCTTTTAATCCCTGTGCATCGGTAACAATATTAAGACGGGGGATAATGCTGTATCCGGAAAACATGGCTAAAAATGCCGCACCGATGGAAGACAAATAAGAAATGCCCAAAGCGCCAAATAACATTTTATTGGCATTGTCCTTTAAGCCGGCAATGGCAGGGGTAATAAATCCTACGATAATTAAAGGGATGGTATAGAAAATCACCTGCCCGATAATTTGCTTGACGGTCATAATGATCTGAATATGGGTATCATTAGCATATAGACCGACTAAGATACCGACAATGACCCCTAAAATCAATTTTAAAATTAAATAATCCTTTTTTGTTTGAGTCATTCGAAACACCTCCTTCATTTAGTCTATTAAATATACCCTGATTTGTGTTTTTTGAAAAGCTTGTAAGTAAAAATAATGATGGGTGATAAGAAAAAAAGAGAGGAAAAAAACATGGAAACCTGGAAAGAACGAGGAAAGTATTTTTTGAAAGAAATGAAAGATCCTTATTATAAAGGGGTACCGGGAGAGTATGCCTTTTTCTTAATGATGTCTGTAATTCCGCTATTGATTATAACGGCACAGGTGCTGGCTTTTTTTTCTCTGTCCATGGATGTGTTTGAAGAATTTATTGGAGAGCCTACGTTCCAGTTGAAGGAAATATTGGCGCCGGTGCTACAATTCGGCAGTGTTAAAAGTTTAGGTGTGATGTCGTTGTTATCCACTCTTTGGGCCGCATCTAAAATGCAGTTTTCCATGATTCGAGTGAATCGATATGCTTTCGGTTTAAAAGAAAAATATTTCGGACTGGGGAGAATTTGGGCTGTAGTCAGTCTGTTATTGATTATCATCTCTATGGCACTAAGTTTGATTCTTTTGGTATATGGGCAAAAATTGGCGGCATTATTGGATTGGTATATGATGAAAGTCTTTCATCGGGGTTTTCAGCTGGATCGAATTTTTTATTCCATGCGTTGGATTTTTTCCGTCGGGATTTTTATTTTATTGAGCTTATTGTTGAATATTTCTTCCACGATGGGGAAAGTACCTGTTAAGCGCCTTTTGCCCGGCAGTATTTTTTCCGCCCTGTCGATGTTGATTGCTACCGGATTATACTCTATCTATATTGAGCGTCAATCAAATTATAATTTATTATATGGAAGTATGTCTTCCTTGATCATTCTTCTCTTTTGGTTTTTTATTTTAGGCACTGTTTTTTTATGGGGGACTGTTGTGAATAAAAGTCAATGGGAATACGAAAAGGACAAGGCGAGAAAGACAGGAATGGAAAAGAAAAATTGAAAAAAACATCAAACAGAACACAAAAAAAATCGGGAGTTTTTCTCCCGATTTTTTAACGTACAGGAATTGCTAATACGGGAACGGGGCTGTGATGTAAAACATAGGTGGTCACACTGCCTACAAAGAAGCGTTCAACGGCTCCGATGCCTCGTGTAGCCATGATAATCAAATTTACCGGATTATTTTCACAATAGTCTACAATCTTATCCCCTGCCCGACCGATTACTTTGACCGATTCCACATCGAAATCTTTTAATTCTTTTTCGGCATCACAGATAATTAAATCGCTGTTTTTTTTCATTGCATCCACAATAATATTGTCATAAGCATAATGCGCCGAAGCTTGGGGACGGATGTCCGCACTGTTGAAAAGAATAATATGCGCATCAAATTTCTTCGCCATTTCTTTTGCCATTTCAATGGCTTGACGACTGCCTTCCGACCCGTCTACGGGAAGTAAAATTTTAAAGTCTTTCATTTTTGCACGCTCCTTTCATAGATTTGTTATGTAAGGTATACCCAAATTTGAGAAATAAATTCAAAAAATTTTTACAGAAATGCAAAAATGTGTACAATAAAAGAGAGGTGAAGTCCTATGATTCTTTATTTTTCAGGTACGGGAAACAGCTTTGCCATTGCTAAGTGGTGGGCGAAAAAGACCGGAGACCGAATAACGGCTATTTCAAATTGTTGGAAAAATAAAACTTTTTACATAGACACGGATACTTTGTTTTTAACCTATCCGGTTTATTATTACGATTTACCGAATATTGTAGAGGAGACTTTGTCTCGAATGAATTTTTCTTCGGTGAAAAAATGTGTGGTTGTGCAAAACTGCGGAGGTATGACCGGACTTGCGGGGGAAAAAATTAGGAAAGTTTTAAAGACTGGAGACCTTCAAGTGGATTATCTTTTCGACTTGGTGATGCCTGAAAACTATCTGTTGGCTTTTAATCCGCCTAAAGAAGTTAAAGTTCAAAAAATTTTAAGAAAGGCGGAAAAGTCCTTGGAGGAATTTTACCGAATCACTCAAGAGGAAAAACCGGGTCGATATTATCCCGTTCTTGGACCTTTTCCTAAATTGATTCATGCCGTGGCTCGACCCTTTTATGACAGAGGTTGTAAAACGAGAAAATTTTGGGCGGATGAAAACTGTATTGCTTGTGGGATTTGTGCGAAAGTTTGTCCTGTCGAAGCTATTGCAATAAAAGAGGGTAAACCGGTATGGGTCAGGGATAAATGCGTTCACTGTTTAGCCTGTATCAGCAATTGCCCGGTCAAAGCTTTACAATACGGAAAGCGGACAAAACATCGTCGCCGATATGTACATCCTGAATATAGGATTGCCGTACAAAATACGGAGAAGGAAAGCAGATGAGATTTTGTGTTGTAAATAGAGAAGGGATGAACGGAAATGATGCGGGAAGTAGAAGTTAAATATAAGCAAAATCCTTGGTTGGACATGCATTTATATCAGATCAAAAAAACTCCATTGTATTGGAAAAATTCACTGGAGATTCTTTGGGTGCTCAAGGGAGAAATCAAATTGGTTTTGGACAATGAGGAGTTTACATTAAAAGAGGGAGACATGGAGCTGATCAATCCCATGGAACTTCGCAGCTTTGAGAAAATCAAAGACAATCGACTGTTGATGTTGGATATTAAACCCGGCTTTTTTGCATCCTACTATCCCGATGCGGGAAAAACTCTTTATTATATCGACAATACGGAAGAGGGAAAAGGCGGGAAATATAATTTGTTAAAATCCTATTGTGCACGAATTCTTTACGAATTAAACGAGCAAATGGAGGAATGTGATGAAGCTTTATCCAAAAATTTATTGGAACTGCAATATCATCTGTTGAATAATTTTCACTATCTCTATTATGAACAGGAATGGCTTAAGGAAGATCCGGACGAGTTGGAGCGTTTTCATCGAATTGCCAAATATCTTTCCGCTAATTATATGGAAAAGGTGAGTCTTTCGGAAATTGCTGAAAAAGAATTTTTAAATCCATCCTATCTATCCTATAAAATCAAAGATACCATGGGATTGAGTTTCAACGAATATTTAAATCAAATACGTGTGGAAAAGTCTACCAAACTCCTCTTGGGAACGGATAAAAGCATCAGTGAAATCGCCGGAGAGGTAGGATTTTCACATCCCAGATACTATTTAAAACATTTTATCAATCATTATCATATGCATCCTCAGGAATATCGGGACAGTCATACTATGGAGGAAATGCCGTCTTTGGAAGAAATGGCCGAAGAATATCCTTTGGAGTCCGCATTGGATGAAATCAAAGAATTTTTGACAGGTTATTCCCGTTACGGCAGCGCTCTATATTTGGAAAAAATTCGCTTGGATTTGAACAAAGAATCCATCGGAGAATTTACACGGGGAGATACCATTCTTTTGGGCGATGCCACTTTGTTTTTGGAAGATGAAAACATGCATCTTTTACGGGAAGTTCAGCGGGAAATCAATTTTAAATACGGCATTATTCTAAATTTATTCTCTCAGGATTTGGACATTTTTCGAGGGAGAGGACATCGCTTTATCAATTGGACAAGAGTGGAAAATATTTTGGATTTTATTTTAAGTCAGAAAATGGAACCGAAAATTTATTTGGAAAATACGGCAAAAAATGTCTTGGAAAGCTTTACGGAGAACTTTTCCAAAGTCTATGACAGAGATGTCACCGAGTGGTTTTTGAAGGAACTGCCAAAGGGTATTGTCCATCCTACGCAAGAGGATGAGAACTTTGATAAAACGGATATGATTCCCTGGATCTATGATAAGGTTTTGGACAAAAAAGAACCTTGTATCCCGTCTTTAGTGGACTATATCGACAAGGAAACGGAATTGTCCAATGATACTTTCTTTGGCGGAGGGGGTATGTTTACATCCAACGCTTTAAATAAAGCGGGATTTTATGCCTGGAAGCTTTTAGCCCAATTGGGCGATGAAGTTTTGGTCAAAGAACCGGGGCTTATCTTTACCCGCAGCAATGACGGATATCAGATTTTACTTTATTCTTACAAAAAAAAGGATAAAACTGTAGAACGCAGAGTGATGGTTAATCTTTTGAATATGGAACGGGACTATTCCGTTACCCGATTTTTATTGGATGCCCAACACGGCTCGATCTATGACAAGTGGGAAGAATTAGGAGCTCCGGAGCGTATTGATACCCTTCATTGGACCTTGTTGGACGAGTATGTCCATCCTAAAGTGGATTTCTATTATGGAAAGAAATCCATGGTGTATCCGTTTTTTACAAAAATACAAAAAAACGGTGCGGTTTTGTATCTTTTCAATGAGATTTAGCATCTTTTTTTGTACCGAATTTGGGTTTTAAAAAAATGAAATTTTTCAAAAATCCAAATATGGTACACGAAAGAGGGCAAAAGAAGCAATGAGAAAAGCCTCCCTTTTTGATACACTACAATTATTAAGGGAGGTTTTATTATGGGCAGTAAACGATTTGAAAACGAGAAGACATCTCGTCTGTTAATCACTTTCGCCCTACCGATTATTTTGGAATTATTAGTTTTTGAAATGTACAATTTGGTAGATACTTTTTTTGTGGGGCGTTTTGTCCACAAATCGGCTATTGCCGCATTGATGGTTGTCTATCCGATTCAACGTTTATATTGCTCTTTATCCGTTTTGATCGGAGTGGGAGCATCGACCATGCTTTCCCGAACTTTGGGAGCTCGCGGAGAAGCCGAATCTCGTGCGATTATCCGTAACGGCTTTCTTTTGATGAGTGTGGTCACTTTATCTCTGGTTGTCGCTACATTTTTATTTCCCGAATTTATTTTAAGCGCCTTGGGAGCACAGGCGGAAATTTTACCCGAAGCAATCAGCTATCTGAAATACATCAGTACCGGAGCCATGTTTATCGGTTTAACCACTTATATGGCATATATTCTCCTCAGTTTCGGAGATACCAAGGTCTCCGTGATTGCCACAAGTATCGGTGCGGTAGGAAATATTATTTTAAACGCCATATGGATCTTCATCTTTCACATGGGAGTCTCCGGTGCGGGATTGGGCAGTCTCCTGTCTCAATTCATGGGGTTTGTTTATGCCTTTGTGAGATTTAAAAAATTATCCGGGGATATTCAATTGAAGATGAAGGGTGAATTCATGCTGAAATTAAGCCCGGCGATTCTGTTGGGAGGCTTATCCGCCTTTATCATCGAAGCGGAAGATTCGGTGGTTATCGGGGTATTAAACCGAATCCTGGCAGGCAGCATGGGAAATGACGGGATTGTCATCTTAGGTTTGATTATGAAAGTCTATATGTTTATCTTTATCGCATTATTCGGTGTAGTTTCCGCCATGCAACCTATTGCCGCGTATTATTACGGAGCCGGACGTAAAGATAAATTGCAGGAATTGATGAATAGAACTTTGGTATACAGTTTCTTATCCACCTTGATTTTATGGCTTCTGTTCCAGTTGTTTTCAAAACAAATGGTAGGCTTCTTCCTGTCGGATTCGTTGATTATTGAGAAGGCGGCTTGTGCATTACGCACTGTCGTAGCGGTTTTTCCCGTCGTATCTCTTTATTACATGGGCATCTTTTATTTCCAGGCACGAGGGAATTCAGGGATTTCTCTGGTCGGTTCTTTGCTTCGACAAATGATTATCCTGCTTCCCACAGCTTATTTCTTAAGTCGTGTCATGGGCTTGGGCGGACAGGGAGTATGGTTGGCTTATCCGGTCACGGATATTTTATCCACCTTGGTGATGAGCCTTATGATTAAAAAAGAGACAAAATTACAATTAAGACCGGCACGAACGATGATGTTGGTGTTTCATCTGTTGTAAAAAACATGCCCGAGAAATCGGGCTTTTTTTATTGTTTAAATTCATGTAGAATAAAGGGCACAGGAGGCGTCAAAAAGGAGGAAAGAGAGTATGGAGATATTATTCTCTCCCGTAGAGAAAACGGGACGAAAAGTTTTATTCGATATTTTAAAAGACAAGTATGATCAAGGCTTTGATATTATTTGTTTTGTTCCCCAACAATACACCGTGGAAATGGAAAAAGTGCTTTTTAACGTATTGGAAGAAGAAGTTTTGATTCGGGCAAAGGTGATGAGTCTGCTTTCCTTTGCCAGAGACTTTTTAGGAAAAAGTGTTTTGGATATGGGACCGATGGGAAAGACTTTTCTGGTACGCCGTGCTTTTGAACGGGGGATGGGACTATATCGTCAAGACAACGAGGAGAGCTTGGAAGAACGTTTTGTATCTTCCATCAACGAGTTTATTCACCGTGGAGGACGACGGGAAGAGCTGATTAAAACCATTGCCGAGAAAGAAAACACTCTTTTAAGCAAAAAATTAAAAGACTTTCTGCAAGTCTATGATTTGTATTTGGAAAAGTCTCAAAATTATCGAGATGAACAGAGCCTTTATATGGAAATCATTCAAAAATTAAAAGACAGCGCTGCATATGAAAATACCGTATTTTTTATCAGCGGATTTCATACCTTTTCACCTTTGGAAAAAGAAATGATTCTCCAATTGGACAAGAGTTGTAAGAAACTCTATCTTCTTTTGCCCATGACTGGAAAGGCGATGCTCCAAAAGGGCAAGTACACTCCTTTTTATCTTTCCTACAAGATTTATGACCGCTTTAAAAAACAGGTGGAAGAAGTTCATTGGGTATCGGAAAATTCACCCAGAGCTCTTTTGGCACAAAATTTATTTTCTTATGAAAATCCGTCCGAAGTTATGGATTACAGCATCAGACTGCTGTTGCCGGCTACCGTGGAAGAAGAAGTGGAGATGTCCGCCATACTGTTGCGTAAAAAATGGGAAGAAGGAGTGTCGTTTTCGGAAATGGCGGTGAATGTGACCGACCTTATGGTCTATGAGCCGTTGATTCGACGTTCTTTTACAGAGCAGGGACTGCCCTTTTATATTCACAAGAGGAGACTCTTGAAAGATACCCTTTTAGGTCGGTTTTTCTTCGCAGGCATTCAAATGTTGTCTCAGTTGACGGAAGAAAATTTGATGACCTTTTTACATCAGCCTTTTGTCGACTTTTTTGAAGAATATCGAGGAGAATTTGCGAAAAAATCGGCTTTGAGAAATCTTTCCGGAAAAGCGCTGCTCCAATTGGATGAAAGCGGAATTTTGGAAAAGGAAATCGGCATTTTCTATGAGAAACTTCAACAGGAATTGAAAGTCAAAGAACAAATCCGAATTCTCTATGAATTTTTTGCCAAAGAAGAAAGAATAGAAAAATTAAGGGAGCGGAAGGAAGAAGATTTTGACCAGGAGTGGAGACTTTTTACAGGACTTTTGGATGAAATCGTATCTTTTACGGGCGGAGAAAAGATGCCTTTTCGTCAATTGGCAAAGGATCTTTTAAAAGGCATTGCTCAAAACAGCTTAGGCATGTTGCCCCCTCAAGGAGAAGAAATTGTCATCAGCGGTATGGCAAGGAGCAATACGGGGGCGAAAATCCAATGCATTTTAGGTTTAACGGAAGAGCGCCTGCGTCCGAAGGATCGAGAACGGGGATTATTGACATGGAAAGAAGTTGAAGAGTCGGGACTTTCTTTTGCTTTGGAAGAAGAAGATTATTTTGAACAAAAAATCGCTTTCTATCGATTATTTTTAGAAGGAGAGGAACTCTATTTAGGGGCGGGACTGGACGGAGGAAAAGAAAATCACGCCGGTCTTCCTTCCGTCATGGAAAATCTGATGGAAATTTTGCCGAAAGACCGGATTTTTGAAGAACTTCCCGAAGAATATAAACAGTATAGCTATAAAAATGTCCTTCTCCGTTTGACTCCGGAGGAACGGGAGAAAATTTCAAAAAAACAAAAGGCTTTTAGGAAAACACAGCTTTCGGAAGGCATCTTATTGGAAAAGTCGCTAAGTCCAACGGCGATTGAGGATTATTGTCGTTGTCCTTATGCCTATTATGTAAAGCGGATACTCAGACCGGAAGAAAATTCGGACTTGGCTTTAAATCCTCTGGATATAGGCAATTGTATTCATGATTTGTTGAAAGGCTTTACCGAAAATCGACGGGAAAATCCATCGTTCAGTCGAGAAAAATACCACAGGGCGTTTTTTAAAAATTGGAGAGAAAAGTTTTTTTCTTCAGGCAAAAACTCCTCTCGAGATCAGTTTTTTATACAAAGTTTGGAGAGAGAAGGAGAATTCTTGATGCAGCGCTTGGAAGAGATGTTAAAGAATACAAAATTTCAACCGGCGCATGAAGAACTGCCCTTCGGATACGGAGGCAAAAAACAATGGACAATTCAAGGACAAAAGGGAGAATATGTCTTGACAGGTCGCATTGATCGGGTAGATCTTTGGGAAAGAAAAGGGGAGAAACTGGCGATCGTCATCGATTATAAGACGGGAAACAAAAATTTCAGTTTGTCTTCCATGTACTATGGATGGGATGTGCAACTTTTACTCTATCTTCATGTGATTCAAGAGCTGTACCGGGGAGTGGGCGCTTTTTATTTGCCTGTGAAAAAAAAATACGGCAAAGAGAAAGTGGAAGATACGGTGCGATATACCGGATTCGCTTTGGATGATGAAGAAGTTTTTTTGGCTATTGAAAAGGAAAGAAATGGAAATTGGAAGGACAAATACACTTGGAATAAGTCCAAAAATAAAATCACTCGATTGAAAATGGAAGACTTAAAAAAGTGGACGGAAAAATCTTTAATTCGTTGGGTGGAAAAGATGGAGAAAGGGTTGATTCCTCCGGAAAAAAAAAGAATAATAGGAAAGAGCCAAGCAACATCCTGTACCTATTGCCCGTACAAGGGTCTTTGCGGTTTTTATGATGAAAACAATCCCTATATCACTTTGGAAAGCGTAACTTGGGAGGATATCGATGAAACAGTTTAAGCCTACAGGGGAACAACAAAATATTATCGACTCAAGACAGCAAAACATCTTGGTCAGCGCTTCCGCCGGGACGGGCAAAACCCGGGTCATGATTGAGCGCATCATAAAACTTTTGGAAGACGGGGAAAGTCTGTCCAAAATGTTAATTGTCACTTTTACGGAAAAGGCCGCCATGGAAATGCGAAAGCGTTTGGAAGAAGGCTTGAAAGACCGCTATGAGCTTGGAGGAAAGGAAAAGTTTCTGGAAGAACGTCTTCGCCTTCAAAGCGCCAATATCTCCACACTGCACGGGTATTGCACCAAGATGATTCATCGCTATGCCTATATGCTGGGTTTAAGTCAGGATATGAAAGTCTTGGAGGATATGGAAATTTTATTCTTGAAAGAAGAGGCCATGGACAAAACCATGGAGAAACACTTTCAGGAAAGCGAAGAAGATTTTATCCGCCTGATGGAATCTTTTTCGCCGGGAAATGACACCAAACTCAGAGCTTGGGTTGAGCAGATGGATGACTTTTTGGAATTGGATGAAGCCAACGAAAAATATCTTTCGGAACGGATCCGGGACCTTCTTTTGCCTTTGCCAAACAGTCGTACCCTGGATGGAATTGTGAAAAGTCTATGCTCTACTTTAACGGTTTATACTTGGGCCTATAAGGACATGATTGAAAGCATGCAAAGGATTGACGAATCCGGGAAACGTGTGGAAATTCTCTCGGCGGAAAGAGAGGCCCTCCTGCAATGGATTGAGGAAATTAAGAGGGAAAGAGAAATTGCCATTCGCAGAGGATTTCCCGTTAAATTTAAACGAATGTCCGGCAAAGTCAATGACAATGAATTGAAAGAATCCCTCAACGAAGTTCGCAAAGACATTAAAGATGAAATAAAAGCCTATATCGACAATTTTCCCTCCGATGAAAATTGGAAACTTTGGCGGGAACAAAAGCGTCGCCATCTTTCCATGCTCTTTAGTTTGGCAAAAGAATTTAGAGAAAATTATCGGATTTTAAAAGAAAACAACAAGGCGATGGATTTTAATGATATGGAAAAATATTTTTTAAGCCTTTTGGAAAAGGAAGAGGTTAAAAAAGAACTGAAAGAGGAGACGAAGTGGATTTTCTTTGACGAATATCAGGATGCCAATCCGGTTCAGGAACAAATCGTAGAGAAATTGAGCGATGAAGCCCATTTGTTTTTTGTGGGCGATGTAAAACAGTCCATCTATGCTTTTCGAGGTTCCAGACCGCAGATCTTTAAAAATCGTTTTAAGCGCTATACAAAAGAGAAAGCTGACGGCATCGTATTACCCCTTTCTCAAAATTTTCGGAGTAAAAATCGAATTTTGTCCTTCGTCAATTCCGTTTTCAGCGTTTTGATGACGGAAGATTTCGGAGGCTTAAAATACGATCATGCATATCATCGCTTCAATATCCCCGAGGGGGAAAACGAGGGGGCGGTACATTTAGTCTATCAACAGTTTCATACCAAACCCTCGGAGGACGAAGTCACCCAAAAAGAATTGGAAGCTTTTTCTATAGCCTTAAAAATAAAAGAAATGGTGGAAAGCGGAGAATATACCTACGGAGACTTTGGAATTTTGCAGCGGAACTCCTCTTTCAAAGAATATGAATCCGTCTTCCGAAAAATGGGCATTCCCTATTATTCGGAAAATGAAAAGGTGGGGTATGACCGGGGAGAAGTGGATTTGTTCTTCAATCTTTTGCGAACCGTTGAAAATCCGAAAATGGATTTGCCCTTAATCGCCTCTCTTCTATCCTTTGTCGGAGGAATGGACGAAGAGGATTTGTGGAGAATTCGTACAGCCGGAGCGCAAGAACTCTCTTTTTCCTCCGCCTTTTGGAAGTATGAAGAGGAGGGAGAAACCTTAAGGAAAAAAGAGCTTTTTTGTGCGTGGTTAAGTTTTTGGCAAAAGACTTCCGAGGAAAATTCTCTTTCCGACTTTCTTTGGAAATTTTTTGAAGAGTCGGGTATTCGAGAATATTTTTACAGCATCGGTCAGGGGAAAGGAGCGGAAAGTCGTTTAAAGTCCATTCTCCATGCAGGAGAAAAATTTGAGAGGATGGATACGACGGGACTGTTCGGATTTTTGAAAAATACGGATCGAATTCGTCAGACGGAGAAAGATCATTTAACAGCGGAAGCTTTGTCCGAAAAAGCCGATGTGGTTCGATTTATGACCATGCATAAAAGTAAAGGCTTGGAATTTCCCGTCGTTTTTCTGGTGGGCAATCATCGAGATTTTTTGGAGACGGACTATAATGTGGACAGACTGCTGTTGAAAAAAGACGGCATTGCCATTCCCGTCATTCACGAAGACAAGCGTATACAGGATCCGGAGTTAAGTTATTTTAAGAATGTAGGGATCATAGAGAATAAAGAAGAAGAAATGCGGCTCCTCTATGTAGCCCTGACCCGAGGGGAAAAAGAGGTGTATTTTTATATGGAAGGCTCCATATTACCCACTTTTCAAAGGCCTCTGAATTCGCAGACCTTAAATTCCTTGAAAAATTATCAGGATTGGATTCTCCATATCGTGCTTCGGGATCATCGGTTCAGAACAATCAACCCCTATGCCGATTCCGTCTTTTTTGAAGAAGACATGGAACCGGATTGGATTCTGGAGGACGGCGACAGATTGGCAGCCTTATGGAAGGACTACGAACCGACTCCGGATGTATCTTTGGAAAAATCTCTGCTGGATGCTTATCAGGCTTTGACGATGCCGAAGAAAAGCGGAAAAGAGAAGTCTTTGATAAAGCGTACCGTTACGGAAGTTGCGCATGAAAAAGATACAGCATCCACCGAGTTTACTTTTTTACCGCCTCAGTTTTTAGCGGAACAAAAAATGGATGCAGCCTCCAAAGGAACCCTTTTTCATCGGATTTTTGAATATTTACCCATGGACGGTACACCGGTGGAAGAGACATTGGATTATTTATTGCAAGAAAAATTGATTAACGAAGAAGAGAAAAAGTTAATTCCCGTTGATCGGGTGGAAAAATTTTTAGCCTCGGATTTGGGCAAGGAAATTGCCGCATCGCCTTGGAAAAAACGGGAACTTTCCTTTACCATGCAGGATGAGGGACTGCTTATCGACGGGCAAGTGGACTTGGTGTTTGAACGAGGAGAGGGCTTGGTCATTGTGGATTTTAAAAGTGACCGGAGAATGCGCAAAGGTTTTTACGATCGGCAATTAAATCTTTATGCCAAAGCGTTGTCCAAAGCCACAGGAAAAAAAGTAATCGATAAAATTATCTGGTGGATTATTTTTGCAAAAGAAAGTCATATTCGTTGAAATTCACTGTAATTGGGTATAAATACTTTCGAGAAAGACAGTATCGGAGGAATATTTATGGAACATCAGAAAAAAATAACAGGTTTAATCTCCCTGGCATCCTATTTGTTCAGTGTGATTTTTATCGCAATAGGCTTTTTCGTTGGACTTCGTGGCGCCAAAACCATGGAGATCTTTGATAAATTTCCCGGGTTGATTACCCCCGTGAAATATGTAGTGTGGATTTGGATTCCAATTTGGCTTTTGCTGGGCGTTTATGCACTATTTCAACTGTTCACTCAACCCAAAAACGCTCATCAAAACTTTTATAGTTTACGCAATTTTTTTATCGTGGGTAATATTCTTACCGTGCTTTGGATTTTAAGCTGGCATTTGAATAGAACCCTTTGGTCTTTTATCTTTTCGGTTTTGCTTTTGGCAATCACTTCCCTTCAGTTAAATGTAGCGGGACACCTGGCTAAAACCGAGAGAAATATGACTTGGATGCCTGCGGTCTTTGGAATGAATTTGGGTTTGATCGTATTTTTAGTGGCGGAAAATCTCTCCGCTATGCTTAAATCTATGGGGCTGCCTACACAAAGCTCGCAACTTTTTGCCGTTTTGTTTTTGGCATTGATCACACTGTTCGGGCTGTTCTTTATCATCGGCAATCGGGAATTCTTTTTTGGACTGGTGATTCTATGGGGGCTTACAGGTGTACTTTTGAAACATATTTTTGTTTATAAAGCCGCCTATAAGATCGTGCTGACGGTCAATTTTCTGCTGATTGGTCTTATGCTTGTATCTATGATCAATCTGATACAGGGAAATAGACGAAAGAAAAAAGAGAAGAAACGAAGGCGAAAACGTTCCGTTCCGTCTCAGGAAGCCGAAAGAGAGAAAGAACAATGGATGGATAGAAAAGAAGAACCGAAAATTTCCGACACCGAAGACGAAAAGACCGTGAAAGAGAGTGCCGTTCCCGAAATGCAAAAACCGATTTCTTCAGAGGATTCCGATTTCAATGCATCTTCTTTTAAGGAGACGGAATTAAAATCGGTACAGACGGAAACAGAAGAGGAAAGGATACAGACGAACGAAGAAAAGAATTCGGATGTTGACACGGATTCTATTTCAATGTAAAATGATAAAAAGCTTTGAAAAGGAAGAGTATCTTTTAAACAGCTGTCAGAGAGAAAAGTTCGTAGGCTGCAAAACTTTTTCGGTATGCAAAAGAGAAGACCGCCTTCAAGCTCACTTTTGAAATCATAGTAGAAAGTTGCGGTGGAGTCCGTTATCGCCATGAAGAGATTCATTAGGTGGAAAGCGAGTATGCACTCGTCCTGTTTGAGGACGGGTGCTTTTTTTAGTAGGAGGATTAGGATGAAAATTGTTGCAAAATTCGGAGGAAGCTCCTTAGCTGGAGCGGAAGTTTTTAAAAAAGTAAAAGCCATTGTGCAAGAGAATAAACCGGTCGTGGTTGTGCCGTCCGCCCCGGGAAAGTCTCACTCGAAAGGTCATAAGATCACGGATTTATTGTATATGTGCCATCAATTGGCCAGCCATAATTTAAATTTCGATGAAGTCTTCATTCATATCGAAACGCGTTACAAAACCATTGTAGAGGATTTAGCTTTAAAGATTTCCATAGATCAAGTGCTGACTGAAGTCAAAACTTCTATCGCAGGAGGAGGATCCAGAGATTATTGTGCCAGTCGGGGAGAGTATATCAACGGATTGATTTTGGCAGAATATCTCGGCTACAATTTTGTCGATTCCAAGGATATTATTCGTATAAAAAACGGTCATTGGGATATGGAGGAAACGAAGAAATTGGTTGATGAAAAGTTGGCAAATCAATTACCGGCAGTGGTTCCCGGCTTTTACGGTTCGGATTCGGAAGGAGATATCGTCACCTTCTCCCGAGGCGGCAGTGACATCACCGGTTCCATCGTGTCCAATTGTTTGGATGCGGATTTATATGAAAACTGGACGGATGTTTCCGGATTTTTGGTGGCGGATCCGGGGATTGTAAAAAATCCGAAACCCATTCACAGAGTAAGCTATCGGGAGCTTCGGGAGTTAAGCTATATGGGGGCGATGGTTTTACACGAAGAGGCGATTTTTCCCGTGCGATTAAAACAAATCCCCATTCACATTCGCAACACCAATCATCCGGAAGATGAAGGAACTTATATCGTTCCCGAATTGGGGGAAAAAGATAAAAACTTGGTGACAGGGATTGCCGGCAAAAAAGATTTTATGACCTTTACCGTAGAAAAAACATTTCTTTCCGAAGAATTGGGATTTTTCCGGCGTCTTGCCAGTGTCTTTGAAACCAATCATATTTCCATTGCCCATATTCCTTCGGGCATGGATAATGTTTCCGTTATTGTAGCGGAAAGCGCGGTAGCCGGAAAAGAAAAAAAAATTAAAGAAGAAATATCCATTTATTGTGAACCGGACAGCATTCAAACCTCTTATCATATGGCATTGATTGCCGTGGTAGGACGAAAAATGATTTCCACCAAAGGAGTCTCGGCAAAAATATTCACGGCATTAGCTCGGCAGGGAATCAATGTGCGTATGATTATTCAGGGAGCCAGCGAATTAAATATTGTCATCGGTGTGGAAAATGAAGATTTTGAAGAAGCCATTCGAAGTATTTACAATGCATTTTATAAGGAGGATAAAGCATGAGAGATTATATTGTAGCGGTTGTGGGGGCAACCGGTTTGGTCGGAAATACCATTTTAAAAGTATTGGAAGAAAGAAGTTTTCCCATCAAGCGCCTGCTTCCCTTGGCTTCCGAGAGAAGTGCGGGTAAATTTGTTCATTTTCAGGGAGAGCGTATCCCGGTGAAAGTGTTAACCAAAAATTCCTTTAGAGGTGTAGATTTTGCTTTTTTTGCTGCGGGAGGTTCCGTCAGCAAAGCCTTTGTACCTTATGCGGTGAAATCGGGCGCTATGGTTATCGACAATTCCAGTGAGTTTCGCATGGACCCGGAAGTGCCTTTGATTGTGCCCGAGGTCAACGGAGAGGACGTCCTCTTTGAAAAAGGCATTATCGCCAATCCCAATTGTTCTACAATCCAATGCATGAGTGCTCTGTATTGCATTCAGGAAGTGGCGGGTTTAAAGCGTATCGTCTACTCCTCCTATCAATCCTGTTCCGGCAGCGGAATGAAAGGGCTTAGAGATTTGGATGAAGGGCGCTATGAGTTTTATCCTTATCCCATTCGAGGAAACATCCTGCCTCATATCGACGCTTTTTTGGACAACGGATACACCAAAGAAGAAATGAAGATGATCAATGAAACCAAGAAAATTTTACATGACGACGATTTGAAAATCACGGCGACCACCGCTCGTGTACCGGTGCGCTTTTCCCATTGCGTCAGCATCAATGTGGAAACGGAAAAGGATTTTGATTTGGAGAAGATTCGACAAAAAATGGACGATTTTCCCGAACTGGTTCTATGGGATGAGCCCGCCAGAAATAAATATCCTCTGCCTTTACAAGTGGAAGGACGGGACGAAGTCTATGTAGGGCGTATCCGTCGGGATGAAAGCCTGGAACACGGACTGAATCTTTGGACCGTAGCCGACAATATCCGAAAAGGCGCAGCCACCAATGCGGTGGAAATCGGATTGGAATGCATCAAAAGGGGGGTTGTGGAATGATCGGACTTTTAGGATTTGGAACCGTCGGACAAGGGGTTTGGGAGATTTTGGGAAAAAATCAATTCCCCTATGCCGTAAAAAAGATTTTGATTCGAAATTTAAAGAAAGAACGCCCGGGTATGGAGGATAAAAAAATCTTCACCGATAATCCGGAAGAAATTTTGGAAGATAAGGAGATTCGCATTATTTTGGAATGCACCGGTGACGACAGGGCATATAATTGGATCAAAAAAGCCTTCGAATTGGGAAAAGATGTGGTCACCGCCAATAAAAAGGTGGTCTCCGAACACTTTGAAGAATTGTCCGCCTTGGCGGAGGAAAAAGGATGTGCCTTTTTGTATGAAGCCTCCGTAGCGGCAGGTACTTTTTTATTAAAACCTCTTAAGGAAGAAAAAAAGTGGAGCGAAATCTCTCAAGTGGAGGGCATTTTAAACGGTACCAGCAATTTTATCTTGACGAAAATGCAAAACAAATCCTATGAAGAAGCGTTGAAAGAAGCCCAAGATTCGGGCTACGCGGAAGAAGACCCTTCCGCCGATGTCAAGGGTTTGGATGCCATGCGAAAACTTCGCATTTTTTCCACATTGGCTTTCGGAGGAAAAGTGGGAGAGGAAGATATCTTCACCTTGGGAATTCAAAATTTGGAGAAAAAAGACTTGGATTTTTTTAAGGAACAAGGCTATGGCGTCAAGCTCTTGGCAAAGGGGGTGAAAAGAGGCGACGAAGTTACCGCTTATGTGATGCCTACGGCGATTCCTCTTTGCCGTACTGTGGCTCGTATAGACGGAACTCGTAATCTCGGCTCCTTTACCTCGACAAACGGAGGTCAATATGTGTTTGAAGGCTTAGGAGCGGGAAAACTGCCCACGGCGGGCGCCATGTTAAGAGATACGGCGGATATCTTGGAGAAACGATGTTCCAAAAAAAATCCCTTGGGGCAAGAAAAACTATCCCTCAAGCAAGCACGGGGACAGGTTTATTTTCGTTTTCACGACAGGGAAGAAGAGGCTTGGAAGACTTTGGCAAAAGGGCCTTGGGGGGAAGGCTATATCAGCATTCCGGTGGACTTGGAAAAATTTTCCGATTTTCCGGGTACGGTGATTTTATTGGAGGATGAACATGCTTTATAAAAGTACCCGGGGAGGCGAAGAAGTTTCTCTGAAGCAGGCGGTATTACAAGGTCCCGCCAAAGACGGCGGGCTTTTTGTGCCGGAAAAATTTCCTCATCTGTCATGGCAGGATTGGGTGAATTTATCCTATAAAGAAGTGGCAAAAAAAGTTCTATCTCTATTCTTTGACGAAGAGTGGGATTTGACTACAATTTTAAACGCCTATGATGACAAATTTCCGGAGGAAGTGGTCAAGCTGAGAAAAGCGGAAGCCGGAACCATTTTGGAACTTTTTCATGGACCGACCGCCGCCTTTAAAGACATGGCTCTTGCTTTGCTGCCGGGATTTTTGTCCCAAGGAGCGGCTAAAGAGGGAAAGAGAGTGCGAGTGCTTACCGCCACCTCCGGCGATACGGGCAAAGCCGCATTGGAGGGCTTTCGGGACATCCCCGGTACGGAGATTGCAGTCTTTTATCCCCATGGGGGAGTCAGTCCGGTACAAGCCCTGCAAATGCAGACACAAGAGGGCGGCAATGTAAAGGTGTACGGGGTTCACGGCAATTTTGACCATGCCCAGCGAGGGGTCAAAGAGATTTTGAACGATGAAAAGCTCCGGGAAAGAATGGCGGGGAAAAACCTTATTTTTTCTTCTGCCAATTCCATCAACATCGGTCGCCTTTTGCCTCAAATCGTCTATTATGTCTACGGCTATCTCGGAATGGTAAAAAACGGAGAAATACAGGCGAGGGAAAAAATTCACGTCAGCGTTCCCACGGGAAATTTCGGCAATATTTTGGCGGCTTATTATGCCAAACAAATGGGACTTCCCATTGACAAACTCATTGCCGTAAGCAACGACAATCGGGTATTAACCGACTTTTTCAAGCAGGGAAACTATGATGCCAATCGTCCTTTAATCCTGACCTCCTCCCCCTCTATGGATATTTTGATTTCCAGCAATTTGGAGCGATTACTCTATCATTTAAGCGCAGAGGATACGGCTTTGATTCAAAAAGTGATGAGGGATTTAAAAGAAAAAGGAAGGTATAATTGGAAGCTTGAAAATTGTGGGGAATTTATTTCCTATTCTTTCGGTGAAAGAGAATGTGGACAATGGATAAAAAAACTTTGGGAGCAAAACATTCTGTCCGATCCCCACAGCGCTTTGGCTTATGGCGGAGCGAACAAATACAAAGAAGAACATCGGGACGATAGGAAAATTCTTATCGCCGCCACGGCAAGCCCCTTTAAATTTCCGCAAAAAGTATTGGAGTCTTTAGGACAAAGTGCGCCAAAGGACCCTTGGGCGCAACTGACCCTTTTGGAAGAGTTAAGCGGTTTGTCCATGCCCAAACCCATTGAAGAACTGAAGAAGAAAAAACTGCTTCATCGGGAAGTCATTGAACCGGAGGAGATGAAAAAGGCGGTGGAATATGATTAAGATACGGGTACCTGCCACCAGCGCCAATATGGGACCCGGTTTCGACTCCTTGGGAATTGCCCTGAATCTATACAATACCTACAGTTTTTCTTACGGAGAAGAGGACGGGGAAAAGAGTTTGATGAGAGAGGCCAGCGATTTGGTATTTCAAAGCATAGAAAGGACGCCGGAGCCGGTTAAAGTGACGGTAGAACGCCAAATTCCCATGTCCAGAGGCTTAGGTTCCTCGGCGGCATGTATCGTCGCCGGCGTGATGGCAGCCAATGTATATTTGAATAGTCCTTTGGGATTGACGGAACTTTTGCAATTAGCCACACAGGCGGAAGGACATCCGGACAATGTGGCGCCGGCTCTTTTCGGCGGCATCACCGCATCGTTAATGCAAGAGGGGAAAGCCTATACCCAGCGTTTTTTGCCCGGCGAGGACTGGGACTATGTAGCCATGATTCCCGATTTTTATCTGTCCACCCGAAAAGCCAGAGAAGTTTTGCCCCGAGAGATCCCCTTTGAGTATGGGGTGTGGAACGCATCCCGAAGCGGCTTTTTGATTTTGGCGCTTATGCACGGACGCAAAGACTTGCTGCCTTTGGCATTGGAAGACAGATTGCACGAAAATTATCGGAAAAGCCTGATTCCGGACTTTGATGACATCAAAAAAGCTTTAAGAAGGACAGGCGAAGAGGCCATCTATCTAAGCGGAGCGGGACCGACGATGCTTTGTATCAGTGAAAATGGGGAACAAATCAAGAAATTGTTTGAACATCTTCCACTGAAAAACACATGGAAAGTGAAAATTCTCCATCCGGATTTGGAGGGAGCAAAAATTTTAAGATAGAGAAAAGACTTGGAGAACAATCTTCAAGTCTTTTTCAGTTCCATTGACGGAAGAGAAGAAAAAAGAGTATGATAGGGATACAGAAAAAAAGAGAAAATAAATTCTTTAAGGAGGAATTTTTATGAGCACACCCCACAACAGCGCATTACAAGGACAAATTGCAGAGACCGTATTACTTCCCGGCGATCCCTTACGTGCAAAATTTATTGCGGAAACTTTTTTGGAAGACGCGGAACAGTTTAATACCGTTCGAAATATGTTCGGCTATACGGGAAACTATAAAGGAAAGAAAATCTCCGTAATGGGAACCGGCATGGGCTGCCCATCCATCGGCATCTACAGCTATGAACTGATTTCCCATTTCGGCGTCAAAAATTTGGTACGTATCGGTTCCTGTGGTGCATTCAGTGAAGACTTGGAATTGTTCGACATTGTCATCGGCATGGGTTCATCCACCAATTCCAACTTTGCTACACAATATCATCTGCCGGGCACTTTAAGTGCAACCTGTTCCTATGAGCTCTTAAAGAAGGCGACACATGTAGCGGCAAAAAAAGGCATTCCCGTTCATGTAGGCGATATTTTCAGCTCCGACATCTTTTATTTTGCCGATCCGGAGGAATGGAAAAAGTGGGCGCGCATGGGAATTTTAGCTGTGGAAATGGAGAGTTATGCATTGTACTGCAATGCAAAATGGTTGGGAGCCGACGCATTGACCATTTTAACCGTATCCGACCATTTGGCAACGCACAAAGAAACCACAACGGAGGAAAGAGAAAAGAGCTTTACAAGAATGATGGAGATTGCCTTGGAATTATAAGTCAAAGAGAAAGGGAATGTCTTCACCGACATTTCTTTTTTGGTAGGTGAACACGATGAATGCAACCATTTTTCCTTCACAATTAAAAGGCACCGTAAAACTGCCTTCCTCCAAAAGCTTGGTTCATCGACATCTGATTGCCTCTTTTTTGGCGGGAGAAAAACGGGAGATTCCGGTTCGCGGACTTTCTCAAGACATCCTTCACACCATGAAGGGCTTATATGCTCTGGGTGGAGATTTTTCCATAAAAGATGAAAAGATTTTCTTTCGCGGCAGACGAACCCCTTCTGAAGAGGGAGAAATTTTTTGCGGAGAATCCGCATCCACCCTGCGTTTTTTGATTCCCCTGGCGGGAGCATTGGGATTGAAACGAGTTTTTGTGATGGAGGACAGTTTGGCGAGACGTCCTCTGAAACTTTATGAAAAACTTTTGCCCGCACACGGCATCAAGCTGCAAAGAGATGGGAATCGTCTTGAGATTTCAGGAAAATTGACCGGCGGAAATTTTTGTATAGACGGCAGTGAAAGCTCCCAATGGGTTACGGGACTTTTAATGAGCCTTCCCCTGTTACAGGAAAACAGCGAAATAGTGGTGGAAAATCCCAGCAGCCAAAATTATATCGATTTGACCTTGGAACTCTTGGGAGACTGCGGCATTGCCATCCATCGGGCGGAAAACGAGTATGAGATTTTGGGCGGACAAGCCTATCGCAGCCCCACCCAAACCGTTGCGGAAGATGCGTCGCAAGCCTGTTTTTGGTTTTTGGCGGGACTCTTGGGACACGACATCCGCTTGTCACCATGGGGAGAAGATGCCCAGGCGGATCGAAAAGCGTTAAAAGTCTTTGAAACCATGGGACTTCGACTAAAGCGAGAGGAGAAAACCCTGCGTCTGCTCTCTCCAAGGGTGATTCGACCGGTAAAAGTCTTTGGGGACGAGTTTCCCGACGGCATCCCCCCGTTGGTTTTAGGAGCCGCCTTTGCCAAAGGACAAAGCCGTTTTCAAAAATTGCATCGATTGCGAATCAAAGAAAGCGACCGCTTGGAGACTTTGGTCAAAGGGCTTCAAAATTTAAAAGTCAAGGCGGATATTCAAGAAGAAGGCATTATTCTTCAAGGGGGAGGACTCTCGGGAGGACTTGTTCATACGCAAAAAGACCATCGTATGGTTATGGCATTCGCCATCGGGGCGACCAAAGCCACGGGATCGGTGAGCCTAAGTGATGGAGAAAGCGTAAAAAAATCCTATCCTGATTTTTGGAGAGATTTTCAGGCAATGGGAGGAAAAGTGATATTTCATGAAGAAAAAGTAAAGGAATCGAAGGTTTTGAACCTTTGACCCGTTGGAGGACAACGGAATATAATCGGAATCGGTTGAAAAATCCCGGACTCTTTTTGCAAATTCTCCAAGCGGCACGAATCAAGAGACGCGCTTTAAGAAGACCGGGCAAAGACAGGAAAAGCTTCATCCGACCGTTGGGAAGTTCAATGAGCCGACCCTAAGGTCATATGAAAGGAAATGTCTTCTTAATGGATAGAACGATGAAAAAGGCTGGCTGTGTGCAGTCTTTTTTTGTGTTATAATGGGGAAAATGAGGTGAGAGAGATGGAAAATACCTGGGGAAAATTTTATACCGTGGAAATCTTCGGCGCCTCTCATGAAAAAGAAGTGGGCGTACGAATTCATCTGCCCTTAGGCACGAAGATTGACTCCGAACAGGTACAGGAGGAGTTGAACCGACGCAAAGCCAAAAATGTATTCTGGAGTACCGGCAGACTGGAAGCCGATGAAATTTGCTGGGAAGGTTTGGAGAAAAACAAAGTCATCTCCACACCTCTTTGCGCCCGAGTGGAAAATAAAAACATAAAAAGCAAACACTATGACTTCTTTCCGAAGTTAAGACCGGGACATGCGGATTATCCCGCCTATGTAAAATACGGAAAATTATTTGCCGGGGGAGGCTTCTTTTCCGGACGTATGACGGCTCCCCTGGTCATCGCCGGAGCCGTGGCAAAACAATTTTTGAAAGAGCGGGGCGTGGAAATCGTCGGACAGATTTCAAAAATCGGAAGTGAAGAAGCCCGAAGTTTTTTAACATCCTTTCCGAATAAGAAAGAACGCACAATGCTTCGGCGATCCGACTTCCCCGTCATGGAGCCGGAATGCACCTCGAAAGGGGACAGCGTCAAAGACAATATGATTGCGGAAATCGGATTGGCTGTCTATGAACGGGACTCTGTCGGCAGTGCGGTGGAAGTGGGCGTTACAGGCTTACCCGCAGGACTGGGTGAACCCTTTTTCGGATCCTTGGAGTCACGGATTGCATCGTTGGCATTTTCAGTGCCCGGGGTCAAAGCGTTGGAGTTCGGCATGGGAAAAAACTTTGGAGAAATGAACGGCAGCAAAGCCAACGACCTCTATGAAATCAAAGAAGGGAAAATCGTCACCGTGACCAATCACAACGGAGGAATTTTAGGAGGGCTCTCCACCGGAATGCCCTTGATATTTACCGTCACCTTTAAGCCACCCTCCTCCATCGGACGAAGACAACGGACCGTGACCCCTTACGGCGAAACGGCGGAATTGACTTTGGAAGGACGACACGATCCGGTGATTGCACCTCGTGCCGTGGTGGTTATGGAAGCCGTGTGTGCCATGGCGCTTTGGGATGCCCTTTTAGCCGGCGAGGAGACAGGATGGAAAAAATAAGACGGGAAATTGACCGATTGGATACAGAAATCCGAAAAAAATTAGAAGAACGCTTTGTCCTGTCCGAGAAAATCGGCGCAGAAAAAAAAAGACAACATCTGCCCGTTCAAAACAGAGCTCGAGAAGAGGAAATTTTATCTCGGATTACGGGAGAAAAGGGAACACAGAGTTGGGCAATCCGCCGAAGCTATGAGGAAATTTTTCGCCTAAGCCGTGCTTTGCAACAGAAGGAAAAGGGAAGGCTCTATATCAGCGGCATGCCCGGAGCGGGCAAAAGCACCTTGGGACGCCTGCTGGCAGAGCGTTTCGGCGTTGATTTTTTGGATTTGGACGAAAAAATTACAGAACGATATGGAAAGGTGAACCGGATTTTTCAGGAAAAAGGAGAGTGCTTTTTTCGTGAAAAAGAAACGGAAGTTCTTTTGGAAACTTCGGCTTTTCGCGGCATCGTCGCTCTCGGCGGCGGCAGTCTGTTGAAAGAGGAAAATCGTAAGTTTTTGGAAAAGGGATGGTTGCTCTACCTTCACCGCAGTGTGGGGAATATTTTACAAGATATCCGATGGGAGAATCGCCCCCTTTTAGTGAAAGAAAAGGGTTTCGCTTTGGAAAAGCTCTGGGAGAAAAGGGGTTTTCTCTATGAAAACTTTAACGACTTTATTCAAATCAATGAAAATTCTATGGAACAAGTGCTCGGTGCCATGGCTGAAAAAGTAAACTTTATCTTTGATCAAACATAAAAATACTTTTTTTAGGGGAAAAGTTGCAAGAAACAGAAACATATTATATAATAATTCCATGCTTGCCGAAAGGCACTCTTGAAAGATGAGAGGGGGGAAGTACCATGACCGAAATCAGAGTTGGAGATAATGAGTCTTTGGATAACGCGCTGAAACGTTTTCGCAGACAAGTTGCACGTGCCGGCGTTATTGCCGAGTCCAGAAAAAGAGAACATTATGAAAAACCCAGCGTAAAGCGTAAGAAAAAATCAGAAGCTGCTAGGAAAAAGAAGAGTAAATTCTAAATTTTGTTTTAGCAAAAATTAGCCCGATCCGTTTCGGGCTCTTTTATTATCGAGCAAAAGATTGAATCAGATTTTCTGGGTATAATAAGTCATATCGGAGGTGATGATATGCAAGAGATGCCTTGGTTTATTTTAACTTTATTATTGACCATGGCCTTTGTATCCTTAGTGATAACCGTTTTTGTTCCCAAACAAAAATACAGCTTGATTTTAATGGGACTGAGTTTCTTCGGCTATTTTGCCTTAACCATGATATTAGGAGACCAGGGAGCCGTTCCGTCCCTATTCTTTATACTGGGAATCATACTCCTTTTTGTAGAGTTATTCGTTCCCGGTTTCGGATTGCCCGGAATAGCCGGACTGTTTCTGATTGCGCTGGCGTCATCCATGGCGGCGGGAAGTCTCGCGATGGCTGTGATTATGGTAGGGATCGCCTTGTTGATATCCCTAATCACCATTTGGATATTGATTCGCATGGGATACAACAAGACCATATTTCATGAATTGGCTTTAGAGACGCAGTTAACCGGAGAGGAAGGCTTTCACAGCGCATCCAACCAATCCTGCTATCTGGGCAAAGAAGGAATTACCGAAACCATTCTTCGCCCCAGCGGCATTATCCGTATCGGAGAAGAACGTTTGGACGTTGTCACTCGAGGAGAATTTATCCCCAAAGGGGAAATTGTAGAAATCATTCGCATTGAAGGCGGAAAAAAACTTGTGAGGAGGAAATAAATGCCCTATCAAATTTATGCACTGTTGATTATTGTATTCGTTATCATCGGAATCATGATTTTCCTAAGCTTTGTGCCCATCGGATTATGGATTACCGCATTCTTCTCCGGCGTAAAGATTCGTTTATCTACGCTGATTGGAATGCGCCTGCGCCGAGTATTGCCTCGTCGTATCATCAATCCCTTGATTAAAGCCACCAAAGCCGGTTTAAGCATTAAAGTGGATCAATTGGAAGCGCACTATTTGGCGGGAGGAAATGTTAACACCCTGGTAGACGCTTTAATTGCCGCTCAGCGTGCGGAAATTCCCTTGGAATTTGAACGTGCCGCAGCCATCGACCTGGCAGGGCGAAACGTACTGGAAGCCGTACAAGTCAGCGTAAATCCGAAGGTTATCGAAACACCGAATATTGCCGCCGTTGCCAAAAACGGTATCGAAGTCATCGCCAAAGCGAAAGTAACCGTTCGCGCCAATATCGACCGCTTAGTCGGCGGTGCCGGGGAAGAAACCATTATCGCCCGTGTCGGTGAAGGCATTGTCACCACCGTCGGTTCGGCGGAAAGTCACAAAGAAGTTTTGGAAAACCCGGATTCCATTTCACAGGTGGTATTAAGCAAAGGCTTGGACAGCGGAACCGCCTTTGAAATTTTATCCATTGATATTGCAGATGTGGACGTCGGACGAAACGTAGGGGCAAACCTTCAAACGGAACAGGCGGAAGCGGACAAACGAATTGCCCAAGCCAAAGCCGAAGAGAGAAGGGCCATGGCGGTAGCCCAAGAACAGGAAATGTTGGCTAAAGTTCAGGAAATGCGTGCAAAAGTTGTGGAAGCGGAAGCCCAAGTACCCCTATCCATCGCCAAAGCCTTTGAAGAAGGTCACTTAGGGGTTATGGATTATTACAGAATGAAGAATATTCAATCGGATACGGAGATGAGAAGCGCCATTTCTCAAAGCGGAAAAACAAACAATCAACCGATTAAAAAATAAGGCGTGATCTTATGAGAAGTATATTTATACTCATTATAATCATCTATGTGTGGAGCAAAATCATCGGTCTGATTGTCAAAACAGCCGGCGGCGGAAAAAATGCGAAAAAATCTCCCCAAAAACCGGTTCACCGCAATTGGTCGCAAAAGCAGGAGTCTTTTGTGAAACATCAAAAAACTGTCGTTCAACCGAAAATTATCCTTCAAGATAACGATGAAGAAAGCGTGGCGGAACGTCAAAAGGCCATCAACGAGATGAAACGCAAAAAGGAAATTGAAAAAAGGGACAGAGAGATCAAAGAGCGACAAAAAAGAGAGACATCGGTACACAAACAAGGGCTTATAAACAGGAACGTCGCAGCACAAACGGACGAAGGGAAAATCAAAGTCATCCCTTTGACCCAAGCCGTCATCTGGAAAGAGATTTTGGATGCTCCCTTGGCGTTAAGACAAGAGGAAAGAGTCGGATAATCGACTCTTTTTTTTGTGGACAAATCTCCCCCTGTGTTATAATAAGGACAGAAATGAGATCATGAGCTTATGGAGTCATGACATCGAGAAAACAAAGGAGAAAATATGGCTGAAAAAAGAATCACAGTGGAAAATATGGAAGAGTTAAAAGCTCTTTTTGGAGAATTGGACAAAAATATGGAAGTTTTGGAACGGGAACTGAATATTTCCGTACGCACCATGGACGGCGGTATTCTCTTACGGGGAGAAGAACTTCTGGTAGACTTGGGAGAAAAATCCATCGACAAACTTTTGGAGATTCTCCACGAAGAAGGACGTATCGACACCCGTAATGTGGCCATTGTGGCAGACATGGTGAAAGAAGGACACGGCGACTCCATCAAAAAACTTTTGAACGATGTGGTCACCGTCACCGCCCGAGGCAAAGCTGTCAAACCCAAAACCTTGGGACAAAAAAACTATGTGGACATGATTCGTAAACACGACATCGTCTTCGGCATCGGCCCCGCCGGCACGGGTAAAACCTATTTGGCGATGGCGATGGCGGTCTCCGCGTTTAAAAACGGCGAAGTGGAACGCATCATCTTAACACGCCCCGCCGTGGAAGCGGGAGAGAGCTTAGGCTTTTTGCCCGGCGATTTGCAGGAGAAAATCGACCCCTATCTGCGTCCCCTGTACGACGCCCTCTTTGACATCTTAGGCTTCGACGCCTATGACCGACTCAAAGAACGGGGGCTCATTGAAGTGGCTCCGTTGGCGTATATGCGAGGTCGCACCTTGGACAACGTTTACGTTATTTTGGACGAAGCCCAAAACACCTCCAACGAACAGATGAAAATGTTTTTGACTCGATTGGGATACGGCTCAAAAGCCATTATCACCGGGGATATCACCCAAGTGGACTTGCCCAAAGGCAAAAAATCGGGACTCCTTTTGGCTCGAAAAATCCTTCACAAGGTGGAAGGAATCGGCTTTGTAGACTTCACCACCAAAGACGTGGTTCGCCATCCCTTGGTACAAAAAATCATCAACGCCTATGACCGGGCGGAAAATCAAAGAGAAGAAAAAGAACACATGGGGGAAGAAGTGAAAAAAGAAGCGACGAATAAGGCGGACAACAAATGGAACTATGCATAGACAATCGACAAAGCCTGCCCCTGCCCCAAGGCATTGAACAAAAAATAGAAAAAGCCCTCTTGGCGGGACTTGCCGTGGAAGGCTGCACCACACAGGTGGAAATCAGCCTTTCCTTTGTGGACGAAGAGGAAATCCGAACCTTGAATCGGGAGTATCGAAACCGAGACAATATAACCGATGTGTTAAGTTTTCCCCTGGAAGAAGACTTTCCTCAGGAAAACGAACTCTTGGGCGACATCGTCCTCTGCGTAAAAAGAGCCGAAGAACAGGCACGGGAATACGGACACTCCACGGAACGGGAACTGCTCTATTTAAGCATCCACTCCCTTTTTCATCTTTTGGGTTATGACCATATGGAGGAAGAGGAAAAGAAAATCATGCGGCAAAAAGAAAAAGACAGCCTAAAAAAATTGGAGGAACAAAATGAAAACGGACGGTGAACTGATACAAATGGCATTCAAGCAAAAAGAAAAAGCCTATGCGCCCTATTCGGATTTTCACGTAGGCGCCATCGTAGAAATGGAAGACGGAAGCCTCTATGGCGGCTCCAATATCGAAAACGCCTCCTATGGAGCCACCCGTTGTGCGGAACAGGTGGCCATCTTAAAAGCCGTAGAAGACGGCAAACGTCAAATCAAACGCATTGCCATTGCCGCCGACGCCGACGACGTCTACCCCTGCGGCATCTGTCGTCAAATCATTCGGGAATTCGGACAAAACGCCCGCATTCTCATCGGCAACCACAAGACACGCTATCGGGAACACACCTTGGAGGAACTTTTGCCCCACAGTTTCGGTCCCTCCGACCTGGAGGTGGACGAAAATGTATAAATCCGGCTTTGTCACCGTGATCGGACGCCCCAACATGGGCAAATCCACTCTACTCAATCGGATTATCGGAGAAAAAATTTCCATCATCTCCGACAAAGCCCAAACCACCCGAAATCGGATACAGATGATCTACACGGGCGAAAATATGCAAATCGTCTTTCTGGACACCCCGGGCATTCAAATGCCGAAAAACAATTTGGGCGAAGCCATGCTCAAAATCTCCGAATCCGCTTTAAGAGATGTGGACATTATCCTCTTTATGGTGGATCAGAGCGAAGAGACGGGCAAACTGGATGCCTATATTATGGAAAGCTTGGAGAAGGTGGATACCCCGGTCATCCTCGTCATCAACAAAATCGACACCCAAGAGGAAAGCCACGTGCAAAAATTGGTGGAAAAATACCGGCGCATGAAGCGTTTTAAAGAGATTATCCCCCTAAGCGCCTTGGAAGGACAAAATATCGACCGACTCCTTCAAGCGGTGGAAAAACTTCTCCCCAAAGGACCTCAATATTATCCCGAAGACATGATTACCGATCGACCGGAACGCTTCATCATCTCGGAAATCATTCGGGAAAAAGCCTTAATCAACCTCTCCGAGGAAATCCCTCACGGCATTATGGTGGAAATGGAACGCATCGAAAAAAGAGAAGGCAGAAACTTGGTGGATGTGGAAGCCGTGCTCTATGTGGAAAAGAAAAGCCACAAAGGCATCGTCATCGGCAAAGACGGTGCTATGTTAAGACTCATCAGCGCCCAAGCCCGAGAAGACATCCAAAAACTTTTAGGAAACAAAGTCTTTCTGCGTATTTGGGTTAAAGTTGCAGAAAATTGGAGAAAAAAAGAACGCCAAATCAAAAGCTTCGGCTACAAATAAGGAGAAATCATGGACGTCAAAGGTGTGGTACTTTGGGAAAGTAAATTTAAAGAATCCAGCCGACTCTTACGAGTCTTTACCGACAAGCTGGGCAAAATCACCGTCTTGGCTCAGGGAGCGCTGCGCAAAAACGCAAAACACCTTTCCTTAACCCAACCCTTTACCTTAAATCACTACGAACTGATCCGAGGAAAAAGCTTCTATTATATTAAAGACGGAGAGGTCCTGATCTCCTATTACGACCTGAGCAGAAAATACGAAAAAATCCTCTACGGCAATTTTGTACTGGAACTCCTGGACAGAACCGCCCCCGAAGAAGAACCCGTGCCCGGCATATTGGAACTGTTGAACCGAAGTTTGGAAGGCATCTTAAATTCAGACGAAGAACTCTACGCCCTCTTCTTCGGCTTCGGGCTTTTGGAACGAACCGGCTTCGGCTCGGAGATTCGAGGGTGCATCCGCTGCGGCAATCGAAAAATCAAAGAACTCTACTTTGACCCGGAAGAAGGAGGCATCCTCTGCGAAAACTGCAATCGTCCCGGAAGTCTGCCCATCAGCAAAGAAGACTACAAAGCCCTCTATTTTTTAAAGCATAAACCGGAACGATTAAAGGAGGAGAACATCGACCGATCCTCTCGAGAGATCTTATGGAAAATATCAAGCCTGGAATGCAGACTCCGTTTGGACATCCGTCATCTAAACAGTATGGATATGATAAACAAAATACAAAGAGAGAAAAAAAGAATTTAACGTTTATTTTTTTTAGTCATCCGTCGTGCCGCCCCCTCCCGAAGGACTGCCCATGGACAAAGGAAGGAAAGGAGAGCGGAAGACTTTCTTTGTCAAACAAGGTCGCAGCATTTTCCGCAAGTGGACTTCATACGCCTATAAAGGATGGAAAAAAAAGCATGGTGAAAAGACAAAAAATATGGTATAATCGACTTATTATAGAAAATATATAAGGAGAATGAATTTATGAAAAGAAAATTAGCACTACTACTTATTGCGGCACTGATCATAATACCCTTTACTTCAGCCTTTGCTCTAAACGGCACAGAGGAACAAATACGAGACCATTTACAGGAAATGACCAATGCCTTACGTTGGGAAAAAGGCTTGCAGAAAATGAAAATTGATGCAGATCTGCAAGCTTTCGCACAGGAATGGGCGGAAGAAATCTGTAAGACAAAAACCTTTGTACACAGACCATCCTCGGAACAGCGTGCTTTTTTAAAGAAACACGGCTACACAAGTATCGGAGAAAATATCGTTCAACGTCAAGATTCCGGCAATGCCAAGCAAATTGCTGAAGCGATGATGAAGGCTTGGATTGCTTCTCCGGGTCACTATGCAAATTTGACCAATCCGCAATTCAATGTGATGGGCATCGGGGTATCCCGGGACGGGACAAACTACTATGCCTGTCATAATTTCGGCTGCGATCCCGAAATCGCCGGCATACTTCCCGTACCGAACCCCGATGAGGGCGGCAATTTACCGGAGACCGGAGATAAACCTATTCCGGGCTTAAATTACAGCGAA
>KI259799.1 GCA_000467935.1 Peptostreptococcaceae bacterium oral taxon 113 str. W5053
CAAAACACATTGGAATTTGCTCCCTTTATCAATATTATGTCGGAGTGGTATGCAAGGGACATCAGCAAGAAAGTAAAAACAGGAATTAAGACCAAAGGAGCAAGCGGAAAGCCTGTTGCAACAGAAGCCCCATACGGCTATATCAAAGACCCTGAGAACAAAGATTATTGGATCGTCGATAAAGAAGCTGCCGAAGTCGTAAAACTCATTTTTACGCTTTTTATGAAGGGGAAAAACCGCAATCAGATAGCCGTTTATCTGAAAGAAAAAGAAATACTAACCCCAACCTTTTATATGAAACAGCAAGACAGAGGAACGGCGAAAAACAGAAAGCTGAATGAAGAAAACCGTTATAACTGGAACAAAGCAACCCTAACACGCATACTGAAAAGACAGGAGTATTGTGGCGATGTAGTCAACTTCAAAACCGAAAAGCATTACAGGGATAAGCGAAACCACTATGTCGATAAAGATAAGTGGCAAATCACCCCCGATGTACATGAGCCAATTATCGACCGAGCCACCTATGAAAATGTACAACGGATATTAAAAAACGCACCTGTAAAAAGACCGAACGGAGATGGAGAAATCCACGCTTTATCCGGACTGATGTATTGCAAAGATTGTGGTACAAAAATGCACATCCGCACCATACACAAGAACAACAAGGTACAGCATGTAACCTATTGCAGTGAATATGCCAAAGGAAAATCCAAACACCCGAAATGCCATTCTCCACATCGCATTGATGTTGATGATGTTATGGAAACGCTTAAAGAGGTTTTACGAAAGATAGGCAAGTTTTCATTCACAAACAAATCAGAATTTGAAGCACTGGTAAAAAGCAGTCTTGCCAAAGAACAGACCGAAGAAATAGGGAAACAGAAAAAGCGTATCCCACAAATCACAGACCGAATGGAACAGATAGAAAGAGTGATGAATAAGCTGTATGAGGACAACGCACTGGGAAATATCGAGTCGAAACGCTATGAACAGTTATCGGGAAAATATGCAGAAGAATATTACAGCTTAAAAACAGAACAGGAGCAAATAGAGGAACGCTTATCCGAATTTGAAAATGCCAACCAAAGAGCAAAGAACTTTATCAAACTTGCAGAAAACTATTCAGAATTTGAGAACTTACCCCTACCGCTATCAATGAGTTTATCAATAAAATCGTTGTGCATGAGCGAGATGTCAAAAGAGCAAAATATGC
>KI259800.1:0-13716 GCA_000467935.1 Peptostreptococcaceae bacterium oral taxon 113 str. W5053
GGTTCACAGTGTCTCTCAAGTCATCCAGAGGCGAAGAGAGTTCACCTTGAGCCGTTGAGGCGAAAGGATGAATTTTCCGCCGAAGGATCTACTTAGCGTGAAGACAAGTGTCGGGCAGTGGGCTTTTTGTGTATTGAATCCCTTTTTAGGGTGCACTGAAGCTGAAAATATGATAAAATATGTTGCATGAAAGCACGATTGGGGCTTAAGGAGGAATAATTGATGACTTTTCAGGAAATGTATTTAGCTTTGATGGAGTATTGGGGAAAACAGGGTTGTCTTTTGTTGGAGGCGTATGATGTGGAGAAGGGTGCGGGGACGATGAGTCCGCATACTTTTTTGCGTGCTGTGGGGAAGAAGCCTTGGCGTGTGGCTTATATGGAGCCTTCCCGTCGCCCTGCGGACGGGCGCTATGGGGAGAATCCCAATCGTCTGTATCAGCATCATCAATTTCAGGTGATTTTGAAGCCGTCTCCGGATGATGTGCAGGATTTGTATTTGGGGAGTTTGAAGGCGATCGGGATTGATCCGTCGGTTCACGATATTCGTTTTGTAGAGGATAACTGGGAGGCGCCGACTTTGGGTGCATGGGGTCTCGGTTGGGAGGTCTGGCTGGACGGAATGGAGATTACCCAGTTTACCTATTTCCAACAGGTCGGGGGGATTCCTCTGGATTTGGAGAGTGCGGAGCTTACCTATGGGATGGAGCGGATTGCCATGTATTTGCAGGATGTGGATGATGTGCATGATGTGATGTGGAACGAGCAGGTGAAGTATATGGATATTTTCGGGCTTCCCGAGTATGAGCACAGTGTGTATAGTTTCGAGAAGGCGAATATGGAGGTGCTTCGGGGGCTTTTTGATACCTACGAGTCGGAGGCGAGGGCGTCTGTCGAGGAGGGCTTGGTTTTTCCTTCCTATGACAATATTTTGAAGTGTTCTCATACGTTTAATGTGTTGGATGCACGGGGTGCGATTAGTGTGTCGGAGCGTGCCCATTATATTGCCCGGGTGCGTGATTTGGCTCGGATGGCGGCGAATTTGTATTTGGAGAAGAATGGAGAGAAGGAGGGGGAGCATGCTTAGACGTTATCTTTTGGAGATCGGTATGGAGGAGTTTCCCGCCGGTTATGTGAAGAATGCGAAGAGACAGGCTGTGGATACGATGGCGAAGATGTTGTCGGAGCAGGAAATTCCTTATGAAAAGATTGAGATGGAGACGACGCCGAGGCGTTTTGCTCTTTGGTTTTACGGTTTGCCGGAGCATACGGCAGAGAAGTCTTTGGAGGCGAAGGGGCCGACGGTGAAGATTGCTTTTGACGGGTCGGGGAATCCGGCAAAGCCTTTGGAGGGTTTTTTGCGTGCGCAGGGGGCGACGACGGAGGATATTTCCATTCGTGAAGTAAAGGGTGTGGATTATGTCTTTGTGAACAAAAAGGTTCCCGGTCGTTCGGTTGAGGAGATTTTGACTCAGGAGTTGCCCGGAGTGATTAAGTCGTGGGTATTTCCCAAGTCCATGCGTTGGGGGGGGAAGAATTTCAGGTTCGCCCGTCCGGTACGTTGGATTGTGTCTTTGATGGAGACGCAAGTTTTGCCTTTTGATTTGGAGGGGATTCCGGTGGGTCGTCTGTCTTACGGTCATCGTTTCTTGGGGAAGAATCCGATTTCCATTCACAGTGTGGATTCCTATGAAGCTCAGTTGGAGGAGAATTATGTCATTGTCAATGAGAAGAAGCGTGAAGATTTGATTTTAGCTCAATCTCACAAGTTGGTGCGCGGGATTGGCGGTGAGCTTTTGAGTGATGATGATTTGTTGGATGAGATTGTGCATATTGTTGAGTATCCCACGGCGCTTTTGGGGAATATTCGTCCGGAGTATTTAAAGCTTCCCAAGGAGGTTATTATTACACCGATGAAGGATCATCAGCGTTATTTTCCCGTCGTGGATGACAAGGGGCGTCTGCTTCCTTATTTTGTGACGGTGCGTAATGGGGATGCCAAGGGTTTGGAGATTGTCCGAAAGGGGAATGAGAAGGTTTTGGCACCTCGTTTGGAGGATGCGAAGTTTTTCTATGAGGAGGATTTGAAGTCTTCCTTGGAGGATAAGGTGGATGCTCTTCATAAGGTCGCTTTCCATGAGAAGCTGGGGAATATGTATGAGAAGTCTTTGCGTTTGGAAGCTTTGTGTTCCCGTTTGGGAGAAGCTTTGGATGTGGGGGAAGAGACTTTGGAGAATGCGCGTCGTGCGGCACATCTTTCCAAGGCGGATTTGACAACTCGTATGGTGACGGAGTTTACGGAGCTTGAGGGTACGATGGGTCGTATTTATGCGGAGGCTTCCGGGGAGAATCCCATTGTGGCGAAGTCTATTGAACAGCAGTATTATCCTCGCCGGGCGGGCGGAAAGTTGCCGACGATGACTTGCGGCAAGATTCTTTCCGTGGCGGATAAGTTGGACAGTATTGCGGGGATGACGGCAATCGGTTTGAAGACGACAGGTTCTCAGGATCCTTTCGGTTTGCGTCGCAATGCAATCGGTATTTTGCGTATTTTGAAGGAGTCGAAGCTGGAGATTGACTTAAGTTCTATGGTTCGGGACGCGTTGTATATCTATTTGCAGAATAATCGGATGGTCTTTGATTATGAGGATGTCCATAAGCGGGTACTTCTTTTTATTCTCGGTCGTTTTGAGAATTTGTTGGAGTCGGAGGGGTATCGCTACGATTTGATTGATGCGGTTTTGGCGGTTCGTCCCGAGGCGATTTTTGACGCTTCTCTTCGTTTGGAGGATTTGACCGATGTGGTCGAAAGTCCGGACTTTGAGGAGTGTTTGACGGTGATCGGGCGTATGACTTCCTTTGCCGAGAAGGCGGAGGACGACACTGTGGATAAGGCTTTGTTGGTGTCGGATGAGGAGAAGGCGATGGGTGATTTGGATGAGGAGAAGGCCGAGTTGGATCGTCTGTTGGATATGGCGGATTATAAAGAGGCGATGGTGGTGCTATCTTCGATGGCGCCGGTGATCAATCGTTATTTGGATCATACGATGATTATTGTGGAGGATGAGAATTTGCGTAGGAACCGTTTGGCTTTGATTTCCGATATCTATCGTCGTGTGCTTCGTTTCTTTGATCCGGCTTTGATTCGAAAGGGTTGATAAGATGAAATGTGTTGTGCATGTGTTGACGGACGGTGTGGGGGATTCAGGCACTCGGTTGTGTCATGCGGTGATGAAGCAGTTTCCCCGTTGTGAATATTCGATTGCGGTTCATCGTTTCATTCGCAGTGAAGAGGCGGTAGATCGGGCTTTTGAGACGATTACTTCAAAAGATGTGATTTTGTCTACGTTGATTGGCAGTCGCATGCGTGAGTATTGTGCCAAGAGGGCGGAGAATAATCCCTTTTTGGATGTGACGGGTTATTTGGCAAGCGGTTTTGAGTCGATTTTGCATGAAAAGGCTTTGGATGTGACGGATCCTTTTTTCCGTTCCAAGGATGCAAATTATTTTAAGCGAATCGATGCCATCGAATTTGCGGTAAAATATGACGACGGAAAAGATGCCAGAGGAATCGGCAAGGCGGATGCGGTTTTGGTGGGGGTTTCCCGTACCAGTAAGACGCCGACGGGGATGTATTTGGCGAATTATAATCTTAAGGTGGCGAATTTGCCTTTGGTGCCGGAGATTCCTTTGCCGAGGGAAATTTTCGAGAAGGATAAGAACAGAGTGTTCGGTTTGATTATCGATATGGATGCGCTGAATCGAATTCGTATGGAGCGTTTGCGGGAGATGGGTTTGGATTCGGAGACGTCAAAATATGCGGATATGGCTCGAATTCAAAAAGAGTTGGAGTATGCCCGCAATGTGATGGATCGGATCGGTTGTTATGTCATCGACGTGTCGAATAAAAATATTGAAGAGACGGCAGTGATTATTATGAACCGTCTGGAAAAATATGCGTTGAAATAAGACAAAGTCGAAGCGAGTGGGCTTCGACTTTTTTGTTGAGAGAAAGGGTTCGGGTTCACGGAGGGGGAGTCTTGCCGGTGAACAAGCCCAAAGGTGAAGGTTTCGGGTCGAAGGGGGAATTTGACGAAAAGGAAGAAAGAGTTGTGGAGTGCCCTTCTTGACAAAGGTTGAAAATGGGGTATACTTGTATTACAATGTCATACATTTGAAGGAGGACGAGAGGATGAGTTTAATCAGTGTAAGAGTCAACGAGGCGGAAAGAGAAATACTGGAGAAAGCGGCATCGATTTACGGCTGCGGCTTGTCTTCTATGATGAAGATGTTGGTTTTTGAAAAATTGGAAGAGGAATATGATCTAAAGATTGTTGAGGACTATGAACGGAAAAAAGCTAAGGGAGAGATTTCTTTCCGACCGATTGATGAATTATGGAAAGAGTTAGATCTCTAAGATGTATCGATTATCCGTAACGATCGATTTTGAGAAGGCATTTAAAAAGCTGGATCGGTCTGTTCAAATTTTGATCAACAAGTGGATTCGAAAGCATTTGGAAAATTGTGAAGATCCGAGAGCGCAGGGAAAAGCTTTGGTTGGAAATTTCAAAGGATTTTGGAGATATCGTATCGGAGATTATCGACTGATTGTACAGATTTGCGATTGTGAGCTGATGCTTATCGCCTTATCGATTGCCCATCGAAGTCAGGTTTATAAAGATTAAAAGAGCGGAGGTGCTCTTTTTTTGTTGGGGGAAGGTTTCGGGTCGAAGGGGCGGTTTGACGAAAAAAAGGCTTCAGCCATGCTATTTCGTTTTCGGCAAGGTTTGGCAGGCTCTCTGATTTAAGATATAATCAGGATAACAAAGGAGGGATTTTCATGAATGTTGATGATAGAGAAATTTGTTCCGTGGGGGTGTTGGGTGCAGGCACTTGGGGTATGGCGCTGGCACGTATGCTGGCACATACGGGAAAGCGGGTGACGGTTTGGTCGGCTCTTAAAGGTGAGGTGGAGACTTTGTCCAAAACCAATAGGCATCCGAAACTTCCGGGGGTGGTTTTGCCCGAGGAGATTCAGTATACCCTTTCCATGGAGGAAGTGTGTAAGGAGAAGGATGTATTGCTTTTTGCGGTGCCGTCGATCTATGTGCGCCATACCGCCCGTCAGGCGAAGCCTTTTATTTCTAAGGGGCAATGGATTGTGGATGTGGCAAAGGGGATGGAGGCGGATACGTTGATGACGCTTTCTCAGGTCATCCGGGATGAGCTTCAAATTCCGGTGCATTTGGCGGTGCTTTCGGGGCCGACCCATGCGGAGGAGGTGGCAAGGGATTTGCCTACGACAATTGTGGCGGCTTGTGAAGATTTGGATGTGGCACAGAGGGTGCAGCGTTGTTTTTCCGCTCCCTTTATGCGGGTGTATACCAATCAGGATGTTTTGGGTATTGAGATTTGCGGTGCGATCAAGAATATTATCGCTTTGGCGGCGGGGATTTCCGACGGTTTGGGTTATGGAGACAATTCCAAGGCGGCACTGATTACTCGAGGACTGGCGGAGATGGCTCGTCTGGGGACAAAGATGGGTTTTTCGCCCTATACCTTTACCGGTTTGGCGGGTATGGGGGATTTGATTGTGACTTGTACCAGTTCCCACAGCCGAAACAATCGGGCGGGTTATCTTTTGGGCAAGGGGTTCAGTTCGGAAGAAGCGGTGCGTGAAGTGGGCATGGTGGTGGAAGGCATGAACGCTTTGCCCGGGGCGGTTTATCTGGCAAAGAAATATAATGTGCAGATGCCGATTGTGTTTGCGGTGAATGATGTGGTCAATCACGGAGTGAAGCCGTCGGAGGCGGTGAATGCGCTTCTTCGTCGGGATTTGAAATCCGAGGTGCCCAAGTTTTCTTTTTAGAAAGGTCAAGGCAAAAAAAGAACTCTCCTCGGAGAGTTCTTTTACTTTTGTTCCGCCAAGATTTTATCGACAAATTCGCAGAGCTTTTCCAAAGAGAGTTGTCCCATGGAATTGCCCATAAAGAGTTGATTTTTGTCGATAAAGCTGTGGGTCGGTGTCGCATAAGCACCGAAGATTTTCATCAATTCCCCTTTTTCGTCCAAGAGGACGGGGGTGTCCAAATTGTGTTTTTTCAAGAAGGCTTGAACGCTTTCTTTGGATTCGCCGATGCTGACGGGCAGAAGGACAACGTCCTTGTCTTGATATCGTTTTTGAAATTCGACCATATCGGGCATTTCTTCCACACAATAGTAGCATCTTGTGGTGAAGAAGTCTAAGATAAGAAGTTTTCCCTTGTAGTCGGAGAGACGAACATCCTTGCCGTCCAAATCTTTGAGCGTAAAGTCCGGAATGCTTTGTCCTTTTTCCAAGGGCTGGGGAAGCTTGTCTTCGTTTTCTTTGGCGAAGTTTGCTTCTTTGCGATTTCGTTCCGCCTGGTCTTCTTCACTGAGGGCTTTGGGCTTTGGGCTCGAGTTTTCCGTTGTCGCAACGGGAGTTTGTTCTTGTGTTTCACTGGTGCTTGCAGCCGGTATATTGTTGGCGCAGGCGGTCAAAATTAAACTGAGTGCCAAAAGGGCAATGATTGTTTTCTTCATAAGCAGTTCTCCTTTTCTTTATAGTACACTTTTTTATTCCCCTTTTTTTCGATTTTATTCAATAGGGGATGAAAAATAAAAAGGTTCTAAAGATATTTGAGTTGATCGGATGAAAATTTTTATATATAATACAATAGATATAAAAACAACAAAGGCTTTAAAAATGATACGTTCTGTAAACGGGTGTTTCATTATAAAATGAACAGAAAGGGGGAGGTAGCTATGAAAATTAAGAGTAAAGTAAACGTTAATGTTAACAAATCAGAGAATTTGAACGGTAATATGATAAGAATGTATGAAGCTCCGAGTCTTCAAACCATGGGGAGACAATGTTTACAAAGGTAATTTATGCAATGGAAAAACGTATATGGTTTATATTTCAGAGATTGAAACGGCAGTATAAGAATCTAAAAAGGATAGTTTAAAAGGTATCCTTTTTAGAGGGTATTTTGTGAGGAAGTAATCAGATATGTTAAACAAGTTAATATTTAAAAAAATTTTAAAGCCTCTTTTGATTGAGTTGTTCTTTTTTATTCTATATACCTTTTGCATTGCAATGATTCCTTATATGAACAAAATGCTTTTTGACCGAGGATTTTCAGGCGGTGTTCGAGTTGTTTTTCATTTAGGTATTATTTACCTGTTGCTTATTGCCGGGAGTGCTTTATTTCAATATATTTCTCAATTATTTGAATGGCATACGGACAGGCAATTCAGTTTGGCGTTAAAAAACCGTATTTTTAATCAATTGTATGAAACCAGACCGTATTTATATCAAACGGAAAATGCGGGAGAGTATGTTTCTTATATTGACAACAATGTTCCGGCGATTATGGAAGAATATGTGGAAGCGATAATAGACATGATCAAATCTGTCTTTCAAATTTTTATATATGGAGCTATTCTTTTTATTTTTATCGATTACAGAATTGCGTTGATTGTTTTATGTTCCTCTTCAATCAGCATCTTTGTTCCAAAGTTAACTGCGAAAAAGATTGCATGGAAAAGAAAATACTATTTAAAAACCTTGGGGGAATATATATCAAAAATTACCGATTTATTTAAGGGAAATTCAGGTTTGGATGCGGAGTCAAAACAGGCTGTTCAAAAATATCACGGGGTTATTTTGGAAAAAACCGAGGGGAGTAAGTTTCAATGGGGGAAATTTAAAACACTGACCAATATTTTAAACGGGTTTGTTATGGATTGGGTATCCCTGGTTACATTTTTGGGAATCGGTATCTTGTATATCCGAGGAGAGATTACCATCGGCGACGGTGTGGCAACTTTCGGATATATTGAGAGTTTTATTTATCCCATCAAGTATATATTAAACGATATCAATGCAATCAATTCCTCTTCAGAAGTTTTTAAGGAAATAGAGAGGTTCTTATTTCCAAAAAACAAAGAGGTATATGAAGAAATAAATTTTCAACGGATAAAGAATATTGAATTCAAAAATGTTTCGGTGAAAAGAGGAAGCTTTGAATTAAAGAATTTCAGTTATGTATTCAAAAATGATAAAGCTTATGCATTGATTGGTCACAGCGGTTCCGGAAAAAGTACCCTATTGCAATTACTTTCCGGAAAAATAAAGGCGGACAGCGGAAGGATATTGATAAACGGAATAGAAGTGACGGATACTATGGACTTGATTGCAATGAAGTATTTTTCGATTATTGAACAGGATCCTTATATTTTTTCACAAACTTTTACGGATAATGTATCGAATTTCGGGGCATATTCAATGGAAAATGTAGACGACAAAATTCAAGAATTACCGCAGGAAATGATTACAAAGGTTCAAAATACGGATTCCGTCAAATTGAGCGGAGGTGAGAAGCAAGTATTGTCTTTAATCAAAAGTTCTTTGTCCGGCAAAAAAGTTTTTTTGTTTGACGAAGTTACATCCGCTATTGATATAAAAAACAGAGCCTTTGTGCGAACATTTATTAAACAGCTTGATTCAAGTATACGAATCGAGGTGATCCATGATGAAGATTTAAGGGAATTTGATGAAATCATCGAATTTGATGGAGGAGATAGCGAATGAACTACAGGATTTCGAGAAAGAATACGGGATGGCGACGAGATATCTTATTCAGGTGGGAAAGTGAGAGGAAGGAACGATGAATTTAAAAACAAATAAGACCGTATGGTTGGGATTTTTCTTAAATCTTTGTTGTGTTTTGCTGATAAAGAGGGGGTTTCGTTTTATGGAGCATTATTTTTTGCTCTATATGCTTCTTGCTCTTTCGGCGTTTACGATTTCCACAGGGAATGTGATTGTTTCCGTAAAAGGTGCTGCAAAAATTTTCCTGCCGATGAATTCGGTTCTTTTGGGAGGTGTTTTGTTATACCCTGTCGGAATGTCTTATTTTCAGATTCGTCGAGGAGTTGTTCTCCTCCTTTGTCTGGTTTTGATTTTTCTTGCGGTATGGAAGAAAAAGGAAACAGTCGGTGCGGGGCTGTTTGGCTTCTTGCTTTTGAATCTTTTGCTCAGCTTGATTTTCCTCTGTCTTCCCGTTCGGGTGTTACTGGGGATTATGTATCCCGGATTGCCGTGGATTTAAGGTTTTTATAAAAAAAGACGTCCTTATCGTGAATGTTTACATTCAGCGAAAAAGGACGCCTTTTTATTTTCGGCAAAAGGTTTCTCTTTTGATTATTCGAGGGGATTTATTTTTCCTCTTGCGTTTCTTTTTGATCCGACAAAAGATTGATGAGAATATTGATCACGGTTCCAATAATCAATGCGCCGATTAGAGAAAGTAAGACAACAGTGACAATTGCTTTGACATCAAAGGTGCGCATATTAAGAATGGGAAGCGCCGCTCCGAGAAGAAACAGCAGCACATAAATCCATATTCTGAGTTTTTGTTTTTTCATGTGGACTCCTTTCTTTTTCCTTCGTATTATCCGCTAAACTTAGGGTTGATCATAATTCATTGTCGCATCAATATACTAAATACCCCCTTTAAAAATATATTTGATAATATAAGTATAAAACTGTAATAATGCATAGGTCAAGCCCGATTGAAAAAAAACAATCCGAAAATAAAATCATTGGACGATATATGCCGTCTCAAGGTGAAAAAAGAAGATGGAGGTATTCTTGTTTTTATTGGGCTTCAGTGATATAATAAAAAAATATTTTAGTTCTATATAGTGGGAAAGAGGTGGCGTATATGGAAAAAAGGGAGAAGTTTTCGTCTCGAATCGGTTTTATTTTTATTACGGCGGGTTGTGCCATCGGTCTTGGAAATGTGTGGCGCTTTCCGTTTATTGTGGGAAAATATGGCGGAGGAGCTTTTGTTTTGCTCTATCTTTTGTTTTTGGTGATTTTGGGGATTCCCGTTATGACCATGGAGCTTGCGGTAGGGCGTGCCGGTCGGGGCAGTTCGGTGGAGTCTTTCCGCCGTCTGGAAGCGAAGGGACAAAAGTGGCATTGGTTCGGTTATCCTTTTATTTGGGGCAATTATATTTTGATGATGTTTTACACGACGGTAACCGGATGGATGATGGCTTATGTGTTTAAGATGTTGTTTTCCGCCGACAGCAAAGCTCTGTTTGAAGACACGGCGAACACCTTTACCCATATGCTTTCGTCACCGGGAGCCATGTTTTTCTGGATGGTTTTAGCGACTTTCATCGGTTTTTTGGTGGTGCGTTTAGGACTTAAAAACGGTGTGGAGAAGATTACCAAGCGGATGATGGCCGGTTTATTTGTGATTATGTTGATTTTGGCGGTGCGTATTTTGACTTTGCCCGGAGCTTTGGAGGGGGTTTATTTTTATCTTAAACCGGATTTTTCGAAGATGATGGCGTACGGTTGGCAGGAGGTTGTTTTTGCCGCTTTGGGGCAGGCCTTTTTTACCTTGTCTATCGGGATGAGCGCCATTGCCATTTTCGGCAGTTATATTGACAAAAGTCATCGTTTGGGAGGCGAGGCTTTGTCTATTACGCTTTTGGACACTTTGGTGGCACTTTTGGCAGGGCTTATTGTGGTGCCGGCGGCTTTTGTGTTTAAGGTTCCCTTGGATGCGGGACCGTCTTTGGTTTTTATCACTTTGCCGAAAATTTTTGCCAAGATGCCTTTGGGTTTTTTGTGGGGGGCGTTATTCTTTTTGTTTATGAGTTTTGCCGCTCTTTCCACGGTGATTGCCGTGTTCGAAAATATTGTGGCTTTTTGGATGGATACCTATCATTGGAAAAGGGATAAGGCGGTGTATGTCAATATGCTTTTGTTGATTGTGTTGTCCGTGCCCTGTATTTTAGGATTCAATCGTTGGAGTGCTTTTCAACCTTTGGGAGAAGGAACGAATATTTTGGATTTGGAAGATTTATTAATCAGTAATACCGTCTTGCCCTTGGGGTCTTTGGTGTATATTTTCTTTGCCACGGCGAAAAAGGGTTGGGGTTGGAAAGGGTTCTTAAAAGAAGCCAATACCGGCGAGGGAATCAAGTTTCCCGAGGGGATTCGTGTTTATTTACGCTATGTGATGCCGGTGATTATCCTCTATATTTTTCTTCAAGGTTATATCGGTGTGTTTAAAAAGTAAATGATTGTAATAGGAATTAAAAAACTGCAATGTTAAAATATCTTAACATTGCAGTTTTTTTATCGTCTATATTGCATAATTTTATGGATGGACATGACGACCATGCCCAAACAGATCAGCAATAAAATGTAGCTGATCAACAGCATTTTTTGTCGGTTTGCAAAATCAAAAGCTAAAAAACTTAACAGAGTCAGAATAAGGATAACTCTGGGTGGCTTCTTCCACGAGGCCGGATTGTCTTTCATTTTTTGTCTTCCTTTCTTTGGAACTTTTCTTTCATTATATTATAGCAGAATTTTTGAGGAATACAAATTATATGTCCATATGTTTTTTCTTTGCTTCCAAATAGAAGGCGGAGGGGGTGACGTTTTCGCCGTTTCGTTTTTTGAAGGTGACGAAGATACATTCTTTTCGTGCTCGGGTAAGACCGACGTAGAAGAGACGACGTTCCTCTTCCAAATCCTCCGGGCTTATTTGATGTGCATTGGAGGGGAATTCTCCGTCCACCAAATCCATAAGGATGACCCGGTCGAATTCCAAACCTTTGACGCCGTGAATCGTGTTAAGGTGAATATTCCCTTCGCTTTGAGGATGGATGAGGGCGTTCATTTCCTTCAGAAAATCCGGGATCGTTTTATTTTTACCGAAGGTGAGGATGCATTCCGAGAGATAGCGTAAAGAGGCGGGAGAAAATTTTTCCCGTTTTTGCCGATCCTTTAGAAATTGCTTATAGCCTGCATTTAACAGAAGGTTGAATGCTTTATCCGCGGGGGAGCCTTTGATGCGGGCCATGATTTTTTTCAGTTGAAGATAACGATAGGGATTGTTTTCCCGAGGGGGTATGGCGGACAGATTTTCAAAGACATTGTCATCTATTCCTTCCGAGGCGAGAAGGGCGTGTTCTTTTGGAATATTCAGTTTGCGGTATTGTTTCAAGAAGTCGTGTTTTCGTTCCGGATGCGCGATAAAGTCCAAGAGGGAGAGGATATCCTCCAAGACCGGATGGAGGGGTGTTTTCGGAAAGACACCGGTGTAGGGGATGTGTTGCCGCCTGAAATGGAGGCACCAAGGCAGTGCGGACAGGTGATTGCGGTAGAGAATCGCCGTGTCCATAGCTTCCTTTTGGAGAAGGCGACTGATTTTCTTTAACGCTTTTTCGACGGAGCCGAAGACTTCGAATCGAATTTTGCCCGGGCTTTGTTTTTTTGCGGTGACGGATTTTTCATAGCGGTGAGTATTTTCGCCAATGATTTTGGAAGCGAGGGTTACAAGATTCGGAGCGCTTCGGTGATTTTCCGAGAGGGCATAGACTTTGACCTTGGGAAAGCTCTGTTGAATATGCAAAAGATACTCCGGCGAGGCTCCGCGGAAGCCGTAAATGCTTTGGTCGTCATCGGCGAGAAAAAACAGATTGTGTTCCGGATAGGAGAGGCGTTCCAAAAAGGAGAATTGAAGCTCGGAGGCGTCTTGAGCTTCATCCAATTGGATATATTGAAAGTCCGGATGAATTTTTCGTCGGAAGGCATCTTCTCCAAGGAAGATGGAGGTGAGGGTGAGCATATCTTCAAAGTCAATCCAACGGTTGACCTGTTTTTCTTTTTCATAGCATTCAAAGAGTTTTTTATAGGCAATCCACTGAGGGTGCAGACTCAAGGCTTTTTCCAGGGCGCAGCGTTTATTTTTGACAAAACCGTAGAGGGAGAAAAAACGATGCAGGCTTTCGGGAGGCAGGGTGAAACCGTAAAGGCTTTGGCAAAGTCCTTTGATAAAGTCGATTTTTTTCAATGCGCCCCGTCCTTCGATCAGCTCATAGTGAAGGTGATGTTCTTTCGCCCAACGTCGATATATCCCATAGGCATAGGCGTGGATGGTGTGAAAAGGAACTCTTTGTTTGGCGTGGAGAATGTAGCGGGCTTTCATATCCATAACCTGTCTTTTGCCGAAGCTTAGGGAGAGAATTTTTCGGGAGGGGGTGCCTTCTCGAATCAGTTGGTCAATGCGCGCCAAAAGCACCGTCGTTTTTCCCGAACCGGGGACGGCGAGGGTCAGCCCGACACCTTTTCTGTGGGCGGCGGCAACGGATTGTTCATCAGTAAGCATAAAAATCCCTCCTTATCATACATTCATTGTAACATACGAAGAGGGATTCATCGAATAAAGATAGAGAATATAAGCTTTAAGCTGCACAAAGCAAGGCTTGGAGCAATCCGAAGGGCGCTTTATATGGATTTGCGCGGAAGGATGACGGAGAAAACTTCCGAAAGGGTTCAGAGAAAAGAACTGTAAAAACAGACACAAAAAGGGATCAACCGATAAAAAAAAGTGAAGCGATGTGTTTCGCTTCACTTTTTTGTCTTGCGGGGGTTGATTATTTTTTAAACTCCGCAGCATATTTCCAGGTATTGCCTACTACGGAGAAGGTGGTTTCCACGCCGTCCACTTTAATCTTTTTGGCGGTCACGCCTGCGGGAATCGGTTGATAAACCCAAAGAAGACCTCTGGAAGAAATTTCCGCGCCTCCTTTAAAAAGCTTTGCCACATAATTGCCCTTGGCGTTCTTTTCAATCTTTAAGGTATCCGCACCGTTTAAA
>KI259800.1:13816-30076 GCA_000467935.1 Peptostreptococcaceae bacterium oral taxon 113 str. W5053
TCCACCGTCCAGGTTCTGCCTTCCGCATCGTTTGCCGTCAATTTGGTTGTACCTGGTGCGGGAGTCCCGAGGTCAGCCAATTCCTGTCTCTTTTTTTCAATTTTGTTTAACAGCTCACCGCGTTCTTTGCTTGCTTTTTCAAATCTTGTCCTCAGCTCATTTAAGCGCCCTAAGCCCCCGTTCCAGGGCGTCGGGGGCTGGGTCATTAGTTCTTGTATTGCATCTTGCAGCTCTTTAATTTCCTTTTCCACATTCTCCAATTGTCTTTTTAGTTCTTCCAGTTCTTCCAGCTTTTGAATTTCTTCAGACGTTAATGCCGAGGCGATTTGGGGGATACAGACGGCGACAAGTGCAAAGACCAATAAAAATGCTATCCCTCTTTTTAATTTGTTCATGGTTTCACTCCTTTCAAAAGGTTGTATTCGCATCGAAAACGATTTTTGTTTTCGGTAATTTCAGTATATCATGAAATAATATTTTGCGTCAATGAAATAAAGCGAAAAAACTGCGGAAAAACAGGATGTTCCGATCGTTGTCTGTGGGGCATTGTCCGTTGGTATGATATTATGGGCAAATGTGGAAGAAAAAAGAGGTTTTAGCGGATGTGGATAAGGTTTGATAAAGCGCATATTCAATCTTCAAAGAAGACGGCATGGAAAGTTAACGGAAGCTGTTGTAATTCCGACAGGGAGGCATGGAAAATGAAAGGAGAAAAATATGGCGAAATCTTCCAAAAAGAAAAGTGTAAAGAGAGGAGTTTGGGGTATATAAAAAACGATTCTCAAGAGTACAAAAGATGAAAAGGATGTCGTTTTTGATTGGATACGATTAAAGGTTTACGGCAGAAGAATAAGAATAAAAAATCGGGAGGGTTTGGCATATGTTGATGAGTCAATTTTTACAATCCAGAAAGACGGTTCGTTCTTATAAAACGAAGGCAATCAGAACGGAAGGGATGATTGAAATCCGTCGTATTTTAGATGAGGAAAATGAAAAAATGAGAGCCTATGGGGCGGAGTTGCTTTTCCTGGAAGATGGAGAAGATGTCGTTCGTTTATTGGAAGGTAAGGGCGGATATTCCGGAGTGATGATTGAGTCTCCAAGTTATATCGCTTTAAATATTAAAGAGGAAAAAGAAGAGGCGTATATTTACGGCGCATATTATTTGGAAGATTTAACGACTAAATTGTATGATTTGAATCTGGGCAGTTGTTGGGTGAGTCTTGGCGGTGTCCCTGCGGAACTTAAGAGAAATATCCATGTGGAGCCGGGCAGTGTTGAATATCTTTTGGCTATCGGGTACCCGGTTGCTCAATTGGGAATCGGAGAGATTCCTTTCAGTTCCCGTTTGGGCGTTGAGGAAATCGTAAGGGACAAAGAGGGCAAAGGCTTGACCATGGATGAGTTGGCTCAAAGAGGTTTGGACGACTTATTCTATTATGTTCGTTTCGCTCCTTCCGCATACAACAATCAACCATGGAGATTTGTGGTTGAAGACGGAAGGGTGATCCTGTTGATTCAGGATTATAAGGACAAAGTGACTTTGGTGGATGCGGGAATTATGATATATTATTTTGAAAAAATGCTTGCCGGCACAGGTATTGTTTCCAAATTCACCGTCCATGTGGAAGATAAAGGGGCGGACAAGATGATCGGCACCATTGCAATTTAATGAAGAAGCACAAATCCCTCGGGCAAGGATTTATGTTAAGCTCGGGGATTTTTTATTTCACGAAAAATTTTTTCTGATATAATAAGTTCACATTGAAGGAGAAGGTGGGGAAGATGAAGGACGGCAATACACAAATCTATATTTCTCTTGCGAACAAGGCGAAAGAGGAAAATCGCGCCGGGGATACGATTCATTTTCTCCAACTGGCGCTGAAAGGGGCAGAGGGAGAGGAGCGTTTGGAGCTGTTGTTTGCTTTGGCTATGGAGCTGGAGGAGGCGGGCGATCTTTTTTCCGCTTTGGATGTCTTCGGGAGGATTCAAAGAGAGTATCCCGAGGAGGCGGGTGCGGATTACGGCATGGCTATGGTTCATGAAAGTTTGGGCGAAGTTAAGAAGGCGGAACGATATTATCTGTCCGCTTTGAATAAGGCGCCGGATTATGCCTCGGCGGCGTTTTTTCTGGCCAATCTTTATGATACTTGCGGCAGAGGAGAGTTGGAGGAGTATTATTATCATCAGGTTTTGAAGACGGACGAAGATTATATGACCTATAATAATTTAGGCAGTTTTTATGAAGAGCGGGGGCAATACGGGAAGGCGAAGGCGTATCTTGAAAAAAGTATTGCGCTTCGGGGAGATTATTTTTTGAGTCATTTTAATTTAGGTGTGGTGGAGAAGGCGTTGGGGAATCGGGAGGCGGCGCAAAGAGCCTATCTTAAGGCTTTGGACTTGAATCCCGGGTATGAAAATGTGTATTTGAATTTGTCGGCGCTTTATATTGAAGATTTTTTTTATGAAAAGTCGGAAAAAATCTTGCATTTGGGAATCAAAAACGCACCGAAGGCTTATAATTTGTATTATAATTTAAGTTGCAGTATGCTTCATTTACATCGGGAAGAGGAGGCTTTTGCCATGATGCAAAAAGCTTTGGAACTTTCTTCGGATTTGGCGATGTTTTTGAAAACGGATGAAGATTTTATTCCTTATCATGAGGATGAACGATATCAGAGATTATTGGAGGAAGCGGAAAAGTGATTTTTTTGAAGACGGAAGAAGAAATTCAGGGCATGAAACTGGCGGGAGATCTTTTGGCGAAGACTCATCTTGCTTTGAAAAAAATAATTAAGCCGGGCATTACGACTTTGGAATTGGATGATTTTGTGGAAGCTTTTTTGAAAAAACACGGTGCAACGCCGGAGCAAAAAGGATATATGGGTTTTCCTTTTGCTATTTGCGCGTCGGTCAATGATGAGATTTGTCACGGATTTCCGAACAAAAAGCCTCTAAAGGACGGGGATTTGTTGACGGTGGATATGGTGGTGAATCTGAACGGGTATTTGGCGGACAGTGCCTGGAGTTATGGGGTCGGGCATATCAGTCCGGAGCATCAAAAGCTTTACGATGTGACTAAAAAAGCTCTTTATTTGGGAATTGAGCAGGCAAAACCGGGGAATCGTTTGGGGGATATCGGTCACGCCATTCAAAGCTATGTGGAATCTCAGGGGTTCAGTGTGGTGCGTGACTTTGTAGGACACGGCATCGGAAAGGATATGCACGAAGACCCTCAAATTCCTCATTACGGGAAACCGGGCAGAGGTCAACGTTTGGTGGAAAATATGGTGATTACCATAGAGCCTATGGTCAATACGGGCGATTGGCGCTGTACGATCGATGAAAACGGTTGGGTGGCGCGCACGGTTGACGGAGGATGGTCCTGTCAGTTTGAGCATACCATGGCGATTACAAAGGACGGCGCTTTTGTGTTGACGGAGCAAACTCCCTTTGAGGAGGAAGAGGAACATGTGTGATTGGAGCTTGGCGGGGGAGTTTATTCTCAATGAGCCCCTAAAAAAACATACGACTTTTCGAATCGGCGGTCCGGCAAAGGTGATGCTTTTCCCAAGAACGATTGAGGAGATTCGACAGGGTGTATTGTTGGCGCGAGAAAGTCAACTGCCTTATGTGATTTTAGGGAACGGCAGCAATCTTTTGGTGCGGGATTCAGGCTTTCCGGGTGTGGTTATTCAACTGGGGAGGAATTTTTCCAAGATTGAGTGCAAGGACAATCTTTTCATCGCTCAAGCGGGAGCGTTGATGCCTGCTGCGGCAAAACGAGCTTTAAAAGAGGGTTTGACCGGTTTTGAGTTTGCTTCGGGGATTCCGGGGAGTATCGGCGGCGGAGTCAATATGAATGCAGGAGCCTATCAAGGGGAAATGAAGGATATTGTGTCTTTTGTTCGTGTGTTGGACAGGGATTTGAATTTGTCCGAGCTTAAGAAGGAGGCGATGAAATTTTCCTATCGACACAGCAAAGCTCAAGAAGAGTCTATGATTATCGTGGAGGTCGGGTTTTCTTTGATGCCCGGAAATCCGGAGGAGATTAGCGCGTTGATGGAGGAGTATACAAAACGTCGCAACTTTAAGCAGCCTTTGGATAAGGCCAGTGCCGGCAGTACATTTAAGCGTCCTGAAGGTTATTTTGCGGGGAAGTTAATCGAGGATACGGGTTTGAGGGGTTTTCGCTATAAAGATGCGATGATTAGCGAGAAGCATTGCGGTTTTGTAATCAATGAGGGAGAAGCCACCTGTGAGGATGTGTTGACTTTAATTCATATGGTTCAAAAATTGGTGTATGATAAATTCGGTGTTTGTTTAGAGAGGGAAGTTAAAATTTTAGGGGAAGAATAATTTTTAGGAGGTGCAGTATGAATATTGTCATTATTACCGGATTAAGCGGTGCAGGGAAGAGTAGCGCTTTGCGAATTTTTGAAGATATGGGCTATTATTCCATGGACAATTTGCCGCCTTCTTTGATTATGAATTTTGTGGATTTGACCGAGTCTTCCAGTAAAACTATTGAGCATTTGGCAGTGGTTGTGGATCTTCGGGGAGGAGATTTTTTTCGTGATTTAAGCGGAACTATTCAAACGTTAAAGCAAAAGGGGCATCGGGTGACGCTGCTTTTCCTGGATGCGGAAGATGAGGTGTTAATTCGCCGTTATAAGGAGTTGCGTCGTCCCCATCCTATGGCGCTTCACGGGGATTTGGTGTCCGGTATTGAAAAGGAGCGGGGGATTCTTTCCACGGTGCGGGGAATGACGGATTTGCTTTTGGAAACCAGTAAACTTTCCACAGCTCGTTTAAAGGGGCATATTGAAGGTTATTTCAGGGGAAAAGAGCAACAAAACGTGATGTTTGTTTCCGTCAATTCTTTCGGCTTTAAATACGGTTTGTTGGAAGACGGAGATTTGATTTTTGATGTACGCTTTTTGCCCAATCCTTTTTATGTGGCGGAGTTAAAGGAGCATACGGGATTGGAGCCCAATGTGAGAAATTATGTGATGGGGTTTAATGAAGCCGAGATTTTTATGGAGAAGCTGACGGAGCTTTTGCGGTTTTTAATTCCCCAATATCTAAAGGAAGGAAAAAACACTTTGGTCATCGGGATAGGTTGTACCGGAGGCAAACATCGCAGTGTGGTTATTGCCGAAGCTTTAAAGGAGGCGTTGACCGGAATGGGACATAAGACGGTAGTTTATCACAGGGATGAAAAGTTATGGTAAAAAGAAGATTATATGATGTAAAAGTGGTTACGATAGGTGGAGGAACAGGCTCATCCACATTGCTTCGGGGTTTAAAATTGTTTACCGAGTATATTACGGCGGTGGTGACCGTGGCGGATGACGGCGGCAGCTCCGGCATGTTGCGGGAGGAATTGGGGATGCTTCCTCCGGGAGATGCCAGAAACTGTCTTTTCGCTTTGGCCAATGCAGAGCCGGCTTTTGCACAGGTTTTCGATTATCGTTTCAAAGAGGGGAGTCTCAAAGGGCAGAGTTTGGGCAATCTTTTTGTAGCGGCTTTAAACGATATTTACGGGGGTTTTGATTTAGGTTTAAAAGAAGCGGGAAATATTTTGGCGATTACCGGTCAGGTGCTTCCGATGACTTTGGAGGATGTGAAGCTTTGCGCTCGATTGAAAAACGGGGATATTATAAAGGGAGAGTCTGTTTTACCGAAGGAGGTCCTACGGATCGGCAGTCCTATTGAAACTCTGTTTTTGGAGCCGGAGTTCAGTCACAGTATTCCGGAGACTTTACAGGCGATTGAGGAAGCGGATTTGATTTTGCTGGGACCGGGGAGTTTGTATACCAGTTTGATTCCCAATTTGTTGGTGGAGGATTTGGCGGGAGCCATTCGAAAATCCAAGGCGGAGAAGTTTTATATTGTCAATTTGATGACGCAACCGGGTGAAACGGACGGTTTTAGCGTGCGGGATCATTATCGGGTTTTGGAGCGTTATTTAGGGGAAGGTGTGGTAAGTCGAATCTTTGTCAATGAAGAGACGGCGGATGTAGATATGTTAAGGCATTACAAAGAGCATGGGGCTCAACAGCCGGTGAAGATGACCGAGGAAGACGAAGTTTATTTTGCCGAAAAGAAGATTGCGGTGACTTGCGGAGAGTTTATGCAAGTTGATCTAAAATATATTCGTCATGACGCCAAGGCGCTATGTCAAGCCATTTTTGACCATTATACACAGATTTATCGAGGATAAGAGACCGGAAACGGTCTTTTTATTTTCGGGAATTGAGATTTATGCCTTATTATTGTGTATAATAGAGTCAGTAAAGGTGGGGGGGTACAAATGAGGGAAGAGAAAAGCGCGGGAGGAATTGTTCTCCTGGATGAAAAAGCCTTGATTTTACGCCGTTTTAGTGGAGACTGGGTCCTGCCTAAAGGTCATATTGAAGAAGGGGAAACACCTGAAATTGCCGCAATGCGTGAAGTAAGAGAAGAAACGGGAATATCCGGAGAGATTCATCAATATATTGGGCATGTGTATTATGTGTACACGAAGACCAACGGAGTTCGAATCAGCAAGACGGTTCATTTTTATTCCATGCGTTATTTATGCGGCAGATTATATGCTCAAAGGGAGGAAGGCTTTGCTCGGGCGGAATTTATTCCGTTCCAAAGGGCTTTGCGGTTTTTGGCGCATCGAGGAGAAAGAGATATGTTAAAGGCGGCTATTCGTTTTTATCGTCAATAAGGGGGAAGGGAAATTGTCTTTTTCACAAAATGTAAAGACATCGTTAGCGAAGATGACTGTCGGGAAAGAGGAATATATCTCGGAGATTGGAGCCATGGTTCGGATGAACGGAACTGTCGGCTTCTCTTTGCGTGGTGAGGTGACGGTGGAGTTTTTGACGGAAAACAATCCGTTGGCTCGAAGAATTTTTTCTTTGATTAAAGCGCTGTACGCTTATGATGCGTTAATTATGGTGAAAAAAAATCCACGATTGGGTTATCATAATAATTATTTGGTTGCCATTAACGATGTGAACACAGCACAAAAATTTTTGCAGGATGTAGGGCTTCGCGTGTCGACGGAAACTTTTGCCGTAGAGGATCGTTTTCCACAAAAGTTGACCAATTCAGAACTTCGGCGCAGAGCGTATCTTAGGGGTGCTTTTTTGGGCGCGGGTACGGTAATTGATCCGAACAAGGGTTATCATTTGGAGATGGTCTGTCGGGATGCCTTGCATAGCAAGCGTTTAAAGCGACTTTTGGAAAAGGAGAATTTGGAGTCTAAAATCAGTCTTCGGGGAGAGAATCGTGTGGTTTATCTGAAGGAGGCGGAAAAAATTTCTGACTTTCTGGCTATGCTGGGGGCTCACAAAGAGGTTTTGTATTTTGAAAATGTGCGGGTGCTCAAGGATATGCGTGCTCATGTCAATCGTTTGGTCAACTGTGAGAATGCCAATATGGATAAGGCGTTGAACACGGGCTTAAAGCAGGTGGAGTGGATTAAGTGGATTGAGGAGAAGAAGGGGCTTGAGTCGCTGCCTTCGGATATGCGTGCGCTTTGTGTGTTACGTCTTAAAAACAAGGATATCAGTCTGAAAGAATTGGGAGAAAAGGCGAATCCGCCTTTGAGCAAGTCGGCTATTCGTCATCGCTTTTCCAAAATTGAAAAATTAGCCAAAGAATTAGGCTATAAAGATTGAAAAAATCAAAGTGTTGTCTTATAATAAAATTTAAGTTGTAAAGAAGAGGAACAGTATCTTTAAGTCCTGTGCAGAGAGAAGACGGTCGGTGCAAGTCTTTCATGGAATTTGAGGAGAACCCGCCTTGGAGCAACACGGGTTTCAAGCCCTTATCTTGTCGAGGTGAACCGTTGACGGTTTATAAGAGTGGTACCGCGGAAGTGAATGTCTTTCGTCTCTTTGTGAGGCGGGAGACTTTTTTTATGAAAAAATTGAGAGAAGAGGAGAGTTTTTATGCGATTATCAAAGATGTATATGCCTACATTAAGAGAGGTTCCGCAAGATGCGGAAGTGCCCAGTCATCAGCTTTTGCTTCGTGCGGCGATGATTATGAAAAATGCGGCGGGGGTGTATTCCTATTTACCTTTGGGGTATCGAGTAATCCGAAAGATTGAAGCCATTGTCCGGGAGGAGATGGATGCTATCGGAGGGCAAGAGGTTTTGATGAGTCCGTTGCAATCGAAAGAAATTTGGGAACAGAGCGGACGTTGGGATGTATACGGTCCGGAAATGTTTAAATTAAAAGATCGCCATAATCGGGATTTTTGTCTCGGACCGACAGCGGAGGAATATTTCACCACCTTGATGAAAGACTCGGTGACCAGTTATAAGCAACTTCCCATGAATTTATATCAAATTCAAACCAAGTATCGGGATGAAAAAAGACCTCGTTTCGGAGTAACCCGTGCCCGTGAATTTATTATGAAGGATGCCTATACTTTCGACAGAGATATTCCTTCTATGGAAAAATCTTATGCTGAAATCTGGAAAGCTTATGAAAAGATATTTAATCGTATGGCTTTGCATTATACGATTGTAGCCGGTGATGCGGGAGCTATGGGCGGGAACAGTTCCCATGAATTCATCGCTTTAAGTGAAGTGGGGGAAGGTGTCATCGCCTACAATGACGAGTCCGGTTATGCGGCTACCGACGAGAAGTGTCAGGTTGTTTATCCGGTGGATGAAAGCGAAGTCTTATTGAATATGGAAGAGAAATACACCCCGAATGCGACGAGTATTGAAGCCGTCGCGAAATTTTTAGGCAAGGCGACGAATAAATGTTTGAAGGCTTTGGCGTATATGGCGGCAGGAAAATTGGTTTTGGTGTTTATTCCCGGAGACAGAGAGTTAAATGAGACCAAGTTGATTCATTATCTGGGAATTGCGGAACACGAACTTTATTTTGCCGACGAGCAGAGCATTGCCTTTTCCGGTGCGGTTGCCGGATTTACAGGACCTGTGGGATTAAAGGGTGTTCGTATGATTGGGGACAGTCGTATTTCCAAAATGCGCAATCTGATTGCCGGTGCCAATAAGAAAGATGCCCATTGGGTCAATGTGAATTACGGTCGTGACTTTGAATGTGAATTGGTCGATGATTTGTTGATGGTTCAAGAAGGGGATGTATGTCCTTTATCCGGCAAGCCTTTGTCCTTGGCAAGGGGAATTGAGGTGGGCAATATTTTCCAATTGGGACAGAAATATTCCTCCGCATTAAAAGCTGCGTTTTTAGATGAAAACGGAAAAGAACAATTCTTCTGGATGGGAAGTTACGGGGTGGGGATTACCCGTTCCATGGCGGCGGTGATTGAACAATATCACGATGAAAAGGGAATTATCTGGCCCTTATCCGTAGCACCTTATCATGTGATAATTACTTTGATTAACGATAGAGACGAAACACAAGCGGCTTTGGCGGAAAAAATTTACAACGAACTGCGGGAAAAGGGCGTTGAAGTTCTTTTTGACGATCGGAAGGAACGTCCGGGCATTAAATTTAACGATAGAGATTTAATCGGTATTCCTCTGCGTGTTACGGTGGGCAAGAAAGCAGGAGAAGGTATTGTGGAATATTCCACCCGAAACGAGATGGAAAACGTTAATCTTTCCCTGTCTGAACTCTATACACAAATCGAAAAAGAATTGAAGGAATATTAATTAAAAAAATCGGAAAATTTTTCCGATTTTTTTGATATTTATACGCGTATTCATCGGAAAATATTAATTCAACCCTTTCGAGAAAACGAAAAGGGAGAAAAAAGGATATTGGGAAAAAGAGAATTTAGAAGAAAAAAATGAAAGGATGAGAAGTGACCATAAAAATATATAAAAGTAGGGAGAAAACATATTTTCGAAACAGAATAAAAAAACAATCAAATGAATAAAAATAATAAAGATAAAAGAATAACAAACGAAGTACATTTTACTAAAAAAACAAAAAAAAGAAATGAAAAATATTTGACAAATATTAGACAAGAATAAAAAGAAAAGAAGTCATGAAAAAGCTGAAACATTCAAAGACAAACGGCGAAACAAGAAAAAATAATGTCAAATAATAAACAAAATATGGTTTTGTGAAAAAATACGAGAAAAAATTGAGAATGCAAAGTATTTTTAAATATTGTTTGCATAAAAAATCAGATTATGATACAATTGTTTTGCTGATAAGTATGATTATTTAAGCAGCGGAATTATTTTTAAGGAGGTTTGTACATGAGAAAGGTTGTTATTGCAAGTGCAGTTCGTACTCCGGTGGGGAGCTTTGGTGGAGCATTTAAAAATTTAACCTCTGTTGATTTGGGAATTATTGCGGCAAAAGAGGCGATGAAGCGCGCAAAGGTTACTCCGGATATGATTGATGAAGTACTTTTAGGAAACGTTTTACAAGCAGGTCAAGGACAAAATGTTGCTCGTCAAATTACCCTTGGAGCAGGTTGCCCTGAAACCGTTCCGGCTTTAACTGTAAACAAAGTTTGCGGTTCCGGACTTCGCACGGTATCTTTGGCGGCACAGATCATTATGGCCGGTGATGCGGATATTATTCTTGCAGGCGGCACTGAATCCATGTCCAGCGCACCCTATCTGCTACCGACAACTCGTTGGGGAGCTCGTATGGGAGACGGTACTGTTGTAGACCATATGATTAACGAAGGCTTATGGGATGCCTTTAATAAATATCATATGGGTATTACCGCTGAAAACGTAAGCGAACAATTTGGGATTACCAGAGAAATGCAGGATGAATTGGCGGTAACCAGTCAAAACAGAGCTGAAAAAGCACAAAAAGAAGGTCGTTTTGATGATGAAATCGTTCCGGTTGAGATAAAAGATCGTAAGGGTAATGTAACAGTTATTGATAAAGATGAATATATTCGTTATGGACAAACTGTAGAAACCGCTGCAAAACTTCGTCCGGCTTTCAAAAAAGACGGTACGGTTACTGCGGGTAACGCATCCGGCATCAATGACGGAGCATCCTGCTTGATCGTTATGTCCGAAGAAAAAGCGAAAGAACTGGGTGTAGAACCTTTGGCAACTATCGTAAGTTATGCTTCTGCGGGCGTAGATCCTAAGATTATGGGAACAGGTCCGATTCCCGCATCGAAAAAAGCAATGGAAAAAGCCGGTTTGACGATTGATGATATTGACTTAATTGAAGCGAACGAGGCTTTTGCCGCTCAAGCTTATGCCGTTAAAAACGAATTGGGTTATGATTTCGATAAGGTAAATGTAAATGGCGGAGCTATTGCTTTAGGACACCCGATTGGAGCCAGCGGAGCAAGAATTTTAACGACTTTGTTATATGAAATGAAGAAACGCGATGCGAAGAAAGGGTTGGCAACTCTTTGTATCGGTGGCGGTATGGGTACCGCTGTAATTGTAGAAAGATAAGATGATACGATAAGCCTTGTGAAAATTTTTCACAGGGCTGTTTGTCATAGACGGAATATTTGTCCGTTGATAATATTATATTGAGGAGGAAGAAAATGGAATTCGGTTTATCGAAACAGCATGAAATGCTAAGACAGATGTACAGAGAATTTGCTGAAAAAGAAGTAAAACCTCTGGCAGCGGAAGTAGATGAAGAGGAGAGATTTCCCTTTGAGACAGTTGAAAAAATGGCTAAGGCAGGTTTTTTCGGCATTCCCGTTCCTAAAGAATACGGCGGAGAAGGTGGAGATGACTTAGGCTATGCAATGGCAGTTGAGGAGTTATCGCGCGTTTGTGCAACAACGGGTGTTATTGTAAGTGCTCATACTTCTTTATGTGCATGGCCGATTATGACATTTGGAACAGAGGAACAAAAACAAAAATATTTAGTACCTTTGGCAAAAGGCGAACATTTAGGAGCTTTCGGATTAACAGAACCTAATGCAGGTACGGACGCTTCCATGCAACAAACTACCGCTGTATTGGAAGGAGATCACTATGTTCTTAACGGTTCCAAAATCTTTATCACAAACGCAGGAAAAGCAGATACCTATGTTGTTATGGCGATGACTGATAAATCTTTGGGAACCAAGGGAATTACAGCTTTCATTGTAGAAAAAGACTTCCAGGGATTCTCCGTAGGTCTTCCTGAAAAGAAACTTGGTATCCGCGGATCCTCCACTTGCGAATTGATTTTCGAAGATTGTATCGTTCCGGTTGAAAATAGATTGGGTGCTGAAGGTTTCGGTTTCAAGATTGCAATGAAGACTTTGGACGGCGGTCGTATCGGTATTGCATCTCAAGCATTGGGTATTGCTCAAGGCGCTTTAGATGAAACTGTTGCTTATGTAAAAGAAAGAAAACAATTTGGTCGTTCCATTGCAAAATTCCAAAATACGCAATTTGTATTGGCTGATTTGGCAAATCAAATTGAAGCGGCAAGACTTCTTGTTTATCGTGCAGCATGGATGAAACAAAACGGTAAGCCCTATACCGTTGCAGCAGCTCATGCAAAATTATTCGCAGCGGAAGCCGCAATGCGCGTAACGACAAAATGCGTACAATTATACGGTGGATATGGTTATACCCGTGACTATCCGGTTGAAAGAATGATGAGAGACGCTAAGATTACGGAAATTTACGAAGGTACCAGCGAAGTACAACGCATGGTTATTTCCGGCGCATTGTTAAGATAAGGAGGAGAAAGAATGAAGATTGTAGTTTGTATTAAACAAGTTCCGGATACTACCGAAGTGAAATTGGATCCGAAGACCGGTACTCTTATTCGTGAAGGTGTTCCGAGTATTATCAATCCGGATGATAAAGCGGGTTTGGAAGAAGCATTAAAAATCAAAGAAGCAACAGGAGCTCATGTAACTGTTTTGACTATGGGACCACCTCAAGCAAGTGTAGCTTTGGAAGAGGCATATGCCATGGGTGCAGATGAAGTTATTCTTTTGACGGACAGAGCTTTTGCAGGCTCCGATACATGGGCAACTTCCAGTGCGGTTGCAGGCGCATTAAACAGTTTGGAATATGATCTAATTATTGCCGGTCGTCAAGCGATTGACGGAGATACCGCTCAAGTAGGTCCTCAAATTGCAGAACATCTTCATCTTCCAAGTGTAAGCTATGTTGAAGAAATTCGAGAGGTGAATGATGATTATGTTGTTGTAAAGCGTCAATATGAAGATCGTTATCAAATCTTAAAGGTAAAAACTCCGTGTCTATTGACCACTTTGGGAGGCATGAATGAACCCAGATATATGAGAGTATCCAGAATTTATGACGCAGTAAATAATCCTGATCTTGTAAAGGTATGGAGTGTGAACGATATCGTTGTAGATCATGCAAACCTTGGATTAAAGGGGTCTCCTACAAAGGTAAAGAAAAGCTTTACAAAAGGCGCTAAAACTGCCGGTAAAGTCTTTGAAGTGGATGCTCGTGAAGGCGCTCAAATCATCATGGACAAATTGGAAGAAATGTTTATTATTTAAGAGGCGGTGGAGATATGTTAGAAAATTATAAAGGCGTAATGGTATTCGCTGAACAAAGAGACGGTCATCTTCAAACTGTTGCTTTGGAATTAGTCGGAAAAGGAAAAGAACTTGCTGCAAAGAGAAATGCAGAGGTAACTGCGGTTGTTGTCGGTAAAGACATTGAACCGTTGGCTGAAGTATTGGCTCATCATGGTGCTGATAATGTTATTTTGGTTCAAGATGATCGTTTGGACCGCTATATGACTGAACCGTATACAAAGGCTGTGTATGAAGTTGTTGAAGCTAAAAAACCGGAAATTATGCTATTTGGAGCTACATCTATCGGACGTGACCTTGCTCCTCGTGTATCTGCACGTGTGCATACCGGTTTAACGGCAGATTGTACAGGTCTTGATATTGAGGAAGGAACGAATCTTTTATTGATGACTCGTCCTGCATTCGGCGGAAATTTAATGGCTACTATTATCTGTACAGATTTTCGTCCTCAAATGTCTACAGTACGTCCTGGTGTAATGCAAAAATTACAAGCTGACGAAAGCTTAAAAGCAAATGTGGAAAAATTTGAAGTAAAATTCGAAGAAAAAGATTTCAATGTAGAAATTTTGGAAGAGCAAGTGGCAACTAAGAAAATGGTTAAGATTGAAGAAGCTAAAATTCTTGTATCTGCAGGTCGTGGATTCGGCGGTAAAGACAAAATTCCGGAAGCGGAGTCTCTTGCGAAAGCATTAAATGCTGTCGTATCCGGTTCTCGTGCGGCTGTTGATGCAGGGTGGTTGGAAAAAGAACGTCAAGTAGGACAAACAGGGAAAACGGTCAGACCGAACTTGTATATGGCGCTTGGAATTTCCGGAGCAATTCAACATTTGGCAGGCATGGAAGAATCGGATTTTATCGTTGCGGTAAACAAAAATCCGGATGCGCCGATTTTTGAAGTAGCAGATCTTGGTATCGTAGCAGATCTTCATAAAGTCATTCCAGAACTTGTAAAACTTGTTGAAAATGCGAGCGCAAAGAAAAAAGCTCAATAAAATATAAAAGAATAAAAAATCAGGGAGTGAAACGGTATGGATTATAAATTGTTACTTGTCGAAAAAAATAATGGTATTGTCACTGTAACTATTAATAATGAAAAGAGCCTGAATGCTTTAAATGCAACTTTAATGGCGGAATTAGCAGATGCATTTACGGCAATCAACAAAGATCAAGCTGTTGATGTAGTTATCCTTACCGGAGCAGGCAGATCTTTTGTTGCCGGAGCTGATATTAGTGAAATGGCACCGCTAAATGCGGCACAAGGGGCTTTGTGGGGTCAAGTTGGAATGAAAACATTCCGTATTATTGAAACCTTAAGACAGCCGGTCATTGCTGCAGTCAATGGATTTGCATTGGGTGGCGGATGTGAAATTTCCATGGCCTGTGATATTCGCATTGCATCTACACAAGCAAAATTCGGACAACCTGAAGTCGGTCTTGGCATTACACCGGGATTCGGCGGTACGCAACGTTTGGCGCGTCTCGTAGGAATGGGAAAAGCAAAACAGCTGATTTATACAGCTGAAATTATTCCGGCACAAGAGGCTTATCGTATTGGTTTGGTTGACGAATTGGCGGAACCGGAAGAATTAATGGATAAAGCGGTGGCAATGGCAAAAAACATTCAAAAAAATGCAAAACTTGCGGTTCAGTATGCAAAACAAGCGATTAACACCGGTATGCAAACAGATATTGATTCCGGTATGACTATTGAAGAACATGTTTTCGGCCTGTGTTTCGCTACAGAAGATCAAAAAGAGGGGATGCAAGCATTCCTTGAAAAGAGAAAAGCTAATTTCAAGAGCTGTTAATCCATAAGGAGGAAATGAAATGAAAATTGCAGTAATCGGTTCAGGCGTTATGGGTGCAGGGATTGCACAAGTATTGGCAGCAAAACATGAAGTTGTTCTTCGTGATATTTTACCGGAAGCATTGGAAAAAGCTCTAAAGGGTATCGACAAAATGCTTACGAAAAGCGTTGAAAAGGGCAGAATGGAGGCCGCTGAAAAAGAAGCTATTTTAGCTCGTATTACGATTTCCAGTGACATTCAGGATATTAAAGATTGTGACCTTGTCATCGAAGCTGCTACTGAAAATGCTACGATTAAAAAAGCAATCTTTAAAGAATTGGATGAAGTTTGCGATGAAAAAACTATCCTGGCAAGCAACACGTCCTCTCTATCTATTACGGAAATCGGTGCAGCTACAAAGCGTCCGGCAAAAGTTATCGGCATGCATTTCTTCAATCCGGTTCCCATGATGAAATTGGTTGAAGTTATTAACGGAAAATTAACCGATGAAGCTATTACCGAAAAAATTATTGCACTTTCGGAAGAGGTTGGAAAAACTCCGGTTCGTGTAGAAGAAGGTCCCGGTTTTGTAGTAAATCGCGTGTTGATTCCTATGATTAATGAAGGCGTCGGCATTTTGGCTGATGGCTTGGCATCTGTAGAAGATATTGATGCGGCAATGAGATTAGGTGCAAATCATCCCATGGGACCTTTGGCTCTTGGTGATTTGATCGGTTGGGATGTATGTCTTGCGATCATGGAAGTTCTTTATAATGAATTCGGCGATCCGAAATATCGTCCTCATCCGTTGATGAGAAAAATGGTTCGTGCAGGTTTACTTGGTAGAAAGACCGGTAAAGGCTTCTACGATTATTCCAAATAAAGATTTTATAAAAAGGCTCTTGAATTGATTCAGGAGTCTTTTTTATTCTTATCTCTTGAAAGATCGTGGGAAAAAGAAAATGTAATGTGATAAGGCAACGGTGACAAAAACAGATAAAAAAAGAG